>CAZZVN010000030.1:0-45672 GCA_964657625.1 uncultured Steroidobacteraceae bacterium
GGGAAGCTATTACGCCCCATCCCAGGAGCATGCAATGAACCTTTGGCAAGCCATGCACGGGCGCGGAAGTACCCTTTGAACACTGGTGCACCAGACCATCGTGCAGCGCATGCTGTCGGCGCAGAACATCGATCACGCCCGCTGGGACCCCTCTTCGCCGGACTGTTGAAGCTCCCCGTGCTTTTTCTGCTGGTTTTGCCGGGCGCCTGCGCACTGCTCTTCTGAACTCCGCCTCCACGCTCGTCACCATGGACGTGATCAAACGCTTCCGGCCACTGCTGCTGCTCACGGCCGCGATCGTCATCGCATTCCGCTGACTTGGGATCACTGCACGGCCCTGATCGGGCGCAGTCGACGTTGCCGTCGTATCGTGTGCGTGAGACACAGCACTACCCGCCCCAAATGGTTTCATCGTCACCTCCAGTCGGTCTTTCGCCGCAGAGACGATGAGAGAAATGTTGATACGTCCATCTGGCGGCTGGGATTGCGCGCACCTGGCTGTAAACGCACAATCACATGGTCAGTTCGCAGGAATTTACCGTGTCGAATTCTCATTTGTGTAACGCGTCTGGCACTGATCTCTGCTATCAGCGATACATAGCTTTCGCTTGTACGCTTCTCCTCGGGTTTTGTGTCTCGATGGCCCTGAGCCGGACAGTCGAGGCCGCAGACATCAACGTGACCGTCGATGGCCTGACCTCGACGAACGGAACCGTGCTGCTCGAGCTCGATGACTCCCCGTCGAGTTGGCAAAACCTCGCGCCGTCCACCGCCGTGGGGAAGGTCACGCCTACCGCCAAATCGGTGACTTATATATTCCGGGACGTGAAGCCCGGAACCTATGGTCTAAGTGTCATCCACGACGAAAATGACAACGGGAAATTCGATACGAACTTTCTGGGGATGCCAAAGGAAGGGTGGGGCTTTAGTAATAACCCAGACGTGAAACGCAAAGCGAAGTTCGAGGAAGCCGGGTTTTCGGTCGCCGAGAAGGACATTGCGATCACGATCCACATACGGCACATGTTCTCGTAGGCGATGAACGCCGAACGAAGTCCGGCATTTTGCACGGCTGAACTTGTTCACCTGCAATCGCTGCCCGAGCATGCATCGTTGATACGCGTGCTCGACACGGGCGAGGCCACGCGTCTTGGCCGCATACGAAATGAGTTGCGGAGGCGACAATTTCTGGGTGGTCATTGGCTGGTTCGCCACCTGGCCTGCGGACGTTTTGGCGGATCGCCGACGGATTGGAGATGGAGATCCAACGAAAACGGGCAGCCCAGCCTGCACCTCGAAGGGCACGCACTTCGTGTATCAGTGAGCCATAGCGGCGAATGGCTCGCTTGCGCCATTTCCTCGGAGCCCGTCGGCATCGATGTCGAAGTGCCCGGTCGTGAACGCGACTGGGTATCGCTCGCCAACTTTGCTTTTTCTTCCGAGCGCGACTGGAGCGGTCTCCCGCTGCCGGAACGAAAATCGAAGTTTATAAACTGGTGGTGCCTGCATGAGGCGCGCGGCAAACGCGACGGGCACGGCGCTCAAATCGGCGTAATGCGCCGGCTGCGTTTGATTTCGTGCGCTCCGGGTGCCTCCGACGCAATCTCTTGGCCGCTATCGGAGGGCTTCGTTGCGATCGCCGGGGCGCGCGATGTCACGCTGCGCGGCTGCGCTGATCGGCGCAGCCATTGGCAATTCCAAAATGCGGTGAAACATGAGTGTCGCGATGGACGCGCGTAGACGCTGTGTGTATTTTAGACGAGTTGCGATTCTCCTCTCGGGAAGGAGTGAAGAATGAGTTTGGCGGACAAGATCCACGAGACCCTTATCGAAAGGCTGAGCGGGACTCAAACCGATATCTCGACACCCGCCTACATCTATTCGGTGGAACAGGTCGGCGAGAATTACAAGGATCTGAAGGAAGCCCTCGGTACTCCCGTTGTCGTGTCCGTCAAGGCGAATCACTGCCCTGAGCTCCTCGCCCGTGTGGCAGCTTACTTCGATGACGGGTGCGAGGTGGCTTCTCTCGGCGAGCTGCGGCTGCGCGCCGGGTCGCGGCAGAAGGTGTATATCAATACGCCCGCCTACACCAGCAAGATGGTGGAAGTCGCGTCCCGGTATAACGCAATCTTCATCATCGACCACATCGCACAACTTGACGTTCTCGTCGACGTCAAGAAAAAGCTGGCGCTGAACTGCCCGGTGTTGTTACGAATCAACCTGGATGCTGCAATGAAGGGCGACGATGCGCCGCTCAAAGATCACTTCGGCATGGATAGAAGCACTTTGCTCGAGGCGGCGCGCAAAGCTTTGAACGCGCAGATTAAAGTGGCCGGCCTGCATGTTTTTTGCGGGTCCAACGGATTCGTCGGCAGGTCGGCGGGATGCGTCGATATTGTCGGGAGTCTCCACGCTGCGCTTGGCGAGGTGCTCGGTTATCCACTCGAGGTCGTAGATCTTGGCGGCGGCATTCCTGCTGACTGGCGTAACAAGAACATCGATTTTGTCGCATATCGCAAGTCGTTGGAAACGCTCAAAGCAAAGGTTGAGGTGATTCACGAAGCGGGGCGCGCGATTTATGGTTCCGCTGGTTACTTCGTGGCTGAGGTTACCAGCGTCAAATCGATCGGAAACAGACATTTCGTGGTCTGTGATGGCGGAATGGCGCAGAACTTTCTTCTTGCCAAGACCGAGCATGTCATCCGAAAGTATGATCGCCCGACAGTGGTGGGCGCATCGTCCGGCGGTGTCCGCAGGGATTACACTTTGGTCGGCGCCTCCTGCAACCGGGACGATGTCATCGGAGAGATCAAGGACAGCGATCTCGAAATCAGGCGGGGGAACAAGGTCGTGTTCAGGCAGTGCGGTGCCTACAACGCGGTCTACACGGTCAGCAACTTTCTTGCCCTGAAGCACTTCGCGGAATACATCATCTAGCGTGCCCGCATGCTCGCTGCCAGCGGACAGGACCAGTAAGCCCAATGCGATTGGAAGAAAGCATAATCCACGGACTATCGGAAATTGGGCGGGTGCCCGATTACTTGAAGAGACTCGTTGATGGTGGCGTCATCGCCACCGTCGATACCCAGATGATCATCGACGAGGATGAGTTTCATCCGGTCGAACAGGGCAAGCTGCTTTCCGAGGATGCGCTGGTGCCCTTCACGCCGATCGAAGAAAGCATTGAAGAAATACAGCGTACCATCGCTGACGAAGGATTGGTGAAGGGGCATTTTCACACACTCGTCCGTGGTTTTGGCAGCTTGCTGTTCGGCATGATCGCGAGCCCCGCGCAGCTCGCAGAAGTGACCGCCTGGCACGAGAGCGGTCTCGCGCAATTCGGAGGCTTTTTGATGGCGGACGGCGGCGGCAGCTCTATCCAGGAGTGGAAGACCGTCTTCGTCAAGCATGAAGAGATGCTCGAACTCGAGGTCAACAAAGTTTGGATCATCGAAGGTCACAGGCTCGATTACGGTTCGATTGTGTCGGCTTCGTCGCAGAGACTCTTTCCTCAGTCTATTTTGGTGCCGCCGGAACAGTTTGCTCAACTTACAAAGACACCGGTGGGCGATCCGTTTCTCGAGGGCACGCTGCAATTGGGCAACGTGCGAGGGAAGGTCTCGGTGCCGAAGTCTTGCATGCTCACACTGGGCGGATTGGCGTCGACGTCTATTTTTCTGTGCAAGATCCGGCCGCGATTCGTGCGCGCGCTGATGGCTCACATGCTGTGGCTCGGTTCGAGCGGTCAGGTGACGATGACCGCAGCACAGCGGGACAGCATCGAAGCCCTCGGCATGATCGCCTGGGCTCATTACCGCGATCTGGTCAAACGCAAGCCGAGCCTGCCGATGGCCCTCGCACTCAAGTTCGCATCCAACCAGATTCTGCTCGATCTGGTCGCCACCGGATCGGCCCGAATACTTGCTGTGCGGCGTGATCTGATGGCCTTCACGCGCATGGAAGGCAGCTCGTACCGCTGCCTGTTCGAGATTTACGGAAGGCTCAAAGTGCGCTGACATGGCAGGTCTGGGAATCAAGAGCATCGAGATTTCCGACAGTGGATTTCTTAGCGGGGTGGCGGCGGAGTTGTTCGTCGAACGACTGAGCGCCAAGCTTTCGACATTCGCGCTGCGGGCCGTCTCAGGTCGGCAAAAAAAGGATTTCTCATATTACGTCTGTAGTTCGACCTTGGATATGGCGAGCTCCGGCGGATGGTTCGATCCGGCCGACTTGAGCCGGCGGATTCATCGAGCAACGGGACTTTGGAGCAGCTATTCGAATGCGATGCAATGTGCAAGTTGGGGATTTCTGGTTCGTCACCACCTTGCGAACAAACCGGACGTGCCCAACATACTGCTTGCGATCGTGGATGCCAATCCGTTGGGAATGCAGTTTTGGGTAAACAACGATTCCTGGGGACGCACCGGTCATAGAGTTACCTTGGTCCACCTACAATTACCGCAGCCGATCGGCGACAGCAGACCGTTGATGGAGCCCCCCAACGAGGCCATCGTGATTGGAAAATGCAATCCCGCGGCAATGCTGTATGACTACGCCCGCGAAATCCAAAGTGCCATGGCGCGCTTCCCCGCGCACACGCTCGCCATTCCCTACTTCGAGGCAAAGATGCGCAAGGGCATCAAGCGAAATATTGGGGAATACGCGTATCTGTCTGATCTTTATGAAGAGTATGGCCACTTGTGCGGAGCGGATCCGTGGGTGTCGATCGTGCGAGACCGCGGAGGAGTCAATACGGCAGATAAGTGCTACGTGGCGTCTTCGATCGCATCGGAAGGGTATTTTTGTTTTCTCCCCACGATGGTGGACCGGCATTCGATGATGAGGATCGAGGAGGCGGCTTGGAGGTGTTGACCGAAGGTTTTCAGGGCCGCCTCGATCTGGCGCTACGCAAGCACGAGATCATTCCAGCGCTATTGATGAACGCCCCGCTGAGTGAAGACGAACTGCACATTCCGATGCAGCTGCGCTTCGATGAACACATGCCCCTGGTCATCTCTTTTTATGAGTATTACCGTTTCCTCGATCGGCTGGTGGGGATGGTTTTGGAAGAGGGCTTTGCTACTCTCGTACTCGTGCGGGTGAAAATGCCATCCGTCATTCCCCTGCCGCGCAGCCTGTTGGACGTCCGGGTCGCCATCTTCTACGACATCGACGGTGAGAGCTCGGCGCTGAGCGCGCGCGGTCGGGAGCATTTGTGCGTCGATGCGGACTTCAAGCTGTATTCCTGGTCAGCCGGCGACAATTCGTTCGCGATTCGCTGGATCAGCCCCGCGGGGAGGAGGCTCGGCGCTGCCGCACTTCAAAAGATCCGCGCCGTCGTTGAAACATTGCCGGCGAGGTTCGAGTACTTTGCGGCCCCGGAAATGGAGAGTACGATTGGACGCTAGGCTCGATCTGTTTACGCCATTCACGGCCGTCGCGTGCTAACCCTCAAAGACGTGAGCAAGGAGTATTCGAAAGGGCAGATCGAATCGTTTGCCGTGCGCGACGTCAGTCTGCAAATCGGGCGCGGTGAACTCGTCTGCCTTGCCGGCAAAAGCGGCAGCGGCAAAACCACCCTTCTTGGGATACTGGGACTTATCAACACGCCTACGTCGGGACAAATTGACTTCGATGGTACCGACGTCATCGCATCGTCCGACGCGCAGCGTGCGGCAATCCGTCTCGACAAGATTGGCATCGTCTTTCAACAATTCAACCTGTTGCCGGCTTTGTCTGCCTTGGAAAACGTGATGTATCCCCTGTACATGCGCAAGGACGGCCAGGCGCGAGCCAAGGCGATGCAGGCGCTTGCAGATGTCGACATGCTCTCGTTTGCGAACCGAAAACCCAAACAGCTGTCCGGTGGGCAGATGCAGCGGGTTTCCATTGCCCGTGCCTTCGCCAAAAAACCGGAACTCATCATCGCCGATGAGCCTACGGCGAATCTTGACGCTGAAAACGCCAAAGTTGTTTATCAGTTGTTGCAACGATCGAATCAGGAAACAGGCGTCACGGTCGTCATTGCCACGCACGACCGCGATTTTGCCGAAGGTTGTGCTCGCACGGTGAGCATGCGGGACGGCAGGGTAATTTAAGGCGGAAGGAAGGCAATGATCCATCGATGCTTGCTTATTGCGATCGTGTTGAGTCTGGCCGGCTGCGAAAAGCCGTCGAGCAGTGTGACAACTGCGGACCAACAGGCTTTGATTCAGGGGGAACTCACGGAGAGTTCCTATCGCGAAGCGGCAAAGAAAGTATTGGACGAAGCGATCGCCGCCATGTCGGATCCCGGTTTGAAGGAGGCGACACTCGATAAAAACGTCTCCCAGATCGAAACATTGATAGGGCTTGAAAACAAGTTGGGTGTCGACAAGGCCACGCTGAGCGACGCGGAACTCATGTCGTCGCTCGGCGCCCTGTACGCGCGAAAGGCCGGCATGCATGCCGACAATACCGAGGAAGCGGGCGCACTGGCCTCGTCGGGCTTCAGGTTTCTCGACCGGGCCATCAGCAAATACCCCGACAACATCACGGCGAGGATCAACCGCGGACTCACGTGTGCAAACGTCCCCGAGTTCATGAACAAGACCGAAGTTGCCCGCGATGATCTGCGATTTGCGGTCGCAAGTCCGGGTTTCGCTGCGCTCACCCCGGACGTGCAGGCACGCGTCAAGTCTGCGCTGGGCGAGGTCGAAGCACGTTCCGGGCACGGCGCTGGCCGCAATTGACTTCGACGTGCCGCGCGAACGGATGTCTGCCATGCATTTGATGTTCCTCGTGAAGCTGATCATGCTCAATGTCCTGCGCGAATGGCGCAAGAATTTGATTGCCTGCGGTGCGATTTTCGTTGGCGCGGTGAGCTTGATCCTGTTCGGCGGCTACGTGGCGCAGGTATACGAAGGCATTCGTCTGGGCAGCATCTACTCGCAACTTGGCCATTATCAGGTATTTGCGACCGCGCAGGGCGACGAGGCCTACGCAAAAAGTCTGATCGATGAGGACACTGCGCGGCAGGTCGAAGCGAATCTGGAGAAATTAAACGAGGTGCGTCTGGTCACGCAGCGGATCGAGGCGCAAGGCCTGCTGTCCTTCGGCAACAAGTCCGTAGGGGTCCTCGCCTTTGGCGTCGAGCCCGACAAGGATGCCGAAATTAGTTCCTCGGTCAAAATCGTCAGGGGCACGGGGCTCTTTCCAGAGAAGCCGACAGGCGGGTTGGTCGGCCGCGAACTCGCTGCCGAGCTGGGCGCGAAGATCGGCGATGTGCTGACGTTCTTGACGACAACGGCGGGAGGCGCGATCAACGCGGTGGACGTTCAGGTCACGGGTCTGATGGACACGGGCGCAAAAGAACTCAACAAACGCTTCATCAAGATCAATCTGCCCTTGATGCAGGAAGCCATGGGCGCAGACAAACCCACCAACCTCGTCGTTCTGCTCGATGAGCGTAAGACGACGGCGAAAACCGATGCGCGTATCCACGAGGCGGTTTCGGCAGTCAGCAGCAAAGTCGAAGTGAAATCGTGGTCAGATATGTCCGATCAATATCACCAGATCGTGGCGCTTTTCGACAACATCTTCGGGTTCATCACGGTTCTGGTCGGCATCATCATCTTTGCAGGAATTCTCATTACGATGACGATGGCGGTCATGGAACGGGTCTCGGAACTGGCCACGATCCGCGCACTCGGCGCTTCTCGCTCGAATTTACTGGCAATGGTCCTTTCAGAGGGGCTGGTCGTCGGCTGCCTGTCGGTCATCGTCAGCGTGACCAGCGGCGCCGTGATCGCGCTTGCGATCAACTATGCAGGAATCGAAATGCCGACGCCTCCCGGTTCGACGTTCACATTCCCCCTGCGAATCCTGCTAAACGAGAAGATTCTGTTTTTGCCGATCGCGCTGTCGCTCATGGCGACCGTGATCGGCACCTTCATTCCAGCCTATCGTGCTGCTAAGCTGCCCATCAACGAGGCGATGCAGCGCTGAAAGGAGAACCGATGGGCAGACTGATCGGAGGACTGCTTGCGTGTACGCTGGCGATCTTGGGCGTGACATCAGCCTCTGCTGCCGCGCCGGCCGCCCCCGGCTCGGGCGGCGGGTCCCCGGACGTCACGCAGATACTAACGAACATGGAATATCTGCGGGGCTTTCGCGGTACAGGATTCAATTTCAGCGCCGATGTGATCTCGATGGAAAACGGCGCCGCATCCGAAGAGAACCAGCTGGATGTGAAAATCAGCGGCACGGGTGATGCGCTGATCGAGGTGTTGACGCCCAAGAGCCAGCGCGGCCGGCGCACGCTGCTGGTCGGGCACGACATATGGCTCTTCCTGCCGAGCAGCTCGAACATCATTCGAATCGCACCGTTGCAACGGGTTTTCGGATTTGCGTCCATAGCCGATGTGCTCAACATATCGTACCTGAACGGCTACAGCGTCGAGTCCAGCAACGTTTCGGACGAATCCGGCCACGTCTTGCACCTGACCTTGAAGAGCAAAGTACCCGAGGCGACCTATGCGCGCATCGACGTCGATTACGACGTCACGAACGACAGGCCCATAGAGACCAGACATTTCACAGCATCCGGGCGGCTCCTGAAGACGATCCAGTACAAGGAATTCAGGGCGTACGAAGGTCATTCGAAGATCGAGAAAATTGCGATTTTCGATGCACTGCGAACCTCGAGCGTTATCTGGATGAAAATGAGCGAGTACCACAAGGCGAGCTACCCGGACACCATGTTCTCCAAATTTTCACTCTCCAAAACATTCGGGGCGTCGGAGTAGTGCATGCAGCTGAATACGGAGGCGTCGCAGAAGTATATTGCGGACCTTGCTCAGACTGCACCGTTCAGATTCATTGACCGTGTGTCTTATCTGGACGATTCGCGCGTCGTGACCGAATTGCACCTGCGCACATTGCCGCATCGGTTCGTCGATCCGGATGAGATCGAAACGTACGCGATATTCGAATTTGCTGCGCAATCCTCAGGGTTGATCTTGCACGGCCGGAAAAAAGCGGGCGGCAGAGGCTTCATCACCTCCTTGAGCGGCAGGCGTGAAGCGCATTCAAGTCTCGAATTCCCATTGCAGCTGGAGTCTTGTCTGGTGGAGGACAGTTCTCCGTTGTTCCAGTTCCGCTTTCGAGTTCATGATGCATCGGCGCTGGTATTCGTCGGGACCGTCGGGATCTTCATAAGGCGGTGACATGACTTACATCGATGTAGATCTATACCTCAGGCAGGCGCCACCATTCCGTTTCGTCGACGAAGTGCGCTTCAGCGAGGCGGAGGGAGTGATCGAATCCTCGCGACGATATGTGGGCGATGAGCAGTTTTTCGCCGGTCATTTCCCGGACGAGCCAATTGTGCCGGGGGTGATCTTGGTGGAGAGCATGGCGCAGTCCTGCCGTGCCTGGTTGAACATGAGGTTGGGCAAAAAGGCGAGAGGCTTTATCGCGTCGATCGAGCGGGCGAAATTCTTGAAACCGGTTCGTCCCGGTGATATGGTCCTTATGAGGTCTCGTCCAGCAAATCTTATTTCGGATGACAGCGATGCCTCTTCCAGATTTTGCCAGTTTTCGTGCGTATCGAGATGTGGGGATCAGGACGTCGCCAAGGCGAACGTGACTTTATATCAAGCCATCACAGAATCTGCGGAATAGGCACGATGGCAACGGCCCGGGCTCGCTTGGAGACTCGGTCCTGAACCTGCCTGCCAGTGCATACTGCGGCTGCCTAATGGGATTGCCGCTCAGCTCGAAGTTGAACTAAATATAAAGGGAATCATGCAAATCGAACGCACGGAGATCATGCTTTATCTGGTCAATTCCCTGCTCCTCGACCGCCTCGAGCTGGCAAACGAGGGATACAGCGCGGAAGACTTTTCCGAAGATACCTTGCTACTCAGCGATGATGGCTTGGGCCTCGATTCCGTCGACGCATTGGATTTTTTGGTGGGAATAGAAAAAAAATACCAGTTGAAGCCCATCGATATAGACAGCAACTTCATCAAAGAGAGCTGTGCGTCCATTTCTCGGGTGCTCGACATGGTGCAGGCGCGGATGCAGGAAGCCACGGTTTAGACACGCCATGTTGGATCTGATCGTCAGCAACGGCGGGCCCATCTCGACATCGCTGATTCCCCAACTCGAAGCACAGGGCCACGGCGTTGACGTACTTCGATTGTCCGATGTCGAAGACGCTGCAACCAGTTACAAAGCCACTCTTGAACGCCTTGCCGAATCGCGAAGGTATTACTCCAACATATTCATCGACCTCACCTTTGGTTTTAACGAATTTGAAGCATTCAACGCGGATCCTCTGACGGCAAGACTTCACCTCGAGCGTCGTATCAACGGCTTGCTGCACGCCCTCAAATTGGGTGCACAGCACATGGCGAGATCCGATGGCGGAAAGATCTGGGTGCTTTGCCTGGACCACAGTGTAAGCATGAGCGTCGGTTCAGCTTCTAATCCGGTCACGAATTACGCGGCGATGGCTGCCGTGCAGTGCCTCGCAAAGGAGATCATGCATTTCGACGTCAGGGTTAATCTGTTTCTGATCCATCCTCCCCGCGAAAGCATCGAACCCACGGAATGGAAAAGCGCGAAGAATAACCTGCACGTCTACGGCCTGAAGTACAAGCCGCAGTCGGCGGATTACATGTGCGAGACGCTGCGCATGTATTCGGAGCTCAAGCATCTGACCACCACCGGCGCGTTGATTCCGTTGGGCGGTGGCATCGCCATCGCGAATATCTAGGAAGACGATGAAAGCCATGATCGTGACGGGTGGGACGCGGGGCATCGGCAGAGCGACCGTCGACGCGATCGTCGATAAGATGTTGGCTCAAGATCCTGACGTTCGCGACACGCGGCTCGTCGTAACATATAGAAATCAAGCGGCGCAAGCCGAAGCGCTCACGACGGCACTGCACGCCAAGGGGCTCACGGTTTACGCCCTGTCGATGGATCTGGGGTCGCCTGATTCGATCGAAACGTTCGCCCGTTACGTCCGCGACTCCTTCAGCGCCGTCCGGGCCCTGGTCAACAACGCTGGAACCACTCTGGACGGTTCATTTTTGTCCATGGCGGACGACGCGGTCACGCGGTTGGTAGCTGCCAATTTGTGCGGCACGATTCAGCTGACCGAGTCGCTGCTGCCATTGCTGCAGGCCGCGAACCCCGCGTACGTGGTGTTCATGGCGTCGGCGGCGGGGATCTACGGTAAGGCGGGTCAGGTGCCTTACGGCACGACGAAGGGCGGCTTGATCGGATACACGCAGCTGTTGGCGCGGCGGGTGCGGAAGCAAAATATTTTCGTCAACGCGGTGGCTCCGGGATTCATTGCGACGGAAATGGTCGCGGGTCTGGCGCCCGCAATGTATGAGCCCACATTGAACAGCACCTCCCTCGGCGCCATGGGCGTGCCGGCGGACGTCGCGCACGTGGTGTGCGGCTTGTTGAAGCCCGGTTATGTTCAGGCGGCCACCATCAAGGTCGACGGCGGATTTTTACGCTGATGGCAACCGTCATGCAATCGCAACATTCAACCTGGAAAGATCGCGCGGTGGTGATTTCCGGTTTGGGAATCTTTACGCCGTTGGGGCGCGATGCCGGAGAGACCTGCGATGCCATGCTGAAAGGTCGCAGCTCGATCGCTTCGTCCGCGAACATCGCAATGCCGTGTCTGACATCGGAGTTTGCCACGGCGGATACTTTTGGACTCCCACAGGAGCTTACGCGCAGGACGGATCGCGCTCTCTGGTTCACGATGCGGGCCCTCGAGCAGGCGCTGGAAAACGCCGCACTGACGCAGGCCGACCTGGTCGGTGACGGCACCGCCGTCGTGGTGGGCACCTCGCACAGCGGTATTCAGCATTGCGAGAAAATCCTCAAGGCCGCCTCGCTCGGGCGGACCGAGGATATCTCCGCCAACGATTTCTACGCGGCATTGACCGACCATGTTGCCACCATGGTGTGCGAGCAATTGGGTTTGACGGGCATCAAGATCACGGTGTCCTCCGCATGTTCATCGAGCAACACGGCGATCGGCTACGGCCGCGACCTGTTGCTGACCGAGCAGGCGAGAAAAGTCATCGTGATCGGCACCGACACGATTTCCGACAGCATCGCGGCAGGCTTCAACAGTCTCAAAGTCATCGGCAAGGCGCCGGCGGCGCCCTTCTCGAATCCTTCAGGAATCAGCCTGGGCGAAGGCGCCGGGGTTTTGATCCTGGAATGTCTCGACACTTTGCAGGACTCGGGCCGCGGTATCCGTCATCGCGGCGAGGTCATGGGCTACGCCCTGTCGTCCGACGCTTTCCACCAGACCGCGGTCGAAGAGAACGGCCTGGGCATCGAGGCGGCGGTGGTCAATGCAATGGTCAATTCGGGCGTGCGTGCAGGCGATGTGGATTATATTTCCGCTCATGGGACCGGCACCGACAGCAACGACATGCCGGAGTCCATGGCGGTCGCGCGTCTGTTCGGCGACAAGGTCAAGATTGCGAGTGTCAAATCCAGCGTCGGTCATACGTTGGGGGCAAGCGGCGTCATCGAGCTGATCATCAGCCTGGTGTGCGCAGAATTTGGCTATTACGCACCCAACAACCACTTCATTGGCGTACGGGAAGGCTGCGCGGCGCTCGATTATGTGCACGGCCCTCAGCAACCCGCACAGATCAACACGATCCTGTGCAACAATTACGGCTTCGGCGGCAACAACTCCTCGATGGTGCTGTCACGTGAAGCGGGGCGTTTCAACAAGAAGACTCCCCTGCGTCGAAGGGTGTTCGTTACCGCACACGGCGATCATACCGCCCATTGCGTCGGCCGCGAGAATTGGATGGCGCGGCTGAAGGACCGACTGGTTTTCGATTGCAACGACGAGAGCCGCCGGACTTACATCGGCAAGACCGCCCCGCCTGTCGGCGAAAAAAGCAGTTTGCGGCGGACCTCGCCGAGTATTCAATTCGCGGTGCAGGCGATGGACAACGCCATCGCATCCCACGACCTCAAATCCGTGGTCGATGAGCGACGGTATGAGACGGGCATCGTGGCCGGGCTTCTGCACGGGGCCCAGAAGTCGGTCGAGAAGTACATGTTTTCGCTTTTCGAAGATGGCCTGCCTTACGCGAGGTCTGCATTGTTCCCGCTGACGACGCTCAATGGCGCGGCGGGTGAGGTGTCGATCAAGTTCGGCATCAAGGGGTTCAACACCACGTTGTGCGGACCCGTCGGAGCCATGAAGTTTGCTTACGACGCGGTCCGGATTGGACATCAGGAGCGCATCTTCAGCCTGTCGAGCGATGAATTGACTCCGTTGGTGATCGAAGTGTGCGATCGGCTGGCGGTCTTGGGACGGTTTACCGAAACCGGCAAAAGCCCCGGCTTTTACTTGAACGACGGCGCCAGCGTGACGGTGTTGGAATCGGAAGAGGCTCTGACGAAACGCGGCGGCACGAAGTTGGCCGAAGTGTTGGCATTTGCGACTGCGCAGGAAGGCGTCGGACATGCGCTCAAAGGGGATGGCACGATTCTGGCCAGGCTCGGCAGGCAGGTGCTCGAGGAGCGTGGTTTCCACGCTCGCGACATTGATCTCGTGATCGGCATCGGACAAGGTACCGTCAAGTTCCTCGACAACGAGCGTCATGCGATCGATGCCATTTTTTCGGGAAAACCGCCGCCGATGACTTCGGCAGCCATGCACATTGGATACTCGCCGACCGCGATCTTGCCGCAAAGCGTGAATTTGGCAGCGAACATTCTGCGTGGTGCGGCATTTTGGGAGGCGGATACCCGCGGTCCGATCTGGACGCCGGGGGTGCTGCAAAAAGAGCATTGCGTTGCGCGCATTTTGTTATTGTTTACTTCGGTTACGTTCGAACACTGCGCCCTAATTTTAAATGCAGGAGAATAGCCGTAAGCATCAAACATTTGGTCTCATACTCCGACACCGACGCCGCCGGGGTGATGCATCATGCCCGTTACATCGAACTTGCCGAACGCGGCTACCTCGAATGGATGAAGAGCAGGAACCTGTCGTTTAGCAAGCTGGGCCACGACCACAACGTGACGATGGTGGTCTACGACATTGCCGCACGTTATCGGGTCGCGTTGTTCTTCGAGGAGGAAGTTCAGGTCGTGACCAGGCTTCAGGCGATCGACCGCAAGGGACTCGACTGGAAGACGCTCATGATGAAGGGTGATCAGGTCTCATTCTCAATGCTGACCAAGATGGCCTGCGTCGACAATGCGACCAAGACGATCGTCTCGGTACCCGAATTCCTCGTGTCGAGGCTCGGCATCGAGGTGGAAGCTGAAGAGGATGCCGCACCACCCGTCGAGTTGCCGAAGCGATCCGCATCCAAATCTCGTCCCGGTCATTGACCGGTCCCGACTGCGGGAGAAGTAATAGACCATCATGCAAAAGGTCGAGTTGATTGACGCGATCTACTCGCCATTTGGCGGCGAGTTGGTCGGGAAAGACGCCTTGCAGAGCGCCAGTGACATCGGGATCGCGCTGCAAAAACATACGTCCTTGATTGGCAGGGATCGCGGCTACTCGTATGCGGCGACCCGGCATCACTACATCTGCAGCACGATGATGGACGCAATGTTTTCGGCCGACCTGGTGAACCCCATGGAACTCATGGGGAGCGACTCGACCGTGCCGTGCAGCTTCACGCATGCGTACGAGTGCGCCTGCTGGGGCTACTGCTTGAATTACCATCTGGCGCACAAGAAAGACGAGAAGTTGTTCGTCATCTCGATCATGGACGTGAATTCGATGGAGATGAGCTACTGGACCGCAAATACGCAATGGGGAAAGTCTGGCTTCGGTATCATGACTCTATGCTTTGCGATCGGCGATGAGGAAATCCCGCACGGACTGCATACCGGAATGGCGGCCGGCGGCAACAACATAATCGCGTTCGCGAGCGTGGCGAAACAGGTTGTGCGCGAATTCAAGGCCACCACACTTTCGCTGCCATTTTTTCCCGACAACATGTCGATTCCGGTGCGTCGCTCATTGAAAGGCGTCGAACTGCTGACCGAGCGCCATGCCGATTACGGCCACGCCTTCGGCAGCGATCCGTGGATCTCGTTCATTCGCGATCATGCGGAGGCGGATCGCTCGGGTCAACGGATCACGTTCGGGTCTCTCGCGCTTCGCGGCTACTACTGCTTCGCGGACGTCGACATCGCTGCGAAAGTCAACGTTCACCACTTCTGAAGGAAACACAAGGACCGCCCATTGTCATGAGTGCCGTTCCGTCGCTTTTCACCCATGGATCCTCGTTCAGGCTGGACGAGCGGGATGTCCATTTTCAACTGTTCGACGTACTCGGCATCGACAAGACGATCCTGACGACGCAGGCTTTCCAGGATGTCGACAAAGACACGTGCATAAAGCTGATCGACGTCGCGATCGAGTTTGCCCGCGACTATCTGGGGCGAAGCTATCAAGTCGCGGACCGGCAGGGCTGTGAGCGCGTCTCTTCGTCCGAGGTGCGGGCTCCGGCCGTTTACGCGGCCGTGTGGAAACACTTCAAAGAGATCGGGCTGTGCGCAATCTCTGCGCCGCTCGAATATGGCGGCTTCGGGACGCCGTATGTCGTCAATCAGGCCGTTTACAGCATTTTGTACGGTGCCGATCCCTCGTTCTGCGTATATCCCGGATTCAACATCGGGGCGGTCTATCTCCTCAAGAAATACGGCACCGAAGCGCAGCAGCACGAGTTTTGCCAGCCGCTGGTGGATGCCGCCATGACCGCCTCGCTGGTCATGAGTGAACCAGACGCGGGATCCGACGTAGGATCGATCCGGACCAAGGCCTACAGGCAGGATGGCGGCCGCTACAGGATCAAGGGCAACAAGGTGTTCATCTCATCGGGGATGCACGATCTTACGAACAACATCGTGTACTTCGTGCTTGCGCGCCTCGACGATGCCCCCGCCGGGACCCAGGGCCTGAGTTGCTTCGTCGTCACCAAATACCGTTTGAACGCGGATGGCAGTCCTGGCGAATACAACCACGTCGGATGCGGGAGCGTGGAGCGGAAAATGGGGCTCCGTGGCAACGCGACCGTTCAACTGACATTCGGTCAGGATGGTCCGTGCTACGGAACATTGCTGGGTGAGCGGGAGAACAATGGTCTGTCGCAGCTGATGATGCTGATGAATCTGGCACGAGTGGCGACCGGCACGTATGCACTTGGAATCGCCTCTTCGGCCTACTATTGCGCGGTCGATTACGCCGGCCAGCGGATACAGGGAACGAGTATTCGCGCAATCGCCTCCCCCAAAGCCGAGCGGTTGCCGATCATCGAGCATCTGGATGTGAAACGGATGTTGCTCGACATGAAATCGAAGGTTGAGGGGATGCGTTCACTCGTCCTCAAGGCATCCAACTACATGACCCTGTCCATGACGCTTTTCGAGGAGACCGATGAGGCCAGGGCGCTGCGTCGAAGGTACGACTCATTGGCGGACTTGCTGATCCCCGTGGTCAAGGCTTATTGCTCCGATCAGGCTTGGATGGTGTGCGAGACGGCGATTCAAGTGCACGGCGGCTATGGCTACATCAGTGATTTCCCGGTCGAGCAGCACGCCCGCGACGTAAAAATCATGAGTATTTGGGAAGGAACCAACTACATGCAGGCGGCCGACCTGGTCCGGTCGAAGCTGTCGCTCGGCAAGACGTCGAGAAGCTTTGCCTATCTCAAGGAGGAAATCTCGGAGCTTGTGCTGCAGAAGCCGGACTATCCGGAAGTCGCGGAACAGTTCGACCTGCTGCAGACTTCGGTCGACGAAATCGACACGGCACTGGCGAATTTCGGACGTTGGTTGTCGTCCCGTGAGATGGATCAAATTTATCTGATGGCGACACGCTTCATGAATGCGTTCGGGGACCTGGTCGTTGGCTGGCTGCTGCTGGAGAACGCGACGGCCGCAGTGCGTGCAATGCGCGCAGACACTCGTGGCCATGATCTGCATTTCTACGAGGGCAAGATATTTTCCCTACGATTCTTTTTCAACAACACCCTGTCGCATCTGCCGGCGAAGTTGAAATCAATCTCCACAGTGGATGAAGACTTCAAACGCCTGAGTTCGGAGCACTTTCCGAGGTTGCATCGGTAACCCGCCGTGAACTCATGCCCGCACGAGAGTCGTTACGAAAGGCACTTGGCCGCATTCTGAGAATCATGAGGCCGATGCACGGCCCGAAGCGACGCTGGCTGCATTGTGCGCCGTATGCATTCGTATTCGTGGGTTCACAGGCGATGGCTCTCGATCCTCAGACCGACGCAATCTCGATCACGACGACCAGCGTCCAGGAATCAAAGGATCCGTTTGCGGCCAAGGAGCGTGCAGCCCCCGATCCGCAGCAAAACAACGGCATGGCGCCTCCGGCGGATCCGCAGGACCCTTTCGCTGCGGACACTTCCGCCCCCGTAAAGGAATCGCTGCCTTCGCGCTTCACGGTCCAACCTCTGAGCGTTCTTTATCAAGGCACCTACATCCCGAATGTAATCAATGATCAAGATCGCGATTACATGCTTCACAGCCTGTTCCTCGACGGTACCGCGAACCTGGCGGTGACCGGTAGCACAATGATGAAGGCGCGGGTACTATTTGAGGGGGACGTACAGGAGACGCAATCGGACGTGAGTCACCGTGGCGACATCTCCGGGCTGGAGTACTTCTTCGAGCAGCGTTTCGACGGCCAAAGCCAGTCGCTCACCGTCGGGAGAAAGTATCTGGGATGGAGTTCAGGCTTCCAATGGCGCCCGGCGGACCTCATCCAGAACGGCTTTACCACCAAGAACGTTGAAATCGAAAATCCCAATCGTTACCTTGGGGTCGATCAGGTCCGATATGAAATCAATCGTGCCGGAGTCAACATCGACGCGGTGGTGTCGAACCGGGACAGGAGCTTCTACGATGGGCTGCAGTCCGCGGTAAAGGTGGGTCTGAGTGGTGCCGCGGGAGTGTCGCTGATTTACTCGCGGAACGGTGACTATTCGAGAAAATATGGGCTCATTCTCGACACGGTTCTACCCTGGTCTACCACTCTGGCACTGGAGGCGGTGCATATCGACGTAGACCGGAACCTGATGTACGACACACGCCATTTTGGGAACACGCTGGAGAGCCTGACCGGTGTGTCGAGTTTCCAGAATATCTATTTGAGCTTCGTCAAATTCATCGACGACAAGCGCCGCGTGGATCTCGAGTTCCTGTACGACGGTAATGGTTTCAAGGACGCCTCTGCGCTGGTTCAGGGCGCCGCTACGGCAACGCAAGCGGGCATTGCCAACGGCATCAAGGTGGATACCTCGCTATTTGCGGACCAATACATCGGTCGGTATTATGGATTCACCGCGTACACCGGGTACGTCGACGGTTGGAAATTGCAATGGAAGCCGAGCGTGCTCATAAACTTCGGCGACCACAGCTATATTGGATCGATTGCGATCGAGCGCGAGTTCTTCCGCAGTTCGAATTTGATTCTGGCCTTGAGCTCGTACCACGGCGGCGCGGGAACTGAATTTGGTTCCATCTCGCACGGCCTGGGTGTAAGTCTGTCCTATGTCGTCCCCATATTCTGAGGCGAGGGAAAACGTGTCTAGCACAACTTCTGCAGTGGTCGAACATCCGGAATTGCTGGCGGAATTGAGACGGGTCACCGCCGAGGCCTTAAAGGTTGACAGCGTCGATCCGAACATACCGCTTCCCGAGCTCGGTATCGACTCGCTCAACATCGTTGAGGTCATCATCGCGTCCGAGGACATCTACCGCAAGTTTCGTATCGATCCCTCGAATCTGGAATTCGACGAAATGACGTCCCTCATGGACATGCACAGGCAGATGATCTCGTTCGAAACGGCCCCTTGACTCGCATCGATCCGACCCGAATGAACACATTGCCCGCCATAAGCGTCGCCGGTTTGTCGAAGCACTACGACAAGGTTCAGGCGTTGAAGGAAATCTCCTTTGATGTCGGACGCGGAGAGATCTTTGCCCTGCTGGGTCCCAATGGATCGGGGAAGACCACGACACTCGAGATTCTCATGGGTCTGCGCTCGCACGACAAGGGAACCATCACGTACGGCGCGGGTGAGGCGCCACGAATCGGTGCGGTATTTCAGACGCGAATGTATTTCGACAGTCTCACGGTGCGGGAGCATATCAAGTACTACAGCAGCTTCTACCGCGTGCACTCGGATATCGGCGATTACCTCGGCATGGTGAATCTCGCCGACAAACTGGACGCGCAGTATGCGCATTTGTCCGGCGGACAAAAGCAGCAGCTGTCGATCCTGCTGGCGCTGGTAAATGATCCGGATATCCTGTTTCTCGACGAGCCTTCGACGGCGCTCGACCCACAGGTCAGATTGAAAATCTGGGACCTGATTCGCACCGTGAAGAACGAAGGGAAAACCGTCATTTTCTCCACTCACTACATCGAAGAGGCGGAGGCGCTTGCGGACAGGGTCTCCATCTTGAGCAAAGGCGAGCTCGTCATCACCGACAGTCCGGCCAACATCGTGAAAAACTACAACGAAGGGTACAACGTGGAATTGAGCTTCGAGGAAGATGTGAGCGTCGACGCCCTCGAAGGGCTGGGCGTTGGAACGGTCCGATGCCACGGCGGCGTGCACTCCTTTACGGTCCGCGCCATCGACGACACGTTGCTTCAGGCGGTGAAGGACATCTCCGCAAAGTTCATGGTATCGCGCATCAACATCGGCAAATCGTCGCTGGAGAGCGTGTTCGTCAAGATCACCGAAGAGCGGTTTTCGCAATGACGCGCTTTCTCAGTTTCTTCTTCATGCAATGCAAACTCGCGACGCGCAGCAAAATCGCGCTGTTTTGGTCATTCGTCTATCCAATGGCGATGCTGCTGCTGATGCTTTCCGTGTTCGGTGGCATCAACAGGGCGGGAGCGAATGCCAATGATCCGCGGCTCCTGACGGTAACCGGCGTATATGTCATCACCATCTCGAGCGGAGGTATATTCGCTTTGGCGACCGTCCTGTCGGGGGATTTCGCGACCGGCGTTTACGACCGGTTGAAACTCACGGATCTGACACCGCTGGAGGTGATCGCGGCATTGATCCTGCGCCAGTTCGGGATCATCGTCATAGGTGCGATTCTGGTGATGGCCGGTGCCAGACTCATCTTCTCGGTCACACCGCATGGCGACCTGCTCTCAATGTTGTTTCTGACCGCGGTCGGCAGTATTTTGACCTCCTCGATCGGCATTTTGGTGGCCAATCTATGTTCCAAGCCGGCGACCGCGACCGCGGTGGCGAACGTGGTCTTTCTCCTGATGATCTTCTTGAGTGGATCGACCTTTCCCAAAACGTTCTTTCCCGCATGGCTCGCGGCTGGAGCACAAGTGTTGCCCGCCAGTCACATGTATGACCTGATAGCGGCCCAGTTGTACGACGGGGACAGCTTGATCGCCAATCCGCGAAGTCTTTCTATCCTGCTGGGTATGTGCGCCGTGTTGCTGTTTGCGGCCGTCAAGACATTCAAGTGGAAATAAAGAACACCGGTTGTCATGGACAACGTATTCACGCTTAAGGATCTGGTCACGGATGTGCTGGAGCGGCGCTGGACGGGAAGCATATCCACCGACGCAGCAACCGATGTCTCCCTGTACGAAGAATTGCGGCTGGCGGCAGACAGCTACGGTTCCATTCGGCACCAGGAAAAAGTCGTCGTGCTGGTCTCGAATACCATCGAAACCGTCGCTGCACTGTTGCACGTCTGGAGTCGGGGTGCCGTCGTCATCCCGGTTAAGAGCGAAATTGCCGAAAGCGCGCGCCGCGACATCATCGATGATTGCCGTGCACAACATGTTCTCGATCCGGCCACGCGCGCCTTGTCCAGAGGCTCCGCCGTGTCCGGCACGGTTACCGTGTTCCGCTACTTGACGGATCCCAAGCTGACGGGTGTCGATCTGGCCCTGATCATCTACACATCGGGCAGCACAGGTAGGCCGAAGGGCATCCTGCTGACCCACGCCAACGTGATCGCGGCGCTTCGCGCGATCCTTGCCTATTTGGGTATTCGCCAAGATGACACCATAGCGCTGATTTCGCCGCTGTCATTCGACTACGGCCTCTACCAGCTGTTTTTTTGCATGGCCACGAGCTGCCGCCTGGTCATGTGCCACAAGGGCACCAATCCCATTCGCCTGGCCAAGTTGATCGAGGACCGGGCAATCACGGTCTTGCCGCTGATCCCGGCGCTGGCAAGTGGCCTGCATAAATATCTCGAAGCGTTCAAGAAGCGGATAATGGGAGTACGGCTGATTACGAGCACCGGCGGAATCCTGCCCGCGCATACCGCGATGGGCCTAAAACATGTGTTCGTCGGCGCGGACGTGATCAAAATGTACGGCTTGACGGAATCGAAGCGTGCGACGTACCTGCCCGGAGAGTATCTGGAACGGCTCAGCAGTTCGGTGGGAATACCGATGCCCGGCTTGGAGGCAAAGGTCTTCGAGGAATTGTCCGGCGAGGGCGGATCCGTCATCATCCAGGAACTGCCGCGCGGCGAAATTGGGCAGCTATTCGTGCGTGGTACCTCCGTGTTCCAGCGGTACTTCAATCCGGAGCACGGCGGCGGTGCAAAGATCTATCCGGGCACCTACAGGGACGACAACTGGCTCGCGACCGGCGATCTTTTCAAGCAGGACGCCGAGGGATTCTTGTACTTCATGGGACGCGCAAAAGACCTCATCAAGCAGCGTGGTTTTTGCATTTACCCGCGCGACCTGGAGGACATCGTATATCGCCATGCAAACGTCGAACTGTGTGTTGTGGCCGGCGCCACGGACAAGCACGGCAATGAGATTGCCAAGCTGTTTGTCACACTCGTGGAGCAGAGCAAGTCGGCGCAAGATGAATTCAAAGCGTGGGTGGGCCGCGAAATAGATCCCGATTACATGTTCGAAGAAGTCGAGTTTTTCAAGACGATGCCGTTGTCCAGCAATGGCAAGGTTGATGTCGGCCGGCTGGTCGCGGGTCGCTCCGAAACCGACGTAAACGTGCCCTGATGCCGGTAGCCGGTGCATCGGGACTAGATTGATGCCTTTACCTCTGACCGATATCGGCATTGCGGCGGCTGCCTACCATCTGCCGGGTTCGCCGGTCGACGTGACCGAGTGGGGTCCGCGGCAAGGCGCTTCACCCGAGCTGATCGCCGCATTGCTGTCGAATGACTGCCGCTATTTCTTCGATGGCGCGGACATCTCCGACGTAGACTCGATTGCCCTTTCGATTGACAAACTCGCAATGGACGACCCGGATTGGCTCGGCGATGTGCGGTATCTGGTTCATGCGCATACGCAAAACTTCAGCATGCCGGCGCCGCCGAGTTCCATCCTGAGCGATTTGGCGGCGCGCTATGGCCTGAATCTCAAACTGTGCTTTTCGGTGGCTCACCTCGCGTGCGCATCCATGATCAATGCCATCGCACTGGCGGCTCAATTGCTTCAGAATGATCCCGACGCGCGTTTCGCCTTGATCGTGAGCAGCGACCGAACCTTCGGCGGATTTAATTATCGGTTGCGTCCGCCCGGTTGCATCCAGAGCGACGGAAGCTCGTGCATCGTGCTGTCGAAGGACAACATGCGGTGCCGTCTGGGCCACGCGACCATGCGAAACTTTGCCCAGCTGCACGAAGGCCCCAGCAATCCCGCCACGATCGCAGCAACATCGCGCCTCACCTGCTTTCACAGCATGCAACTGCTGCGTGATCACAGTGCAGAGACGGGTATCGGGCTGCAGGACTATGGGCAGATCCTGCCCGTCAATGCCGATAAACATTACTGGCTGAAGATCGCGGAAGGTTTGCACCTCGATCAATCGCATTTTTTCTTCGACAACATTCCCAAGCTAGGACACGCAAATTGCGCCGATCTTGCGATCAACTTGATCGACCGCGGCTTCCCCCTGCTGCACCAGGGCAAGCCCGTGGTCGCGTTCGGTCAGTCGAACGTTGGAGCACATGCCGCGCTCACCTTCGTGCCAAATTGAGATGGCCGCCACGGCGTCGCGCACGAAGGTTTCGGCCACGGGCCACGAACCCATTGGGATCTACGTGCTCGCCACCCATCTTCCGGAGTATCGGCGCCACGACAATCTGCTCGCGCCCGTCGTACGGAGTGCGAACAACCATTTGTTCCAGCCCGCCGGTCGGTACTCGCGGCCGTCGATCGTATCGCGTGGCGTCACACGCCTTGCGGGTCCGGCTTACGAGGCGCCCACTGCGGGGGAGCGCGAACGGACCGCGGATCTCGCCTCCCTGGCCGTGGGAAAGATGGTCGCCGCTGTTCCCCTGTCGAAAGACGCGGTGCGCGCGGTCTTCCATGCGCAGTGCACACTCGATCAGCAACTGGTCGGTTCCGGGTGTCTGCGCATCCAGGATGACTACTTCAGTCAGGCCAAACTGTCGATGATGATCGGACAGCTGGGTACCGCCGGTATCCCTACGGTCCTTAAGCTGGCTCTGATGTCGCTCTCCGCATCCCAGTTGACCAGTGTCTCGGCCAGTGACAAATGGATGGCGCCTTTCGTTCGCAGCAGGCCGGGCATGGTGACCTATGGTGATGCGTCCGCTGCATGTCTTGCGGGCGCAACGACACGCGCATCCGCACCCATCGCCGTGGTGGAGCATATCGTCACCAGTTGTGTCCCGCCCCCGGGCGATCTATGGTCCATGGCTGTCGCCGTGCAGCGCGAACTCTTGCTGAGCCACGTGCACCATGTGATCGGGTCCCTGTTGTCCCGTACGCCTGAACCCGAACGTGACGAACTCGTCTCGATCGGTGACGGCTATGGCGGCGAGTTTTCCGCAGAGGCGGCGGCGGCCGGGCCTATGGAGTCGGTGCTCAACGCGTGTCCCGATGTCCATCTTTCCTCGGCGTCGCCGCTGTTTGCCATGGCAAGAGCCGTTGGCCTGGCCGTCGAACGTGGTCGGGAAGTTCGCGCGTTAATCTGGACGGCCTCTCCAGCGGGACATGCCGGGGCCATGCTGGTCCGGGCATCTCCAGACGCCCAACAGTGCAACGGCGCCTGGGTGGCGCCGGGGATGTCGGCGACACTTGGCAACGAGAGCAGCCCATGAAGAAACTTTTGTTATTGGCCCGCGGCGATGGCGGTCTGTACTTTGATCTCAACGGCGAGTCGATCCTCAAAGACTTTCCGGTACCCGTCGTCGTCCTGGCGGAGAAGACCAACGCACACCTCTTTCAGGGGCTGGGCGATAACGTGACCGTGGAGACCGCGCGTTACTACGATATTCCCTCGGTCAATGCCAGCGTGGCGCGTCTCGAGGAGCACCATGGGCTGTCGGCAATCGCCTTTCTGACCGAGGAACTCGTCGAACTTGCAGCGGAGTTGCGCGAAAAGCTCAACCTGCCCGGCATGCAATTATTCGAGGCAAAGCGCTTTCGGAACAAGATGCTGATGAAGGAGCTGCTCGGTGCCGCGGGCGTGCGTGTTCCGGAGAATGTCGAATGCGTCGACCGTATGCGTGTCGAAGCTCTGTTGGTCAAGCACCATCGATTGGTGATCAAACCCGTCGACGGTTTGGGATCGAAGGAGGTGGAATTCGTCAATTCCGCAAGCGAACTCGACGCCTGGTATGCGAAGGGGAAAAAGACCAAGGCCTTCGAAGCGGAGGAATTCATCGACGGGACGCTTTATCATCTGAATGCTGTGGTGAGAAATGGCGAGGCCCTTCTGACCGCGAGCGCGCCTTATTTTCCCGGTTTTGGCAATATCGACTTCTCGAGCGGGGCGCCCTTCGTGAGCGCCATGCTGATCTCGGGCGAACTCAAAGATCGATTCGAAGCTTTTTCGAGCCGGGTGATCCAGGTCCTGGGCCTTCGGGATGGCGTCACTCACCTGGAATGTTTTTTGAAGGGCGATGGTGAGATCGTCTTCTGTGAAGTGGCGGCCCGTCCGGGCGGCGGCGGCATCGTTTTGATGATCGAAGCCCAGTACGGCATCAATGTTCCGCGTGCGTCATTGCTGGTGCAGGCGGGCCTGGGTGATCAGGTGACGATCAACCCGGGCCGCCAAGACGAAGTCGTCGGCTTGATGGGCTTCCGTCATCCCACCTCCGCCTTCATCGAGCGCATCGCCAGCGCCGAGGCGTTCGACGACCCCTGGATTGAATACGTAAAGATCAACAGGCAGCCGGGAGATTTCGTCGCGGCAGCGTCCCACTGCACCGACTACATTGGTCTTTTGATTTTTTCCGCCCCGGACCTCGTCGCGTTCGAGTCCAGGCGTATTGCTTTGTATGACCGCTTCTATTCCATGTTGGCAACCAAGGCGGTGTAGCGCCCGCCCGCATGTGTGGTGTCGTCTTACTGCAACCCAAAATCGAGGCAAGCAACACTGCCATCGCGAAGTGTGATCATAATCGCGTTAGCAAACTTTCTCCTTGGTCTGGACGGTGATTTGCAACACCCACTGCAGCCGTGATAGCTTAATTTATATAAATGCATTGTCACAATGCAATTGTAAAGGCGCTGCGATCAGACGGCTGGGGCACCACAAAGCGCAGGTGGGGCCATATGGGGCCGCCAGGGAATGCATCCAACGCAGTGCATCGAGAAAGCGCAGAGATTCATCCTCGTCGTGGATAAATGCCGGCGCAATATCAGCGAGCGCAGAATCGTAGTTACGGACCTGCTAGGCTCGCCTTCTTGCACAAGACAGCTGAGGATACATACGCGGTGTGCGGAATTTTTGCCATGTTGTCGCAGGGTGGCGCCATTCCCCACGCTTCGACCGCCGCAGCGTTGCGGGCGCTCCATCACCGCGGACCCGACGGGCAAGGCGTGTGGACATCCCCTCAACGGCAGGCTGTGCTGGGTCACACGCGTCTCAGCATCATAGATCTGCGCACCGGCGATCAGCCGATCGCCAACGAAGATGAATCCGCCTGGATCGTCGCGAATGGGGAATTCTACGATTACGAGCGGATAAGAAAGGAATTGGAGCATTCCGGGCATCGTTTGCGGACCCGTTCCGACAGCGAGATTGCCCTGCATCTTTATCAGGATTTCGGCATGGAATGCGTGCATCACCTTCGTGGTGAATATGCCTTCGTGTTGTGGGACGAACCGACTCGGACACTCACCGCCGTGCGCGACCGCTACGGCGTCAAGCCGTTGTTCTACGCCCACCATCGAGGCGTGCTCTACATCGCATCGGAGATGAAAGCGTTGTTTGCGGCCGGTTTGCCCGCTCGTTGGGATGCCGAAGCCGTGTTTTTGTCGGTTGCTTTTTTGCCGCCCGGACGAACACAGTTCGAAGGCATCCATGCCGTGCCGCCCGGCTATTACTTGACGGCATCGGAGCAGGGCACCTCCCTGACGCAGTACTGGGACACCCAATATCCCGCGACATTGGGCGCAGACGCCGCGTCACCCGATGCAGAATACGTCGAAGAGTTTCGAGCCGTACTTGACGAGGCGGTGCGGCTGCGCCTGCGGGCCGATGTGCCGGTCGCGTGCTACTTGAGCGGCGGGCTCGACTCCTGCGCCGTGCTCGGGATGGCAGCGAAGCACCGCTCCGATCCGATCCGCGCGTTCACCTTGCGCTTCGACCATGAGGAATACGACGAAGGTGAGATTGCGCAGCAGATGGCGGCGACTGCCGGCGCCGATTGGGAACCGATACCCGTCACCCAGCAGGCGTTGGCTGATCATTTCGCAGATGCGGTTTATCACGGCGAATCGCCATGCATCAATGCCCATTTCGTGGGCAAGTACCTGTTGAGTCGCGCGGTGCGCGATGCCGGCTTCAAGGTCGTGGTCACCGGAGAGGGCGCCGATGAGGTGCTCGCGGGCTACCCGCACTTTCGGCAGGACATGCTAAACGACGGCAATGCGGATCATGATCCGGCGCACCTCGAGCAGCTGCGCGTTGCGCTGGTCGAGGGTAACAAGGCCTCGCGGCAGATTCTCATGTCGGACGGGCAGTCGGCCGGATCCGCCCTGATGCGCAGTCTCCTAGGTTACATGCCCGCCATGTTCATGCCGTTTTTTACAAACGTCCGCCGCGTCGGGCCGGTTTTCAATTCGGACTATTTCGCACCCTTCCAGACGCGTGACCGGGCATCTCTATTGCTCGAGAGCCTGGATATACAAGGCCGCCTCAGAGGCCGTGCCCTGGTACATCAATCGTTGTATTTGTGGAGTAAGACGTTTCTGCCAGGCTATATCCTGGCGCTGTTGGGTGATCGCATGGAAATGGCCCATTCGGTTGAAGGTCGTGTACCGTTTCTCGACCATAAGGTCGGCGAATTCATGATGAAAGCACCGGTCGGCCTCAAGATTCGCGGCACCACGGAAAAGTTCCTGCTGCGCGAGGCTGCTCGGGATATTGTCACGGACACCGTCTATCGGCGCCAGAAGCATCCGTTTCTCAGTCCGCCCGAAAGGGGGGGCGGTCACAGCCAGATGGCAACCCTGATTCAGGATACGCTGCGCAGCAGGGTCGTCGATTCGGTGCCTTTTTTGAATGCCTCCGGCGTTCGGGGTCTCGCCAATCGCCTGGACAAGATGTCGAACGAACATCGCGAACTCGTCGATCGCGATGTCATGCGGTTGATGAGCCAGATCATTCTGCACGAGCGCTTCGTGCAACGAAGTGCTGCATGAGGCACTTTCGCCCGCGCGCCGTGCCGGCACCGTCAGCGCTGAATGATCACCCCAGAGTTTCGCGCCGCCCGGAACAATGGACTATTATTTCTTCGCTGGGGCGGCATCGGGCAATTCCATACACTTCGTCATAGGTGATCTTAATGAGTGCGATCAAACTGGTTGACTGCGAACACGTCATCGATGCCAACAGTGCGAACTTGACCGGCAGTAAATTTCAGGACGTGGGCCTCGCGGAATCATTTTTCAAAAGTGTGACACTCGAATCGACCTCGTTCTCGGATGCGTTGTTCGCGGGTACCACATTCAACGAAGTCAATTTCACCGGCGCCTCCATCAAGAATGCAGATCTGACCAACGTCTCCATCGACAACTGTTTTTACACCGGGATGAAAATCGAGGGTATCGACGTGGAAGAGTTGCTGGCCGTCTACCGCGCCTCGAAAGCTTGAGCCACATGACGACGGGCTGGTGCGAGGCACCGGCATCAATGACTCTCCCCGACTCGACCTTACCCGGTCCCCCGGCATCCAGTATAAGAGCGGAAGCTTTGCATTGAAAAGTGAGGACGCAGTGGGCGCTCGCTGCGAGCGCTGTGTGCCGTGGGCGGTGCGCTCGAGTCGGGGCGTCGACGCCACCCCGCGTCATTAGTCTTCCCTGCCGCCCTGCCAGCCCCCACCCAACGCCTTGACCAGCAGCACGCTCGCGGTCATGCGACGCAGCTGGATGGAGACGTTGGCGAGCTGTGCCTGCAGATGGGTGTTCTCGTTGGTCGCGACCTCGAGGTAGGTCACCAGGCCGGCCTGGTAGCGGTACTTGGCCTGTTGCAGCGCCTTGCCCGTGGCCTGTACGGCGAGTGCCTCGCTGACGCTTTCCTCCTCGAGCCTGCGCAACGCGGCGATGTCGTCCTCGACCTCCTGGTAGGCGGTGAGTACGGTGCTGCGGTAGTCGGCCACCTGTTCGTCGAACAGAGCATGCGCCTGGGCGGACTGGGCGCGGTGGCGGCCGGCGTCGAACACGGTGAGCATGCCCTGGGGTCCCACCGACCAGAGGCGGCTGGGTGCGGTGAGCCAGGTGGCGGGGTTCGTGCTGTCGAATCCGGCCGCTGCCGACAGGCTGAACACCGGAAAGTACGCGGCGCGGGCGACGCCGACGTTGGCATTGGCGGCGGCGACCCGGCGTTCGGCGGCCGCGACGTCGGGTCGCCGTTCCAGCAGCGCGGAGGGCAGGCCAGGATCCACCTGCGGCGGAACGCTGTCGCCGGGCAACGGATTGACGGCCAGGTGGAACGTGGTGGGGTTCTCGCCGATCAACACGGCGATGGCGTGTTCGCTCTGCGCGCGTTGCAGGCGGATGTCGGCGGCCTGCGTGCGGGCGGTTTGCAGCTGCGCCTGTGCCTGTGCGAGGTCGGCCACCGCGGCGTTGCCGCCCGTGAACAGCGACTCCGTGAGCGTGCGCGACTTCGCATAGTCCTCGACGGTCTGGTCGAGCAGCGCCTGCTCGGCGTCGGCGCCGCGCAAATTGAAGTAATCGGCGGCGAGCTCGGCGCGGATCGACAGCTCCAACGCCGCAAGATCCGCGGCGCTGGCCTGCTGGCTGGCCCGCGCGGAACTCACCGCGTTTCTGACCCGTCCCCACAGATCGATTTCATAGGATAGATCGGCCTGCAGGTCGAAGTTGTTGAGCGTGGGCTCGGCGCCGGTGAGATAGCGTGGCGAGTTGACCGAGGTGCGCGCGCGCGCGGCGCCTGCGTCCACCGACAGGGTGGGAAACAGGTCGGCGCGGGCGATGCGGGTGGCGGCGCGGGCTTGTTGCAGCCGGGCGAACGCGGCACGGATGTTTTGATTCGCGTTTCCCGCCCGGACCTCGAGGTCGTCCAGCCCGGGATCGCCGAACACCTTCCACCACTCGCCGCGCGATCGCTCGTCGAGCGGCTGCGCGGCCTTCCACTCGCCGGCATCGGCGTAGGCCGTCGCCGCCGGGGGCGAGGCGGGCGGCGACGTGTACGGCGGCGCGAACGAGCACGCCGTCAGCGCGGCGACGAGCGCGCACGACAACGCACGCGCCGCGCTGCGCGCCCGCGGCGTCACGTGGTCTTACCGGCGATGCGCACCGTCGCGCCGTCCACCAGCGAATCGGGAGGATTGACGACGACACGATCCTCGGTGCCGATGCCGGACAGGACCTCGATGGTGCTGCCGAAGTCGCGGCCCTGGACGATGCTCTTCAATTTGACGTGCTGGCCGGCATCGACCGTCGCCACCTGCAACCCTTCGGAACGGAACAGCACCGTGTTCGCGGGCAGGCGCAGCGACTGCGCGTCGGCCGCCATCTTGAAGTGCGCCTCGCAGTACGCGCCGGGAAAGACTTCGCGTGCCGAGTTGTCGAGCTGCAATTCGACCTGCAGGGTGCGCAGCACCGGGTCGAGGGCGTTCGCGGTGCGCACCACCTGCGCCATGTAGGCCTTGCCGGCCTGCCCCGCAAAATGCAGCTCCGCGGTCAGGCCGGGTTTCGCCGCGGCGGCATACGCTTCCGGGACCTGAACGTAGATGCGCAGCTTGCGGGTGTCGGCGATCTTGAACAACTCGGAGCCCGTGCTCTGCCCGGCATTGATCAACGCTCCGATGTCGGTGTTACGCGCGGTGACGACGCCGTCGAAGGGGGCGGTTACACGTTTGAAGGATTCGAGGTCGTGCAGCCGGCCGACGTTCGCCGCCGCGGAATCGACCGACGCCTTCATCGCCGCGGCCGCGCCGGCCTTCTCGTCCGCATCCTGCTTGGATACCGACTCGGTCGCGAGCAAACCTTGCCAGCGCTTGTTGGTGCTCGCCGCCAGCGCCGCATTCGCGCGTGCGGTTTCCATGTCTGCCCGGGCCTGGGTGAGCTGCTGGTCGACTTCTGGCGTCTCGACCTCGGCCAGCACCTGCCCTTTCTTCACCTGCGTGCCGATGTCGCTGTACCAAGCCTTCAGATAGCCGTTGGTACGCGCGTAGATCGGCGCTTCGACGAAGGCCATCACGGTGCCGGGCAGCACCAATTCCTCGCCGAGGTCGGTGCGGTTGGCGGCTACGGTGATCACGGTGGGCACCGAATCGCGTTCGGTGTCGCGGCCCAGGGTGCTGCGGGAAAGCACGCGGCTCGTGATGCCCCAGGCACCGAGGATCAGCGCGACGAGCAGCAGTAACAGCGAATAACGGCGGATCTTGCGCGACAGGGCAGGATCGGTCGCGGGCGCCGGATGCTCCGGCGCCGGGTGCTCGGGTGCCGGATGCTCAGGCATGGGAAATCTCCGCGGGCTTGGTGGCACGGCCGTGGGCACGGCCGTGAATGATCGAGAAGACGGTCGGCACGAAGAACAGGGTCGCCACGGTGGCGAAGATCAGGCCGCCGATGACGGCGCGGCCGAGCGGAGCGTTTTGCTCGCCGCCATCACCGAGCCCCAGCGCCATCGGAATCATGCCGATGATCATGGCGAGCGCGGTCATCAGCACCGGCCGCAGCCGCGTATAGCCGGCCTGCATCGCTGCTTCGAAGGCGTCGTCGCCGGCATTCATGCGTTCGCGGGCGAAACTGATCACCAGCACGCTGTTGGCGGTGGCCACGCCCATGCACATGATGGCGCCTGTCAGGGCCGGCACGCTGACGGTGGTGTGGGTGAGGAACAGCATCCAGACGATGCCGGCCAGCGCGGCCGGCAGCGCGGTGATGATGATGAACGGGTCGAGCAGCGACTGGAAATTCACGACGATCAGCATGTACACCAGGACGATGGCCCCGATCAGGCCGATCAGCAGACCGTTGAACGAGGCCTTCATGGTCAGCACCTGGCCGCGCAGCACGACGTTCGACCCGCGCGGCAGGTCCTTTTTCGCCTGCGCGACGATCTCGTTGATCTGCGCCGACACGTACCCCAGGTCCGCGCCCTGCACGGCGCCATAGATGTCGATGGCGGGCGTGGCGTTGTAGTGACTCACCACGGCGGGCCCGACGCTGCGGTGGATGTCGGCCACGCTCGAGAGGATCTGCGAACTGCCGTCCGGGCCGTTCAACGGTGTATTGCCCAGATCGTTGAGCGTCTGCAGGCGAAACTGAGGTGTTTGCGTGGCAACCTGGTACTGCGTTCCATTGGCCGGATCCACCCAGAACGAGGGCGTGGTCTGGAAGCTGCCCGACAGCGAGACCAGCAGGTTGGTGGCGACGTTCTGCTCGGTCAACCCCACGAACTGCGCCTTGCTGCGGTCCACGTCCACGTTGAACTGGGGATAGTCGCCGGTCTGATGAATGCGCAGGTCCACGGCGCCCGGCACCCGGCGCAGCTTCTGCAACAAATTGTTCGCGAAGGCGCGGTTCGCCTCCACGTTGAAACCGGTGACCTGTACGTCGATGGGGGAGGGCAGGCCGAAATTCAGGATCTGACCGATCATGTCCGCCGGCAGGAACGCAAAGGTGGCCGAGGGATAGCTTGCTGCCAGCCGAGAGCGCAGCGTGCGCACGAACCCGGCGGTCGGTGCATGGTCTTCCGACAGGTTGACGTAGATGTCCGCATCGCCCGGTCCGACCGGCGCCGAGGTGCTGTACGCGAGATTGATGCCGCTGTAGGGCAGTCCCAGGTTGTCGACGATGTTGACGACCTGGCGCGCCGGGATCACCTCGCGGATCGTCGCCTCCACGGCGTCGCACAGCGCCGCGGTCTCCTCGATGCGGGTGCCGGTGCGGGCGCGCATGTGCAGCTTGATCTGACCGCCGTCGACGCTCGGGAAGAAATCCTGGCCGAGCCCGGGCAGCGGTCCCAGCGGAAACGCCAGCAGGGCGGTCGCCGCCATCGCGGCCAGAAAAATGGCCGCGAAGCGGACCCCGCTGCCGAGCGCCGCCTGCAGCAGCGCGCGGTAACGCTCACGCATGCGCCCGAAACCGCGTTCGAAGGCCGCCTGGAAGCGGGTGAGCACGTTGCCGGCGGCGTGGGACCGGTGGGGGTCGTGCTTCTTCAGCCAGAACTTGGCGAGCGTCGGCACCAGGGTGCGGGACAGCAGATACGACGCCAGCATGGCGAACACCACGGCTTCGGCGAGTGGAATGAACAGGAATTTCGCGATACCGGCCAGCAGGAACATGGGCACGAACACGATGCAGATGGACAGCGTCGACACCAGCGCGGGCAGCGCGATCTGGTGCGCGCCGTCGAGGATGGCCGCCTCCACGTCCTTGCCCTGTTCGAGATGGTAGTTGATGTTCTCGATGGTCACCGTCGCATCGTCCACCAGAATGCCGACCGCCAGCGCGAGACCGCCCAGGGTCATGATGTTGATGGTCTCGCCGAGCGCGGACAGGCAGAAGATCGAGGCCAGTATCGACAGCGGAATGGAGATGGTGATGATCAGCGTGCTGCGCCAGCTGCCGAGGAACAGCAGGATCAGCAGCCCCGTCAACGCGCCGGCGATGACGGCCTCGCGGATGACGCCCGAGATGGCCGCCCGCACGAACACCGACTGATCGCTGATGGGCTGGATCTTCAGATCCTTCGGCAGCGAATTGCGCAGAGCGGGCAGCTTCTCGTTGATGCTGTTGATGATGTCGATGGTGGAGGCCTTGCCCGTCTTGAGCACGCTCACCAGCACGGCCCGGCTGCCGTCCATGCGCACCATGTTGGTCTGCGGCGAATAGCCGTCGCGGACGTGGGCGACGTCGCGCACGTACGTGATCGTGCCGTTGCGGGCGCGGATGGGCACGTTGTTCAGATCGTCGATCTGCGTCGGGCTCGCGTTCAACTTGATGAAATACTCGAGCGAACCGATCTTCTGCGTGCCCGCCGGCAGGATGAGGTTCTGCTGGCCGATGGCAGTCACCACGTCGTTGGCGGACAGGCCGTTCGCGCGCAGCGCCTGCGGATCGAGGTCCACCTGGACCTGGCGCTGTTTGCCGCCGAAGGGATAGGGAATGGAGGCGCCGGCCACGGTGGCGAGCTGCGTGCGCAGGATGGTGTTCGCAAGATCGTAGATCTGCGACTCGGGGATGCTGGGACTCGACAACGCGAGCTGCAGGATCGGCACGCTCGAGGCGCTGTACGAGAGCACGAACGGCGGATTCGTGCCCGGCGGGGAATACGTGAGCTGCACCTGGGACACGGCCGTGATCTGCGCGAACGACAGGTCCGGATCGACATCGGGCTGGAAGAAATATTTCACCACCGACATGCCGTTGACCGATTGCGATTCGGTGTGCTCGACGTCGTTGACGGTGGTCTGCGCGATGCGTTCGGAGAACAGCACGATGCGGTTCGCGATCTCCTCGGGGAGGATGCCGTTGTAGCGCCAGATCACGGCGGCGATCGGAATGCGAATGTTGGGGAAGATGTCCGTCGCGGTGTTGAGGATGGCGTAGCCGCCCATCAACACGATCAATAGCGCCAGCATGATGAACGTATAGGGTCGCTGCAACGCAACTTTAACGATCCACATGGGTGCTCCGCTCGACCGGGTCCCTAGGTATAGGCGGCGCCATGCGGCAAGTCAATCAAAATCGATAGGATGCTAATCAAAATGGCGGTTCATGCCGCGGCCTGCAACGCCCCGTCCTGCCTTGCGCGATGCGCTCGAACGATGCGCTCGGACACCGTCCACAAGGTTTGCGCGAGGCCCGGGTCGTCGAGGTGCGGACTGCCCCTCACCACCTCACAGTTCGACCAGTACTCGCCGGAGACTCCCGCGGCGCGCGGACTCGCGGCGAGAAAACTCTGCGTGGCCGCGCCCTGCTGGGTGGTCTTGCGGAACACCCGGGTGGTCGCGATCAGCAGCCGCTTCGGCACGCCCAGATAGCGATGCAGGCGGGTGTCGCGGGTGCCTCCCGGATGCAGCGAATTGACGACGATGCCGCGTGCCGACCAGCGCCGGGAGAGTTCCTTCGCGTACACGGCGAGCGCGAGCTTCGATTGCGCATAGAACGCCGCCGCATGATAGCCGCGGCCGCCGTCCAGGTTGTCGAACTCGATTCCGCGCGGCGGGGCGTGTTTGATGCCCGCATCGCTGCTCACGATCACGATGCGGCCCGTGCCCTCGCGCACCAGTCCCGCGAGCTCGTTCAGCAGCGAAAAATGGCCGAGGTAATTGACCAGGAACTGCAGCTCCACGCCGTAGCGGGTCTGCAGGGTCGGCAGGAACGCCACGGCGGCGTTCGCGATGATGGCATCGAGCGGCAGGTTCAGCCCGCCGACGATGCGGGCGGCGTGTGCCACGGAGTCGAGGTCGGCGAGATCGCAGGGCACCGGGATGCACGCTTTTCCCGCCCGCGCACACGCCTCGGCGGCGGCCTGCGCGCTTCGGGCCAGCCCGATCACCTGCGCGCCGTTCGCGGCGAGCGCATTCATCGTCTCGAAACCGAGCCCCGAGTTGCAGCCGGTGACCATGATGCGTTTGCCGGTGAGATCGACGCCGGCCAGCACCTGGTCGGCGGTGGCTCGGGAACCGAAGGGGACGGCTGGATTCATATCGTTACTCCGTGGGTGGGGTCCGGGTCGTTCATCGGCGCGCAGAACATGCGCGCCGCGACCCCCATTCCCGCCAAAAATTCCTGCCGCGATCGGCAACATTGCTTGAGCCCGCGCGCGGTGGCATGCAGCGTTCGCGCGAGCTGGGCCGGCGTGAGGCTGGCGCGCTCGCAGTACTCGCGCAGGGCAGACCGGTCGATGGCGTCGGCAAGGGCCTGTTCGAACTGCTGCTCGCAGAGGGTGAGCGTCGCTCCTGCGAGCGTCGTGCTGGCACACATCAGGTCGGCCGCATCGGCTCCCAGCGTGCCCACATGCCGGCCGGCCCACTCGTCACAGGCCGCGGTAAGGCGCAGCTCCAGACTCTGCGGGCCGGCGAGCACGTCCTGCGCGGCACGCAACTGATGCGTGAGCCGGTGCTCCACCGCCTTGCGAAACAGCGCCTCCTTGTCCGCGAACTGCAGGTACAGTCCCTGCCGCGAAACGCCCGCGGCGCGGGCAACTTCGTCCATGGACGTCTTGCGAAAGCCGAATCGGGCGAACACGCCGCACGCCGCATCCAACAAGGCATCTCGCTTCGCTTCCATTCAACATAATTTACAGAATGAGCCTACTTTGTCAAATTTGCCTACCGGGGGGCTGTCCGGCTGACTAAGTGCCGTCCCACATCGTGTATTCCGCCGCACCTACAGGACACCCACTTCGCCAATGCCATCATGCCGCCCAGCAGAAGACATCCTTTTGCATGAAACAGGAGATGGCGATCATGGGAATCAACAAGGATCAGGTCGAAGGTCGAGCCAAAGAAGTGGCCGGTAAGGTACAGGAAGTCGTGGGCAAGGTCGTCGGTAGCACGACGGAACAGGCCAAGGGTTTGGGCAACCAGGCCGCCGGCGCCACGCAGGCGAAGTTCGGCGATGCCAAAGCAGCTGTCAAGGACACCGTCAAGGACGCACACGCGACCCACAAGCCGTAGCGGGCGGCCCGACGCGCGGGACTACGCTCGCCAGCCTCAGATGTGAGCGTAGTCCGACTTCGGTAAGTGGCCACATGCCTCGGGGCGTGTGGCCATTTTTTTTTACCCGGTAGGTGGACCTAACTTAAGCACCAGCTCGGATTCGTCGCCCAGCCAGTCGGCGTGCTTGGCGGTGGTGTCGAAGTGGCTGGTGGTCTTGAAGAATTCGTATTTGCCCTGCGCCGCGAACGTTTTGCTCTTCGCGGCGAGCGCCGCCACCTCGTCGGCCCCCATGGGTTTGAAGGAGCGTACCGCTTCGAACGACTGGTCCAAAATCTTCTCGCTGTCGATGCCGGTGATCACCACCGAGACGGGCAGGTTCATCGCGTAGTGCAGGCACTCGATGGGAGTGATGGGCGCGCCGCTCTTCAGGAACACGCCGTCGCCCATGGTTTTCATGGCCAGGATGCCGATGTTCTGTTTGACGAGTTCGGGCACCACCAGGTGCGAGAAGCTGCGAAAGTGGGCGTCCATGACATTGAGCGGCATCTGGACCGTGTCGAACACGAAGCCGTGTTGCTTCGCCACCTCGAGCATGTAGAGGTGCACGCGCGGGTCCTTGTGTCCGGTGAAGCCGATGTAGCGCAGCTTACCGGCCTGTTTGGCCGCGATCAGCGCTTCGAGCGCGCCGCCCTCGACGAATATCCGGTCAGGATCGTCGAAGCGCAGGATCTCATGGAATTGCACGAGATCGATGTGGTCGGTCTTCAGGCGTGTCAGTGATTCCTCGAGCTGGGACTTCGCCGACTCGTGGGTGCGGCCGTCGAGCTTGGTCATCAGAAACGCTTTCTGTCGGTAACCGCCCTGGGCGAGTGCGGTGCCCATCCATTTTTCGCTGTTGCCGTGGCCGTAGTCCCAGGAGTTGTCGAGAAAATTGATGCCGCGGTCGAGTGCTGCATGGATGAGTTTGACGGCGGAGTCCTCGGTGAGCGGCTTCCTGCTCAAGTGCGCGCCGCCCAGGCCGATCAGGGACACGCGTTCGCCGGTGTGCCCGAGCGTGCGATAGAGCATGTCGCCGCGGCGTTCGCCTGCATCGGTGACCCTCATCAGCTGACGCGGATCGAAAGAGACCGGCATGCCGTCGGGCCGCGTGCCGGGTGCCTGCGCCGGCGTCTGGCCCGAGGCGGTGTCGATGCCGGCGGCGGCGGTCATGCCCATTCCGGCGATGCCGGACATTATGAAGTTTCGACGTTCCATGGTTTCCTCAAGGGTGGGAAGAATTGAATTCAGTAGGGGCCGGCCGCACCGTCGGCACGGATTGCAGCGCACGCAGCGCAGCGCAGGCGGCGCCGTACCCGTTGTCGATGTTGACCGTGACGATGCCGGATGCGCAGCTCGCGAGGATGGCGTTCAGCGCCGTGTGGCCGCCGGCCGCCACGCCGTAACCCACCGACGTGGGTACCGCAATGATCAGCGCGGAGATGAGCCCGCCCAGCACGGTGGGCAGGGCGGCATCCATCCCCGCCACGGCGATTACCACCGGGAACTGCCTCAGGGCATCGAGCTGACTGGTGAGCCGCCACAATCCGGCGACGCCCACATCGATGAAGGTCCGGCTCGCGATGCCGTTGAACGTCAGGGTGCGTTCGGCCTCGCGCGCCACGGGCGCATCCGACGTGCCGGCCGCCACGATGGCCACCGGGGTCGCCGTCCCCAGCGCAGGCGGCACTCCGAAAAAAGCCGTCTGCGACACGTCACAATAATCGAATGCGCCGCCCCAGCGTTCGGCGAGCGCAGAGTATTTGTCCGGCGCGAGCCGCGTGAGCAGGAAGGTGGCGGCGCGGCCCTGTGCGGCGTCGAGCAGGGCGTCGAGCTGGGCGATCGATTTGCCCGCCGCGAAGATGGTCTCGTCCAGGCCGGTACGGCGCCGCCTGTCGAAATCCAACCTCACCTCGTCGGCGGCGCGGTCCGACATCAGACGGGCGGCTGCAGGAAGGCGCTGCCATTACGGTATGCCTGGAAGCGTACCGGCAGTGCGTCGGGCTTGCCGGCGTCGGCGGCGATGCGCTCCACCAACCAGGACCGGTCCGTGTCGCTCAGCGCCGCCAGCGCGGCCGGGTCGAGTTCGACCACCACCGCGGCTGCGCGCACGCGGCAGCGTACCGTGGCCGCCGAAACCGTCGCGGCGATGAGCTGCTCGATGCGGTGCACGAACGCAAGCGTGACCGGCTCGATGCGCACCCCGGTTTCGACCCGGCTCGACAGGCACGGTGAGGAGGGCAGGTCGGCCACTTCGTCGAGGCTAAGTTCTCGCGCCAGGAGTCGCACCGTGCGCTTGTCGATGCCGGCCTCGATGTAGGGATGGCGTACCGCATGATCGCGCGCGGCGTCGAGTCCGGGGCGGTACTCGCCCAGATCATCGAGGTTGGCCCCCGATAGGATCTGGCGTGAGGTTCGCGCGCGGATGGTGCCGTACAGGGAGGTCTTGCAGTAGAAACAGCGATTGACCGGATTTGCACGATAGTGGGCGTTGTCGAACTCACCCGCCTCGATGACGACCAGGTCCCAGCCGTGCCGCGCGGCGAGGGTGCGCACCCGGGCGGTGGCCTCGGCCGGGACCGCGGGGGAGGCGGCATGCATGACCTGGACGTCGGGGAGCGAACGCGCGGCGAGCGCCGCGAGGGTGACGCTGTCCACGCCGCCGCTGACCGCGATCACCGGCCGTACGATGCCGGATAAAACCTGCTGCAGCCGCTCATGCATCGGGCACCGCCTCGTCCGGGCCGGTCAGTGCGAGGGCCTCGGCCCGCGCGCGCAAGGCGGCACGCCGTGCATGCGGCTCGTCGGCGCGAACGTCGTCGGCCTCCGTTTTCGCGGTGGCGCCCCCCGGGCGCGCCACCACCTTGACGCGCAGCGTCCGCCCCTCGACGGCGACGCGATGCAGCCGCCGTTCCAGCCCGACGGCCTGCACGGTGCGGTGACGCAGGCCGATGGTGGTGGTCTCCCGGAAGCACGCTTCGACCACGCCATCTAGTGCGCCGTCGCGTGCCAGCACCTGAACGTGGATCATCATACGACCTTTCTTGCCGAAGGTCGGGGTCTGGGTGACGTCGAGCACCCCCGCATGCGTTCGGATACGCTCGAGTCCCATCGCGAGTTCCTCCCCGGACTGATCGTCGATCTCGTACTCGAGCACGTGCAGGAGGCGCCGACTGCGCTCTGAGTCCTGCGCCGACGACGCCGGCACCGGCGCGAAGCACAGCACACGCACGTGGTTGCTCAGCCCGGGCAGTCGCCGCGTCCCGAAGCCGGTGCCGCTCGCCAGCAGGACGCGAGGGCGTGACGGCGCTGCGGCGCAGGCGGTCGGCGGGCACAACAGGCGCAGCAGGGCGGCGCCCGTCGGCGTGATCCGTTCGCCGGCGATGCCGTCATCGAGCGTCGCCATGCCCAGCAGCAGCCGGACGGTCGCCGCCGCCGGCACCGGCAGGATGCCATGCGCGGTATTCACCCGACCCGAGCCGAGCGGCGCCGGCGACGCGGTCCAGTGCGTCGCGCCCACGGCGTCGATGAGGGCGGCTGCGCCGACGATGTCTGCGATCGAGTCCCACGCGCCGACCTCGTGGAAGCTGACCGCTTCCGCGGCGATCCCGTGCACGAACCCTTCCGCGTCGGCGAGCAGTTGGAACAAGGCGAGGGCGACGTCGCGCACCGTCGGCGGCAGGTTGGCCCGCTGCAACTGCGAGCGAATGGAGGCCCACGTCACGTGTGCATGAGCGGAGTCGGCCGTCAGGGGGAGCCCATACGGCAGGGGCGCCGTCGCTGTCTGCCGCCTCGACACCTGGAAGCGACGGCCGTGCAGCACGCCGTCGCCGTGCGCGACCAGCGCACACTGCACGTGCTCCCCCTGCACGGCGGCGATGGCGCTCAGCACGCGGGGCTCGTGTTCGGGAAAAGCGTCCAACAGCGCGGCGATGAACATGTCGCCCGCCAAGCCTCCCACCAGATCTAGATGCAATTCCAACGCTCGCCCCTGCCTAGTTTGACAGCCGAGCCTACGGCATGTCGGTGGGTCAGGCAGCGGGCGGTCCCGCGATCCGCTGTAGGACGACGCCGAAGCTCTCGACTTCCTGTCGCGCAAGTTTCCGCCAGCCCCCCTTGGCGAGGGTGCCCAGGCTCAAGGGTCCGATCGATACCCGGATCAGACGCAGCACGCGAATGTCGAAGGCTTGGAGCAGCCGGCGGATGTGCCGATTGCGTCCTTCGCGGAGCACGACGGCGAGCCACGCGTTCCTGTCCCCATGACGCAGGCATCGCACCGACTCGACGCCGAGAAAACCCTCTTCCGTGTCGACGCCGCGCTCGAGGTCGATCAGCAACTCAGGCTCCGGAATCCGGTCGATCTGTACATGGTAGGTTTTGGCAGGCCCCCGTTCAGGGTGCGTGATGTGGGCGGCCCAGACCGGATCGTTGCAGAACAAGAGGAGCCCCTCGCTGGCCTTGTCCAACCGTCCGACCGGCGCCAGCCAGGGCAGCGTGGAGCCCGCAAAACAGTCGTACACCGTGGCTCGGCCCTGCTCATCGTGAGTAGTGGTGATCAAGCCGCGGGGTTTGTTGAGCGCCACCACCATTCTGTCGGCCGCGGCCACCGGCGCGAACTCACGCGACGGCGCAGCGCCGGCCGCCGCCATCGGGTCGCCAGCGGCGGCGGCGATCTCGATCCGATCCAGTCCCGGGCGCACGGGGAATTCCGGGTCGCGGACGGTGTGTCCGTTGATCCGCACCCGTCCCTCCCGGATCCAATGCGCCGCCTGGGTTCGCGACGCCATGCCCAGTTTGGAGAGCATCCTTGCCGCGCCGTGGCGGGGAGGTGCGGGTGGCATGCGGCAGTTCAGCCGATGTCCGCCGCCGCACGCGACAGCATCCAGTGCACACGCAAGGCCGCCTCCAGGTCGGCGGCGGGAAGGCCTGCGAAAACCTGCGCACGCAGTTTGACCAGCCGCGCCTCGAACTGATCCGCGAGCAGCTGGCCTGCCTCGGTGAGCCACAAGGTCTTCGCGCGTCGGTCCGCCGGGTCGCGTGCGCGGCGGACGAACTTGGCCACGCACAATTTGTCGAGCAGACGCACCAGGGACGGTCCCACCAAGCCGAGTTCTTCGGCGAGTGCGATCTGGTTGATACCGCCGCCGGAGCGACCGATGAGGATCAACGGCGCGGCGCAGGCGGCGGACACACCGTGGTTTCCCAGTGAATGCTCGAGCAGGCGCATCCATTGACGGCTCGCGACACCCAGTCCGGAGGTCAGCTCGAGACGAAGGACTTTGAGCGATGTCACAATGGGCTCGGTCGCAGAGAGAAAAGCGGGATGAGATTCCGGGTTTGTGTGACAGCGTTAGAGGTCATAGTCCTACAAGGTGCCGTGTGGATTGCGGTCATCGTCGTTTTAACAACTGGGGAAATAAGATGCTATTCAACCGCAAGCCGATCCACGTCGTATCGATGTTTCTACTTCTGATGGCGGCTCCGGTCTATGCCGACAAGTATAGCGACACGCTCGCGACCTTCAAAAACGCCGGTGAGAGCGGCCGTTACTTCGACGATGCCTATGGCTATGCGGTGTTTCCGACGGTGGGCGAGGGCGGGTTCGTGGTGGGCGCCGCGCTCGGCAAGGGCCATGTCTACGTGCATGGCAAGTGGACCGGCGAATCGACCATGACCCAGGTCAGCGCAGGTTTTCAGGCCGGTGGCAAGGCCTACAGCCAGATCATATTTTTCCAGGACAAGCGCGCACTCGATGACTTCGAGTCCGGCTCGTTCGAGTTCGCCGCAGGTGCAAGTGCCGTTGCCGTGACCGCGGGTGCTTCCGCAAGCGCGGGGACCACGGGGGCGTCGACGTCGGCGAGCGGTGGCAAGAACGATGCCGCCACGTCTGGCGCCGGCTATCAGAAGGGGATGGCGGTATTCTCGATCGCGAAGGGTGGTTTGATGTATGCGGCGACCGTCGCCGGCCAGAAGTTCACCTATACGCCGCGAGGGGGTGGGTGATCTTGGACGGCGAGCCGCAGGCCCTGGCAGGAGCGATGACCGAAGAAGACACGCCTGGGGTCATCACGCATCTGCAGCGCGTGAGCGAACGAAAGTGCATCTCGCTCGCCCGGTCCTTGCACGACGACCTGGGTGGGCATCTGGTGTCCGCGGTCATGGACGTGGGGTGGATGGAACATCACGTCAACCTGCCCGTCGAGCTGCAGCAGCGGATGAGCCGGGTTCGACATGCGCTCGGCGCCGCCATCGATCTTAAGCGTAATCTGATCGAAGAACTACGGCCGTCGTTGCTGGATAATTTCGGGTTGTTCGCCGCTTACCGATGGCACGTCAAGCACGCCTGCAAACGGGCGGCGGTCACCTGTACGGAAGAGTATCCGGAGACGGAGCCTAATTTCACGGCGGAAGCGTCCACCGGCCTGTTTCGCATCGTTCAGGAAATGGTGGAATTGATCATCTCCGAAGACGACGTCATGGCGCTCACGCTCCGTGTGGCACTCGATGAACAGTCGTTGGAGTTATGGGTGCGTCACGAGCATCGTGAAGTCGAATGCGTCGACATGATCCAGACCTTCCCTCAGGCCATGCGCGCCATGCAGAACCGTATCGGCGTTCTCAAAGGCCGCATGACGGTGGATCGCCAGTCGAAGGGCACCGCGCTGAGGGTTCAATTTCCCCTGGAAATGTTAGCGACGAACTGAGTCCAGGGGCGAGGCGATGTTCGCTTGTGCCGGTACACTGCGGCTACGTCGAAAGTCGGCCGCAATGTGCGCGGGGAGGAACCGCAGCAGGCCGTGCAGAATGAGCGGCAGCAGAATGAAATCGTCGACGACGCCCAGCACCGGTATCGCAAAATTGAACGGTTCGATGGCGTAGATACCGAGCACCGCTGCTGCCGGAATCAGCCATGCCGGGCGATCTGCGTGCCGCAGCGAAAACCACAGAAGCCGCACGTCGTGTCCCGCCACACGCCACAAACGCCAAAATCTACGCATGCGATTCTCCGCCAGACCTTTATAAGTTAATGAGATAGTGTCGGCTGGTGGCCCGTCCGGCGTCGTCGGTGAACTACCGCGATTTCCGTTAAGACTTTGCTGACGCGGGCAGTGGAGGGCGGCTCACCGTCGAACGGCGCCAACGCCGACGTAGCGCGCGGTTCCACCACATGAGGACGCCCGTGGCGAACATCACGGCGGGGAGCATCCCGAGCGACGCCCACGCTGCTTTGACGACAGGGCCGAACGTCCTGCCGAAATGCAGGCGTACCAGCCATTCGATGGCGGCTTCCAGGCGCAGCGCGGTTCCGGTGTCGATACCGGCGGGCCTGAATCGATCGACCACGTTTTCGAACGGGCCCGGGAAGGCGAAATACACGCCCGTGACCGCCCACATCAGCAACAGCGCCATCAACCAAAACCCGAGGGCGCTGTGCAGGTCCCATGCAAATCGACGCCAGCGTACGTTGCGACGCAAGGTCATGCTGCGGGTCCATCGTGCCGTCCCCGGCCACCAGAGGACGGCGCCGGTCGCGCACAACAGCAGCACACCCCCTGCGCCCCACCCATTGACCCGTCGTCCGCCGCTGCCCCCGAGCAGATCGTCGTGAAAGTCCACCAACCAGGTCAGAAACGCAGGCTCGCCCGTCACGGTGTCGCCGAGATCCTGTGCGGTGTAAGGATCGAACAGACGTTCCAGACGTCGGGTGCCTGCGATCAGTACGATTTCCACCGCCGCATCGGGGAGGCGCGGCGCATGCACCTGAACCTCATCGACCGGCAGAAAGGGATGCGCTGCCCGGGCGGCCGCGGCGAGTTCGCCGTCCGACCGCCGTCGACCGGTCGGCGACACGACCAGCGTGCGCGGACAGAACAGCTTGTCGAGTTCCACGCGGAACACGATGGCGCTTCCCGACAGACAGATGCATACCACATAGGCGCCCAGGCCGATCCCGGCCCACAGATGAACCTGCAGGAGCGCGCGGCGCAACAACGTTGCCTGCGGTTGACGGATGAACTTGAAGCGCATGTCGGAATCGGTGCAGACGGTCGGGACATTCGTTGGCTGGCCGTCCCGCAGATTAACACCGGCAAACCACCCGGTCCCGGTTATAGTTGCGGCCCGATTCGGCAGCGAGGTGCGACGACGTGGCAAAAGGGTACTGGATCACTTTCTATCACGAGGTCAAGGACCCCGACAAGGTGGCCGCTTACGCCAAGCTCGCCGGGCCGGCCATCCGGGGCGGAGGAGGGACGTTTCTCGCCCGCTCGACCGCCGAACGTGTCTACGAGGCCGGCATCAAGCTGCGCACCACCATCATCGAATTCGAATCGGTCGAACTCGCCATCGCCACGCACGAGAGCGCGGAGTACAAGGCAGCGCTCGCTGCCCTCGACGGCGGCGCCGTCCGCGACATCCGCATCGTTTCAGGAGTTTAGAACATCATGCAATCCGTCAAAGCCTATGCTGCCACCACCGCCACCAGTCCGCTGGCGCCCTTCAACGTCGAACGCCGAGCCGTCACGGAGCACGACGTCCATATCGAGATCCTCTACTGCGGCGTGTGTCACTCCGATTTGCACCAGGCGCACAACGACTGGAGCAATTCGCTCTATCCGATGGTGCCGGGACATGAAATCGTCGGTCGTGTCGTCGCGGTGGGCGGCGCCGTCAAGAAACTCAAGATCGGCGATCTGGCCGGGGTCGGCTGCATGGTGGACTCCTGCCGCAAGTGCTCGGCCTGCGAGGAAGGTCTCGAGCAGTTCTGCGATCAGGGGCCAACCCTGACCTACAACAGCAAGGAACGCGGCAGCGAACGTTTGACGTTCGGCGGCTACTCGGAGCAGATCGTGGTCGACGATCGGTTCGTGGTGAAGGTGCCGAAGACCCTCGACCTCAAGGGCGTGGCGCCCCTGCTGTGCGCGGGCATTACCACCTACTCGCCGCTGCGGCATTGGAAGGTGGGGCCGGGGCAGAAGGTGGGCGTGATCGGCCTCGGCGGCCTCGGGCACATGGGGATCAAGTTTGCCAAGGCGCTGGGCGCCCACGTCGTGATGATCACCACGTCCGCCGCCAAGGGTGAGGACGCGAAGCGGCTCGGCGCCGACGACGTGCTGGTGTCGAAGGACGCGGAGGCCATGGCCAGACATGCCAGAAGTTTCGATTTCCTGCTCAACACGATCCCCGTCGAACACGACGTCAATCCGTATGCGGCGTTGCTCAAGCGTGACTCGACGATGGTGATGGTCGGGGTGATCACTGCCCTCGATCCCCCGCTGCAAGGTTTCAGCTTGATCAGCGGCCGACGCAGCATCGCCGGATCGCTGATCGGTGGCATGCCCGAGACTCAGGAAATGCTCGACTTCTGCGCCGAGCACGGTATCGTCAGCGACATCGAACTGGTCGACATCCAGAGCATCAACGAGACCTACGAGCGGCTGGTGAAGGGCGACGTGAGGTACCGGTTCGTCATCGACATGGCGTCTTTGAAGCGCAGCT
>CAZZVN010000031.1:0-45029 GCA_964657625.1 uncultured Steroidobacteraceae bacterium
AAGCGGCCGTTCACCACCACCCCCCCCCCGAAGCTGCCGACCCGGCCCGGACACGATCCGGGTCACTGCACCGTCACAACAAGTCCGCGACCCCGTCTATCCCCACATGCGCCCCGGTATCCTGCGCCGGACGCCCTGAGTCAGGCCGCCGGATCGCCCGCAGGCAGCCGATGCCGAAGACCCGCGCCGCGTCGAGCACCGGCAGGCTGTCATCGACGAACAGGGTGCGCGCGGGTGTGAACCTCTCCGCAGCCAGCAACCGCGGCCAGAACTGCGCCGCTTCCTTCGGCGCATCGAAAGTGCGTGTTGAATAGCACGCGTCGAAATGCGCCCTCACCCCCACCTGTTCATCCTTCACCGCGAGCGTACGCGGGTGCGCATTCGTCACCAGCACCCGGCGTTTGCCGCTCGCGCGCAGTCGCGACAGGAAACTCTCGGCGCCGGGCAGATACCCCACCCGCTCGCGGGCCGCGGCACGCTTGATCGCGATCACGTCGAGGTCCAGTTCCCGGCTCCAGTAATCCACGCAATACCACTCGATGGTGCCCATCACGGCCCGGAAGCGCGGCCGCAGCAGCTCGCGCGCCTCGACGGCGCCGAGGCCGCGCGCCGAGCCGTAGAGATGCGGGATGTGCTCCTCCCAGAACCAGGTGTCGAAACGCAGATCGAGCAGCGTGCCATCCATATCGAGGAGCACGGTGTCGATCGCCGACCAGTCGAGCGCAGCAGCAGAAGGCATGTGCGTATGATACGCACCGATGAGAGATCTGCCCGCCCTCGCCGAGGAATTGATGCCCACCGTGGCGCGCGCCGGTGCCGCCATCATGGAGATCTACGAGGGCGCGTTTTCGGTGCAGCACAAGCAAGACGACTCGCCCCTCACCCTCGCCGACCTCGAATCGCAACGGATCATTCTGGAAGACCTTGCCCGCATCACCCCCGATGTGCCCGTGCTGTCGGAGGAGTCCGCGCAGGCGCCCTGGCTCGAGCGTCAGAACTGGCGCGAGCTCTGGGTGGTCGATCCGCTCGACGGCACCCGCGAATTCGTCAAGCGCAACGGCGAGTTCACCATCAACATCGCGCTGATCGTCGACCATGAGCCCGTGCTGGGGCTGGTCACCGCGCCGGCGCAGGGCCTGGTCTATTGGGGAGCGGTGGGCGCAGGCGCCTTTACCCGCCATCGCGGTGAGCCACAGGTGGCGATCCACACGGTGCCGCCCCACCACCCCTTGCGCGTGGTGGGCAGCCGCTCGCACACGAGTCCGCAGACGGCCGCGTTTCTTGCCCGTCTGGGCCCGCATGTGACGACGGGGGTGGGCAGCTCGCTCAAGTTCTGCCTGGTGGCTGAGGGCAGGGCCGAACTGTATGCCCGCTTCGGACCCACGTCGGAGTGGGATACGGCGGCCGGGCAGGCCCTGCTCGAAGCGGCCGGCGGTCAGGTCACGCGGCTCGACGGACACCGGCTGCGCTACAACTGCCGAGAGAGCATCATCAACGGCGATTTCCTCGCCTTTTCCGACTCGAGCCTGCTGCCGCCCTAGCGGTGCGCCACGGCTCAGCCATGCCCGACGGGCTCGCAGAGCTCGAGCGTGGCATCTAGCAGGGTGGGTATGTCGAACACCACCTCATCCTCGGCCACGGTCAGCCGCGCCACCCCCGCCGCCGCAATCAACGCCGCCGGCACGTGCAGCTGGTCGCGTTTTTGCGGTGTGGTCCACGTGCTGACCCGCGCGTCGCCGAAGGCACGGTTGAGAGCACTCCAGCGCAGCTCCGCCGCGCGGGCCAGCGCCACGTCGCCGCCCCATTGCCGGCGCGCCATGGCACCCCCGGCATTCGGCAGCGCTGCGCCCGGGGCGCTCATTAACCGATGAACATATTCCACCATGTCATCGGGCTCGATGCGAACGCTCATGAACGGATGTAAGTCTTGGGTTGTCATGGAGGCTTCTATGGGGATGGCCGGGGAAAATCCAAGGCGCGCCGTCCGCGCCCAGCCCGCCGCTCCCCCTCGCAACGCCGACGCGCGGGCGGCGTACACGCCGAAGCGGTAAGCTGCCGTCCATGAGCGAGGACCTTCTCCTGCTGGTGTGCATCGCCGCCGCCTTGGCCATGGCCTACAAGGTGTGGCAGGTCTCGCTCGACGCCCGGGAAGCGGCGAACCGCATCGCGCGCGAAACCTGTTCCCGAGCGGTGGTGCAGCTGCTCGACGACACGGTTGCCTTCGCCGGTCTGCGCGTCAAGCGTGACGCGGCCGGCCGCCGCCGGCTGCTGCGCACCTATACCTTCGATTACACCCGCGACGGTTTCGAGCGGGCACAAGGCTTCATCGTTCTCGCGGGAGGCCGGCTCGAAGCCGTCGGTCTTGCCGCCGGCCCCTCGTGATCAACATCGATCTGCACACGCATTCGAACTGCTCCGACGGTACCCTGCCCCCGGCGCAACTGGTGGCCCGCGCGGCGGCGGCCGGCGTCGAAGTGCTGGCGCTCACCGATCACGACACCATCGGCGGAATAGAGGCGGCCCAGGCGGGCGCGCATGAGCAGGGCCTCACGCTCGTCCCCGGCGTCGAGATTTCGGCATCCTGGCGCTCACAGACCCTCCACGTCCTCGGCCTGTGGATCGATCCGACCGCGCACGGTCTGAGCGGGATGCTGGACGGCCAGGCGGTGAGACGTCGCTCGCGTCTGCAGCGGATGTGCGCGCGCCTCACGGCGCTCGGTCTGCCCGGCGACGACCTCGAGCGCGCGGTCGAGGCGCGGCCGGGAATACCCACGCGGGCTCACCTCGCCGACGCGCTGGTGGCGGGTGGACACGTGGCGCGCGCCGAGCTTGCGTTCCGCAGGTATCTGGGCAAGGGACGGCCCGCGCACTGCGCCCTCGAGTGGCCCGGGCTCGACGAGGTCGTGCACGCCATCCTCGGCGCCGGCGGCATCGCCTCGCTCGCCCATCTCACGCGTTACAAGCTCTCTGCCGGCGCGAGACGCCAGCTGCTTGTGGATTTCAAGGCTGCGGGGGGCGGTGCGCTCGAGGTGTTTGCCGGTGCCAACGGCGCGCAGTACGTCGAGGGATGCGCGGCGCTCGCCGTCAGATTTGGGCTGATGGGTTCCGTGGGCTCGGATTTTCACGACCCGGACCTGGCATGGAATCCCCTGGGAAGGTCCCTTAAGCTACCGGACTGCGTCGTTCCGGTATGGCGCGGCCGTGGCCTTTAGCATCACCAAGGCAGCATTCTAAGTGAGCGACGAAGAAACCAACGTCAATACGGATCTGTTCAAGAACATCGAACGTCTGCGCCAGCTGCGCATAGAACACCGCGATCTGGACGACGTCATTTCCAGACTGAGCATGGATTTCCGGGTGGACGAGCTGCAGATGAAGCGCCTGAAGAAGCGCAAGCTGATGCTCAAGGATCAAATCACCCGCCTCGAGAGCCAGTTGATCCCGGACCTGAACGCATGAGCGGACTTTGGCTGGACGCGGAAGCCTTCTTCGAGATCCTGTTTACCCGCAACGTGCTCACCGAGATCGGCGCCGTCGCCTTGTGCCTGCTGGCGGGTTGGTTCGTCGGCGTCCTGCTGCGCGAACGCTATCGTAGCCTCGGCATTGCCACCCCCGCCGCGCGGACCTTCACTTATTTCGCCGCGCAGGGCTTTCTCGTGGTCACGCCGGTGCTGATCTCCCTCGCGCTGGTGGTGCTGGCGCGCGGCGCGCTGACCGCCGTGCACTTCGACGTGACGGTGCTCGACGCCGCGATCCGGCTCATCAGCGCCTACGTCATCGTGCGCGTCGGCGTGCTGCTGTTCGCGGCGAGTCTCGGCAACAAGTCCTGGATGCAGCACTGGCAGAGCCGTCTCACGCTGCTCATCTGGCTCGCGATTTCGGCCGAGTATCTCGGCTGGCTCGAGCACATCATCGCCACGCTCGACAGCGTCGGCATCGCCGCCGGCAAGAGCCGCATCACCGCCTGGTCCATTCTCAAGCTGCTGTTCACGCTCACGCTGTTCGTGCTCGTTGCCGCCTGGATCAGCCGCTGGATCGAACGCCGGCTGAAGCGCCTGAGCACGCTTGCACCCTCGACGCGTATCGGCATCGCGAAATTTTCCAACGCCTTCCTGATCGCGCTCAGCATCCTGATGGGGCTGAATGCGGCCGGCGTCGATCTGACGGCGTTGACCGTGTTGACCGGCGCCATAGGCCTCGGGCTCGGTTTCGGCCTGCAGTCCATCGCGGCGAATTTCGTCAGCGGCTTCGTGCTGCTGCTGGACCGTTCCATCAAGCCGGGCGACGTGATCAGCCTGTCCGGCCAGGCCGGCACGAGCACCGAGAATTTCGGCTGGGTGCAGGAGCTGCGGGGCCGCTACGTGGTGGTGCGCGATCGCGACGGCGTCGAGATGCTGGTGCCCAATCAACAGCTGATCGCCAACGCCGTCATCAACTGGAGCTACACCGACCCGCGCATCCGCCTGAAGCTGCCCATCCGCGTGAGCTACCAGGACGATCCGGAGGCCGCCCTGCAGGTGTTGCTGCTGTCCTGCGAAGGCCAGCGCCGTGTGTTGCGCGACCCGCCTCCGGTCGCCCGGCTCATGCACTTCGGCGAAAGCGGCATCGAACTCGAGCTTCGGTTCTGGATCTCGGACCCGCAGGAGGGGGTGAACAACGTGCGCTCCGAGGTGAACCGGACCATCTGGCGCCTGTTCAAGGAACGCGGCATCACCATTCCCGTCGCCCAGCGCGAGATCCGCGTGCACGCCGTCCCGCCGGGTCTCGACTGATGCCGCTCGAGATCACGCCCGACATCGTGATTCCGGACGAAGAATTCGAATGGAAGTTCGTGCGTGCCTCGGGTCCGGGTGGCCAGAACGTCAACAAGGTGTCGAGCGCCGTCCAGCTGCGCTTCCTGCTGCCGGTCAACACCAGCCTCCCGGTGGCCGCCCGCAATCGACTGCGCCGGCTCGCCGGCCAGAAGATCAACGACGACGGCACGATCCTGATCAGCGCCCGCACCACGCGCAGCCAGGACCAGAATCGCCGCGACGCGCTCGAACGCCTCGCCGAACTCCTGCGCAGCGCCCTGGTCGAGCCGAAGCCCCGCAAGAAGACCCGTCCCACCCGCGCCTCCAAGGAGCGCCGCATCGACACCAAGAAGCGTCGCGGCACCACCAAGCAGCAGCGCGGCGGCCGCGGCTGGGAATAGCGACGCCCGCGGCTCAGCGTTGCGCGGCGCGGCTCAGGTCCCCAGTGTCACCTGCAAAATGCTGTGCCGGATCTGCTCCGACAGCACCCACTGCGCATCCGCCGCCACGCCGAGCAACAGCTCCCCGAACACCAGCGCGTCGTTCGACGACGTCTGCACCACGTTGCGCCGGATTAGCAACTCGATGAAATTGCGGAACAGGCTCCGGTCGAAGAATTCCGGCGAATCCATGCCGTGCAGGATCGACAGCCGTTGTGCCATCAGGTGGCAGCGCTGTTCGAGGGCTTGCGGACCGATGTGGCCGGAGCCGGCCTGCAGCAGCAGCGCGATGACCAGGTAGTAACGCTCGATGGTCTGGATGGTGCCCTGCGCCAACAGTGACAGCCGCAGCGCCTGCGGCGAGGGGGCCGTCGTGCGGTGCCACTCGCTGCGGTCGTCGTTCGTCGCCAGCAGCCCGAACCCGACGAAACGGTCGAGCAGTTCCGCCACCACCCCGCCGATCTCGGTTTCGTCCCAGCGCAGGAACAGTTCGGCGGCGATATAGGGGTAGACGCGGCCCACCAGGCGTTGGATGTCCGCCGTGCGCATGTGGGTGTTGCTGATGAAACAACATGCGAGCAGCGAAGGCACCGCGAACAGATGCAGGATATTGTTGCGGTAGTAGGTCGCCAGCACGGCATTTTCGGCGTTCATGCGCAGGAGGTCGCCGAGCGGATGGGCCTGGCGCTCGAGCAGCCCGAACTCTTCCGCGTAGTGAACCATGGCGGCACCGCTGAGCGCGCACACCGTCACCAGCGGCCCATAGGGAGCCTCGCGCAACAGCCGCTGGTAGAGTTCGAGCTGATCCACCAGCGAGTTCTCCGGCATCGATTGACGAGCCGTGGCGAGCACCACCGTGGCTACGAGACCGATCGGCGTCACCGCAGCCGCCGCATTGATCCCGGTGACGATGCGCGTGCTCAGATCACCGATCGCCGCCGTGATCCAGTCCACCGAACCGCCGTGTGCGTGCCGCTGCAACACCTCGTCGAGCAGGATGGGCGTGCCCAGGTTCACGTGCACTGTTCCGAATTCGCTGCGCAGCACGCCGATGACAGCCTTGATCAGGCCGGGCACGCTCTCCTTTTCCTTCGGCCTGCCCGACAGTTCGCCGATGTAGGTGCGGCCCTCGGCGATGCGTTCGTAGCCGAAGTACACGGGCATGAACACCACGGGCCGCCGCGGGTCGCGCAGATGGCTGCGAACCGTCATCGACAGCATGCCGGTGCGCGGCGACAGCAGCCGTCCCGTGCGGCTGCGGCCGCCTTCGATGAAGTATTCGAGCGGATGGCCGCGCGCCATCATGAAACTCAGATACTGCGCGAACACGGCGGCGTACAGCGCATCGCCTTTGAAGCTGCGACGCAGGAAGAAGGCGCCGCCCCGGCGCAGAAACCGGCCGATGATCGGCATGTCCAGATTGGCCCCGGCCGCGACGTGCGGCACGGCGAAGCCCTGGCGATAGATCACGTACGACAGCAACAGATAATCCATGTGGCTTCGATGGCAGGGAACGTAGATCACCTCGGCGCCGTCGCCCACCTCGTTCAGCATCTCGGCGTGGGCGAACTCGACGCCGTCGTACAGCCAGTTCCACAACCGGCCGAGCAGCAACCCCATGAAGGTGATGAAGACCTGCGAATAATTGGCGGCGATGGCCAGCGCATCCTTGCGCGCGAGCAGCAATGCGGCGCGACGCGCGAGAGGACGACCATCGGCCGCGCGGACTTGCATTTCGTGGCGCACCGCCCGGCGCACCGCCTGGGCGCGCAACACCTGCGCCACCATGGTCCGGCGGTGCGACAGATCCGGTCCGATGGTGGAGGCACGCTGCGCGCGCAGCACGGTACGCAGCGCACGGAACAGCCGGCGCACGCATCGTGCCTCGTCGAGACCGTTCTGCATGACATCGCGCAGCCGCACCGGCTCACCGACATAAACCAGCGTGTCACGGCCGTTGACCAGGATGTTGAGCAGCTTGCGGAAGCGCCCGACCAGCACCCACTCCTCCACGAACAACGGCCGCCAGAGACTTTCCTCCTTGTGAGGCGCCCGACCCCAGAACACGGCCACCGGCACCAGGTCGACGTCGAACTGCGGATCGAGCGCGGCGGCGGCCACCAGCTGAGTGAGATGGCGGGGCGCCTGTGCGCGTTTGCGCCGGCCAAAAAAACGCGGGCGCGGCATCAGCGCGAACTGTGAGCGATCCGCGCCACCGAGCACCATGTCGAGCACGGCAAGATCGGCGTGGCTCTCGTGCTCGAGTACGAAGCACATAGGCCGCGAATCCGATGTCACGCGCGCTCGGGCGTCCGGCGGCTTCAGGGTCACGCGGACCCATAGCCCCAAAATCTTACGCACACTCCAGAGCCTGGCGCGGCCCATGGCATCGGCGGCATTCATCGGTTGGACCGCTTAAGGAGGCGCGTCGCCGCGGTCGGCCCGGCCGGGCCCCGGAATGGTCGATATCCTGAGCCGGTTCATTAGTCTTCCCCCACACCCCCGGGTCCGCGCGGGTCGCCGAGTGTACAATCGGCGAAGATTAACAGTGAGCCGGAGTGCCTGCATGCCTCGTTTCTTGTCGTCGATGAGTTGGGCGGTCGTCGCAGGGGCGTGTGTGCTGACAGCCGCCGCCCCGGGCGCCGGCGCCGTACAAAGCGTAGCGGGTGTCGCGGCTGCCAGCCCTGCGGCCCTGGCCGCCGCGGTCGACGTCGGCACGGCGGCCGATGTCTACCAGGCCGTCGCAGTCCGCGAACAGGTGCGTGCCGCGCTCGACTCCATGCCCGCCCACATCCGCCAGTTGTTCGCCTCCGACACCTCCGCACAGCTGTCCGAGGTGCAGCTCGCCGAGGTGACGAAGGCCGCCAAGCGCGGCTTTCGCATCGACGTGTTCGAAGCGCCGGCGCTGCGTGCGCTCGCCGACAACCTGGACGCTTCGACGGTCGCCAGGACCGAGGCCTTTTTCGCGAGCGACGTGGGCCGGCGCATGGTGGCGGCGGACGTCGCCGTGGCGCAGCTCGGCGAGGCCAACATCGACAAGGTGATGAACGGCGAGATCGTCGCGCCGTCGACGCCGAAACGCGACGTCCTCATCGACAAGCTGGAGCGGGCTACCCATTCCACAGAGTCGACGGTGCACATCTTCCTGAGCATGGGCCAGTCGGTGGCGGTGGGTACGGCCATCGGTTCCGGCATGGATCCGAGCAGCGTGCAGGGCCAGGCGCAGAAGTCCGGCGACGCGAGCCGCGCAGGGCTCGAAGAAAACATGCGCGTGCCCATGCGGCGCTTCATGGCCTATGGCTACCGAGACTTGAGCGATGCCGACTTGAAACACGTGCTCACTTTCATGGAGTCGCCGGCAGGTAGACGTTTCGTGACGGCGTACAACGCCTCGATGGGCGCCGGCTACGATGCCATGGGCAGGCGCACCGGAGAGCAGCTCGGCGAGAGCCTGCGCGAGCTGGCGCAGGCCAAGGCGTCCGATCCCAACGAGAGCGCGCCGCCGCCGGGAATCGCAGCGCCGGCGTCGCCGCGCTCGACCGTGCCTCCCGCGGAAAATCCACCGCCGAATTCGGCGCCCGTCACCCCGCAGTAGCAGCGAGCTCACGCAGCGTTGCGGAGGTCAGGCACACTCGGCCAGAAAGTCGTGCAACAGCCGGCGGATCGCGCCGATCTGATCCTCGAGCCGGTGATCCGATTCGAGTACGTGCAGCGCGGCATGGTGCTGGCGCGCCCATTGGATGCTGTTCTCCACGGGCACGATGGTGTCGCGCCAGCCATGCACGATGGCCACCGGGCAGCGCACGTCCTGCGGCGTGTAGGCCTCGAAACCCGGCATGTAGAAGGCCGGCGCCAGCAGGAACAGGCCGCGCGGCGCCGCCACCGCGGCGGCGGCGGCGGCCACGTGTCCGCCCAGGCTCGAGCCCACCCGCACCGTCGGCGTCTCGAGCGCCGCAACGGCCGCGACGAGTTTGGCGACCCGCGCCGCCGGATCGTCAATGCCGCGGTAGTCGACCGATTCGACGGCCAGACCCTTCGCGCGCACCGTGTCCGCCATGGCGGTAATTTTGGCACCCCACGGGCCGCTTTCCTTGCCGTGGGAAAACACCACCGTCACCGGCGATCGATTCATGGAACCTCACTTCTTCGGTGGCACCGCACCTGCGCTACTGCAACAGACGGCTGGCCAGCCGTTCCACCCAGGCAAGGTCCTCGGGGCTGAACTGCAGCTCGTTCACGGGCTCGAGCGTGACCCGCCGCACCTGTGTGCCGGCAGGTCCCAGCGACAGGCGAAAACCGCGGATCTCCGGACCGGCCGTCGCCGCGAAACCGATGATCAGGCCGCGTACGTCGCCGCCGCAGAGCACGCGATAGGAATCGTCCGCGGGCCGCAACCCGAACGCGCCCGCCGCGTACAGTCTCTCGAAAAAGCCGCGTACCTGCGCGGTCACGCCGTCCGCGCACGCCTGGGAAAGATTCGCGTCGGCGGCCCACCGCGTGCCACGCACCACGCTGCTCAGAATGAACAAGGTCAGGCGGCGCGCGGCGAGACCGTGCCAGCCTGGATCGCCGGTCCCTGCGCCCGCCAACGTGCGGGGTGTCGCCGAGCGCGCCGGGGTGCGTACGGACGGCAGGGTGTTCACGCCGACGGCCGCAAGCCGGCGGCGTCCCTCGTCGGTGACGAGACAGGCCGGCCTGAATCCCGGCCGCAAAACTGCGTCCTCCTGTTGTGGTGGGTGCCCGCCCGGGAACAGCCCATCGACGCGCGCCAGCATGCCGGCGACCGCGCCGCACGGTGCGAACGCCTCGAAGTGGCCGCGCAGCCTGTCGTATGCCAGGACGCGCGGAAAGTACATGACCGCGTTGTCGTCCGCGACGTACCAATGGCGCATCCCGCGCAGCGCCTCGTCGGCGGTATGCCACGCGGCCGGCGGATCGACCACCAGCAGCGCATGTCGTTGCCGGCAGTAACGCGCCGCCACCAGCAGTACGCTGATCCCCACGTCGGTGTCGCGCGCAAGCGGCGGAATGCACAGCAGGTCGAAGTAGTCCGACTCCTCGAGAGCGAACAGACCGGTGCGGTCCACCTCCGATCCGATCACGTCGTAGTCGCTCAGGGGTGCGCCGTCGTCACCGTCCGCGTTCGACCCGACGTACGCCGTCGCGAGCCCGCTCGCGGCATCGACGGTGCGCTCCGGGCGGGCGAGGATTTCATCGCCCGTGACGGCGAGTTGCACCAGCTCCGAGTCGCCGAGCGCGTCGCGCACGAAACGGGCGGTGCCGGCCCGCACCGACAAACGCCGGAAAATTTCCTGATCCTCGATCTGACCGGTGCCCGCCACCCGCACGCGCTGCACGGTGAGGTTGAATTCGTCCGGATCGTCGGCGGTCAGGTTGTCGTAGTCGACGCTCGCACGCAAAAACTCCCGGGTGCCCGGGCGTACGGCGCGCAGCTGCAATGTCCGGCGGCCCGCCGGCAGCGTGAGCGTCGCGGCGCGGGCCCCGTTCACGACTCGCACGACCACTGCCTCGCGGCCGCCGTTGTCGAAGAAATGCTCCACCGCGTAACCCAGGGCGCTCGGTTGCCAGAGGCCGCCGAACAGCTGCTGGAACTCGGCGAAGCTCCGCAGATACACGGGACGGTTGACCGGACCGCGCAGCGTGCGGCCGACGAAGGCGGTACGCGCGCCGCCCGGCCGCGCGACGAAGCGGCCGGGCCTCGGCTCCTCTCGTATCTGTACCTGTAGGTCGGGTGTCAACACGCATCCCTTTGGCGAACCTCTCCGACTCTAGCAAACTTCCCCGCACGAAAAAACTTCACGGCGCGAACAGGCGGACCTCGCGGCGTTTGAACACCGGCAGCAGCAGCAGTCCTGCGAGAAAACCGCCGATGTGCGCGCGGAAGGCGACCGTTGCGCCGCCGTCCGGCACGGCGATGTCACTGAGCAGCTGCGCGGCGAACCACAGCAACAGCAGCCACATCGCGGGCAGGCGTAGCGTGGTGAAAAAGAACGGCAGCAGCACCAGCGTGAGCACCCGTGCCCGCGGGAAGAGCAGCAGGTACGCACCCAGCACACCGGAGATGGCTCCGCTCGCACCGATGATGGGATAGGCCGAATGCGGACTCGACAACGCCTGCGCGGCCACCGCGGCCAGTCCGCACGACACGTAGAAAAGGAGGTACCGGGGGTGCCCCATGCAGTCCTCCACGTTGTCGCCGTAGATCCACAGGTACAGCAGATTGCCCAGCAGATGCAGCCAGCCGCCGTGCAGGAACATGGACGTCAGCGGCGTCGCATAGCGCGGGATCCAGTGCAGATCCGCCGGCAGCCGGGCATCGGTGAGCAACACCGCCGGTATCGCACCGAGCGCGACGATGGCACGCCGCCCGTCCACGGCGTTCAAGGTCCGCTGCCAGAGAAAAACCACGCAACAACAGCCGATGAGCGCAGTGGTGACGTAGGGCCTGCGCGACGAGGGCGTGTCATCCTTGAGCGGAATCATCCGTCCGCGGTGTCGGCGCCCGGCGCGGCCCGCGCCGCCTCTTCCCGGCGTCGTTCCTGTTCGGCGCACGCCTGTTCGGCTTCGGCCTTCTTGCGCGCGATCTCATCGAGCATCACCTTCATCCATTCACTGCTCATCGACATTCTCGCTTGGGGGGGTGACGATGGCGTCCACCGCCGCCGCCGTTGCCGGATGATAGCCGGGCCGGGCCAGCGCATACACCCGTTTGGCCCGCGCGGCGCCGGCGGGCGTCTTCATCAGTTCCTCGTACAACGGCACTACGAGCTTGCTGCGGCCGATGCTCTGCAGATACTGCTCGAGTTGCGCGTCGCCCGGCTGGTAGGCATTGCGTATCACCAACAGCAGCCAGCTGTGGCCGATCTGCGCATTGCGCGTGCGCGTGAACGCGAAAGCCGCATCGAGATCGTTCATCTGCGCCCGCGTCAGCGACACCGGCATGCCGTCGAGGAAATGCAGCCATTGCTGCGTCACCCATCCGCGCGTATCGAGGGCCTTGGCCGAAACGCGGCCCGCGGTCCATGCGGCGCGTGCCGCATCCACCGGCTCGAACGCGTCCGAGACCGGTAGCACGGCATCGGCGGGCAGCCCCGGCGCACTCACCCAGGCCGTGACTTCCTCGCGGCTGACGATGCCCGGATTGCGGTCGAGCAGGTTGACGCCGAGGTACTGCACGAACTGCTCCGTGCTGATGCTCTTGAACGCGAAGTGGTCGAAGTAAGCCCGCAGGAACGCATCGAAGCGGTCCTGCCCGAATTTCGCCGCAAGGTAGGTCAGGAACAGCCGCCCCTTTTCATAAGGCACGCTGCTGAACACGGTGTCCGGGTCGCGTCCGCGAAGATCGACGGCCAGCACCTGCTCCGCCGCCGGCAGCCTGGCGAATTCCCTGCGCAAGTCCTCGAGCCCGAGCACACGCTCCATCATCTCCCGGCGTTCGCCGTACACGGCATTCATGATGCGGCTTTCCAGGTAATCGGTGAACCCTTCGTTCAGCCACAGATCGCGCCAGGATGCGTTGGTCACGAGATTTCCCGACCACGAATGCGCAAGTTCATGCGCGATCACGGACACCAGGCTCCTGTCACCGGCGATCACCGTCGGCGTGATGAAGGACAGGCGCGGATTTTCCATGCCGCCGAGCGGAAAACTGGGCGGCAGCACCAGGATGTCGTAGCGCTCCCAGCGGTAGGGGCCGAACAGCTTCTCGCCCGTCTGGATCATCGCTTCGGTGTCGGCGAACTCCGCGGCCGCCGCCTTCAATACGGACTTCTCCGCGTACACTCCGGTGCGGGGTCCGGTTGCCTTGAACTTGAGGTCGCCCACCGCCAGCGCGATCAGATACGACGGAATGGGCTCGGGCATGGTGAACGAATACACGCCGCGCTTGACCGTCGGATCGTGCTTCGCGCTCATCACCGCGACCACGTCGGTGTCGGTGTGCACCAACGCCGTGTAGGTCATGCGCACCTGCGGCGTGTCCTGCAGCGGAATCCAGCTGCGTGTGCCGATGGCCTCGCCCTGTGTGAACAGGAACGGCGTGTGCCGGCCCGCGGTCTGCTTCGGCGCGAGCCACTGCAATGCCGGGGCCGTGGGCGACGTGTCGTATTCGATGCGGACGAATTCGTCGGGCTTGCCGGAGGGCGGCAGCTCGATGACCAGCGCCTCGCCCAGGATCGGATCCTTCTTCTCGAAATGATACGGCCGGCTGACCCACGTGGTCTGGCTCTTGTCGGTGGCGCCGAGCACGTTCTGCGCCATCTCGGTCACGCTCAGGACGGTCAGATCGCGCGTGTCGAGCACCAGCTGGGTGGCGCGCGGATCGAGCCTTTTGACCTTAAGGCCCACCACCCCGTGCAACACCTTCGCCTCGCTGTCGACGCGCAGATCGAGTTCCAGCTTGGTCACGCGAAATTCGTCCACGTTCGCGAAGGAGTGGTAGTCGAGGCCGGATTGGATGGGTGCGAGCGGCGCCGCGGGCGCGACGACAGGCACGGGCGCCGCGATGGCCGCCGATGCGGCCAGGACCGTGAGCAGGGCGACGGCGCTCGAACTCCATCCCGCCGCCTCGGGGGGCGCGGCGCGTCGACTCGTCATGAGAGGTTCCTGAAGCTACCGGGTCGAGGGGGACGTGGCGGAGATGGGGGGACTCTCGGCCTGCCCGCCCACCAGGTCGTTGAAGGTCTTCTCATCCACCAGGAGCCCGGTCTTGCCATCCCAGTTGGAGCCTTCAGGCAGCGTGTTTTCCACCAGCATCGAGCCTGCGATCACGGACTCGACGCCGTCCAGGCCGCCGGACACGGGCACCGGTAACGCCCGCGGCGAATGGGCGAGGTCGCCGACCCGTTGCCAGTCGATGTCCTTGCCGCGCTCGGCCACCCGCTCTCGCTGCTTCGGATTGGCGAGATTCGCGAGCAACCGCTTGCGGTTCTTGCTCCAGTCGCGCGAATCGTCCTCCATCACGCCGTAGGCCTGCAGATACAGCGCGCCGTCGCGCGTGCCGAACAGATAGGGCTGGTTCACCACCGTCACCGGGGTGCCGATGGGGATGAGATCGAAGAACACCGCGATGTCCTCCGGGTACAGACGCATGCAACCGTGGCTCGAGCGCATGCCCACGCCGTAGGGCTTGTTGGTGCCGTGGATCAGATAGCTTGGCCAGCCCAGGCGGAACATGTACTGGCCGAGCGGATTGTCAGGGCCCGCGGGCACCGTGGCCGGCAGCTTGTCGCCGTCCTCGGCGTGCTCGTTGCGCACCGATTTCGGCACCGTCCAGACCGGATCCTTCTGCCGGCTCACGATCTTGGTCGTTCCCTCCGGCGTCTTCCAGCCCACCCGACCGATGCCGATGGGATGCGTGTAGACGACCTCCTGCTCGCCCTTCTTGTGCTTCGGGTAATAAAAGATGCGCATGGCCGCCACGTTCACCACCACGCCTTCGTGCGGCGCGGCCGGCAGTACGAACTGGGTGGGGACCACCACCTCGCGTCCCACCCCCGGCAGCCACGGATCCATGCCGGGATTGGCGAGCAGGATTTCCTCGTACCCCACGTCGAAACGCCGCGCGATGTCGGGCAGGGTGTCATCCTTGCCGACGATGGTCTTCTGCACGTAACCGACGATCTCGGTGTTGCGGTCGATGTCGAAACGATGCATGGCCGACGGCTTCGGCAGCGCGGGTGCCGGTGCTTCCACCCGCACCACCGGCGCCGGCGCGGCCGGCTTGCCTCGAAACATCGAACAAGCACAGAGTGCGCCGGCGCCGAGCAGCACCACCGCGGTCCGGGCAGAGAATTTTTGCAACTTGGTCACCCCGCTTGGTCTACAGCAAAGTAGGTCGATCAGGCAGTTGATTGTACGACGATGCCGGCGCCGGCTGGCCGGCGTTCAGCATCTGCTGTACGGGCGGGGGCGGAAAGTGCCTGGCGAGCAGGGTACCGATGGCGTCCACCCCGGCAATCGATCCCGCCTCGAAGCGCCCTGCTTGAAATTGTGCCTCCATGAGCCGGCAGACCGCCTCCCACTCCTCCCCGCCCACGCGCCCCGCAAAGCCGCGGTCCGCGACGATTTCCACGTTCCGGTCCGCCATGTTCACGTAGACCAGCACGCCGTTGTTGTGCTCCGTATCCCAGACCCGCAGGTGCGCAAACACGTACAACGCGCGCGCCCGCGGCGCCAGGTCATTGACGATGTGCAACGGTGCCAGCGCGGATTCTATGGCGAAACGAATTTCGCCGCCGTGCGTCGCCTCGGCCCGAACGATTGCACGCTCGATGGCGTCCAGCGTGGCGGCGGGAAAGCGCGCACGCGTGCGCCACTGCATCGCCGTCACGTGCCGGAGGAGACGTCCGAGCTGCACTACCAGCTGCCCGAGGCGCCGCCGCCGCTGAACCCGCCACCACCGCCGCTGAAACCGCCGCCGCCACCGCCACCGCCGAGGCTGCCGCCCAGACCACCGCCGAAACCACCCCCCCAGCCACCGCGGCCACCGCGGCCACCACCCGCCGACCAGCCGCGCGTACCGCCGAGCAGCATGGCGAACACGAACCCGAGCACCCCGGCCCCCACGCCCACCGGAAGCACGTGACTCAGGAGCCAGGCGATGCCTCCGGCCAGGCCCCCCGTCGCTACCGATCCGAACAGCCGCCCGAACACTGCGCGCAGCATCCCGCTGCCCACCACGACGACGATGAGCAGGATCGGCAGCAGGCTGCTCAAGGACGAGTGTCGTTCCCATTTGCGGTCGGGTTCCGGGAGCGGCTCGCCGTTGACGACGCCCAGCAAACGTTCCACACCGGCCTGCACACCGCCGTCATAATCCCCGAGCTTGAAACGCGGCGTGATGGTTTCGGTAATGATGCGGTTGGCGATGGCGTCGGGCACGGCACCCTCCAGACCGCGGCCCACCTCGAGGCGCACCTGCCGGTCGTTCTTGGCCACCATCAGAATGGCGCCGTCGTCGACGCCCTGGCGACCGAGCTTCCACTGATCCGCGACCCGGATGCCGTACTGCTCGATGTCCTCGGGCTGCGTGGTCGGCACGATGAGCACCGCGATCTGGCTGCCTTTTTGAGCTTCGAAGGCGGCGAGCTTGGCCTCCAGGCCGTTCACCACTGCGCCCGACAGGGTGCCGGTCAAATCGGTTACCCGTCCCATGAGAGGCGGCACCGCGACCTCGGCCCGGGCCCGCGCGATGAACGCCTGGGCGAAGAGGCAGAGCAGCAGGCACAACAGGCCCGCCCAGGGCCGCTGCGTTGCCGGTAGACGCTGAACGAGCGTGGTCTCAGTGCGCCGGAGGGGTGCCGGGTGGCGGCGTCGGCGAGGGTGCGGTGCCCGGCGGCAGCGCGCCCGGCCGCGGTCCGTTGAAATCGACCGCGGGCGGTCTGGCGATCGCGGCTTCGTTCTCGACGCCGAAATTCGCCTTGGGCTTGTAGCCGAACATCGACGCGGTCAGATTGCCGGGGAAGGAGCGCACGGTCACGTTGTATTCCTGCACCGACTCGATATAGCGATTGCGCGCGACCGTGATCCGGTTCTCGGTGCCCTCCAATTGGGCCTGCAGATCGCGAAAGTTCTGGTCCGATTTGAGCTGCGGATAGTTTTCGGTCACCACCAACAATCGTGACAGCGCGCCGGACAGTTCGCCCTGGGCGGCCTGAAACTTGGCGAGGGCCGCCGGATCGTTGACCAGTTCCGGGGTGGCCTGGATGCTGCCCACCCTGGCGCGCGCCTCGGTGACGCCGAGCAGGACGGCCTGCTCTTGGGCGGCGTAGCCCTTGACGGTGTTGACCAGGTTCGGGATGAGATCGGCGCGCCGCTGGTACTGATTGAGCACCTCGGACCATGCCGACTTGACCTTCTCGTCCTGTAACTGCATGGAATTGTAGCCGCACCCCGAAACCAGGGCACCGATCAACACCACCCACACCCACGCGGCTCGACGCATCATGGCATCCCTTCTTTACAGTCCCCCCGCGGCGCGGAAGCGAGAGCGTCAGTCTACCACCGCCGAAAAAAAAGCCCCGGGCCATCCGGCTCGGGGCAGAGGTGCGGACTTCAGTAGGGAAGTAAGCCCGCCAGGGGATGAAAGGGCGCCGTCAGTGCAGCTGGTGCCACTGCAGGACTTGAATGTCGTTCTCTTCCAGATCGAAGCTGCGCGCGAGCATCTTTGCGATCTCGCGGTTGCCGCGCACGCCGCCAGACTGGCCGAGCAATTCGACGACACCGCGGTATTCGCTGTAGTCGATGGCGTCTTCCGACTGGGCTATGAAATGGGTGTAATATTTCGCGCTCATGGGTGGGGAGCTTAGAGACAGGTGCCGTACCCAATCTGTGAGCGACCGCTCAATCGATGAACCTGCCGTCCGACCCGCTTCACGGCTTGGAATACCGCATCCGCAGCATGACATGTCGCGCTATCGCCCGCCCACCATTCCCGGTTCGAAGTACATCACGCCCGAGGGCGCGCAACGTTTGCGAGAAGAATTGGACGAGCTGTGGCTGCGCGAGCGACCCCGGGTCACGCAGGCCGTCGCCGAGGCGGCCGCGCAGGGCGACCGGTCGGAGAACGCCGAATACACCTACGGCAAGAAGCGCCTGCATGAAATCGACCGCCGCGTGCGCTTCCTACGCAAGCGCCTCGACGGCATGACCATCGTCGGCCAGCCCGAAGAGGGCGCGCGGCGCGACGCGAACCGCGTGTACTTCGGCGCCTGGGTGCAGATCGAGGACGCTGCCGGAACGACGCGCAGCTACCGCGTGGTGGGGCCCGACGAGTTCGATCTGCACGACGACTACCTCAGCATGGATTCACCCCTGGGACGCGGCCTGCTCGGCAAACACCGCGACGACGAGGTGACGGTGACGCTGCCGGACGGTGCCACCACCTTCACCATCGTGTCGATCCGCTACGCGCCCTAGGCCACCCGCTGCACAGTCCCGCCCCTAGATCACCCGTACGTTCTTGAACTGCCACGGATCGTCCCTGTCGAGGTCCTCGGCGAACAGCTCGCCGCGCTGGTGCAGCGGCGTCCAGTCCGTGTACTCCCCCACCACCTTGCCGAGGTACGGCATGCAGATCTCGAGCGGACGTTCGAAGTCCATTTCGTCCGGCTCGATGATGCCCCGATGCGGATGTTCCATGGCCCAGATGACCCCCGACAACGCCGCCGCGGTGACCTGCAGGCTGGTCGCGCTGTTGAACGGCGCCAGCACGCGTGCCTCCTCGACCGAGAGTTGCGAGCCGTACCAGTAGGCATTCTTGCCGTGGCCGGCCAGGAGCACGCCGAGCTCGTCGATGCCGTGCGTGATCTCGTTCAGCATGATGCGTTTGCTGTCCTGCAGATGCCAGTTACGGCCCGCGAACTCGTGCACCGAGAGCACGGCGTTGTCGCAGGGATGATAAGCGTAGTGGGTGGTGGGCCGGTACAGCACCCGTTCGCCCTCCGTGACGGTGTAATAGTCGGCCAGCGAAATTGCCTCCGAATGGGTGATCAAAAAACCGTGGAAATGTCCGGCCTTCGGCGTCCACGTGCGCACCCGGGTACTGGCGCCCGGGCGGTTCAGATAGATGGCGCAGCCCGACCCCTCCGCATGCCGCCCACCATCGGCCGGAAAATGCTTCTCGTGTGTGCCCCAGCCCAGTTCGGCCGGCTGGGCGCCCTCGCTCACGAAGCCGTCCACCGACCAGGTGTTGACGAACTCGTTGGGCGCCTTCGGCACGTTCGCCACCTGGGTGTCGCGTTCGGCGATGTGCATCACCTTGACGCCGAGCGTGTGTGCGAGCCCGGCCCATCCCTCCCGGCTGGCGGGCGCGGTCACGGCGACGCCGGTATCCGCGGCGATGTTCAGCAGGGCGCGCTTGACGAGGTGCGACACCAGCCCGGGATTGGCGCCGTGCGTGAGCACCGCGGTGGGGGCGTCCTTCCCCCATTTGCGCAGCTCCAGGGCCCGCAACCGCATGCTGTAGTTGCTGCGCATCTCGACCGTGGTGTGCGGATCGACGTAACCGCCGGCCCAGGGCTCGATGCAGGTGTCGAGATACAACGCGCCACGCTCGCGTGCGAGTTCGATGAGCGCCATGCTCGACACGTCCACCGACAGGTTCAACAGGAAATCGCCCGCGCCCAGCAGGGGCTCGAGCACGCGCCGGTGGTTGTCGCGGGTGAGTGCCATCTTGACGAACTTGACGCCGAACTGATCGGCCTCCTCGTGCCCACGGTCCTCCGCGGTGACGATGGTGATGCGCTCTGCCGAAGTGCCGATGTGACGCAAGATGAGCGGCAAGACTCCTTGTCCGATGCTGCCGAAACCGACGAAAACGATCCTGCCCGGAAAGGTCACATGCACTTCGTGCTGGCTCATAGCTTTTTTCCCAATTTGTTTGTTCCTGGAGTGTGGTGAACGGTATAAGTGGCCGTGCCGCCTGATGGCCGGCAGGCGGACCGCCGCCAGACTACCTGGCGGCGCGCAAAACCTCCAAATTTCGACGTGTCCGCATCAGCCACGGCCCGGGGCCGGCAGCCGCGACGCGTCAGGTCTCGCGCCAATGCGGCGGGAACGTCCGCTCGTAGCCCGGCAACGCCTCGATGCGGCGGATCCAGCGCGCGAGTGCGGGGTAATTGCGCTCCATGGGCAGGAAACGCGCGCCGAGTTCCGCTGCTGCGGTGCGATCCAGCGCACGTCGCAGTAGCTGTATCCACGGAAAGATCACCATGTCCGCGGCGGAGTACCGCGCCCCGACGATCCACTCCTCCTTGCTCAACCGGCCTTCGAGCGTGCGAGCCTCGCGGCCGACCACGTGCATGGCATCGGTCAGCGCATCGATGCCCACGGCGACGCGATCGCCGAACACGGCGGTGGTGATGCTGATCAGGGCTGGTTCGGCATAGGCCGCGAACTCCCAGATCACGCGCATGATCACGCCGGCTTCCTGCGCAGTCACGCCGAAAATCGGCCGCTGCGGGAATTTCATGTCCAGGTAATAGAGCACCGCCACCGACTCGAAGACCACGTAGTCGCCATCCTTGAGCACGGGCACGCGGCCGCGCGGGTTCATTCTCAGCATCTGCGGTGACTGATGCTCCTGCTTGTCAAAATGCAGCAACTCGGAGTCGTAGGACAACCCCTTGTGCTCGAGCGCGAGCAGCACCCGCCAGGAGAACGGGCTGCCGCTGCCCCAATAGAGAGTGAGTGACATGGGCGCAATTGTAGCGGATGAAGTTCGACGGACATCGCGCTAAGCTTTGGCGAATGATTTCGAGCCCGCTCATCGACACCCGGTCGCTCGCGACGTTGCTCGTAGAACGCGGGACGCTGGTGCTCGACTGCCGCTTCGATTTGAGCGCCCCGGAGGCGGGCAGGACTGCGTTTCGTGCCGCGCACATCCCCACCGCACGCTATCTGGACCTGAACACCGACCTCTCCGCACCGGTGACCGCCCGCAGCGGGCGACACCCGCTGCCGCCGGCGGGGACCCTGGCGCGCAAGCTCGGCGTACTGGGGCTCGGCGACGCCCGGACCGTCGTTGTCTACGACGCCGCCAACGGCTCGTTCGCCGCCCGGGCCTGGTGGCTGCTGCGCCGGCTCGGCGTGCCGCACGTGGCGGTGCTCGACGGCGGATTCGATGCCTGGAGGGCGATGGGCGGCCAGGTACGCGGCGCCGGGCACCCCGACGACGACCAGCCACTCCCCGACCGCGATGCCATCGACCGCCCGGGCGGCCTCGACCCGGACGCTCGCGCCGTCGATGCTTACGACCGCGCCGTCGTCTCCACCGCCGAACTGCAGGCCGCGCTGCACGATCCGGCGCTGCTGCTCATCGACGCCCGCGCCCCGGAGCGCTTCGCGGGCAGCGTCGAGCCGCTCGATGCAGTGGCCGGACACGTGCCGGGTGCCCGCAACCATCCGTTCGTGCACAATCTCGCGGCAGATGGCAGGTTGCTGCCGGCCGCCGAGTTACGCCGCCGCTGGCTCGAACGGCTGGACGGCGCCGCACCGCGGGAAGTGGTGATGATGTGCGGCTCCGGCGTCACCGCCTGCCACAATCTGCTCGCCCTCGAAGTGGCCGGGCTGCCGGGCGCGAGATTGTACGCGGGCTCGTGGAGCGAATGGATCCGCGACCCGCGGCGCCCCGTGGCGCGCGGCTCCGCCCGGTGACGCGGCTCCGCCCGTCAAACGCGGGACGCACCGTCATTTACATGCAGTGCTAATTTGTTATGGTGCGCGCCACATGAACACATCCGACAAAGCGGTGACCACGAGCCCCGCCTGGAAAGTCAGCGAAGCCCTCGACCTGTACCAGGTCGAGGCCTGGGGGAAGGGTTACTTTTCCATCAATGCCGAGGGTCACGTGGTCGTGCGGCCGAGCATGGATGCGAGCCGGGAGATCGACCTCGTCGAGGTGGTGCAGGGACTGCAGGCCCGCGACCTGCACACGCCGCTGGTCATCCGTTTCTCCGACATCCTCGCGCATCGTCTGCGCCACCTGGCCGACGCGTTCGGCTCGGCGATCGCCGAGAACGATTACCAGAACCGCTACGCCGCCGTATTTCCCATCAAGGTGAACCAGCAACGCCTCGTGGTGGAGGAGGTCTACCGCTACGGCCGCGAATTCGGTTTCGGGCTCGAGGTCGGTTCGAAGCCGGAACTCCTGGCGGTGATGTCGATCACCGAGAATGCGCCGGACCGCATCGTCGTGTGCAACGGATTCAAAGATGACAGCTACATCGAGGCCGTCATCCTCGCCACCAAACTCGGCCGCACCATCATTCCGGTGGTGGAAAACTACGAAGAGATCCACCTGATCCTGAAGCATGCGGAGCGCTACCAGGTGCGGCCCAAGATCGGCGTGCGCGTGAAGCTCGCGAGCGAAGGCGCGGGCCGCTGGCGCGAGTCGGCCGGCGAGAAATCGAAGTTCGGCCTGTTCATCAGCGAAATCCTCGATCTGCATGCGCTGCTCGAGTCGCGCAACATGCTCGACTGTCTGAAGCTGGTGCACTGCCATCCGGGCAGCCAGCTGCAGGACATCCGGCGCGTGAAGGATGCCATCAACGAACTCGCGCACGTCTACGCGGAACTTAAGATCATGGGTGCTGGTCTCGAGTACATCGACATCGGCGGCGGACTCGGTGTCGATTACGACGGCAGCGGCACCAACTACGAGTCCTCGATGAATTACACGCTCAACGAGTACGCGAGCGACGTGGTCTATCGCATCAAGAGCGTATGCGACGCACGCAACGTGCCCCATCCCATGATCGTGAGCGAATCCGGGCGGGCCATCGCCGCCCACCACAGCCTGCTGGTGTTCGACATCCTGGGTGCGTCGAAGCTGGATCAGTTTCGCGTCACGGGCATGCCCGAGGAGGACTATCGCGGCATCGAGGAGCTGCCGCAGCCGGTGCGCGATCTGTTCGACAGCTATCGCTCGGTCAACGAACGCCGGTTGGTGGAGTGTTACCACGATGCGTTGCAGGCGCGCGAACAGGCCTTGCAGATGTTCAACCTGGGTTATCTCAGCCTGGCCTTCCGCGGCCTGGCCGAGAAACTGTATTGGGCCACCTGCACCCGCATCCGCGACTATTGTCGCAAACTCGACCGCGTCCCGGAGGAGCTCGAGAATCTCGAGGACATGCTGAGCGACATTTATTTCTGCAACTTTTCGATTTTCCAGTCACTGCCGGACAGTTGGGCCATCGGCCAGTTGTTTCCCATCATGCCCATCCAGCGTTTGCGCGAGAAACCCACCCGCAATGCGGTGCTCGCCGACATTACCTGTGATTCGGACGGCAAGATCGACCGCTTCGTTCACCCCCGGCTGACCAAGCGCACCCTGGAAGTGCATGAGTTGGCGCCCGGCGAGCCGTATTACCTCGCCGCCTTCCTGGTCGGCGCTTATCAGGAAACGCTGGGCGATCTGCACAACCTCTTCGGCGACACGCACGTGGTGCACATCCGGCTCCAGGAGGGAGGCGCCTGGGGCATCGAGGAGATCGTCAAGGGCGACACGGCCAACAAGGTGCTCGAATACATGGAGTACGACACCGACGAGCTGTATCCGGGAATTGCCCGGGACTGCGAACGTGCCATCCGCGAGGGCCGCATGACCTTGAGCGAAGCGCAGGCGGTGAAACGTTTTTATGAGAACGAACTGAACGGCTACGCCTACCTCGAAGTCGAGTGATCACGCCCGCGTAAGCACGCCCGCGCGAGAGTTTGCCAACAATATTTCGCTGGCGTAGGATCGACCGAGAGGTACAGGCCGGGATGCCACCGCTGCAGTTCGGTCTGCGTGTTCAATCCGCGCGCGCCGGTGCTTTCCGCTCGAGTCGCGCGCACTTGTAGTGAGATCAGCTGAATGACGACGATCTACGTGGGCAACCTGCCCTTCACCGCCACGGAAGATGAAGTGCGCAGCTTGTTCGAGCGCTACGGAAAGGTCGATTCCGTGAAGCTCATCAATGATCGCGAGACCGGACGGCCCCGTGGTTTCGCCTTCGTCGACATGGGCGCCGGCGAAGCGCAAAACGCGATTCAGCAGACGAACGGGTTCCAGATGGGCGGCCGGCCCCTGCGCGTCAACGAAGCGCAGGAGCGTGCGCCGCGCTCCAAGCCCTCCGGCGGCGGCTACGGTGGCGGAGGCGGGGGTGGCTATGGTGGCGGCGGCGGATTTGGGGGCGGAAGTGGCGGCGGCGGCGGCGGCGGGTCGAAACGCTGGTAGAACGCCGAAGGTTCCGGGCGACGCTGCCTCGAAGGTCTGCGTTGGAACGGCTGCCGTCGACGAACGGCTCCTGAGCCACGGTGTCGCTTCACCATAGGTCCTTGAGCTGTGCGGCCACGTCGATGACGCCGCTCGCGACGAGCCGGTCCGCGGATGACTCCTGCGCGTACGAGACCCGCTCCAAGCACGCCAACACCCGGTCGGTCATGAAGCGGCTTTTCGCGCCGTACACATGGACATCCCCGCTCTTCGCCTGCTGGGTGACCGGGTATCGCAGCGGCGCGCACAGATGCAGCTCGTTGCGGGCGCGGGTCATGGCCACATACAACAACCGGCGCTCCTCCTCGACGAGCGCCGGCTTGCCGGTGGAAAATTCGGAGGGAAAATTCCCGTCGGCCACGTTGAGGACGTACACGTGGTCCCACTCCTGCCCCTTGGCGGAATGGATGGTGGACAGGATCACATAGTCCTCGTCCTTCGACGCGCCATCCGACAGGTCACTGGTGACAGAGGGGGGATCGAGCGTCAGCTCGGTGAGAAAACGCTCGCGGCTCGGATACTGGGTGGACAGCGTCTCGAGCTGCTCCAGATCGCCGGTACGGCTGAACGCGGCGTCGTAGATGCGCTCGAGCTGGGGCGTGTACCAGCCGCGCACCCTCCCCACCTGACCCGGCCACGGGGTTGCAGGATCGGCGAGCGCACCAAACAGCTCGCAGAAGCGTTGCCAGTCCCGGGCCGCCGCCGCCGGCGCCGGGTAACCGGCCAGGCAGCCGGTGTCGTAGGCCCGTGCCTCGAGCAGGTTGAGAGCCTGTCTGGCATGTCCCGGCCCGATGCCCGCGACCAGTTTCAGCACCCGAAAGCCGGCGACCGCGTTGCGCGGGTTGTCCGCCCACCGCAGCACGCAGAGCATGTCCTTGATGTGCGCCGCGTCGAGAAATTTCAGACCACCGTATTTCACGAACGGAATGTTGCGCCGGCTTAATTCCACCTCCAGGACATCGCTGTGATGGGAGCTGCGAAACAGGATCGCATGGCGGCGCAGCGACCCGCCGGTCTCGCGGGCGGCGAGAATTCGCGTCGCAATGTATTGTGCCTGGGCGAGGGCGTCGTCCAGCACGACGTAGCACGGTTTGAATGGTGACTGGCGCAGTCCGACCAATGACTTGCGGTGCTGGTGTGCTGCATCGTCCATGAGCGCGTTGGCGCAGTCTAGGATCTGCTGCGTCGAGCGGTAGTTCTGCGTCAGCAGTACGCTCTGCGCGGGGGGGCTGTAGCGGGCGGCGAAGCCGAGGATGTTGTCCACCGACGCGGCACGAAACGAATAGATGGATTGGGCATCGTCGCCCACCACGGTGACCCCCAGGCCGTCGGGTTTCAGCGCCTGGATGATCTCGCCCTGCAAGGCATTGGTGTCCTGATACTCGTCCACCAAAACATGGTCGAAATTTCCGCTCAGGCTCTGCGCGAGCGCCGGCGCCTGCATCATCGCGTGCCAGTACAACAACAGATCGTCGAAATCGAGCACGTTGTGTTTTTGTTTGCGGACGGCGTATTCACGATACAGACGCGTAAGCTCCTGTTCCCATTCGCTCGCCCAGGGGTACGCGTCGACCAAGGTTTGTCTCAAGGTGAGCCGCGTGTTCACCCGATGGGAGTAGATCCCGAGGCACGCGTCCTTGCGCGGAAAGCGGCGGTCCTTGGCAGAGAGTCCCTGGTCGTGACGCACCACGTCCATGAGGTCGGCGGCGTCGGTACGGTCCAGGACCGAGAAATTCGGATCGAGGCCGATCTGCGTCGCGAACGTGCGCAGTATCCGGCTCCCCACCGCATGGAAAGTGCCCGACCACGTCAGCCGCGCGGCGACGCTGCACTCGCCGTTCCCGCTGCGCTCGCTCCGCCGGCCGTCCTCGGCCAGCGCCTGACCCACGATGAGGTCGGTACGTCGGATCATCTCCTGCGCGGCGCGGCGTGTGAAGGTCAGCATGAGCACGCGCGCGGGATCGACGCCGTTCAACACCAGGTAGGCGGTGCGATGCGCGAGCGCATTGGTTTTGCCGGTGCCGGCCCCCGCGAGGATGAGCAGCGGGCCGGCCTGCACGCCGGCCCCGGGCCGCGGCGTGCCGAAGGTCGCGGCGCCGCGCTGGGCGCTGTTCAAGAGGTCGAACGACCGCGCAGTTTTGGCTTGCATCATGGCGATGTGCAAACTGTACGAATATCCAGGCGCCAGCGCAAGCCTTGGGCGACACCGGCGCAACCCCGGGCGCCGCAGCGGCGCTGCAGGCACCATCGCCTTGCCGCCTTGCCGCGGGCCGGACATCATGGGGTCCCCTTCCAGTACAGGTTCGTCATGTTGAAACCCACGCCCATCGCCAGCAAGCCCATTCACCAGGGCCGGATCATCAAGGTATCCGTGGAAACGCTGCGCTACGCCAACGGACGGCAGCACGAACTGGATTTCGTCCGGCATCCCGGTGCGGCGGCGGTGGTCGCGGTGGACGACGCGCAGCGCGTCTGCGTCGTACGGCAGTACCGGCACGGCATCGGCGACTTTTTGTGGGAGATTCCCGCCGGCAAGCTCGATCCCGGCGAACCGCCGGAGGTGTGCGCACCGCGTGAACTGGCCGAGGAAACCGGTGTCACCGCCGTGAACTGGATCTACCTCGGCGTGTATCTGCCCGCGCCGGGTATCTTCACCGAGGTGATCCATCTGTATCTCGCGCGCGGCCTCACCGTCGGCACCCCCACCCCGGATGTGGACGAGGAACTGGAGCTGCTCTGGCTGCCTTTCGACGAAGCGCTGGACCGCGTGCGGCGCGGTGAATGGAACGACGGCAAAACGGCCATGGCGCTGCTGCGCGCGCAAGCCCGGCTGCAACTGTGACGCGCTGCGATTTTTCGCATTCCCTTTATTGACTTGATCGTATGGTCGGTCGATAAGAAAGCGTGAACAAATACGACCCGAGGCGCGATCGGAAAACGAAGCCTGCCCCCCGGCGAGGCCCCGGTGCCGTACGCGGCAAGGCCGAGGACGCTGCCGCGGTTCAAACCCTGTCCCCGCTCGAGGCACTGGCCGCGGGCAAGGCGGACGGCCGCGTCAAGTTCGACGACCGCGGCAACGCCATCTGGGAATGGGCGGGTACTCCCGGCGCCCTCGCCAACGCGGCCCACCCCGATGCCAGCCGTGATGGCGCAACGCCTACGCGTGTCGCGCGGCTGGATCCTCCGTCGCTGTCGCTCGCCGAGGACGCCCCCTCTCCGTTCGACACCGTGAAGGCGAACCCTCTCGGCGTGCTCAAGGGCTACAACCCCTACGACAGCGGCAAGCTCGCGAAACCCGCCAAGCCGGTCACATCGCGCAAGAAGGACCTGCGCAAACTGAGCGAGTGGGTAAAGCTGCGCAAACAGTTCGACGCCAAGAAAAACGGCGCTGAATGATTCCGTGCGGGGCTCGTGGGCTCACGCCGCGTGCGCGTAGCTGAGCTTCGCGCAGCTCCCCAGCCTGTAGAATTTACGCAGCTCGCGCAGCAGCGCCTCGACCCGCGCCTCGCCCCGCTGCACGAAGCGCAGTTCCAGCCGGCGGCAGTATTGCGCAGCGCAACGATGCGCCGTACGGTAGCGTTCATATTGCTCCGGCAGCAGGCGCGCATCGAACTGCACGCGGTCGAACAGGCGGCGGTGAACCTGCGCCGGGAAGGAGCCCCCTCGTTGATGCGCGAGCAGGAACACCGTCGCCGCGTATTTGTCCACTTCCGCCTGCGTCTCGAGCTCGAGCAGCGACACCGGCGCGTCGCCGCCGAATCGCCACAGGGTGTACACGAAGTGGCTGACACCTTCGAGCGCCGTGCAAAAGTCCGCGAGATTGTGCTCGGTGAGCGCGCCGAGCGGATCGGCGTGCTCCAGGCGCTTGAGCAGCGCCGCATCCAGATACAGCGAGACGCCTGCGCCCTCGGTGGTCTCCGCCACCAGCAACGCCTCGTCGAGCAGGCGGCCATCGTTGCACGGCGTGATGCCGGCGAGGGCATTGCGGTCGGTGACGAGAAAATCGTAGACGTCGTAGTCGATCTCGACGTCGTACAACCGCGCTAGCAATCGCTGCAGTCCGCGCAGCACCATGGCGGTCGTGCTCCTAGTGCCGGTGCCGCAGGTCGCCGTGCTTCACCGGTTGCACGCCGAGCTGGGCGAGCAGGCCGTGCGCCCGCGCGCTGCCGGTCTTCATCCACACCTCGTATAGACGCAGGATGTCGGCGTCCGTATGCCGGTAGGACATCTCGCTGACCTCGTTCAGGGCGTCCACCAGGCGCTGAAAATTCTGCGCGAGCTGCGCATAGATCGCCGCCACGCAGCGCCCCGAGCTCGAGCGCCGGAGGGTGTCCGCCAGCGAGCCGTAGGCGTTGCCGCCCATGGCGATGTGATAGTCGATGTCGATGAGCTTGCGCGCGAAACTGCGCGCGAAGAAGCCGGCGACGAACAGCGACACGTCACCCAGCCGCTGCAGCGCGCGCTGCCGGGCGAGCGCGGTCGGCGCCTCGAGCGCATCGGTCAGCATCTGCACCAGCGGCCGGATGCGCAGACCGTCGGGCGTGCGTTCGTACAAGGCGTCGGCACGCGCGAACATGGTGAGGAGATTGACGACGTATTGTTCGGCTTGTTCGTCTATGCCGAGGTGCTGCTTCTCGCTCGCAGCGTGGAAGGCGTCGCGAAAGAATTCGCGCAACGAACTGACGGCTACCAAAGATCCCGCAGACATCGCTTGCATGCTTGGCGTCCTTTTGTGGCTGACACCATCCTATCGACATTGCAAGGCGCAAGTGAAATATTTAAACGTGAACCACGGTCAGAAAAACACCTAGGAACACCGTGATTTTTGCGATCAGCAGTCGCGGCCGTCTGCTGCCAGGTGATGATCGTCGCCTGCCGGTGCCGCGAGCAACCACGCAACCGGCGCGGCGCGGGGAGTCGGGCCGCTCGCGAAAGCTCCGCTAGCAGAGCTCCGCGAGCGTGGCCACGGTGCGCCGCGGCGGCGCGAACTGCGCCGGCCACGGACGCGCATCCCGGTTCAGCCACACCGCCTGCATTCCGGCGCGCGTCGCGCCGATCACGTCCGCCAGCGGATCGTCACCGACGTGGACGATGTCGATGGGATCGACGCCGGCGAGGCGCGACAGGTGGGCGAAGATGCGGGCGTCCGGCTTGCCCACGCCCGCATCGATGGCGTTGACGTGCCCGTCGAACAGGGCATCGATCCCGCAGCGGCGCAGGTCGGCATTGCCGTTGCTCAGTGCGAACAGACGATAGCGGAGCCGCAGACGGGACAGTGCGGGCAGCACGTCCGCGTACAGCTCGACGCGATTGCGCTCGACCATGAATACCTGCAGGGCCTCGTCCGCCATGCTCTCGGGATAGCCCGCCGCGGTGATCTGGCGGGCCAGCGCATGGCGGCGCAGAAAGGTCATGTCGTGTACGCGCGCGGGAAACTCTGCCGCTGAATGTGCACGCAGCAGGCGCATGGAATCGATGTCGTGGCCCACCATGGCCAGCGGACAGTGCGTCGTCAGCCAGGCCAGCAACACGCGCTCCGCCGTCACGATCACCGGGCCCATGGGCCACAGGGTATCGTCCAGATCGAGACTCATGATGCTTGGCGTAACCACGCGCCGATTCTACCGTGTGCGGGCTACAATGCCGTCGCTAAGGAACCAGAGGGGATGGCATGGCGGCGGGACGACGATTCGCATTTTTAGTGTCGATGGCCGGCGCGCTCGGCGCGGCCTTCGCCTTGACCACCGCCACGGCATTGACCGCACCCGCCGCCGCCGCGGCGACCGCAACGCCCACCCCCGCCGCGCAGCGGCAGGCCTTCACGGTGCAGGACCTGGTGCGCCTGCGACGCGTGTCGGACGTGGCGCTGTCGCCCGACGGGCGCTACGCCGCCTACACCCTGCGCACCACCGACCTGGACGCCAACCGGGGTCGCACCGGCCTCTGGATGATCGATCTGGACCACCCGGACGCCGCAGGCGTGCGGCTCACCGACATCGCCGCCGACGCCAGTGCCGCCGAATGGAGCGCCGATTCGCGCTTCGTGTATTTTCTGTCGAACCGCGGCGGCACCGATCAGGTCTGGCGTTCGACCCGTGACGGCGCTGCGGAACAGATCACGCGGCTGCCGCTCGACGTCGGGAGCTTCCGCGTGTCGCCGCGGGCGGACCGGCTGTTGGTGAGTCTCGAGGTGTTCCGCGATTGCGCGGATCTTGCGTGTACGGCGGCCCGGCTGGAGGCCGTCGCGCGGGCCCCCGGCCACGGCCGGGTGTACGACCAGCTGTTCGTGCGTCACTGGGACACCTGGCGCGACGGTCGGCGCTCGCAGCTCTTCGCGCTGACGATGGACGCGGCCGGACGCACCGAAGGCACGCCCGTGAACCTGACCGCCGACATCGACGGGGACGTGCCGGGCAAACCCTTCGGCGGCCGCGAAGATTATGCGTTCAGCCCGGACGGGCGGCAGGTCGCCTTCTCGGTGCGGGCCGGGACACACGGTGAGCCGTGGTCCACCAATTTCGACATCTATCTGGTCGATGCCGAAGGCGGCACCGCTCGCGACGTCACGGCCGACAATCCGGCCTGGGACGCCCGGCCCGCGTTCTCACCCGACGGCACGCAGCTCGCCTATGCCGCCATGGACCGCGCGGGCTTCGAGGCGGACCGGTTCCATCTGGTGCTGCTCGACCTGCGCTCCGGCGCCCGGCGTGCGTTGACGCCTGCGTGGGATCGCTCGGTCGCGAGCTTCGCCTGGACACCGGACGGCAGAACGCTGCTCGCTACGGCGGACGACGTCGGTCAGCGACCGCTGTGGGCCATCGACGCCGCCTCCGGGAAGCCCACCGCGCTCACCGGCCCGGGCCAGGTCGCCAGTTTCAGCGTCGCCCGTCGGCGGGTGCTGTACACGCTCGACACGCTGGCCGCCCCGGCCGACGTGTACGAGCTGAGCCTCAAGTCCGCACACCCCTCGCCCGGCGCCACCCCGCGCGCCCTCACACACGTGAATCAGGACGTGCTCGCCGCGCGCCGCCTCGGGGACTACGAACAATTCAGTTTTCCCGGCTGGCACGACGAAGTCGTGCACGGCTACGTACTCAAGCCGCCCGGCTTCAAGGAGGGCGCGAAGTATCCGGTGGCGCTCGTGGTGCACGGCGGTCCGCAGGGCAGTTTGGCGAACGACTGGCAGTGGCGTTGGAATGCGCAGACCTTTGCCGGCGCCGGCTACGCCGTGCTGATGATCGACTTCCACGGCTCCACCGGCTATGGCCAGGCCTTCACCGACTCCATCAGCGGCGATTGGGGCGGCAAACCACTCGAAGACCTGAAGCTCGGCGTGACCGCCGCCCTCGCGCAGTATTCCTGGCTCGACGGCGACCACATGTGCGCGCTCGGGGCCTCCTACGGCGGCTACATGATGAACTGGATACTCGGTCAGTGGCCCGACCGCTTCAAATGCATCGTCACCCACGACGGCATCTTCGACCATCGCACCATGTACTACTCGACCGAGGAGCTGTGGTTTCCGGAGTGGGAACATGGCGGCCCGGAATATCAGAACCCGGCCGGCTACACGCGCGACAATCCGGTCGACTTCGTCAACCGTTGGCAGACCCCCACCCTGGTGATCCACGGCGGGCTCGACTACCGCGTGCCCGATGCGCAGGGAATCGCCGTCTACACCGCCCTGCAGCGCCGCGGCGTACCGAGCGAACTGCTGTATTTCCCGGACGAGAACCACTGGGTACAGAAGCCTGCCAACAGCATCCAGTGGTACGACACCGTGCTCGCCTGGATGAACCGCTGGACGCGGCCGTGAGCGCGTGCCGCGGCCTTGAGCACGGCGCCGACGCGGGCGCTCAGGTCTCCACGCCGCGCCACGCAGCCGGATAGTTCGCGCCCAGCTGCAGAATGCGCTGCAGCACGTCCCCGTAACCGAGCCCCGCCGTGAGCGCCGACTGGGAGAAATCCTCCTCGGCCGACAGGTTGGGATTCGCATTGGCTTCGAGCACGTACAACGCGCCGTCCGCCCGTAGACGAAAATCCATGCGTGCATAACCGGTCAGATGCAACGCGCGGAAAATGCGTTTGGAGAGCCGCTCCAGGTGCGCGACCACGCCTTCGGGCAGCTGCTGCGCCGCCGCCGTGGTGATGCCGTACTTCTGCTGGTAGCGGCGGTCCCACTTGACCTTGCGCGTGGCGATGGCGGGCAGGCTGTCCGGGAGAGAACCGAAGGTCATCTCCCACGCCGGCAGCACCTTCAACCGGTCGTTGCCGATCACGCCCACGTACAGCTCGCGCCCCTCGATGTATTCCTCCACCAATGCATCGGACTTGGTCTGCTCGTGGATGAAGGCGACGCGCTCGCGCAGCTGCCGGTCGTCCGCCACCACCGACGCCTGTGCGATGCCGAGCGAGGCGTCCTCGGTCGAGGATTTGACGAACAGGGGATATTGAAGACGCTTCGGGATGCGCACTTTCTTGCCGCGCACGAACACCATGAACTGCGGCGTCGGCACCCGGTGATAGGTCAGCAGCTGCTTCGACAGCACCTTGTCGCGTGACAGCAGCATGCCGCGCGGGTTGCAGCCGGTGTAGGGCTGTTTCATGAGCTCCAGGAACGCGACGACGTGCTGGTCGTAGGTCACGATGCCGTCGAATTCCTCGAGCAGGTTGAACACGATGTCGGGTTTCCAGTCGGTGATGGCGCGGCGCAGCTCCGACAGGCTGTCGGACAGCCCGAGCGGCAGCACCTCGTGGCCGCCCGCCTTCAGCTGCGTGATGACGTCGTATTCGGTACGCCATTCGGCGATCTCTCTCTCCGTGGCACCCTCCAGGGAGTCCGGCGGGACGAGGGTGGAGTGCACCAGCACCAGCGTTCGAACTTTCTTCAAGCCAGTCCTCGTTCTAGGAGCCTGCTCACAGCGCCACGCGCGGCAGCTGCCGCTCCTCGTAAGATTCCGCGAGCCGCCCGATCGCCCAGACAAGATGGGGCCTGAGTTCGCGGCGCGAGCCGCGCAGATACAGGTTCAACGACTCGCAGCGCAGTATCATCAAGCGCAGCACCTGATGCACCAGGTACTCGCTGAACGCACCCGAGCGCACGATCTGGTGGCGCAGCGGATTGCGCAGCTCGCGCAGCACGCTGGCCGCGCGGGCCGTCGCGCGCGTGCGGGGCGTCGCGGTGAACATCTTGAGCAGCAGCTCGTCGGCGCCCGAACGGCGCGGCAGGCGATAGCGCGCGAGCTTGTGTTCGTAGTGCTGACGCAGGGTGCGCGACTCCTCGTCCACGTCCTCGATCCGCTCACGGTTGATCACCGGCGCCTTGGCAGCGCCGATCTCCACGGCGAGCCGGTCGATGAATTCGAGCTTCGCGTACGCCGGCCAGCCGAGATATTCGCGGCGCCAGGCGGAATGCGGCTTGAGCCAGACCGCGAACGTCTCGGCGAAATCCTCGGTGGGATGCGCCTGTGCATACCACGCGCCCAGATGCTGTACGAAGCGCCTGCTGCCGGGCCGCGGCCGGTAGGTGTCGGGGTACGGCAGCGACGCCGGGCCGAAGACTTCGCGCCAATGCCGGCGGCGCCGCAGCCGGTATGCCGAATCGAGGGCGTGTCCCGCCTCGTGGCGCAGTATCCTCATCAGCCAATTCCGGTTGCCGCCCTCGACCTCGCGCATCAGGCGCCGTTCGATGCTCATCAAGCGCGGATGGGCCAGATAGAAGGGAATGGCGATGCCGGGGATGCCGTCCGGCGAAAACCATTCCTGCGACAGCCAGCAATGCGGCCGGAAGCGGATTCCGCGGGTGGCAAGCTCCCGGTACAGCCGCTCGATGGCCCGTTCCAGGTCCGTCCCCGCGATTTCCAGCCGCAGATCGCAGAAGCGCAGGGAGAGCAGCTGTTCGTCCGACAACGACTCCCAGGCATAGCGTTCCCGGCGCGGGCTGCGCAGACGGCGGCTGACGGTGCGGGCGTGTGGCACCCGGGAAATACTACCCGCAAAGCGTCGGTCCTCCTACCCGCGCGGCTCCAGCTCCGCTTCGAGCACCGCCTCCTCCACCGCCGTCATCGCCTGCACCGCCCGCCGTGCGTCCAACCCCGCGAAGTCGAACAACGCCGGATCGGCCAGCTGCGACCCCGACACGTTGCGCAGCGCCGAGAAGATCGATTCGATGCGCCCCGGAAATTTCTCCTCCCACTCACGCAACATATTCTTGACCACGAGCCGCTGCAGGTTGGTCTGCGAGCCGCACAGCGTGCAGGGAATCAGTGGGAACGCCCGTGCCGCCGCATAGCGCGCGATGCTGCGCTCGGCCACGTACGCGAGCGGCCGGATCACGATGTGGCGTCCGTCCTCGCTCAACAGCTTCGGCGGCATGGCCTTCAGACGGCCGCCGAAAAACAGGTTGAGGAACAAGGTCTCGACGATGTCGTCGCGGTGGTGCCCCAGCGCGATCTTGGTGATGCCGTGCTCGGCGGCATGACGGTACAGCGCGCCGCGGCGCAGCCGCGAGCACAAGCCACACATGGTTTTGCCGTCCGGAATGACCCGTTTGACGACGGCATAGGTGTTCTGCTCGATGATGTGATGGTTCACGCCGAGCCCGGCCAGATACCGTGGCAGAACGTCGGCGGGAAAGCCGGGCTGTTTCTGGTCCAGATTGACCGCGATCAGCTCGAAGCGGATCGGCGCGCTGCGCTGCAGACTCAACAAGACGTCGAGCAGGGTGTAGGAGTCCTTCCCGCCCGACAAGCACACCATCACCCGGTCGCCGTCCGCGATCATGGCGTAGTCGCCGATGGCCTTGCCCACCGAGCCCCGCAACTGGGCCTGCAATTTCTTGAAGGTGTTCGACTCGGGCGCCGTGCCGCGCGCAGCCGTCGTCACGTCACCTCCAGATACTTCGCCTCGAGATAGCGCAGGTACGCAGCCGCGGTCAGCGGCTTGCCGGTCGCCTGCTTGAGCAGCTCCTGCACGGGCAGCCGCGCGCCCACGCCGTGCACGTTGTCGCGCAGCCATTCCATCACGCCGCCGAACTCGCCCGCCGCGATCTCCGCGTCGAGCGAAGGCCGCTCCGCGCGCAGTGCCTCGTTGAGCTGCCCGGCGATCACGGCCCCCAGTGCGTACGAGGGGAAGTAGCCGAAATGCCCGACCGCCCAGTGTATGTCCTGCAGACACCCCTCGACGTCGTTCGCCGGCCGGATGTTCAGGCGCTGGTCCAGGTTGGCATTCCACGCCTCCGGCAGATCCGCCACCGGCAGCGAACCCTCGAGGATCTTCTTCTCGAGCTCGTAGCGCAGCATGATGTGCACCGGATACGTGAGTTCGTCGGCATCCATGCGGATCAGGCTGCGCCTGACGCGCGTCAGGTGCCGGTACAGGTTGTCCTCGGCCCACTCCGGTCCGCTCACCTGCAGATATTTTTCCAGCAGAGGCTTCAGATACGTCACGAACGACCGGCTGCGACACAGGTTCATCTCGAACAGCAGCGACTGGCTCTCCTCGAGCGCGAGACCGCGGTCCCGCCCCACCGGTTGATCGCGCCACTGCATGGGCAGCCCGAGGTCGTACATGGCATGGCCGGTCTCGTGCACCGCGCCCAGCAATCCCGAGAAGGGGTCGTTCACGTCGAAGCGGGTGGTCACGCGGATGTCGCCCGGCACGCCTTCCGTGAACGGATGTTCGCTTTCGTCGAGCCGGCCGCGATCGAAGGGAAAGCCCAGCGCACCCAGCACGTCGAGCGACAACTGCCGCTGGCGCGGCACGCTGAACTTGCCCGGCAACGGCGCGGGCGGGCGCGCTGCCTGTACCTCGATCGCCTCGTTGATCAATCCCGGCAGCTTGCGCGACAGCGCCTTGAAGATGGTGTCGATGTCGGCGGTCGAGATGCCGGGCGTGAACGCATCCACCAGCGCGTCGTAGGGCGCGAGACCGCGCGCCTGACCCATGAGTGCGGCCTTGTCGCGCACCAGATGCACGACCTCCGCCAGGTGCGGTGCGAACAGCCGGAAGTCGTTGGCCTTGCGCGCTTCCACCCAGAACACTTCCGCACGCGAGGTGGCCTTCGCCAGCCGTGCGATCAACGACGGCGGCGTCGCGATGGCATGGTCGCGCTGGCGGCGCATCTCACGCAGATTGGCGAGTTGCCAGTCCTCGAGCTGTGACGAACCGGCCTCGGCGCGCTCGAGCAACCGCGCCACCTTGGGCGTGGTCAGCAGCGCGTGGTGTTCGGTCTCGAGCGCGGCCAGCTGCTCGCCACGCACGTCGGCGCTGCCGCGCGGCATCATCACCGCCGCATCCCAGCGCAGCAGGGACAACGCTCCGCGAAACGCGTGCAGACGACGAAATTCCTGCTCCAACTGTTCGTAAGGCGAGGCGGCCATGCGGGTTACTGCAGGCCCTTGAGAGAGTAGGAGCCGTCCTGCCGGAAAGGCAGACTGTGCACGAACGGCAGGTCCACGTCCGCCATGCCCGTCAGTTCGTAATCGATGGCATCGACGCGCCGGTCGCGCTGGGCCGCGAGCTTGAACAGCAATCCCGCCATGTTCACCGACAGGTTCATGTCGAAGTCGGTCGTGCCCCGCGCCGGCACCACGAAGGGTTGCTCGGTGAGTGCCGTCGCCACCGACTCGCCCGCGACGCGCAGTTCGGCATGCACGTCGCGGACCGGCAGTGTCCGGCGATTGGGGTTGTGCACCTGCAGCGACACCCGAAATTTTTGCTGCAGGAGGTTGCCTCCCGCGAGCTGAATTCCGATCACCGTCACCTCCGGCCGTTCGTACGCCGGGGCCACCAGCGAGCAGGCAGCGACCGCAAGGACCGCGATCAGCGCGAGCAACCGCCTCGCACCCCACCAGGAGGCACGTCCCAGGGGGCGGCGGCCGCGAGAACATGTCTCGGGCGCTTGATCGTCGAGCCAGGCCAGCACGGGCGCGATGCTATCATCCGCGCCAAAGTGCCGTCATCCAGAGTTTGCACATGAACCCATCCGGCCTCCTGCTGTGTGCCGGCCTGTCGCTGGCCGCGTCGCAATCCGCGTCGGCGGACGTGCCTGCGGGCGCCCTGACCGGGCTGCCGAGCGTCCCCACGGGCCCCGCCGACTGCCTGCCCTCGGGCGACGGGTACCTGCGCGCCCATCTTGCCGGCACCATCGATGCGAATATCGACTGGCCGAACAGCGGCACCCGCTGCCAGGGCGAGGCCAAGGACCATCCGGCTGGAGTGCGTCTGAGCTTTCAGCGCGCCGCCGGGGCGTCGCCCGACCTGCTGTTCGTGTTCGGGGTGACCGGCACGCACGAGGGCGAGGATGCACGTGCTGCCGGTGTCAATCTCACCGTCATCGTCCAGGGCACCGAACACATCTTCGGGACCCTGGGCGATACCCGCTGCACCATCGACACCCTGACCCAGCGGCCGGCGGACACCCCGCACACCTACCGGGTCGAGGCGCGCGGGTTCTGCGTACAGCCCGCGCATGCCGTGCGCGGCAACGGCGACGTTCTGGTCAGCACCTTCGAATTCGCGGGTCCGGTGCACTACCCCGACACATCACCCCTCACCCCTGCGCGGAGCGTCCCGCCATGAACGAACCCCTCCTTCCCCGCCCCGCCCCTCGCGCCCCCGACCGGGCGTACCCGCGCAGCTGCCGCACCCTGCTCGTAGCCGTCTTGCTGCTGGGCGCGGCGCTTGGCGCGGGCGTCGCCCCGCGCTCCCGCGCCCAGGACGCGGCGCCGGAACCGCTCTCCGCGTTTCCCCAAAGCCTCCTCGCCATCCGCGAACGCAACGGCACCCTCGTCAATCTCAAGATTTGGACCGCCGACACTCCCGCACGGGAGGAACAGGGGCTCATGTTCGTACGCGACATGGACGACCACGCCGGCATGCTCTTCTTGTTTGCCGGCGATCAACGCGTCTCCATGTGGATGAAGAACACGTTTATGTCGCTGGACATGGTGTTCACCGACGCTCGCGGCACCATCCTTGCCATCGTCCCACATACCACACCGCAATCGCTCGACCTCATCGAGCCGCAGCAACCTGCACGCGCCGTGCTCGAGCTGAAGGGAGGCGCGGCGCAGACGCTCGGCATTCGGGTCGGTGACCGCTTGCTCCATCCCAGTTTCCAAAACGTCAATTAAGCGCTTACAGCGCCTATCGGTATCGGCCTACAGACAGTGAACCGGCCCGTGGCGAAAGTGCGACACTCAAATTATCTGGCGATACGGACGTCGAGGTTCGTGTGTTTTTGTCGAGATTAGCCATTATTTGTGTGATCGCGTCAGGGGCAAACAACGCGAGGAAATGTGGCGATAATGAGACGCAGTTCTCTGCGCAAGGAGTTTCCGACCGGTAGCATGGCGGTTGGACTGACGAGGGCTCGGCGGGTTTGTTTTTTACATAATTGAACTCGCAAGCGCTATGCTTGTCTGCCATCTCAGCATCGCTACCAAATGTGGTGTGGAAAGTACGGCTTACGTGTTTTAGGTCTGAAAAAGTTTTTAGTGGTTAATTTACGAGAGTTTTTTTGCCGTGGAGAGCCCGACGTCGTTGTTGGGTCCGCGCAAATCAAATGGAGAGACGGTTTATGAAGCGAGTGATTTTAGGCGGGTTGTTGGCTCTGGTGGGCGCCGCGAGCGGCGTCGCCTCGGCGGACGACGACACAGGGGCGTGGTACGTGGCCCCCATGGGTCAGTACAATTTGTTGGACCATCGGCGTGCGGCAAGGGACGACTTCGGCTTCGATGTCGGGATCGGCTATGACTTCGCCCCGCACGTGGCAGGCGAGTTCAATTACAGCAACAGCTCGCATGCCATTCACCACATGGAGAGCGACAAGCTGACGGCCTATACGGTCGACGCCTTGATCAAATTCCTGCCGGGTGCCGTGGTCGATCCGTACTTCATCATCGGCGGCGGTGAGTTGGACGACACCATCGGCCGTGGCAATCCCACCTACAACACCTGGACGGCGGAAGCCGGCCTGGGCGCGTTGACGGCATTGGGACCGCAGACGGGTTCGTTCCGCGTGCAACTGCGCACCGAAGCGAAATACCGGCGCGAGTTCATCCAGAACACGGCGTACAACCCGAACAATCCGGGTGACGTGCTGTTCAACGTGGGCGTGCAGTTCATGTTCGGCGCCCCGACGCCCCCGCCGCCGAAAGTGGCTCTCCCGCCGCCCGACAGCGACGGCGACGGTGTCACCGACGACATCGATCAGTGCCCGAACACGCCTGCCGGTGCCCGCGTGGACGCCAAGGGCTGCGAGTTCGACCAGGACGGTGACGGTGTGGTCGATCGTCTGGATCAGTGCCCGGACACGCCGCAAGGCACCCCGGTCGATGCCAAGGGCTGCCCGCTGGACAGCGACGGCGACGGTGTGGTCGACACCATCGACAAGTGCCCCAATACGCCGAAGGGCGACAAGGTGGACTCGGTCGGTTGCACGATCAAGGACGAGATCAAGCTGCAGGGCGTGAACTTCGCGACCGATTCGGCAGACCTCGTGCCGGAGTCCGACTTCGTGCTGAGCTATGCGGTCGATACCTTGAAGAAGTATCCGAACCTCGTCATCGAAGTGCGCGGTCATACCGACAACAAGGGCAAGAAGAAGCACAACCTCAAGTTGTCGCAGCGTCGTGCCGAGTCGGTGATGTCGTACCTGCAGGCACATGGCGTCACCAACCAGATGACGGCCAAGGGCTACGGCGAGGACAAGCCGATTGCCGACAACAAGACCGCCGAGGGGCGGTTGGAGAATCGCCGGGTCACCTTGAGAATCGTCAGCGGATTCTGATGATCTAGCGGAAGGCGCAAGCCAAAGCCCCCGTGCACGCAGGTGCCCGGGGGCTTTTTTTTATGCTTCGGCACACCCGCACCCGCCGGGGCATCGCGCCCCGCGTCCGCCAGGCCACGCCCACATTTCGGCGCGGCGCCACGACGCGCTAAGATCCGTCATGCTCGACGCCAAGGACATCGCTGCCTCGCCCGCGTGGTATCCCCTGCAGGTGGCCGCGAATGGCGACATCACGTGGCTGCGACTCGACGAGCCGGGCTACGTGGCCGCGAGTTTTCTGGACGAGCGGCTGGTCGCGGCGGGTCATCCGTCCGCCCGTACCTCGGCCTTCGTGCTCGAAGAGGCCGCCGCCCTGCTCCCGCTCCGTGCGCACTATATTTTTCACATCGGGCACGTGGGATCCACGCTGATCTCGAGACTGCTGGGCGCGCATCCCGCGTTCTTCTCGGTACGCGAGCCGCGTCTGCTGCGCGAGGCGGCCCCGGACTCACGGTATCTGCCGCAGCTGCTCGCAGCGTTGTCCCGCACCTGGCGCCCCGCACAACGCGCCGTGATCAAACCCACCAGCATGGCCAACGGTCTCGCCGGGCGCATCCTCGGCGGTGCCGACCAGCCGCACGCGGTGCTGCTGTACGTCACGCCGCTCAACTATCTGCGGGGCATCCTCGGCGGTCCCAACTCACGGCGCGAGGCCCAGGCGCTCGCGCCGCCGCGGCTGCGCCGTCTGCAGGCCCTCGCCCCCGCCTTGGAGACGCACGTTCCGCTTACGCTGCGCTCCGAGGGCGAACTGATCGCCATGAACTGGCTCTGCGAAATGGCCACGCTGCAGGCGGCGGCCGTTGCGTGCGCGTCGCGAACGCTGTGGATTGATTTCGATGTGTTCCTGGGCGCGCCCGCGGCAGCGCTGCGCCAGATATTTTGCGCGCTGGGTGTCGATCCCTTGGGCGCCGACATCGACGCACTGCTGGCAGGCCCCCTGATGCGCCAGTATTCCAAGGCGCCTGAGCATGCCTACGACGCCGCGCTGCGCAACGATGTACTGCACGCCGCCGAGTACGAGCATGGTCCCGAGATACGGCGCGGCATGGCCTGGCTGAACGGGATGGCGGGACGCCATGCGTGGGTGGGCGGCCTGCTACCATGATGCCACGCAATTATTGCGGCGGGGCATACAAAGTTATATTATGCATGCATTGAATGCATTTTAACGAGGTGAATCCATGGCGATGCTCACCGTTCGCAATCTGCCCGACGCCGTACATCGGGCGTTACGGGTTCGGGCCGCCCTGCACGGACACAGTACCGAAGCCGAAGTGCGCGAGATTCTGGCGGGCGCGGTCGAATCCGAGGCGCGTGTTCGCCTAGGAGATGCCCTTGCCGCATTGGGCCGCACGATTGGTTTGACGAATCAGGATTTCGAGATCTTCGAGCGCGTGGCGGACAAAACGCCGGCCGAGCCGCGAAAGTTTGGATGATCGTCCTGGATACCAACGTCGTGTCCGAAGCGATGAAGCCCGAACCGCATCCGTCCGTGCGGGCATGGCTGAACGATCAAGCTGCCGAAACCCTGTACCTGTCCAGCGTGACGCTGGCAGAGTTGCTGTTTGGCATTGCAGCGCTTCCGACCGGCAAGCGCAAAGACATGCTGGCAACAGTTCTCGACGGCCTGCTGGGGTTGTTCCGGGATCGCGTTCTGCCATTCGACACCGACGCTGCCCGGCGCTATGCCGAGCTTGCCGTGATGGCCAGGACCGCAGGGCGCGGCTTTCCGACGCCCGACGGCTACATCGCCGCGATTGCGGCCTCACGGGGTTTCAGCGTGGGTTCACGCGACACGGCTCCCTACCAAGCAGCCGGTGTACCCGTCATCGATCCATGGCAAGCGTGACCAGAAAAACGGCGGCGAGCCGAAGCTCGCCGCCGTTGCGCCCGCCTCTCTCCCCCGCGGTCTAGAACTGCGCCGTCACCTGGCCGAAGATGTAGCGACCCAGCGAGTCGTACACCTGCGGGAAGGTGTTGCCGTTGGTGGAAACCGACGGCTGGTTGGACGAACCAATGACCGGCGGATCCTTGTCCAACAAGTTGTTCACGCCGAGCCGCAGCGACACCTTCTCGCTCAAGCGGATGGAACCCGACAGGTCGAAATAGCTGTACGACGCGATTTTTGCATCCGTGCTCGACACCCCGCCGTTCGCCACCGTGCCGCCGTTGGCCGCCGCAAGATTGGTGTTCGGGCTCAGCTGCTCGTTCTTCACGCCACCGTAGTAACGCCAGGACAGGGTGAGATCCAACCCGTCCCAGGGCGTCGACCAGGTGGTGTGCAGCGTATTGCGCCAGCGGTACACCGGCGTGCCGGCGCCTGCCGTCGTGCTGCTGCAAATCGTGCCGTAATAGCCGGCGCAGTTGTAGCTGGTCGACGAGGTGGCGGAGATGGGCGTCACCTCGTACTTGTCGACGTAGGTGCCGACCAGGTTGGCGCGCAGCTTGCCGGCCGCGCCCATGTCGAACGCATAGCCGATGTCGGCGTCGATGCCGCGCTCTTGCAGGTTGCCGACGTTGGCGAGCGAATCGGTCACGTAGCCGCTGTTCGTGGTCCACAACGAACCCGTGGAATCGCGGTGGATGTCGTTGCAGAACAGCCCGTTCTGCGCGCACTGGTTCAAAATGGTGTCGGCGCCGATGGTCTGGATGACATTTTCGATGTTGATGTCGTAGTAGTCGAACTGCGCCCGGAAGTTCGGCAGGAAGGACGGCGTGAAGCCGATGCCGAACGACTTGGTGATGGCGGTTTCGGGGAGGAGACCCGTGTTGCCGCCCTGCAACCCGTTGTACTGATTCGCCGGGTTGGGGAGGATGTGGCCGTACTGCCCAGCGGTGACGCCGGTGCGCGCGCACTGCGCCGCCGAGTAGGTGGGCGTCGTGCCCGAGCATGGATCGGAGTTGCCGTCCAAATAGACAGACTGCGTCGAATACAGCTCGACGATGTTGGGTGCGCGCGAGGCGCGCGAGAAATTGGCGCGCAGACGAATGTCCTGGATGGGCGCCCAGTCGAGCCCCGCCTTGAAGGTGTTGGTGCTGAAGCCGGTGGAGTATTCGGAGTAACGATAGCCGGTCTCGACGTTCAGCGACTTGGCGAAGGGCTTGTCCTCCATGAGTGGCATGCGCGCCTCGACGAAGCCTTCCCGCGAGACGATGCCCCCGGAGACGTCGGTTGAGGCACCGCCCTGGCCGGCGAGATCACCCGACAGGAATTCCTCATCGTAGGAAATTGACGATCTGACGTCGCGATATTCGGCACCGAAGTTGACCTTGAGGCCGGAACTCGCGGTGGGCAGCTGCACGCCGTACTGACCGAGATCGCCGGTGACGTTGGCGTTTACGACGGTCTGTGAGATGCGACCACGCGTCTGGCCCACGGTGTCGAGATAATTTGCAGCCGCCGTGCTGGCCGCACCGGCCGAGAAGATGTTCCAGGGCACGCACCCCACGCCGGGCCCGAAAGTGGGGTTGGTGGCGGTGACGGCGCACTCCGGCTGACCGGTGGCGGGGTTGGTGATCACGTCGAGCGCGTAGTTGACCTTGGTGGACGAAACGTCGTTGTAGTAGGTCTCGGCGTAGTTCACGATGCCGTACTGGAAGCTCGCGTCATAGTCCCAGCCGTTGGTGATCTTGCCCTTGACGCCCAGCACCTCGCGAAAATCCGTGTGCTCGAGGTCGTCCTGCCGATTGCCGCCCTCGACGCTGCGCCGGCCGATCAGAAGATTCACGTTGCCAGCGGTGCTGCCGCCGCACCAGGTGGTCAGTTCGCTGGCAGACAGGAAAGGGTTCGCGCAGTTCACCGTATAGGTGTTGCCGAAGAAAGCGCCGGAGGGCGCGATCTGCGCGACGGTGCGATCGTTCATGTACATGGTCTGCGAGTACACGTCGGCGTTTTCGTTGAACGCATAATGCAGGAACGTGCCGGCCGTGTAGCGCTCATCCGGGCGCTCGTAGTAATTCAGCGCGCCATAGTTGTAGGCGTTGGCCGCGGTGTACGGAACCAGGGTGCCGTTGGCGGTCACCGTGTTGCTGCCGCCAGCCGCGTCGATGAAACGACCGGGATACGACGTCGACGATCCGCCGCAATAAAACTTGCCGCCCGTGCTGTACGAACCGGCCACGTAGCCCGAGCCCAGGGTACAGGCGCTGGTCGAATACTTGTTCTCCTGCGCGGCGCTGTTGTTGCGATAGGTGGCGTAGAAGGTCGCGTTACCGTTGCCGTCCGCCGAATTCAAACCGGCGATGAAGGCCAGGTCCTTCTCCGCGCCCGTATTGACGTGCGAAGGCGCCAAAGCATCGCCCGCGGCACTCGCCGCCTCTTCGACACCGGCGGTGTCGCGGTTGTTGTGCGAGTTGATGCCGCCGCCCGCCACCAGCTTGACGCCCTCGAAATGGTCGTTGAGCTTGAAGTTGACCACGCCGGCCACCGCGTCCGCGCCGTAGGTCGAGGACGCACCGCCCGTGAGCACTTCCACGTTCTCGATGAGCTCGGTCGGGATGATGTTGATGTCGGAAGCCGACCCGTTGGCCGAGGTAGGATCGCCGGGCCCGAGGCGAAAGCCGTTGACCAGCACCAGGGTGCGCTTGGCGTTCAAACCGCGCAGGTTGACAGTGGCCGTGCCGGTCGACCCGTTCGACACCATGCTGCCCTGGTCCGCGAACACCTGCGGCAGCTGGTTCAGCACGTCCTCGACCCGCGTCACGCCGGTGGCCTGGATGTCGGCCGCCGTCACGAAGGTCACGGGCGCGATCGAAGTCTGGTTGGGGACGGCGATGCGCGACCCGGTGACCACCACCTCGGCGAGCGGGTTCTCTGCGCCGCTGACCGCGGTCGAGGCGGGCGCTTCCTGCGCCTGCACTGCACCGAACGAGGCCGCCAGCGTACCGCCCGTTAGCGCGGCGCGAATGGCGATGCGCAGCGCCCTGTTCCCTTCGATGTGCTCATTCATCAACGATTCTCCCGTACTGGTGAGGGCGACACTCTCGAAGACGTCACCCGGGGAGGCGTGGCAAAGTCGCACCCCAGCACCCGTGCGCTGTTGCGAAACCACTACACTTAGCATCCCCGGACGGTTTCCGTCTCTAGAACTATGTCAACCGATGTAGCGAATATAACACGCGTTATTCGGCACGCAAGCCGCTGCTGTCGCCTTGCAATCTAAAAACATCCATTCAGTGGACGAAAA
>CAZZVN010000032.1:0-42137 GCA_964657625.1 uncultured Steroidobacteraceae bacterium
CTCAGGCGGCAGCGAAGAGGCCGCCGAACCGCGCGCGCCCCGGCCGAAATCGGCGGCCGGTTTGATGGAAACCTTCCGCATCGAAGTCGGTTCCGTACATGGGATCAAACCGAGCAACGTGGTCGGTGCAATTGCCAACGAGGCGGGAATCGAAGGTGTGCACATCGGGCGCATCGACATCCGCGAGGATCATAGCTTCGTCGATCTCCCCGAAGGCATGCCGAAGCCGGTCTTCAAGCTGTTGCAGAAGGCGCTGGTGGCGGGCCGCGAATTGCGAATCACGAAGGTGGACGAAAAGCCCCCCAAGCCACCGCGTGCCGCGCCGGACCGCCACGCACCGCGCAAAATGTTGAGCCGGCGCCCGGTGACGGGCCGCGGCAAGTAGCTCGAAGGTACATTTTTTCAGACCCGAGGAGGAGTCATGGGCAAAGGCATGGATCGGAAGAAGGAAGACAAGAAAAAACCCACCAAGACATTGGAAGAAAAGCGCGCCGCGAAGAAAGAAAAAAAGCAGAACCGCGGCTGAACTTTCGAGGCGCCTAGACCATGCGGCTGCGGCGGCCGCCGGCGGCGAAGGCGAGCATGTTCGCAGCCACTTCGTCGATGCATCGCTGCCGCGCCTCGTGCGCGGCCCACGCGACGTGGGGCGTCAACAATAGATTGGGGATTGCCGGGTCCAGCAGGGGGTCACCGTCCGCGGGCGGTTCCTGTGCGAGCACGTCGATGCCCGCACCACCGAGGCGGCCTGCCACGAGAGCGTCTCTGAGCGCCGTTCCGTCGACCAGGCCACCGCGGGCGGTGTTCACCAGCAAGGCATCCCGCTTCATCAGGCCGAGTTCGCGGCTGCCGATCAAGCCGCGGGTGGCGTCGGTCAGCGGACAGTGCAGCGACAGCACGTCGGCCATGCGCAGCAGGTCGTCGAGGTCGTGACGGCCGGACTCGCGCGCGCCGCCGGGACGGTTCGCGATCGCGACGCGCATGCCGAAGGCCTGCGCGATCGCTGCGGTAGCACGCCCCAATTCGCCCCAGCCGACGATCCCGAACACCCGTCCGCCGAGTTCCCGTATGGGATGGGCTAGCACGGCAAAGGTTTCGCTGCGCACCCAGGTGCCATCCCTGGCCAGTCGATCGTAGTCGTGGACGTGTTGAGTGAGGGAGAGCACCAGAGCCCATACCTGCTGGGCCACGGACGCGGTGCAGTAGCCGCGCACGTTGCACACCGCGATGCCGCGCGCCGCGGCTGCGGCGACATCGACATTGTCCGTGCCGGTGGCGGCAACGACGATCAATTTCAAGCGCTGGGCCGCCGCGATGTGGGAGCGGGTCAACTCGAACTTGTTCAATACCAGCACCTCCGCATCGCGAATGCGGTCGGTGGCCTCGGCGGGCGCGGTCGAGGCGAAAAAACTCATACCCGGCGCGGCGGCCAGCATGGCAGTGGGGTCCAGGTCGCCGTTGGACACCGTCTCGTAATCCAGGAATACGGCGCGCATCGCGGGTTAGAATGCTCCGCCATGATGAACGCACGCGCCGTGAAGGGTTTGATCGCCGCCAACGTCGTGGTGTTCCTCCTGCAGGCCCTGTCCGCCGGTGGATTGGACGCGCTGGCGTTGTGGCCGTGGCAGCCGATCGACGGAACATCGTATTTTCATGTGTGGCAGATCGTCACCTATGCGTTCCTACATAGTACCGGCAACCTGTCTCACCTGCTTTTCAACATGCTGGGCCTGTGGATGTTCGGCGCCGAGATCGAACGTCACGTGGGGCCGTGGCGGTTGCTGGCGTGCTACTTCGCCTCGGTGGCGACCGCCGCGCTCTCGCAGCTCATCGTTCCCATGCTGCTCGGCTCCATGCCGGCGCCCACCATCGGCGCCTCCGGAGGCGTGTTCGGTCTGTTGCTGGCCTACGCTCTGTTGTTTCCGAACCGTCGGGTGGTGCCGCTCATTCCGCCCATTCCGATGCCCGCCTGGGTGTTCGCGTCGTTGTACGCCGGACTGGAACTCGTGCTGGGGGTGACCGGCACGCTTTCCGGCGTCGCTCATTTCGCCCACCTCGGCGGCATGATCGGCAGCGCTCTGGTCATTCTCGATTGGCGGTCCGCGCGTGCCCGTGCGCGTGGGTGATCCGGCGCATGGCGCGCAGGACGGCAGAGCCCTGCGCCGTTTCGTCCTGAAACCCTTGCTGTTGGCATCCCTGCTGGTGGCCGGGGCCGCAGCGCGCGCCGACTGGGTGACACGCGTGACCGACGGCATCATGGGCACCCGTGTCACGGTCGAGTTGTGGTCGGACGACGACGTCAAGGCGGCTTCTGCAATCGACGCCGTGCTCGACGAAATGCGCCACGTCGACGAATCCATGAGCACGTACAAATCCACCAGCGAACTGTCCCATGTGAACGCCCTCGCGGCGGACGGCCCGATGCTCATCAGCAAAGAGCTCTTCGATCTGCTGACCACCGCACGCGCCTATTCCGAGCTGACCGAGGGCGCCTTCGACATCACCTACGCGAGCGTCGGCTACCTCTACGACTTTCGCAAGGGCGTCCACCCCGACGAGGCGCAGATCACCCGCGCGCTGCCGGCGGTGGACTACCGTCATGTGCTGCTCGACGGCCGGACACGCACCGTACAGTTCTCGCAGAAGGGCGTGCGCATCGATCTGGGTGGCATCGCCAAGGGCTATGCGGTGGATCGGGCGGTCGACGTGCTGAAAGCCCGTGGATTCACCCACGCCTACGTATCCGCGGGCGGGGACAGCCGAATCGTCGGTGATCGCTTCGGCAAACCTTGGGTGGTCGGGATTCGGGACCCGCGCAAGGAGGCGGGAGCGGTGATCACGCGCATTCCACTGGTCGACGCCGCCATTTCGACTTCCGGTGACTACGAACGCTTCTTCGAGGAAAAAGGGGTGCGCTACCATCACATCATCGATCCACGCACGGGCCGGTCGGCCAGCAAGGTGCGCAGCGCCACGGTCATCGGCCCCTCCGCCACGCGCACCGACGGACTGTCCAAGACGGCATTCGTGCTGGGACCCGAGAAAGCCATGGAGATCTACAACAGGATCGACGACATCGACGCGATCATCGTCAAGCAGGACGGAACGGTGATCTATTCCAAGGGGCTCGAGCCCGCCCATTGACGTCCGGCCGACGCCCGCTCAGTCCCGGAAGTTGTTGAACTGCAGGGGTACGTCGAGCTCGGCGCTGCGTAAAAATGCGATGGCTTCCTGCAGATCGTCCCGCTTCTTGCCGGTCACCCGCACCTTTTCGCCCTGTAATTGCGTCTGCACCTTGAGCTTGGAATCCTTCAACAGACGCGACACCTTCTTGCCGGTCTCCTGGTCGATGCCCTGCTTGAGCACGACGAGCTGCTTCGCCCGCGCGAGGTTGACGACCGGATCCTGCACATCGAGGCACGTCACGTCGATGCCGCGTTTGGCGATCCGCAGTTTCAGGATGTCGAGCATCTGTTTGAGCTGGAAATCGGCGGGCGCGCTCATGGTGACGGTCGTGTCCTCGAGCTCGAACGTGGCGTCGGTGCCCTTGAAGTCGAAGCGCTGCGTCAGCTCGCGCACGGCCTGATCGACGGCGTTGGTCAGCTCGTGGGTGTCGACTTCGGAAACGATGTCGAAAGTGGGCATCAGGACTCCGCGAGCAACTTGTCGAGGGTGTGTTTAACCTCGTCCACGAACTGCGTGTAATGCTCGCCCGTCGCCGGCCCCGAGAATCCCGTGTGGATCTTGACCACACGTCCCTTGCGGTCGATGAATATCGTGGTCGGGAAGGCATACACCCGTTCCAGCCCGGGCAGTTTCTTGGCTGCTTCGTCCTTGTCCGAGACACCGGCGATCAACGTGGTGTAGTCGATGCCATAGTGCTGCCGAAAACGCCGGGTCGCCGCCGCCGCACGGTCGAAATCACCGAAATGTTCGAACATCAACGAGACCACCTCGAGCCCCCTGCCCTGGTAGTCCCTGTACAACGGCGCGAGAAAAGCGGCCTCGTCGTGACAGTTCGGGCACCAGCTGCCGGCGAGGGCCACGATCATCACCTTGCCGTGGAACCGTGCATCCTTGGAGGTGACGGTGTTGCCCGCGAGATCGGGGAACGAGAAATCGAGGTGCTTGGCCCCCGCCCGCATCCGGGTGAGTGAATAGGCGCTGGGCAACGCGGCGTTCGAGTTGCGTACGGCGGACCAATGTTCGTGATACGCGGTACCCGACCAGAAATCACCGGCCAGACCGCCGGCGGTATCGAGTCGCGCCTTGTACAAGAACGCGTGCGCGCCGTCGAAGGTCGACAGGTACAGCTCGCCGCCGCGTATTTGGCCGGCCAGGAACCGGTGATCCCCCGTGTCCGTGAGGAACGTGCCGGTGACGACGTCATGCGACTGCGAAAGCTCGCCGACGGCGCTTTCCGACTTGCCGTCATCCTCGGTGAACGTGACGGTCCAGCGGCCTGCCACGTCCGACCCCCCGTCGGACGAATCTGCAAAGAAACGGTAGGTCTCGGCGTAACGTGCGTGCAGCGGGATGCGCTGCTGTTTGGCGCCCGGCTTGTCGAGCACCACTTCCCCCTGCAGTCCGTCGCCCGTAGCGTCCGCGACCAGATGGTTCTCGTAGCCCGGCATCGCGATGTCGAGATGCGCACCGACGATGGAGATCTCGTTGAGCTTCAGCCGTTCGGCGCCGTTGAGGAGATAGCCCACCGTCGACGGTCCTTCCCGGGCAAGCTCGAGCCCGAACGGCAGCGCTCCCCCGGGCAGCTCCAGCACCGCCCGGTACGTACCCATCTTGATGTCGTCCGTCATCACCTGACGGGACGTTTCATCGCTCCCGGAATCGCCGCCGGTGAGGTCGGCTGCGGTCGAGCCGGGACCCTGGCTGCACGCGGCCAGGCTCGCTACATAAAGAAACAATCCGGCGTATTTCATGTCGTCAACGATACCCCCGCGCCTGCAAGGTGAAAAGACTCGCGTAGCGGCCTTCGGCGGCCATCAAAGATTCGTGACTACCCCGCTCGACGATGCGGCCGCTCTCGAGCACCAGGATCTGATCGGTCATGCGCACCGTCGAGAAGCGATGCGATATGACGATGGCGATGCGATTGCGGGTCAGCTCGCGAAAGTGCTCGAACACCTCTGCCTCCGCCCCGGCGTCGATGGCGGCCGTCGGCTCGTCCAGCACGAGAATATCCGCCTCGCTGCGCATGAAAGCCCGGGCCAGGGCAATTTTCTGCCACTGGCCGCCGGACAATTCGCGGCCGTCCTTGAACCACTTGCCGAGCTGGGTATGGTACTTCGCAGGGAGCTGGTCCACGAATTCGGCCGCGAGTCCCTGCACCGCGGCTCTGTGCCAGCGGGTTTCATCGTCGAACGCACGCACGTCACCCGCGCCGATGTTCTCTCCCACCAGCATTTGATAGCGCGCAAAATCCTGGAAGATGACGCCGATGCGCTGGCGCAATGCGGTTTCGTCCCATTCTTGCAGATCGAGTCCATCCAGCAGGATCCTGCCCCGGGTGGGCTGATAGAGCCGCGTCAACAGTTTGATGAGGGTGGTTTTGCCGGAGCCGTTCTGACCGACCAGGGCGAGGCTGGCGCCCGGTTCCACGTGCAGATCGATGCCCGTCAGCGCGGGCGCGGCGGCACCCGGGTAGGTGAACTCCACGTCTTCGAAACGAACCCCGTCGCCGGGCGAAGGACCGCGCAGGCCTGCACCCGTCGCGGCACCGGCAGCGGGTTGCTCCAGATATTCGTACAGGTTTGACAGGTACAAGTTATCTTCGTACAGGCCGCTGACCGCCGACAGGGCCGCGCCCACCGCGGATTGGCCCTGCCGGAACAGCATGAGATACATCGTCATCTGGCCCACCGTCATCGCACCGAGCACGGTTGCCGCGGCGATCCAGGCATAGCCGCCGTACAAGGTGCCGGTGCCGATCAGACCCAGCCCGAATCCCCACCCGTCGCGACGCAACGTAAGATCGCGATCCTCGCGATACAGGCGGGTAAAAATGTCGCGATACCGGTCGAGCAGCCGCGGACCGAGTTGAAACAGCTTTACCTCCTTGGCCGTGTCCTCGCGTGCGAGCACGGATTCAAGATAAATCTGCATCCGCGACTCGGGTGCGCGCCAGCGGAACAGGCGGAACGCTTCGCCCGAAAATTTCGTTTCGGCAATGAAGGCGGGAAGTCCCGCGCATATGAGCAGCACCACCGCCCAGGGCGAGAAGCGGACCAGCAGACCGCCGAACGACAGCAGAGAGACCGCATTTTGCAGCAGACCGAACGTGCGCATGACCAGACTCAACGGGCGGCTCGACGCTTCCCGTCGTGCGCGAGTCAGTTTGTCGTAAAACTCCGAATCCTCGAACTGCGTGAGATCGAGGGTCAACGCCTTCTCGAGAATCATGACGTTGACCCGTTGCCCGAGCTGCGCCCGCAGCAACGACTGGGCCAACGAAATACCGCGTTGGGCCATGGAGGTTGCAGCCGCGAGCAACGCCTCGCACGCCACGTAGGTCGCCACGTCGGTGAGCACGGTCGCGCCCGTGCGCCGGTGAAGCTCCGCGGCGTGAATCACGGCGTCGACTATCAGAGCGCCGACATAAGCGAGCCCTGCGGGCAGCACGCCCGCAGCGAGCGTGAGGGTCGCCAGCACGACGCTCAGTACTTTGTTGGTGCTCCAGACGAGCTGCAGGGCGCGGCGGCTGTAGGCGAAGACACCCGCGAGGCCCCTCGGCAAACTGGTGCCGCCGGCGCTCATGGGCGCACCTGCATTCGGAGCCGGCGCGATGGGCGGGTGGGCGGCCAATTTCTCCATCTCCTCGTCAAACAGTTACTCGTCGCACACACGGGCGTCGGCCGCTGCCCTTATAATGCGCCCACCACGGCAACCGGTATGGCGGAGACCCAGTGAAATTCAAGTCCTTGCTCGATCGTTGGAAAAAGGAGGCGGTGCCGTTGCGGACCGCGACCGACTATGCGGTGCGTCTGCCCTTGGACGACGCGGCGCGGCTGCATGCGTTGGTGGAGCTGTTTCCGGGTCATCCCATCGAGCGCATCATCACGGATTTGTTGCACGCGGCGCTCGACGAAATAGCCGCGGCGATGCCCTATCAGCCGGGGCCCAGGGTGATCTCGCGTGACGACCAGGGCGATCCGGTGTTCGAGGACATCGGCCTCACCCCCCGGTTCGTCGAACTCGGCCGCAAGTTCAAGAGGTCCCTCGAAGCCGGCGTTACTTGACGACGCGTGTGTCCGACGGCGATACTCAACTCTATGAACACCCGCAAAATCGCAGACGGCCCGCGCGGGTGGTGGCGCTGCTTACCGCAGGAGTGGGTGCTGGCCGCCTGATTAGTTAACCGTTTTTCGACATCCAGAACCCATCCCCGCTTTGCCTCGGTGATGGGTTTTTTGTTGTCTCGAGATTTGAATCTGTCAGGAAAGCGCCCCGCATGAAACCTCCTTTCGACATCGCCGCCGATCTTGACACGCCCGTGTCGGCCTACCTCAAACTTGCGCCGTTCCGGCCGCGTTTTCTGCTGGAAAGTGTGGAGGGCGGCGAACGTCTGGCACGTTATTCCTTCATCGGTTTCGGCGATTGTCTGGAAGTACGCCTCGACTCGTCCGGCCTCGACATCGACGGTGTCCGCTCCGCGCGGCCGCGCGACAGGAATGAATTCCTGCAGGCGCTGCGCGGTGCGCTGTCCCTCGCTCCCCAGCCGCTGCCGGAAATCCCCGGGGTGCCGCTGCTGGGCGGTTTGGTGGGATATACGGCCTACGATTCGGTGCGCTATTTCGAGCGAATCCGGGGACGCAGCTTCGATACCGTGACTCCGCACGCACATTACGTTGCCCCGTGTTCGCTGCTGGTGTTCGATCATCTGACGCGCAGTGTGGCGTTGCTGCATGCGGGCAGTGAGACCGAGCGGCAAAGCCTGCGTCGCGAGGTCATTCAGGCGCTGCGCGGCGCCGTGCCGGCCATTCTCGTCCCCGGAGGGTTCTCGGCGGCGGTGCCGTCGCTGACCGAGGCGGCTCACGCGGCCGGGGTGCGCCGCGTGCAGGAATACATTGCCTCGGGCGACGTTTATCAACTGGTGCTGGCGTCCCGCTTTGAGGGACTGCATTCGTTGTCGCCGTTCGAGGTGTATCGCGCGCTGCGCCTGCTCAATCCCTCGCCCTACATGTATTTTTGCGAGCTGGGGGACATCACGGTGGTCGGCTCCTCTCCGGAGGCATTGGTGAAATCCCATGCCGGCCGGGCCAGCCTGCGGCCCATCGCAGGATCCCGTCCGCGCGGTGCCAACGACGTGCTCGACCGTGCGCTCGGGGCAGAGCTAATGGCCGATCCGAAGGAGAATGCCGAGCATGTCATGCTGGTGGATCTCGCGCGCAACGACCTCGGGCGGGTCGCGACCGCGGGATCGGTGGGTGTGGATCCGTATCGCGTCATCGAACGCTACAGCCACGTCATGCACATGGTCAGCGGAGTCAACGGTGAACTTGCGCCTGACCGCGACATCTTCGATTTGTTCGCCGCCACCTTTCCAGCCGGAACCCTGGTGGGCGCACCCAAGGTGCGCGCGATGGAAATCATCGACGAACTCGAGCCGGTGGGCCGCCAGCTCTACGGGGGAACCGTGGGCTACTTCGGCCGACACGGGGACATGGATCAGGCCATCACCATCCGCACCCTGGTGTTTCGCGGCGATTCCTACAGCTACCAGGCCGGCGGCGGCATCGTTGCGGACAGTACCCCGCAGGCCGAGTACGCGGAAGTCATTGCCAAGAGCGCAGTGCTGCGGCGCGCGCTCGATCTGGCGGCGGAGGGTTTGTGAGCAAACCTGCGCGGCTGCTGCTGATCGACAACTACGATTCCTTCACCTACAACCTGGTGCAGGCGTTCTTGATGCTGGGAGCCGAGGTGGACGTACATCGCAATGACGCGTTGAGCGTCGAGAAGGCACTGGGGTTGGGCCACACCCATCTGGTGATCTCACCGGGCCCCGGCACCCCCAGGGATGCGGGCGTGTCGATGCGCATGATCGAAGCCTTCGCCGGCCGCATCCCCATCTTCGGTGTGTGCCTCGGCCATCAGTCGCTGGTCGAGGTGTTCGGCGGGACCGTGGTGCGTGCGGGACGCTTGATGCACGGCAAGGTGTCGCCCGTGAAGCACGACGGCAAGGGGGTGTTCGCGGGCCTCGCCCAGGACTTTCAGGCGGGCCGCTATCATTCCTTGATCGCTGAACCCTCCAGCATCCCCGCGGCGCTGGAGGTCACGGCCCGCACGGCCGAAGGCGAGATCATGGGAGTACGGCACCGCTCGCTGCCGATCGAAGGCGTGCAGTTCCATCCCGAAAGCGTGCTCACGCCCGACGGACCCGCTCTGATGGGCAATTTTCTCAGGCGTTGAAGCGTGCGCACCTCCCGACAGCTGCTGGACCATTTGTTGGAACGTCGCGATCTCGAGCAGCAGGAGGCGGCGGCGCTGCTCGACGTGTTGACCCAGGCCGATACCGCACCTGCGCTCGCGGGCGCGCTGCTGGCGGCGCTGCGCGGCAAGGGTGTGACGGCCGTCGAGGTGCGTGGTTTTGCGGACGCGATGCACCTGCTGGCCCGCAAGCCGGCGCTGACAGCCTCCCCCGACGCCATCGACATCGTGGGTACCGGCGGCGATGCCTCCGGCAGCTTGAATTTGTCGACGGGCGCCGCGTTGCTGGCAGCCGCCTGCGGACTTCCCGTCATCAAGCACGGCAACCGCTCGGTGTCGAGCCGTTGCGGCAGTGCGGATCTGCTCGAGCGTCTGGGTTTCGTGCTGCCGTTGGACGAAACTCGGGCGGCGCGCTGCTTTCTGGCGACTGGATTCACGTTCCTGTTTGCGCCCTATTTCCACCCCGCCCTGCGGGCGATCGCGCCCATCCGGGCAGCCTTGGGCGTTCGCACCGTGTTCAATTTGCTGGGGCCGCTGACCAACCCGGCCGCACCACGGTTTCGGCTGATCGGAGCCTACGATGCGGCCACGGCGGAATTGCTGGCGGGATCTCTCGCCGGCATGGAACTCGACCGTGCCTGGGTGGTGCATGGCGCGGGCGGCTGGGATGAAGCTACCCCGATCGGGCCATTTCTGGTGTTCGACATCTTTCGCGGCGTGATCAGCCGGCATGTGCTGGACCCTCGCGGCTTCGGACTGGAGCCCTGCAGCCCGGCGGATCTGGCGGGCGGCGACGCCGCAGTGAATCTTGCCGCCCTGCGTGCGGTGTTCGAGGGGCAGGACACCGGGCCGCACCGCGCGGCGTTGTCGCTGCAATGTGGCATGGCGCTGCATATCGCGGGGCGCGCGGCGACGATCACGGAGGGAATCGCAGCGTCCGCGGCATGCCTCGACAGCGGCCGCGCACTGCGCTGGTTGCGGCGACTGGAAGAGTTCGCCCTGGAGCCTGCCTAATGACGGGATTTTTGGATGACATGGCGCGCGCCAGCGCGCAGCGCGTGGCGGCGGCCAAACAACTGGAGTCCTTCGCGGCGTTGGAGCGCCGCGCCCGGCATTCGCCACCCGCGGCGCGGTTGCGTCTATCCCCGCAGGGCTTCGACGTGATCGCCGAACTCAAGCTGCGCTCGCCCGCCGCCGGCGCGCTGGGCGACGTGACGGACGACTGGCCCGCCCGCATTGCGGCCTATGCGCGCGGCGGCGCCGCGGCCGTTTCGGTGCTCACCGAGCCTGCCCGCTTCGACGGGTCCTTGGAGCATCTGCACCGGGCGGCACAGATTCTCGCGCCGTTGGGAGTGCCCGCCATGCGCAAGGATTTTCTCGTCGATCCCTACCAGATTCTGGAGGCGCGCGCCGCGGGTGCCGGTGGCGTGCTGGTGATCCTGCGTATGATGCCGCGCGGTCAGGTCGTCGACCTGCTGGACGCGGCCGCCGCGCAGGATTTGTTCGTGTTGCTCGAGGCGTTCGATGCCGCCGACCTGGATCTTGCCGGAGAGCTGCTCGCGACCCGCCGGGGCGAAAACCTGCTGATCGGCGTCAACAGTCGGGATCTGCAGACCTTGCAGGTACACCCGCCACGCTTCGCGGCGCTTGCGCCGCGGCTGCCGGCGCACTGGCCGGCCGTTGCAGAGAGCGGCGTTGCCAATGCCGCGGATGCGCACGAGATGCACGCACTCGGTTACCGGCTGGCGTTGATCGGCACCGCGTTGATGACGACCGAAGATCCGGGGATGCTGCTGGGGGAAATCTTCCGCGCCACCCGTACGAGGCTGCCGTAAAGTGGCTACACTTCCGCGCATGTGGATCAAAATCTGCGGCATGACCACCGCCGACGCCGTCGCGGCCGCGGCGGCGTGCGGGGTGGACGCCATCGGTTTCGTGTTTGCTCCGAGCCCGCGTCAGGTTACGCCCGGCCAGGCTGCACGGCTGGCGGCTTTGGCGCCTCCCGGCATCCTGCGATTCGCCGTGACCCAGCACCCGCTGCAGATGAAAGTCGACGAAATTTGCCGGATTCTCAAGCCCGACTTTTTCCAGACCGACGTCGAAGATCTGCGCGAGTTGAAAATTCCGTCGGAGGTCAAGGTCCTGCCGGTGGTGCGCTTCGGACGCACGACGCCCCATCCCCTGCCGGCGCGCATGTTGTTCGAGGGTCCGTTCAGCGGCATCGGCGAGATGGCCGACTGGGGCCGTGCCGCTGAGCTGGCGCGGCAGACTGAGGTCATTCTGGCGGGCGGCCTGACGCCCCTCAACGTTGCGCAGGCCATTCACGCCGTTCGCCCGTTCGGCGTCGATGTCAGCAGCGGCATCGAGACGGCGCCCGGGGTGAAGGATCCCGCCAGAATTCACGAATTCGTCCACGCGGCGCGCGCCGCCGCGGCACAACCAGAGTACGGTCAATGAACTCACTATTTCGGCAACAGCCTTCGAATGCGATTTGTCCCGATGACAACGGACGTTATGGCTCGTTCGGCGGAAGGTACGTTCCGGAAACCCTGGTACCGGCGCTGGACCGGTTGCAGGCCGGTGTCGACAGGCATCTGCACGATGCCGGGTTCCAGGCCGAATTCGCCCACGAGCTTGCGACCTGGGTGGGCCGGCCCACCGCGCTCTCTCATGCGCCTGCGTTGAGCGGACGCTGGGGCGCCGACGTCTGGCTCAAGCGCGAGGATCTTGCGCACACCGGCGCCCACAAGATCAATAACGCCGTAGGCCAGACGCTGCTGGCCAAACGACTGGGCGCCAGGCGGATCATTGCCGAAACCGGCGCCGGCCAGCATGGCGTCGCCAGCGCCGCGGCAGCCGCCCGCTTGGGGATGCCTTGCACGGTCTACATGGGCGCCGTCGACGTCGAACGTCAGGCGCCGAATGTCGGGCGCATGCAGCTCATGGGTGCGACGGTGGTGCCGGTGACGTCGGGTGACCAAACCTTGCGTGCCGCCATCGACGAAGCATTACGCGACTGGGTGTCGGATCCGGACGGCACCTATTATTCCTTGGGTTCCGCCGTCGGTCCGCATCCCTACCCTTACCTGGTTCGCGAGCTGCAGGCGGTGATCGGCCGTGAAGCGCGGGCGCAGATGCTGCATCAGGCCGGCGGACTCCCGGACGTTGCGGTGGCCTGCGTGGGAGGCGGTTCGAACGCAATCGGTATGTTCCATCCCTTCCTCGGCGATGCGGCGGTACGCCTGCTTGGCGTCGAGGCCGGCGGTCGCGGCCCGGGACTCGGGGACAACGCCGCGTCCCTCACGTTCGGTACTCCCGGCGTGCTGCAGGGAAGTTTCACATTGATACTTCAGGATTCGTTCGGTCAGGTGCGGGAAACCCATTCGGTTTCCGCCGGCCTGGATTATTCGGGGGTGGGTCCCGAACATGCGTACCTCATGCAGAGCAAGCGGGTTGCCTATGAGTCCGCCACAGACGATGAAGCGCTCGAGGCTTTGGTCGAAACTGCCCGTTACGAAGGCATTCTGCCGGCCATCGAGACCGCCCATGCGTTCGCCGGCGCGCGCCGTTATGCACGGGCGAATCCCGGCGCGCGGATCTTGATCTGCTGTTCCGGACGCGGTGACAAGGATATGCCGATATTGCAGCGCACCGTATTGACGGGGGCGTCATCGTCGTGACCCCGCACGAGACGATTTCCGCGGCGATCAATGCGGCAGTGTCGCGCGGCACTCCGGCGCTGGTGGGGTTTCTCACAGCCGGGTTCCCGGATCGGCGACATTTTGCCGATAATCTGCGTGCCGTGATTGCCGCATGCGACGTGGTCGAGATCGGGGTGCCCTTCAGCGATCCGATGGCCGACGGAGGAACGATTCAGAGGGCGAGTTTTGCGGCACTCGCGGACGGCGTGACGCTGCCCTGGATTTTGGCGGAGCTGGCCGCCCTGCCACGTCCGCGTACCGTTCCCGTGCTGCTGATGAGCTACTTGAATCCGCTTCTCGCCTACGGGCTGGAAGTCCTGCCGCAGGATGCGGCGGCGGCCGGCGTGTGCGGCTTCGTCGTACCGGATCTGCCTTTTGAAGAAAGTGCCGAACTGCGCGCTGCTCTTGGCCGGCAAGGTTTGGCACTGGTGCAGATGGTCACCCCGGTGACGCCTCCCGCGCGTTTGGAGATGCTATGCAGATCGGCACAGGGCTTCGTCTATGCGGTCACCATGACGGGCACCACCGGTAAGTCGGCCGAGGTGCCTGACGAGGTGCTCGACTACATGGACCGCGTGAAGCGCTGCTCGTCCGTGCCGGTGTGTGCGGGCTTCGGCATCCGCTCGCGTGACCAGGTCACGCGTTTTGCATCGCACGTCGACGGTGTCGTGGTGGGATCGGCGCTCGTCGAGACTTTGGAGCGGGGCGGCGACGTCGCGCAGTTTCTAGGATCGCTGCGCTGAAACGGGTTTACCGGGCCGCGACGTTGGTGCAGGTTGCCCATGCGCGCAACGTGCTCATTGCCGCCGGTATCCGCAGCGAGCTGCGCAACCAATATCTGGCGGGTGCATTGGGCGATCTGCCGATGATGGAAACGTGGCCACAACTGTTTGTCGAGGATGCGGACGAGATTCACGCCCAGCGGGCGCTGAATCGAGCGTCCGCGGTGGCGACGGGCTCGCCCTGGACGTGCACGGGCTGCGGGGAAAACCTCGAGCCGCAATTTACCCAGTGCTGGCACTGCGGCAAAGAGCCGACTGCCGATTCCTGAGTGGTGCGTAGGACGGACACCGACAGGCAAAGTCGTCGTTTTCGCATGTACGATCAGCCCTCTTCTCTGGCGAGCAGCCCCTCCACACGTTACAAATGAGAGGTTAGTCAGTGTAACGATTACACTGAAATCGTGTTGAGGAGATATTCATGAGTGCATCGATCGGCAATCGTCCCGACCCTGCGCGTGCGTCCGGGCCGGCAGTCTCCCTGTTGGGTGAGTCTGCTGCCATGTTGGAGGTTTTTCGCCTCATCGAGCGGGTCGGTCCCACCGAGGCCGGTGTGTTGCTCACCGGCGAAAGCGGTGCGGGCAAGGAATTGGCGGCCCACGCCATCCACGACCGCAGCGGCCGGCGCCAGGGTCCGTTCGTCGCGATCAACTGCGGCGCCATACCGACCGGGCTCGTCGAGGCGGAGTTCTTCGGCGGAGAAACAGCCGGATCCTCGGGCCTGCTTCACGCCCATGCCGGCGTGTTCGAGCGTGCCCATGGAGGCACGTTGTTTCTCGACGAAGTCACCGAAATGCCGATGGACATGCAGACCCGCTTGCTGCGAGTGCTGGAGAGCGGCAAGTTCTACCGGGCCGGCGCCGGCAGCGAATCCGTGGCCGACGTGCGCGTGATCGCCTCGACCAACCGCTGCCCTCTGCAGGCCGTGCAGAGCGGCCGGTTGCGGGAGGATTTGCTGTACCGGCTGGCGGTATTTCCCATCGACCTGCCCCCGCTGCGCGACCGTGGGAACGACGTCGATCTGCTGGCCGATCATTTTCTCGGCGAACTCAATGCGCGGAGCGTGAGTCGGAAGCGGTTTTCGGCGGCGGCGCGCGCGACCTTGAAGCGGCACCTGTGGCCCGGGAACGTCCGTGAACTGCAAAGCTGCATCGAGCGTGCATTTATTCTCGACGATCAGAGCCTGGAACTCGCGCCTCTGATTCAGAGTTCGGGCGTGACCTGCGACGATTCGGCCGGCGGCAGGGAACGGCTCGACATCCGTGTGGGCTCGCGCATCTGTGACATGGAAAAGTCCCTGATAGAGGCGACCTTGGATTACTTCAAAGGCAACAAGCGCCGTGCCGCCGACGCATTAGGCTGCAGCCTCAAGACCTTGTATAACAAGCTCAACGGATATTCACAAAGCCAACAGTGCGCCAGCAGCTGAGCGCGGGCACCAAGGGAGTCAACACGTGTCACGAGTATTGATCGCTGATGATCACGCGGTCGTTCGGGCTGGGTTCAAACAATTCCTCGACGCCGATCCCGGCATCAACGCCGTCGGGGAGGCGGCGAGCGGCAACGAGACCTTGGACATGTTGCGGCAGCAGGAATGGGATCTGGTTCTGCTCGACATCCATATGCCTGATCGCAGCGGTTTGGACATACTTCGTCACATCCAGACCGGCCATCCGGCAGTGCGTGTGCTCGTGATGAGCGGCCTGCCGGAACAACAGTATGCTGTCAACGTACTACGCGCTGGCGCGAGCGGCTACCTGTCCAAGGACAGCGCTCCGGAGGAACTGATGAAAGCCGTGCGGACGGTGCTCTCGGGGAGGCGTTACGTGAGTGCGGCGCTGGCGGAAATTCTCGTCGCCGATCTCGATGGAGATCCGGACAAACCACTTCACGCCCGGCTGTCGACGCGAGAATTTCAGATTTTTTGCAAGCTCGCCGCCGGACGCGGCGTGTCCGATATCGCCAACGAACTCAGTCTCAGTGTGAAGACGGTGAGCACCTATCGCAGCCGTATCCTCGAGAAGATGAGTTTCAGCGCCAACGCCGACATCACCTCGTACGCGCTGCGCAACGGCCTCATTCAATAATCTGATGATCGTGAGAACGCTCCTACATGACATCTGTCCGAGCTGCGGTGGTCGTGGGACGTGTGCGCACGGTACTCTGCACGGACTATGCGCAACGCAGCTGTGGAAACTATTGTAATGGCTCAAGGGCTACGGGTGTTGCTGGTGGAGGATTCGAAGGTGCTCACCGAGCGGTTGACGGAGGCGATCCGTCAAATCCCCGAGGTCGAGCTGATTGGCACCGCCGACACGGAGGCGGGGGCGCTAGCCGCCGTGAAGCGGGAGACCGTGGACGTCATCATCCTCGATCTGCACTTGAAGCAGGGCACCGGCTTTGGTGTCATGCGGGCGCTCGCGACCACCCAGCTGAAACCGCGTATCATCGTGCTGACGAATTACGATCTGCCGGAATATAAAAACGCAGCGATTGCGCTCGGCGCCACCCACTTCCTCGACAAGGCTCGCGACTACGGACGGTTGCCCGAAGTGCTCCATGAAATCTGCGAGTCACATTCCGCCAACCATTGAGAGATCGGGCCGTCAGGGGCATCGGTCATGAATTCGGATCGCGCATACGGACTCTGGAAGCGGCTCACGGGTCGTCTGCTCGAGGCGAGCGGGCGATCATTGCGCAACGCCGCGCTGGCGACGCTCGGACGTCGGCGGTGCAGGGCCGGCAGGCTGCAGTATGCCTTTGGACGCGGCAGGGAGGCCGAACATGCCGACGTTGCGTCTCATGGTCTCGTCAGCCAGTCGTTGGGAGGGCATGATCCGGATCCTGTGTTTCGTCCGGACATCGGCTGAGGGATTCCCGCGGGGAGACGCGAGCGCCTGTGGGCGGTTTCCTACACCACGCTTCGGTAGCTCCCGATGCAAGCGCTACGCAGGTTAAGTTAACTTTGTTTGTAAACAGGAGTGAGTGATGGAAACAACATTTGACGGTACGATCGATCAGGCACGTGCCGCAGGCGGCAAGATCAAGGGCGATTTGCGCGATGCCGCGAGCGACATCAAGTCGACCGCATCGGGCGAGATCAAGAGCTTGATCGCCGACGTGGAAGATTTGTTGTCGCGCATCGCCGACCTCAAGGATGCCGACGTGGTGCGGGTGCGAAGCAAGGTCATGAATGCAATCGATACGGCGAAGACCTCGTTGAGTGGCGGTGCGGATACCGTGCGTCGTCAGGCGCAGCGTGCCGCGAGTACGGCGGACGACTACGTGCACGACAGTCCCTGGGCTGCGGTAGGTGTCGCGGCTTTGGTAGGGGCGGTAGTCGGCATACTGGCGACGCGCCGTTCCTAGCGCGGGCGTCATGAGACTGCTGTGGTCGCTGCCCAAGGCAGCACCTGCACTGCTCAGGCATTTTATTGCCTACGTCGAACTGGCCGCGCTCGATCTCGAGCGCGCCCAACTGCATTTCAAGGCGCGTCTGGTGGCGTCGTTGTTGCTGGGCGTCTGCTTGTTCTTCGCTCTGCTCATGGGATGCGTGTTGATCATCGCGCTGACGTGGGACACCGCGCATCGGGTTGCGGCGGTGGCTTGGACGGGGGGCGGGTTTCTCTTGGTAGGTGCGATTGCCGCGTTGTACCGGGCGAACGTAATCGGCGCCCACGCGCCTTTCTTGAGCACTGTGAGGCGGGAATGGCAGGAAGACCGGGTGATATTGGAGCGGATTCTGTCGTCTCACGAGGATTGAGGGATATGGCCGATCGGGATGATGGTTCTCGTAATGAAACATTGGCACGCCTGGCGCAGTCGAGGGCCGAGATCCGGCACGTGCTGGAACCCGCACGTCGTCATGCGCCCTCCGCCGGGGGGCCATCCGCGGAGACAGGCGAACATTTCTCCCAGTTTCCTCGCAGTCGGACCATGCAAATGCTCATGACAGGTAGAGGGCTCGGTACGGTTGGAGCCGTGGTCGGAGGGTTGTTGCTCGCCCGGCCTGCCCTTGCGTTGCGGCTGGTGCGTCTCGTGCCGGTGAGTGCCGTGGCGCGAATGCTGCTCGTGCGTGCGATTGGAGCGTTTCGCTCGCATTAGCGGTGGCGCTTCCTACCCCATGGTGACGCGCGCGTAGTGATAGTTGCCATCGTCGAGCAACCTCACGGTGCATCCGTCCACCGGTATTTCCCTGCCGTCGAGTGACGCCTGGATTATTCCCCTGGACACCCCGTGCGGATTCGTCACCGCGACGTGGTACCTGGAACTGCCATGTTTATAGGTGATTTCGAAGCCAGGCCAGGCGCGTGGGATGCAGGGATCAATGCAGAGCACGTTACCTCGCACTTCGATGCCGAGAATGCCTTCGACGGCGGTTCGATACATCCAGCCTGCCGAGCCGGTGTACCAGGTCCAACCGCCACGACCCACATGCGCCGGCGCGGAATAAACGTCCGCACACACCACGTAGGGCTCCACTTTGTAGCGATGGATGGCGGCCCGGGTGCTCGCATGGTTGATGGGATTGAGCAGTGAAAACAACTCTGCCGCCCGGTCGCCGTCACCGAGGCGGGCGAAAGCCAGCGTGGTCCACATGGCGGCATGTGTGTATTGCCCACCGTTCTCGCGCAGCCCGGGAGGATACGCCTGGATGTAGCCGGGATCGTGACTCGAGCGGTCGAAGGGTGGCGTGAACAGTTTCACCAGCCCGTCGCTGCGGCTCACCAGTTGAGCATCGACCGCAGCCATGGCGCGTGTTGCACGGGCGGCATCCGCACCCCCTGATATGACCGCCCAGGATTGGGCGATGGAGTCGATGCGGCACTCCTCGCTGTACACCGACCCCAGCGCCGTTCCGTCGTCGAAATATCCCCGGCGGTACCAGTCTCCGTCCCATGCTTCGCGTTCGATTGCCTGCTGCATGGCGAATGCGTGTTTGCGCCAGTTGGCGGCCAGGTCCGCGTGACCCTGCCGCTCCGCGAGCGGCGCGAATCGCAGCAGGGTCGAATGCAGGAACCAACCCAGCCAGACGCTCTCCCCGCGCCCGTTGACGCCGACGCGATTCATGCCGTCGTTCCAATCACCGGTACCGAACAACGGCAGACCGTGTGAGCCGATGGCAAGACTCGACTCGATGGCGCGTACGCAATGCTCGAACAGCGATGCCTTCTCGAGCGCGGGCTTCGGCGCTGCGAACAGTTCGAATTCTTGCGGTTGCAGCGGGCCGCCCTCTAGGAATGACAGCGTTTCGTCCAGTACGGGAAAGTCTTCGGTCACCTCCAGATAGTGGGCGACCACGAACGGCAGCCAGAGGCGGTCGTCCGAAACCCGGGTCTGCACACCCTGACCCGACGTGGGCAACCACCAATGTTGAACGTCACCCGCGGCAAATTGCCGAGCTCCCGCGCGCAGTATGTGCTCGCGAGCGAGTGCAGGGCGGGTTACGCACAACGCCATTACGTCTTGCAGCTGGTCGCGGTAACCGTAGGCGCCGCTCGACTGGTAGAACCCCGTTCTCGCCCAGATCCTGCATACCAGGGTTTGATAGAGCAGCCAGCCGTTCAGCAGTACATCGACGGACCGGTCGGGAGTCTTGACCTGAATGCAACCCAAGGTCCGCTCCCAGAAATCGGTGACCGATTTGAGGGTGGCGTCGACGTCGGCGGTACGATAACGCCCGAGCAGCGCGACGGCGTCCTGCCGGGACGCCGCCTCGCCCAGCAGCATGACGATTTCGACGCTGTCACCGGGACGCAGCAGCAGCCTGGTTTGCAGGGCGCCGCAGGGATCGAGTCCGCCGCCCACGCGATTCGTCAGACGGTGCTGCGGCCTGAGCAGGGCCGCGGGCTCCGCCAGCGAGCCGTGCCGGCCCACGAACTCCGCGCGGTCCGCGGTGCACGTCTGCTGCAATCCCCGCATGTCCATGAAAGCCACGCGTTCCTGGAATTCGGTGCGCCAGGGATTGCGTGCCAGCAGCGCGGACGTCGGGGAATCGATCTCGGTGACGATGTAGGGAGCCGTCTTGCTGCGTTGGTTGCCGAGCACCCAGTCCACGAAGTGGGTGATCGACAGCTGCCGTGCGTCGGCCGAGTGGTTGACGAGCTTGAGACGCGATATCTTGAGGGTGTCCTCCAGCGGTACGAACTGCAGCAGGTCGAGCGCGATCCCGTGCGAGGTGTGTTCGAAGCGTGTGTAACCGAAGCCGTGATGGACCACGTAGGTCGACGTGGGTTCGCGGATCGGCAGCGGCGTCGCGCTCCAGAGTTCGTTGCTGACCTCGTCGCGCAGATAGATGACCTCCGCGGGCGTATCGCTCACGGGATCGTTCGACCACGGGGTGAGCTGATATTCGCGTGCGTTCTGCGACCAGGTGGTGCCGCAGCCGTCTGCGGAGACCTGGAAGCCAAACTGCGGATTGGCGACGACGTTGATCCACGGGGCCGGTGTCCACTGCCCTTCCTCAAGCACCGTGACGTACTCACGTCCCGCGGCCGCGAAGCCGCCCAGGCCGTTGAAGAATTCCAGGGCGGGCATGCTGCGCGGCGCGTCGACCCGCGCAGCGAGCGGCGCCGTGGGGGCCCGTCGCCGCGGCATCGGGCCTGCCTCTCGCAGCCTGGCGAGCTGCACGGCCAGGGTTCCCCGGCGTGCCACGAAGATGGCACGGGCCACGGTCTGCAGCAGATCACTGCTGGAGGCCGGCATGAGATCTCCACGCAACGAGAACACGCTGCCGCGTCCTTCCGCCCCGCCACCGCGGGACTGCGATGTCCTGATGGCCGCATCGATGGCCTGCTGTAGGTCGGAGGCGTACGAGGGGGGGCGGTCGTTCAAGATGATCAAGTCGACGGCGAGTCGTTTCAAGCGCCAATATTCGTGCGCACGCAGCAGTTGCTTGACGATCTCCAGATCGTTTTCATCGTCGATTCGGACGAGAACGATGGGCAGGTCGCCCGAAACACCATGGGTCCAGAGCGCCTGCGGCCCGAGATGGTTACGACCGAGGATGTCCTGCGCCGCACGCAGGGAAGAATCGGAATACAACACCCGGTTGGCGATGCGCTGGAACTGTTGCGCCTCGTCGAAATCGACGCCGAGGTAGCGCAGCTGGATCTGCGCCTGGGTCCAGGCCAGGGTCTTCGCCCGGTCGAAGGCCGCGACGTCGCGGTGTTTGTCGGCCAGAGACAGGGCTTGTTCGCGGCTTTGCGCGACGGCGGTCCAAAACGCGACCCGTGCGGTCTGGCCCGGGGCAATGCGCACGCGCCGCCGCAAGGACAGCACCGGGTCGAGAACGGTGCCCGCGGTGTTCGACAGCGGCCGCGCGTCGAGGATGGACACCGCCGTGCGAAGCTCATTGCCCCGGCCGAGGAAACGGGCGCGATCGGTCTCGAATTGCAGTCCGCCGACCGGTTCGCCCTGAAGTACGCTGACATGGGCGGCCCAAAGCTGCGGTTCGGTGGGCTCCCGGCCGCGGCGCGTCGCGAGCAGGGTGCCCGTCGCCGCGACGAACTCCGTCAGCACGAACATTTTCGAGAATGCGGGATGCGCGGCGTCGGCGTCCGGCGCGGACAGCACCACCTCGGCGTAGGTGGTCAGTTCGATCTCGCGAACGCGGTTTCCCGTATTCGTGATGGACACCCTGCGCACCTCGGCATCGTCTTCCGGCGACACCAGAAACTCGGTGACGGTGACGATGGGTCCATCCTTGCGCTCGATTCGCGCGTGGTCCTCGTGGAAGACCACCTCGTAGCTGTCCGGCTCCTGGCCCACCGGCTGGTAGCCTGCCGACCATACCTGGCCGTCGGCGACATCGCGCAGAAACACATAGGAACCCCATGCATCCCGGGTGGGGTCTTCGCGCCAACGCGTGACCGCGGTATCGCGCCAGCGGCTGTATCCCGATCCCGCCGCGGTGATCATGATGGAATAGGCGCCGTTCGAGAGCAGGTGCGTGCGCGGCGCGGCATGATGCGGTGAATTGAAGCGTCGCGGCACCGCCGTCGCGAGTGCCGGACCGGGCACGGGATTCATGTCGCGCAGTCCCGGAGCGGCGAGGTCCGAATCACGCGGGGTGCGTTCCTGCAGCAGCAGTTCGGCGGATTCGATCATCGGGTCGGCATGAAAATGACGTCGCATGACGTCGTCCAGCAGCACGTTGCCGATCGCAACCAGGATCATGCCCTGGTGATGCGCCATGTAGGTACGCACGGCAGCGACCTGCTGGCCCGCAGGCACTCGTGCGGGTGTGAAATCGAGTGCATCGTACCAACCGTATCTGCCGCGGCCGCCCAAGCCTTGCAGGCGTGCGAAATTGCCCATGGCGGCCTTGGCGTCGACCATGGCGGCAAGTCCGGTGGCGTAGGGCGCGACGACGGCCTCCTCACCGAGCCCGCGTTGCAACCCGAGACCGGGCACACCGAAACTCGAATACTGGTAGGTGAGCTCGCGGTCTCGGGCGTTGAAGGCGGACTCCGAGACGCCCCAGGGAAGATGGCGTTCGTTGCCGTAGTCGATCTGTCGGCGCACGATCAGATGAGCGCTGTCGCCGAGCACGCTGCCCTCCGGTTCCCGCATGACGAGGATGGGCATGAGATATTCGAACATCGATCCTGACCAGGAGACCAGGGCGGAGTGACGTCCCACGGGGGTCAGCAGGCGCCCGAGCCGGAACCAGTGACGCACCGGCAGGTCTCCCTTGGCGATGGCAAGGAAACTCGCCAGACGTGCCTCCGAGGCCAGCAGGTCGTAACAGCTCGGATCCTGGAGTCTTTCCACCGGCCGGTAGCCGATCGACAGCAGTTCCCGGTCGGGCTCCACCAGGAAGTCGAATTCCATGGCCACCGCAAGGCTTTGCGCTCGACGCGCGAGAGCGTCTCTCCTCGCATCCAGTGCGAGCCGAGACGAGGCGTCCGCGGCCGCATCTGCGGCATGCCCCGCGACGGCGGCCTGCAGCCGGTGGACCCATGTTGCCAACGGGGTCTGGTCGGCGCCGCCGCGCTCGTCGATCAAGGCCTGAGCGATGTCGCCCACATGGCGGGAACATTCCGTCAGGCGTGCAAGATCGGTCGCGGGATGACCGCTGCCGGTTGCGTGCAGCGCATCACGAAACGCCTCTAGGGCCGAGTCGAGATGACGCGGCGATACGCCGTAGTTGCGACGGTCGTCCTCGAGCGCGGCCGCCGCGGACTGCAGTTGTTCGAACGTGTCCTCGATACCGGCCCGATGGCCGGTCGTCAGCAACGGCTGAGCGGTCCATTTCCGCAGCGCGCCGGCGAGTGCCAGCAGATGACCCGCGAGATTGCCGCTGTCGACGGTGGACACGTATTTCGGGTCGAGCGGGCGAAGATCGTGGGTGTCGTACCAGTTGTAGAAATGGCCTTTGAAGCGTTCCAGGCGATCGAGCGTCGAGAACGTGGCCTCGAGTCTCGCCTGCGCATCGTGCGAGCCGATCCAGCCGAATTCGCGCGCGGCGACCACGGACAACAGATAGAGACCAATGTTGGTGGGCGAGGTCCGGTTGGCGATCACGGCGTTCGGTGTTTCTTGAAAATTGTCCGGCGGCAGCATGTTCTGCCGTGCGGTGACGAAGGTGTCGAAGAAGTCCCACGTCTGGCGTGCCATGCTGCGCAGGTCGTGCCGCTCGGCCGGCGTCAGTGCTTCGCTGCGGCGGAGCGGAGCGGGTGAACTCACGGCGCGTGCGAGCACGGGCGCGATCAGCCACAGCAAGAGCAAAGGCGCTGCACTCCAGAGGGCGCCGGGCGCGAAGCGGGCGAGCAGGATCCCGATACCCGCGGCGAGGGCGACTCCGCCGCGCATGCGCCGGTAGAACCGGGTCAGATGCCAGGAAGCACCCAGCTTCGACTGTGCCGTCGTCGTCCACTCGAGCAGGTGACGATGCGACGCATAAAGCCGGTACAAGGTGCGCAGGACGGCGTCTGTCATGACCCAGGCATGGTCCGCCCAGAAGGCCACCGTCATGCCGGCGACGGCGAGCGCCTGCCCGAGGTCTTTGCGCGCCCTGCTGAAATAGCTGGGGCTCCACAGATCGGCGATGCGAGGAATCAGCCGCAGTCCCATGGGCAGCAGCACGGGCAACGTCATGGCTGCCAGCACAACGAGCGTCCACACCGACGGCGCGGCCCCGGTCCACACCAGCACCAGCGCCGCCAGGCCTGCGGGGGCGAGCAGGGAGCGGCGCAGGTTGTCGATCATCTTCCAACGGCTCAATGCGCCGAGGCCGGTGGCGCGCTTGAATATCCACGGCAGCAGCTGCCAGTCGCCGCGCGTCCAACGGTGCTGTCTGGCGTTCGCCACGTCGTAGCGCGATGGATATTCCTCCACCACCTCGACGTCCGACGCCAGGCCGCAACGGGCGTACGAGCCCTCGAACAGATCATGGCTGAGCAGACGGTTCGGCGCGACGCGGCCTGCGAGCGTGGCTTCGAACACACGCACGTCGTAAATGCCCTTGCCGGTATAGGATCCCTCGCCGAACAAATCCTGATACACGTCTGATACGGCGAACGCATAAGGATCAATCCCGCTCGGTCCCGACAACAGGCTTTGATACCGGGAGGCGTCTAGTCCCGCCGGCAGCGAAGGCGTGACGCGCGGCTGCAGTATGCCGTAACCCGAGAGCACCCGGCGCGAGCCTGCATCGACGAAGGGGAGATTGAGGGGATGGGCCATCTTGCCGATGAGCGCGAGCGCGGCGCCGCGCGGCAGACGCGTGTCGGCGTCCAGACTGATCACGAAGCGCACGCCGGCCGGTACGCGCGGCGGTGCGCCGTCGATCGCCACGAAACTGGTGGCGTTTGAGCCGAGCAGCAGCTGGTTCAACTCGTGCAGCTTGCCGCGCTTTCTCTCCCACCCCATCCAGCAGCCCTGCGCGGCATTCCAGCCCCTGCGACGATGCAGCAGGAAAAACCGGGGTTCGCCCCGCACACTGCCGTGAATCCGGTTCAGGCTGGCCACTCCGTGGGCCGCCGCCGCCAGCAACGCGGCGTCCTCCGGCAGCATCTCCGAGGCGGCGTCGCACCAATCCGACAACAGCGCGAAATGCACGTCGCCATCCTGTGTGGCGAGGTAGTGAACCTCGAGGCTGCGTACCTGCGCGGCGATGTCGGTGAGGCTGGTGAGCAGCACCGGCAGCGCGACGAGGGTGCGCAACTCGGACGGCACCCCCTCCACGAGCTCCAGCGCCGGCAGCGGGTCGGGTCGGCAGAAATGCGTCACCCAGAGATTGACGACCGTGGTCGCCAATTCCGTGGCGGCGAGAAACACCAAGGCCGTGGTCGCGGCGGCCGCCAAGCCGCCGCTGCGCGGGCTTCCGGCCAGCGCATGGCACGCAGCGGTGAAGCATGCTGCGAGCACCGCGATGGCTCCGGCGTAACCGCCTATTCCGGCCGCGCGTGTCCAGCGGGCGATGCGTTGATCGAATGGAATGTGGTAGCCCAGTGCGCGTTCGAGAGATGCCCGACCGGCCGCGACCAGGTGGTAGCCGGCTTCCAGATCGCGCGCCGGCGCGGGTGACCGCCTTTCCTGCAGCGCCGCCGTTGCCGCCGCCGCCAACGCGCGTTTCGCCACCTCCATCTCGGTGTGGCCGGACCCGCGCGCCAGGTCCTCGATGGCATGCCGGTACAGATCGCGCGTCGAGAAATCGAACGAACCGAATGCGCTCTGCTCACGCAGGACTGCATCGACCAGGCTCACGCTTTCGAAAAATGCGGCCCAGTCCACCGCGGAAATGAGCTTCAGGCTGGTGATGACATTGCGTACGCTCACGTTGACGGCGCCCTGGCGTTGGTGCTCGTTGTGCACGATCTCATCGGCCGTGATCTGTTGCGCCGCCAGCGTGCTCTGCAGCCAGGCCAGCGTCGGCGTGTTGGCCGGATCCATGTCGCGCAGGCGCTGGAACAATTGGGCGGCGAAAGCCGGCGGCAACGGTTCCGTCTCGAATTTACGCAGCGCCGCAGAAGGCGGCGGGAAAGCTTCCCCGGCGCCGGCCGCCGTCTCCGGGACGAGGGCATCGGCCAGCGCATCGGCCTGTTCGCGCAGGGTGACGCGATGGACGATGCCGGCGGCGAGTCGTGCCAGGTTGTCGACCAGCACCACGCGCAGCGTGATGGCGAGGGCCCACAATTCGCCGATCGTGAGCGGCTGCACATGTTGGTAGGCACGGCAGAAGCGTTGCAACGTTTCCAGCTCGAAGCGATTGTCGGTGTGGGCGACGATAGCCCAGGCCAGCCCGTAAACCCGCGGAAAACCGCGCAGCGCGCCGTTGGCAAGCTTCGGCAGCTGCTTGTAGTACTCCACGGGCAGGTCACGTCGAATGGCACGGATGTGCTCGTCGACGACATAGTAGTTGTCCACCAGCCACTCCGCCGCAGGCGTGGGCGCCCGCGACTTGCGGATGCCGACGCGCAGAGTTTGATTGGCGGCGGCCAGGATGGCGGCGTTGTCGCGCAACCGGGCATGCAGGGAGATGCCGGCGGTGCGCCGCGGCGAGATCGGCTGGTTGCGGGCCAGTGTCTCGGCGTGTTGCTCCAAACGTTCGACGCCCAATATCTCGGCGGCGATCGGTTCGTCCACCGTGGAACGCCGGCGGCGTAGAATCGTCATCCGCCGGTCACGTTCATGGATTGTGCCGCCAAAGATTCAAGTTGAGCGCCACCGCGAAGCTGACCCATGCCAGATACGGAGCCAGCAGCCAGGCTGCCGGTCCGCGCACGCGGAAGAATTCGCGGATGCTCCAGATGATGGACAGCCACAAGGCCACGATGATGAACAGGCCGGCGCCGATGCTTTCGTCACCGAAGAACAGCGGGGCCCAGAGCGCATTGAGGAACAACTGAACGGCATACGCGAGCAGTGCCACGCCCCGACCGCGATGATAACGCTCGTGCCAGATGAGCCAGCCGGCGGTGCCGATCAGCAGGTACAAAACCGTCCACACCGGTCCGAACCAGCTCAGGGGAGGTGTCCAGGCGGGTTTCGCCAACGCTGCGTACCAGGCGGCGCTGACGGTGGAGACGCCGGGCGAGAAGACCGCGCCGCAGCCGCCGACGCCCAGCGCGACGCCGACGAACAGAAACAACGCCAGCCAGTTCGGGCGTACGTTACGACCGCGGTAGCTCGTGGAGCTCTCTATCGGAATCCTCATTCGAGCGGCGAGCGCCAGGGGCGACACGCGAACAGCAACACCAGCGCCGCACCCATCTGCAGCCAGGCCAGCCAGGGATATCGCGTGAGCATCGCGAGTGACATCAGCCCGCACAGCCACAGCACCGCCGCAGCCAGGTACAGATCACGCCGGCGGTCCGTGCGGCGCTGGTCCGTGCGCAGGCGTACGCTGCCGGCGTTTTCCACCTGCACCCGGAAGCGTCCCTCGGCGGCTTCGCGCACCGCCACCTGAAATATCTGCGGCAGCTGTTTCAGGGCTTCGATGGTGTCCGGCAGCTGCGCCCGGGCCCTGCGCAGGATGGCCCGGGGGCCCATGCGCTCACGCATCCAGGCGCGCAGTATCGGCTGTGCGGTCTTCCATAGGTCCAGTTCCGGGTAGAGGTCCCGGCCCAGCCCCTCGATGTTCAGCAGCGTCTTCTGCAGCAGTATGAGCTGGGGCTGGATCTGCATGTCGAAGCGACGCGCTGTTTCGAACAGGCGCAGCAACACCTGGGCGAACGAAATCTCCTTCAACGGCTTGTGGAAGATGGGTTCGCAGACGGTGCGCACCGCGGACTCGAGTTCATCGACGCGGGTGTCCGCGGGCACCCACCCCGACTCCACGTGCAGGGCGGCGACGCGCGCGTAGTTGCGGTCGAAGAATGCCAGGAAATTCTCCGCCAGATAATGCTGGTCGCGCGGCTGAAGAGTGCCGACGATGCCGAAGTCGACGGCGGCGTACCGCGGATTTTCCGGATCGTCCAGCTGCACGAAGATGTTGCCGGGGTGCATGTCCGCATGGAAAAAATTATGGGTGAACACCTGGGTGAAGAAGATCGCAACGCCATTTTCCGCGAGCCTGGCGATGTTGGTGCCCCGGGCGCGCAGTTCGTCCATGCGGTTCACGATCACGCCATGGATGCGCTCCATTACCATGACTTCGGCGCGGCAGTAATCCCAGTGGATCGCGGGCACGTAGAGCAGCGGTGAGCCCGCGAAATTTCGTTTGAGCTGGGCCGCATTGGCGGCCTCGCGCATCAGATCGAGTTCGTCCAGAATGGTCTTGCGGTATTCGCGCACCACCTCGCGCGGGCGCACCCGACGCGCCTCCGCCCAGTAGCGCTGGGCCAGTGCAGCCAGTGCTTCGAGCACTTCCAGATCGCGCTCGACGATGGCCCGCATGCCGGGCCGTAGTATCTTGACGACCACTTCTTCGCCGCTCTTCAACCGCGCCACGTGGACCTGGGCGATGGACGCAGCGGCGAGCGGCACCGTGTCGAAGCTCGCAAAGACTTCCTCGAGCCTGGCGCCGTATGCCTTCTCGACCGCGGCGACTGCGACGTCGCTGCTGAACGGCGGCACCTGATCTTGGAGCTTCGCGAGCTCGTCGGCGACATCCACGGGCAGCAGGTCCCGACGCGTGGAGAGCGCCTGGCCGAATTTCACGAAGATCGGTCCCAGTTCCTCCAGCGCCAGGCGCAGCCGTTCGCCGCGGGTGGTGCCGGCGCTGCGCTGGAACCATGTCCAGGGTGAAAGATAGAACAGGAACCTGAACGGACGATAGAGATGGGTCGCCCGCACGAAATCATCCAGGCCGTGACGGACCAGCGCCCGCTGAATTCCCAGCAGCCGCCCGACCACGCGGGTCCGCATCAGCCCGCGACCCTCGACTGTCGTTCGAGCCGGACGAGCCGCGCTTCCACCCGGGCCGCCATGTCGCGCGCGTCGTCGACCCCCTGCAGGAATTCGTCGAGCTCCGTCCTGCCCACCACGTCGCGTCCTTCCTCCTGAAGATACTCGGCGATGTTCTCACCCGCCGTGCGGCGGGTCGAAGCCAGCCACGATTCCATGCCGCGCGCGAGACGAGAGACGCGGCGGGCCGCGAAATCGCCGATCACCTGCGCCAGCTCTTCCTCGAGATCGGGGCGGGCAAGCGTGAACAGCTCCCGGTACGAATTCGCAATCTCCGCATCGCCGTGGACCTGCGTGCCGGCGGCGGCACCGCTGCGCTGCGTGCCGCCGCGCAGGAGCTGGAGCAACGCCACCGGGGTGCCCGACACCGTGCAATCGGCGGGGTCCGCGCCGGACTCCGCGGAGAGGGTGAGCCGGAAGCCGGACATGGCAGCACGAATCCCGGTCATGCCGATGACGTTCACCTGCAACGAGGTTCCGCTCAGACGCCGCGCATGCTTCGCGGCAGGCGGCGAGGAGTCGATCCAGCGATTGAGCACGGCCTCGGCACCGGCCAGCCAGGCGGAGGTGGCGGGCATGTCAGACCTTGTAGCCACGGTGCAGGGCGACCACACCACCGCTCAGGTTGTGGTACCGCGTCTGCGTGAAGCCGGCTTCGCCGAGCATGGCCAGCAAAGTCTCCTGGTCCGGATGCATGCGGATCGACTCGGCCAGGTAGCGGTAACTATCGGCATCGTTCGCCACGACGCGGCCCAGCAGCGGGAGCACATTGAAAGAATAAGCGTCGTACAGCGGCTTCAAACCCGGCGCCACGGGCGTCGAAAATTCGAGCACCAGCAGCTGGCCCCCGACTTTCAGCACACGGTGCATGGAACGCAGCGCAGCCGCCTTGTCGGTGACGTTGCGCAGACCGAAGCCGATGGTCAGACAGTCGAAGGAATTGTCCGCAAAGGGCAGTCGTTCCGCGTCGGCCACCAGGCATTGCGCGTTGGCGAGATAGCCCGCATCCAGCAAGCGGTCGCGACCAAGTGCCAGCATGCTCGCATTGATGTCCGACAGTATCACCCGTCCGCTGCCACCGACCTGGCGCAGCATGCCGAGCGCCAGGTCGCCGGTGCCCCCCGCCACGTCGAGCGCGCGTTGACCGGGTCTGAGCCCCGTCAACGATACCGTGAACCGCTTCCATACGCGGTGCAAACCCAGCGACATGAGATCGTTCATGACGTCGTAGCGCCCGGCCACGGATGCGAACACCGAGCGAACCCGCGCCGCCTTGTCCGACCAGGCGACCTTCTCAAATCCGAAATCAACCGTGCGGTTGGAGTTACTCATGACGCTCCTCGGCGAATTATCGGCATTGTAGCCGACTGGAGCGGCCTCACCTTGCCCGTGGCAGACCTGCGGCGGCGCATCGCTCGAGATAACGCGCCCACTTTTTCTCATATTCCCTGCCGAGCTCGCGCAGCAACGTCCAGGAATAGAGGCCGGTGTCATGGCCGTCGTCGAACTTCAGACGCAATGCATAATTGCCGACCGGCTCGATGCCGGTGATGCCGACGTGCTCTTTGCCGGTTTGCAACACCCCTTCGCCGGCGCCATGCCCGGTCACTTCGGCCGACGGGGAAAATACCCTGAGGTACTCGAATGCCAGCTGATAGCGGATGCCATCGTCGAAGCCCACTTCGAGCAGGCGCGAGGCCGTGCGAATCTTGATGTCGGTGGGATGGGGCACCGTCCGGGCTACAAAATGTACCGCGACAAATCCTCGTTCTTGACGAGCTCGCCCAGATTTCCCTGCACATAGTCTCGATCGACGACCACCCGCGTACCGGCGCGGTCTGCCGCATCGAAGGAGACGTTTTCGAGCAACCGCTCCATGACGGTGTGCAGCCGCCGGGCGCCGATGTTCTCCGTGCGCTCGTTGACCTCGAATGCCACCTCAGCGAGGCGTTGCACGCCGGAGGGCTCGAAACCGAGTTCTACGCCCTCCGTTGCCAGCAGCGCCGAATACTGGCGGCACAACGACGCGTCGGGCTCGGTCAGGATGCGTACGAAATCCTCCACCGCCAATGGCTCGAGTTCCACGCGGATCGGGAGGCGGCCCTGCAGTTCCGGGATCAGGTCCGAAGGTTTGGACATGTGAAACGCCCCGGAGGCGATGAACAGCATGTGATCCGTTTTCACCGTGCCGTACTTCGTGTTGACGGTGCAGCCTTCCACCAACGGCAGCAGGTCGCGCTGCACGCCTTCGCGCGATACGTCCGCGCCTCCGGTCTCCTGACGGCGTGCGATCTTGTCGATTTCATCGATGAAAACGATGCCGTTCTGCTCCGCGTTTTCGACCGCGAGAAGTTTGAGTTCCTCCTCGTTGATCATCTTGGCGGCTTCTTCGTCGACCAGTAATTTCAGCGCCTCCTTGATCTTTAGCTTGCGCTGGCGCGTGCGACCGCCGCCCAGGTTCTGGAACATGCCCTGCAGTTGCTGCGTCATCTCCTCCATGCCCGGAGGCGCCATGATTTCCACGCCCGGGGAGAGCGCGCGAACTTCGATCTCGATCTCGCGGGCATCCAACTCGCCTTCACGCAGCATCTTGCGGAAACGTTGGCGGGTGTCGTTGTCGCGCGGCGCGTCGTCGCCGCTGAACCCCGCCGCGGCGCGCGGCAGCAGCGCGTCGATCACCCGCTCCTCGGCGGCATCGGCAGCCCGGTGGCGAACTTTCAGCATTTCCTCTTCCCGGGTTATTTTGACGGAGATTTCCACGAGATCGCGGACGATCGAATCAACTTCGCGGCCAACGTAGCCGACCTCGGTGAATTTCGTGGCCTCCACCTTGATGAAGGGTGCCTTTGCCAGACGCGCGAGCCGGCGCGCAATCTCGGTCTTGCCCACCCCCGTGGGACCGATCATCAGAATGTTCTTCGGCGTGATCTCAGGCCGAAGATTGTCGGCCACCTGTTGACGCCGCCAGCGGTTGCGCAGGGCGATGGCCACCGCCCGCTTGGCAGCTTTCTGACCCACGATGTGCTTGTCCAATTCCTCGACGATTTCGCGTGGTGTCATCTGCGACATGATCACAATTCTTCGATGGTCAGATTGCGGTTGGTGTAGATGCAGATGTCGGCCGCGATAATGAGCGAGCGTTCGACGATCTCGCGTGCGGAGTAGGCCGTGCCATGCATGAAAGCGAGCGCCGCGGCCTGGGCGTAACTGCCTCCGGAGCCGATCGCGATCAAGTCGTGCTCGGGTTCGATGACATCGCCGTTGCCCGAGATGACGTAAGAGCTCTCGGTATCGGCCACGCACAACAGCGCTTCCAAACGGCGCAGGCTGCGATCGCTGCGCCAGTCCTTCGCCAGTTCGATGGCGGCGCGCGTCAAATTACCGAATTTTTCGAGTTTGCCCTCGAAACGTTCGAACAAGGTGAACGCATCGGCCGTGCCGCCGGCGAAGCCCGCCAACACCTTGCCCCCGTACAGCCGCCGCACCTTGCGGGCATTGCCCTTCATGACGCTCTGCCCGAGGGTCACCTGGCCGTCGCCGCCCACCGCCACCTTGCCGTCGCGTCTGACCGCGAGGATGGTGGTGCCGTAGAGGCGTTTCGGGTCGTGATCCATACAGCGGCTTGAAGTTGGGACGAATAGCTGATTTTCAAGCGCGTCCCGGCTTGCGACGGGCGCGGGGATGCGTCTGGTCGTACACCTTCGCCAGGTGCTGGAAATCGAGGTGGGTGTAGATCTGCGTCGTGCCGATGTCGACATGCCCGAGCAGTTCCTGGACGCCGCGTAGATCGCTGCTCGACTCGAGCAGATGCGTGGCGAACGAATGGCGGAACATGTGTGGATGCACGTGCATTCCCAGACCCTGCCGCCGGGCCCAGGTGCCGACGCGCAATTGGATGGCACGCGTCGTCAGGCGCCGTCCATTACGCGCCACGAACACTGCCATGCCGTCTCCCTGCGTCCACTTGGGACGTTCCCGGAGCCAGCCGCTCAGCGCCTCGACGGCATGACGGCCCACGGGCACTATGCGGGTTTTGCTGCCCTTGCCCACGACGCGCACCGTGCGGTCCGCGAGGTCGATGTCGGAGCGGTCCAGGTTGGTGAGCTCGCTGAGACGCAGTCCGGACGAATAGAGCAGCTCCATGATGGCCTTGTCGCGCATCGACAAAGCATCGTCGGCATCAAACTGTAAAAGGCGCGCCATCTGGTCCGTATCGAGCGTGGCCGGCAGCCGTTTTTTCGTCTTCGGCGCGCGTACCCCGACGGCCGGGTTGGCGGCGCCGGTTTTTTCGCGCATCAGGAACTCATAGAAGGTACGCGTTGCAGACAGGCGCCGTTGGATGCTGCGGGGGGACAGGCCAGCCGCGTGCTCGGCCGCCGCGAACGCACGCAGCTGGGCGTGGTCCAGCCCATCCCACCGCAGGATCGCGCGGCGCGCGCAGAAACGCAGCAGCGATTGCAGGTCGCGTCGATAGGCCGCGATCGTGTGCCCGCTCAGGCGGCGCTCGTGCCCGAGATGCGCCGCGAAGCGATCTATCCAGTCCGCCTGCTGCGCAGTCGACGCGTCGATGGCGATCAACGCATTAGGGCGTAGGTCACGAGTTCGCCGATGCGCGACAAGAATTCGGTGCTCATCGCGGGATGGAAACGGTCCGCATCGCTCGCGCCGATGGCAAGAATGCCCAATTCTCCCTTCGGACCGAGCGGAGTCAGCGCGACCGAGCCGATCTCGATGGAGTCCTTGCCGAACAGATAATCACGCTGCGTATCCCGTACCTGGCCGCAGCGCGGCCTGCCCGCCTGCAGCAACGAGTCGAAGGTCCTGATGTCCGCCGCCGCGAGGTCATCGGTGCGCAGGAAGCGCCCGGCCTGACCCTGCAGGGACCGGGCGTCCTCGAGAAAGAGCACCAGCACGGAATGCATCGCATCGAAGTCCTCGCGCAACGACGTTTCCACCGCGTTGACCGTGTCGAGCAGGCTGCGTGCACGGATCAGGCGCTGGCTCAGGCGATGAATGCGGTCCGCCAGCACGTCGTTGCCGCGCGCCACTTCCACCAGTTCCTTCAACTTTCGTTCCAGCGACTGGTTGCGTTCCCGCAGCACTTCCACCTGCCGTTCGACCAAGCTCACGGTCGTGCCCGCGTCGCGCAGATGCGGCAGTCGCAGCTTCGTCAGCAGGGGGCCGTTGCGCTCGAAGAAATCCGGGTAGCTCTGCAGATACTCGGCCACGTTCGCATCGTCCAGGCCGTCGTGCTTGAGACCGCGTGCTTGACTCATCGTCATCCCCTTTCGTTAAATGTCGATCGAACCGCTGAAGACCCGGACTGCCGGCCCAGTGAGCCATACCGGCTCACCGGAGCCTGCCCAGGAAACGGTTGCCGTGCCGCCCGGCAGCTCGACGCGGACCTCTTCATCGAGCAGGCCATGGCGCCGACCCACGGCGACCGCAGCGCAGGCACCCGTGCCGCACCCTCGAGTTTCACCCACGCCGCGCTCGAACACCCGCAACCGGATGTTGCTGCGATCGACGATCTGCATGAATCCAACGTTGGTGCGTCGCGGGAACGACGCGTGTCCCTCGAGCGCCGGTCCCAAACGTTGCAGCGGCGCAGTGTCCACGTCGCCGACGTTCAGCACCACGTGTGGATTACCCATCGATACCGCGCCGAACGCAACCCTCTCGCCGTCCACCTCCAGGGAGTACTCCGCGTTTTCGCCTGTGGTGTTCATCGGCAACGCCTCGGGGGCGAAGTTCGGCGCGCCCATGTCGACGGATACCGAACCATCGGGCCGTACGCGCGCATGCACCCGCCCGCCCGCGCTGTCCATGGCCAGATCCTGTCCCAGCGCAGGCGCGCGTGCATGCAACAGCGCGGCGATGCAGCGCGCGCCGTTGCCGCATTGTTCGACTTCGGTGCCGTCGGCATTGAAGACCCGGTAGAACACGCGGGTTTGCGGATCGCGCGGCGGCCCGAGCATCAAAGCCTGATCGAAGCCGACGCCGGTGTGACGATCGGCGAGCGCGCGCAGTCGCTCGGGTCCGAGAGCGTCGCCGGCGGCGGCAGGGGCATCGAAGACGAAAAAATCATTGCCGAGACCCTGCATCTTCAAAAAATCGATGCGCATGTGATCAGCATAACATCCCGGTCTGTCCGCGGGATCACAAGCTCGCACGTATGCCCGCGTCAAGATCGCGATACGCGAGGATCACCCCGAGCTCAGCGAGCATGCGCTTGTTGTCGACGCGGCGTGATTCACCGAGAAACGACCAGGTCTGGTTGGAAAAAACCTGCCGGGCCCTTGCGCGATCGATCTGCGGCGGCGCAGGCAGTCCGGCGATGCGCGCGACGCGCAAAAGATACGCGGTCAGACTTTCCTCGTTGCCGTCGGTCACATTGAAGATGCGGCGGTGTGCACGCTCCGAAGCTCCCGCGGCGTGACAGGCTGTCACCAGATCATCGACGTGGATCCGATTGGCCGGTGTCGACTCGGCGAGTTCGATGGCAGGATCGCCGCGGCGCAACCGGTCCAACGGCAACCGTCCGGGACCATAGATTCCGGGAATCCGCAGAATGCACCATGAATTGGAACTCGCTCCGCCCCAGTCCTGCAAAGCGCATTCCGCCGCCACCCGCCGGCGGGCGCGATCTGTGCGGGGCGCCGGGGGCGTATCTTCATCGACGGTGTCTCCACCCTGATCCCCGTAGACGCCGGTGGTGCTCAGATAGATGATACGTGCGGGCCGGCCGGTCAGCCGGCCGAGGAAGCGCTCCAGACGTTCGTCGCGGAGGCTGGTCGCAGCCGGGGGCACGGCGTAGTACACCGTGTGGCCCCCAAAATCGAGCTGCGGTGCAACCACGTCACCGGTCCCCTCCAGCGCATCCAAATCCAGCCTGCAGGGCTCTGCGCCGCTCGCCGCGATTTCTGCCAGACGTTCTTCGCGGGTGGCATGGCCGCGCACGCGATATCCTTGTGCCAGCCAGCGCCGCGCCAGGCGCAGACCGGTATACCCGCAGCCCACGATGGAAATATCTTGCATGCGCGTCAGCTTAGCCAACTCCGAGCGTGATTTCAGCGTTGCGCCCGGACAGCCGCTGTTGGACGCCGCGCTGGCGGCGGGCCTGAACCTGCCTCACGGATGCCGCGGCGGAAACTGTGGTGCCTGCCGGGCACGCGTCCTCGCGGGCGACGTGCACTATCCGAACGGCGTGCCGCTGGGAGTGTCCGAGGCGGAAGTGGCGCAGGGTTACGTACTCTTGTGCCAGGCACGGGCCCTGGGTGATCTGCACCTCGAGTCCATCGAGCTCACGACTCCGCAGCAGGCGACGGTCAAACGTCTGCCCTGCCGCATCGCACGGTTAGTGGCGTTGGCGGACGACATCCTGGGTGTCCATCTCAAACTACCGTCTGCCGAAGCCTTCGATTTCGAGCCGGGTCAGTACCTCGACATCCTGCTGCCCGATGGCTGCCGGCGCAGTTTTTCGATCGCCTCCGCGCCGCACGACGCCGGTCCCCTGGAGCTGCACGTGCGGCGGGTGCATGGCGGGAATTTCAGCGACCGCCTGTTTGGCGGGCCGAGGGGTGAGCCATCGCTGCGATGCGGCTCTTTGTTGAGGATGGAGGGACCTTTCGGCAGCTTTCGATATCGGCAGGCGTCCGGGCCGATGTTGCTGGTTGCCGGCGGTACCGGAATTGCGCCCCTGCTCAGCATGGTTCGCCACGTGCTTCACCAGGGATTCAAGCGTGACATAACACTGTTCTGGGGGATGCGCTGCGCAGACGAACTCTACGCTGATGCGTTGCTGAGGCGGTTGGCCGAAGAATCGGTTGAATTGCGTTACCAGGCCGTCTTGTCGCAACCGGGCGGTGAGTGGCGGGGTGAACGAGGCCTGGTGCATGAATCTGTATTGAGGAATGTTCCGCATCTCGCATCCCATGAGGTGTATGCCGCGGGCCCGCCGGCAATGATCGAGGCGGTCCGACGCGAATTTGCGCGGCACGGCGCGGCCCCCGCGCGGCTTCATACCGATCCGTTCCATCCTGCGGTGGACCCTGCCGTCCGCCAGCGGACCACGGCCGATACCAGTTCATGATCCTCGGCAGATCCGGCCTGCACGAAGGGCGCCGACACCCCGCAGGCACGAAGGCCCTCTGCAACCCGTTTGCTGGGCACCACCCAGTCCACCCGGTCGAATTCGAGCCGTAGTTCGGGGGTGGCGAGCTCCACCAGGTTTCCCGCCGATTCCACGCTGGTCGCGGTGATGACGTGAATGTGTCCGTCCCGAAATCTTGCGGTGATCTCGTCCAGCTCCGCGTGGGTGTGACTGGCCCGCTCGCGCCGGTAGACATCGGCGGTGACCACGTGGGCGCCGCGCGCGGCCAGCTGCTCCCGCAGGAGTTCCCTGCCGCCGCCGCCCTTCACGATCAGCACGCGCCGTCCCTGCAACTGCTGCATGGTGGGATGACGCAGCAGACTCTCCGAGTCGAAGCCCGCCACCGGGGTCACTGCCACGCGGTAGCCCTCCCGTTCCAATGCCCGGGCGGTCGCCGGACCGATCGCCGCGAGCGGCAGGTCGCGCTGCCGGCCCAACAATGCCGCGCCAAAACGCACGGCATTGGCACTCGTGAAAATGATGAGACTGAACGCATAGAGCGTGCCCAGGCGGGCGTTCCAGTCGCGCCGTTCACCCATGGGTTTGATGTCGAGTGCGGGCAACCTGAACGTCGTCGCGCCCTCCGCCTCCAATAAACGACACAGCGGCAGGGCCTGTTGCTCGGGTCGGGTGACCAGCACACCCACGCCTTGCAGGGAGCCCATCGGGTCCAGGCGAGCGGCTGCGCTAGCCGCGCAGCCGCTCCAGCAGGGTGTCGGCCCCGGCCGCCAGCACCCGCTCTGCCAATGCCTCGCCGAGCTGTTGCGGATGATCGACGTCGCCGGTGAGGCAGTCGCGCAGCAGGCGGGAACCATCGGGTTCTGCCACCAGTCCGTCGAGCCTGAGCCGGCGGCCGTCGAGTTGCGCGTGGGCGGCGATGGGGGACTGGCAGCTGCCGCCGAGCCTCGCGGCGAACGCCCGCTCGGCATCCATGACGATGCGGGTCGGGGCGTGATTCAAAGCCTCGAGAGCGTTACGCGTACCGGCATCGTGCGTGCGGCATTCGATGCCGATCACCCCCTGGCTGACCGCCGGTAACGACACCTCGGGATCGAGCCGGGCGGTGATGCGTCGTTCCCAGCCCATGCGCACCAGGCCCGCACATGCCAGGATGATGGCGTCCAGCTCGCCGTCATCCAGCCGTCGGATGCGCGAGTCGATGTTGCCGCGCAGTGCCTCGATGCGCAGGTCCGGACGCACCGCCAGCAGCTGCGCCTGACGCCTCAGGCTCGAGGTACCCACCCGCGCCGAACGGGGCAACTCGTGCAGGCCGGCGGCGTTCGTGAGCAGCGCATCCCGGGCATCGGCGCGCTCCAGCACCGTTGCGATCAACAAGCCCTCCGGCACGTCGCCGGGCACGTCTTTCATGGAATGAACCGCAATGTCGGCGCGGCCATCCTGCAAGGCGTTTTCCAATTCCTTGATGAACAGACCTTTGCCGCCGATTGCCGCAAGGCTACGGTCGAGAATGCGGTCGCCCTTGGTCGACAGCGGCACCAGCTCCACCGCGATGCCGGGATGCGCGCGACGCAACAAGGCAGCCACGTGCTCGGCCTGCCACAGGGCCAGAGCGCTCTTGCGCGTCGCGACTCGAATCGTTGCGGGCGGGGAGGGTGACGCGTTCATTCGGACGGTGCGGAGTCGAGCGGAAACAACGCGGTGGTCAGCCTGTAGATGGACGAAATATCCTCGTCGCCGAAGCCGTCCTCCATCAACGTGGAATAGGCGGCGAGCGTTGATTCGACCACGGGCAGCTGGGCGCCCCGTTTGGCAGCCATCTCCCGACAGATGCGCAGGTCCTTGGCGTGCAGCCGCACGCGAAAGCCGGGTGGGAAGCTGCCCCGTGCCATGAAAGGCGCGCGATTGACGAAGTACCAGCTCGAACCCGCGCCTTTGCCCAACGTCTCGATCAAGCGGTCGAGCGGCAGACCCTCGGCGCGGGCGAACGCCATGGCCTGGCCTACGGCCTGGATGATGCCGGCGCACATGATTTGGTTGGTGGCCTTGGCCGCCTGTCCGGCGCCGCTCGCCCCGAAATGGGCCACGGTCTTGCCCATCGCATGCAACATCGGCAGCGCTCTCTCGTATACCGCCTCGTCCCCTCCGGCCATGATGGCGAGCGCACCACTGCGGGCGCCCTCCACGCCGCCGCTCACCGGACAGTCCAGGAAGCCGACCCCCAATGCCGCAAGCTGCACATGGACGGCTCGAGCCGTAACGGCGCTCACCGTGGAGCAATCGATCACGATCATGTTGGGGGTCAGGCCGGGATCGAGACCGGCGACGACCTCCCGCAGATCGTCGTCGGCGGATACGCAAACCACCACGGCCTCGCAATTGCCGGCCAGCTCCTCGAGAGTCTCGAAAGCATGGCAGCGCAACTCGTCCGCGACCTCGCGCGCTCGCCCGGCGGTGCGGTTCCACACTCCGGTGAGAAACCCGGCGCCGTGGAGATTACGTGCCATGTGAATGCCCATGGCACCCAGACCGACGAACCCCGTCTGCATACACGTTTCTCGACTGTGTCTTTAAAGAAGCCGGTAGGTTACGCCGCCCCGATCGAGCCGCCTAGCTGCCTGGCCGCTCAGGGTCCCGCGCACCTAGGTGGCGTCGTTGCAGGCGGCGTCCACTTCGAGTTTGGCGTTGATCCGTTCGGAATCGATCTGCGCGGAAGTCAGGTACTCGCGCTCGCCGTCGGCGCCGGTTTTATACAGGCGCCTGCCCTCGATCAGTTTCTTGTATCGATCCTGGGCGTCGCCACATTGTTTTTCGCGCGTCTGGGCGACGTCTTCCTGAACCTTCTTGGCTGCGTCGCTCTTGCCCGCGGAAGCCGCGGGAGGCGCCGACGCGGCCGCGGGGGGCGCCGATGGAGTTGCGGGAGCCGCGGTGCCGCGGCTCGGTGGGGGATCGTACGTTCCCGACGGCGCCGACTGTACGGATTTCAGCGCCACGAGCTCGGCATGCACACCCTCGGGAGGTTGGTCGCCATATTCGACCTTTCCCTGCGCATCCACCCATTTGTACACTGCAGCGGGGGCGGCGGTCGCACAGGCCATCAACACGGCGCAACACAACGAGGCGCGTTTCGCCCGGCCGCGTGGACTACAGCGCTCGCGATCCGTTCTCGCCGGTGCGGATACGCACCGATTGTCCGAGTTCCGAGATGAATATCTTGCCGTCACCGATTTTTCCCGTCCGTGCCGTTGCGATGATCGCTTCCACAACCTGTTCGACCTGCTCGTCGTCCACGGCGAGTTCGAGCTTCACCTTGGGCAGGAAATCGACCACATATTCCGCGCCACGGTACAATTCAGTGTGACCCTTCTGTCTGCCGAAACCCTTGACCTCCGTCACGGTTATGCCCTGCACTCCCACTTCCGCCAGGGCCGAGCGCACATCATCGAGCTTGAACGGTTTGATGATGGCAATGATCATTTTCATGAGGGGAAAACTCCTGTCGTTCAGTGAAACAATGAGCACTAATTACAAAATGCTGCTATGCAGCATGGAGTATTGGTATTTTCTGATGTATAAACGCTCAGCGTCTTGCGTCGGACGCGCGTATATAAAAAAACGGCACGAGTTCTTGTGGGAACCCGCGCCGCCGGGATATCGCACCGACGGGGGAGTTGGCTGGCTTGCCGGCGCGAGATGCTCCTAAATCGTTATCGTTCCGTACCTCGTCGAAGTTGCCGAATTCCCGGATGGTCGTGTGCTCCGCGGTCAAATGGCATCGGAACCCGTCTCGCCGGTTCGAACGCGCACGGCCTGATCCAGTTCCATGACCCAGACCTTGCCGTCACCCGCCCGCCCCGTTCGTGCCACATTACACACCGCCTCCATCACCTGTTCGGCAATGGAATCGTCCACTGCCAGTTCGATCTTCGCCTTCGGCAGGAAGTCCACCTGGTACTCGGCCCCGCGGTACGTCTCGATATGTCCCTGCTGACGCCCGTAGCCAAGAACTTCCGTTACAGTCACACCTTGAATACCGATGTCGGCAACCGCCTGTCTTACTTCGTCCAATTTAAACGGCTTTATGATCGCGGTGATCAGCTTCATGCATTTATCCACGCTTGTGCCGTTTAATCGCGCCGCCTCCGCGACCACTGACGAGTAGTATTGCCGATGAGGGTTGCAGCTTCTGTGCCAGCGCCCCGGGAGTTGCCGGATCAAGGACTTGCGGGTGCCGAGTGGGCGGTCATGCATCAATTTAGAGCGTGACCGGGGAAAAGTGCTTTAGTAAGGTGCGGTTGCAGCACCGGAGGCCTCCATGAATTTCTTTGGCGCGATGAATTTCGATGATCTTGCGCGGCGCCTGGCCGACTCCGTCCCTGAGCCCTTGCGCACCCTGCGTAGAGACCTCGAGGGCAACTTCAAGGCAGTACTGCAGGCGCAGCTCAGTAAGCTCGATTTGGTGAACCGGCAGGAATTCGATGTCCAGGCCGCGGTGCTGGTGCGTACCCGCGCGAGTCTGACTGCACTCGAGAACCGGCTGAAAGAACTCGAAGCTCAACTCGCGCCGAAATAGCCACCCCGGCGGGCAGGGATGTCCAAGCGTCAGATGAGCACCGTGCTGAGCCGCGCGCCCGCCGGTTTGGCCGCTCCGCTGGTACGCGTCGAGGTTCACTTGAGTTCGGGGCTCCCTGCGTTCGCCATGGTGGGTTTGCCTGAAACCGTGGTCCGCGAAAGCAGGGAACGGGTGCGGTCCTCCTTGCTCAATGCGGGATTCGAATTTCCCCCAGGGCGCATCACCGTCAATTTGTCGCCCGCCGATCTGCCCAAGGAGGGCGGGCGCTTCGATCTGCCCATTGCCGTGGGCATCCTGGCCGCGGGGGGCCGGGTTCCCTGTGCCGCATTGACGGGCCGCGAGTTCTACGGCGAGCTGGCGCTGAGCGGCGAACTGCGCGAAACGGCGGCGCTCTTGCCCGCTCTCATCGCTGGCTTGCAAGCGCGGCACGAACTCATCCTGCCGGCCGCCAACGCTTTCGACGCGGCATTGATGATGGATTCCCGGCTCAAGCTCGCTCGCAATCTAGTGGAGGTATGCGATGCCCTGAACGGCGGCGCCGGACTGGCGCCGGTGACCGCCCACGAGGTGCAGGCGTGTGCAACGGCGTCCGAACCGCAGCTCCCCGATCTTTGCGACGTGCGGGGTCAGTTCGCCGCCAAACGTGCGCTCGAGATTGCCGCCGCGGGCGCGCACGGCCTGCT
>CAZZVN010000033.1:0-38906 GCA_964657625.1 uncultured Steroidobacteraceae bacterium
CTGGCGTAATCGGTCCGTGGCGCGGCGGGCTCTGGCCGGCTGGCGTAATCGGTCCGTGGCGCCGAGGCGATGGGTGGGGCATGGGGGTCTGCGCCCGTCGCGGCGTCGGAACGCATCGCGGTGCCTGCCTCGGCGGTGCCTTCACGGGTTTCGGTCGGGCCGGCGGCGCCGTTCGTGGCGTTGCTCTCCCCGCCGTCGCGGCGTCCGCGTCCGCGGCGGCGGCGGCTGCGCCCGGTGCGTTCGCCGGCGGGGCGCTCCCCCGTCGGCTCGCGTTCGCCGTTTCGCGGCTGCTCGCCGCGGGGCTGATCGCCGCGAGGCGCGTCGTCCCCACGTGGACCATCGTTGCGCGGTGAGTCGTTGCGGGCGCCGTCGCCGCGCGGAGCATCGCTGCGCTGCGAGTCGCGGACGCCGTCGCTGCGCGGACCGTCGTTGCGCGGCGACTCATTGCGTTGCCCGTCGCGCGGGCCTTCCGAACGTGGGTTGGACGGGCGCTCGGCGGACTGTCCGGAGTCGGCCCGACGCGGGCCGGCGTCGCGGGGCGGCCGGTCACGCCGGGCGCCATCACGGCTGGCACCGTCGCCTCGTCCCTGGGAGTCCCGCCCGGGACCGTCGCGGCGGGGATCGCGACTGCTACGGTTTCGATCGCCGCCGCTGCCGCTGCGGTAACGGTCGCCACGGCCTCCGTCGCGCTGGGGTGAACCGTCGCGCGTTCCGCTCTCGCGTGGTCGGTCGCGTTGGGGCGCAGGCGCAGCCACCGGGGGCGCCGCGGCCGTGTTGGCGGTGGTGGTGGGGGAGGGGGTGCCGAACAACCAGTGCCACATTCTGACCAAAGCGCCGTCCTGCGGCACCGGCGCGGCGGCGGGCGTCGCCACCACGGCCACCGGCACGGGCTCGGGGATGGGGGCCAGGGGTGCGGCGGAGGCGGGGAGGATGCTGGGCACCAGCGGTGCTTCGCTCTGCGGCTTCTTGTCGCGGTTGCCGATGTTCGAATCGTCGACGACGGGCTGATCCGCCATGACGTAGCTGGCGGTGGTGCTCTCGAGCAGTTCCTTCTCGTCGTCGCGGATGCGGCGCAGCGAGTAGGCGGGTGTCTGCATGTGCAGATTCGGCACGATCACCAGCGACACCTTGTCGCGCGTTTCTATCTGGTTGAGCCAGTCGCGCTTCTCGTTGATGAGATACGTGGCGACGTCGACGGGGACCTGGGCGATGACGCGGCCGGTGCGTTCCTTGCGTGCCTCTTCGCCGATCAGCCGCAGCAGTGCCAGCGACATGCTCTCCACGCCGCGAATCGTGCCCATGCCGCCGCAGCGCGGGCAGTTGATGTGGGTGGTTTCGCTCAACGCGGGACGCAGGCGCTGACGGGACAGTTCGAGCAGCCCGAACCGGGACAGCCGGCCGAGCTGGATGCGGGCGCGGTCCATCTTGACGGCATCGCGCAGCATGTCTTCGACGGCGCGCTGGTTGGCGGTCGACTCCATGTCGATGAAGTCGATCACGATGAGTCCGCCGATGTCGCGCAGGCGCAGCTGCCGGGCGATCTCCTCGGCCGCTTCGAGATTGGTGTTGCGGGCGGTGGCCTCGATGTCGCCGCCGCGGGTGCTGCGCGCCGAATTGATGTCGATGGAGACCAGCGCCTCGGTGTGGTCTATCACCAGGCTGCCGCCCGAGGGCAGGGTGACCTTGTGCGAATAGGCCGACTCGATCTGGCTCTCGATCTGGTAGCGCGTGAACAGCGGCACCGGATCCTGATACAGCTTCAGTTTGCGTTGGGCGTCGGGCGGCATGAAGCGCTGCATGTACTCCTGGGCCTTCTCGAAGGCCTCGGGCTGGTCGATCAGACACTCGCCCACGTCGTCGGAGAAATAATCACGCAGGCCGCGGGTGACCGCGTCGCTCTCCTGGAAGATCAAAAACGGCGCCGGACGGCCGTCGTTGGCCGCGACGATGGCGTCCCAGGCGGTGCGCAGATTGTTGAGGTCCCACTGCAGTTCTTCGGTGGTGCGTCCCACGCCCGCGGTGCGCACGATGGCGCCCATGCCGTCGGGGATCTGCAGCGCGTTCATGGCCTCGCGCATCTGGTCGCGATCCTCACCCTCGATGCGGCGTGAGACGCCGCCGGCGCGCGGATTGTTGGGCATCAGCACCAGGAAACGGCCGGCGAGGCTGATGAAGGTGGTGAGTGCCGCACCCTTGGTGCCGCGTTCTTCCTTCTCGACCTGGACGATCAGCTCCTGGCCCTCCTGGAGCAGCTCCTTGATATTCAGGCGCCCCTGCGCGGGCTGCGTGCGGAAATATTCCTTGGAAACTTCCTTCAGCGGTAAAAAGCCGTGCCGTTGAGCACCGTACTCAACGAACGCCGCCTCGAGACTGGGCTCGACGCGTGTGATGCGGCCTTTGTAGATATTGGATTTTTTCTGTTCCCGTGACGGGATCTCAATCGATAAGTCGTAGAGTTTCTGACCATCGACGAGTGCGACTCGCAGTTCTTCTTCTTGAACTGCGTTGACGAGCATTCTTTTCATTTGCCCCAACTAAGGTGGTAGGGGCCGAGGAGAGCTTGAGAATAGAAGCCGGGACCGCGACGTGACGCGCGGTCAGAATCGAGGAAACGCCGAGCGCGAGCCACGCGATCGGCATCAACTCAACCCAATTCTGCCAAAATGTATAGGGCATCCGGGGCCTTGTTCTCGGTTAACCGCTTTCTGGACGCCGTAGCTCTGCGGGGCTCTCTTGCGTCCATCTCATCGGCCGAGCGATGGTCTGGAAATCCAGATCCAACTAATATGCGGCGCCCCAACAGGATGGGACGCCACCGAAACCGGTGTCTACTTGAAGAGTCCAAGATCGGGGCGGATACCTTCGAAAAAGGTACGGCGCCTCACACGGTTTTTAGACATTATCACGACCCTGCAAGCGGGGTCAATGTAATCAATACCTTAGAACCTGCTTCAGGTAAGATCCACCGCCATGAACAACGAACTCGGCGAACCCGTCCGCCTGCATGTCCCTAAAAGTGCGGTGGTTTTGCGCACCATCAGCGACGACGAGGCGGGCCAACGCATCGATAATTTCCTGATGCGGCACTTCAAGACCATTCCGCGCAGCCGCGTCTACCGGCTGCTGCGCAAAGGCGAGGTGCGCGTCAATCGCAAGCGCGTTGATGCGGAGTACCGCATCATCGCGGGCGACGAGGTGCGGCTGCCGCCGGTGCGGATCGAGACCGAGGAGGCGGGGCCGGGCGGCCCGGGGCGACCTTCGAGCAGCCTGCTGGAACTGATCGAGAAATCGGTGATCTTCCAGGATAAGCACCTGCTGGTGCTCGACAAACCGGCCGGCGTCGCGGTGCATGGCGGCAGCGGCATGAGTTTCGGCATCATCGAGGCGCTGCGCGCATCCCGTCCGCGCGAGACGCTCGAACTCGTACACCGGCTCGACCGCGACACCAGCGGATGCCTCCTGGTGGCCCGCGACCGTGCCACCCTGGTCGCCTTGCACGGCGTGATCCGCAACGGCGGCATGCACAAAACCTATCTCGCGCTCGTGTCGGGCAGCTGGCAGCTGGGCACCAAGCGTGTGGACGCTCCGCTTGCCACCGACAACCGTCAGCACGGCGAGCGGCACGTTCGCGTGGCGCCGGCGGGCAAGGACTCCACCAGCATATTCAAGCCGGTGCAGTTCTTCGGCGCGATGGCCACCTTGATGGAAGTGGATATCCCGACGGGGCGCACCCACCAGATCCGTGTGCACGCCTCCTTCGCCGGACATCCGCTGCTCGGCGACGACAAATACGGCGACCGCGAGCGCAACAACGAGATGAAGAGCCACGGGCTCAAGCGCACCTTCCTGCACGCTCAACAGGTTGCCTTCGACTGGCCGGGGTCCGGGGTGCCGTTCCACGTCAGCGCGCCGCTGCCGGTGGAGTTGTCCGCGGTGATCGATGCCATCACGCCGATGAAGCGCAAGGTGGACAAGAAGAGCGCGGCAACCAAGGGCGCGGCGACGAAGAAGGGTGCGGCGGCGAAAAAGACGGTTCGGCGCTGACACGCGCCCGCATGCGATCGGCCTTACGGCAGGTCGAACCCCACGCCGCGCAACACCGCGCACAGTCGGATCAGCGGCAGGCCGATCAAGGCGGTGGGGTCGCTGGTGTCGATCGATTCGCACAGGGTGATGCCCAGCCCCTCGCTCTTGAAGCCGCCGGCACAATCGACGGGCGCTTCGCGTTCCACGTAGCGCTGCACCGAGGCCCGGTCCAACACCCGAAAATTCACCCGCGTGGTGTCGACGAATTCGAAGCGGGCGCCGTCGCGGTGCCGTAAAACCGCAACGGCGGTGAGGTAGCGCACCTGACGTCCGGAGCAGGCCAGCAGCTGGTCGACGCAGCGGGCGGCAGTGCCCGGTTTGCCCAGGGTGATTTCCCGGTGCTTGTCATCCAACACCGCCGTCTGGTCGGAGCCGATCACCCAGTCCTCGGCGCAGCGCATGGCGACCGCATCGGCTTTGGCGCGGGCGAGGCGGATCACCATGTCCCATGCCGACTCGGCGTCGGCACGGGTTTCCTCCACGTCGGGCGCCGCGCACGAGAACTCGCGGGTCACCCGGCCGAGCAATTCGCGGCGGTATTTCGAGGTGGAGGCTAAAACGAGCACTTGCGGGACTTCAAAAACAACGACTTGCGTACGATCGATTTTTGACAGAGGGGGGCATGCGCCCTATCATACGCGCCCCATGGCGGACGGCTTGCCAGACCTCGTCGATTGCGCGCTGCTTGCCGAGCAAGGAGCGGAACTCGAATGTGTCTACGAATTCGGCAGCCTCGTGCGCGTGCAGGATCTGTTGCACACGCCGCGGGGCACGTTGCGGGCGAGCTTTGCCTTCGGCAAGGCGCCGAGCGGGCGACCGGCAGCGGTCGTGAGAGTGGACGGTACGCCGGACCTGCGGTGTCAGCGTTGCATGCAAGGTTTCGAACGGCGGACGACGGGCGGCAGCGAGGTCGAGTTCGCCGACGGCGGCGACGAGCAGCCGTCCACGGCGGAGCACGAGGTGTACGCCACGCGCGGCGGTCTCGTTTCCCTGCGCGATCTGGCGGAGGAGGAGTTGCTGCTGGCGCTGCCGATTGCGCCGGCCTGTGACTCGCCGCGGACGTGCGGCCGGGCCGCGGAGGCGACCGGGGACATGGACTTCGCCGCGGCGGCCGAGGTACGCCGGCCGTTCAGCGCGTTGCAGGATTTGTTGAAGAAAACTTGATAGGACAGTAATCATGGCAGTTCAAAAAAGCAGAAAGACGCCGTCGAAGCGCGGCATGCATCGGTCCCATTCGGCCCTCGCGATTCCCGCGGTGTCGATCGACCCGAAGAGCGGCGAGACGCATTCGCGGCACCGGATCTCGCGCGACGGTTTCTACCGCGGCGTCAAGGTCCTGCAGACCAAGGCGGACATCGCAGCGACCGAAGAAGAATAGGGTTACCGTCCTGACGGCCCGTGCGGCCCGGGTCGTCGGACGCATGCCATGACTGCGCTGCTACATATCGCCGTCGATGCCATGAGCGGCGATCGGGGGCCTTCGGTGTGTGTGCCTGCCTCGCTGGCGGCCGCCCGCGATTTCCCGGACGTCCGGTTCACCCTGATTGGCAGACAGACCGACCTGGAACGTGAACTGCACGCCGCAGGCGGTCCCCCGGCCAATGTCGCCTCTCTGTACGCCGCGGACGTCGTCGAGATGACCGACCACCCGCGCGAGGCCCTGCGCCGCAAGAAAGATTCCTCGATGCGGCGGGCGCTCGACCTCGTGAAGTCGCGCACCGCCGGCGCCTGCGTGAGCGCCGGCAACACGGGCGCCCTCATGGCCATGGCGCATTTCGTCCTGAAGATGCTGCCAGGCGTGGAACGTCCGGCGATCGTGTCGCTCATCCCCTCGCGCGGCGGCCACACCTACATGCTGGATCTCGGCGCGAATGCCTCCTGCACGCCCGAGCAGCTGTGTCAGTTCGGCATCATGGGCGCCATTCTCGCCGCCGATCTCGCCGGCGCCCATCCGCGTCCCCGTGTGGGACTGCTCAACATCGGCGAAGAGGAGATGAAGGGCAACGAGAACGTGCAGGCGGCGCACAACCTGCTGGCCGCCAGCGGTTTGAACTACGTGGGTTTCGTCGAGGGACACGACATCTTCTCCGACGAGGTGGACGTGGTGGTGACGGACGGGTTCACCGGCAACATCGCCTTGAAGACGATGGAGGGCGCCGCCCGTTTCATCACCGAATCGCTGCGCCAGGAGTTCACGCGCAGCCCGTTGCGCAAACTCGGCGCGCTCGCGGCGAAGCCCTCGCTCGATGCGCTGCGCACGCGGCTGGACCCGCGTCGCTACAACGGCGCGACCATGGTCGGCCTGAACGGCATCGTGGTCAAAAGCCATGGCGGCGCCGACCTGTTCGGCTTCCAACGTGCCATCGAGGTGGCGGTTCTCGAATCGCGCAACGGAGTGCCGGAAAGAATTGCGCTACAGTTGAACGCGCCGCACACCAGTTGAGGGCTTCGATGTATTCACGGATTGCGGGCACCGGCAGCTATCTCCCCGAAAAGATCCTGACCAACGCGGATCTCGAGAAGCTGGTCGACACCAGCGATGAATGGATCCGCACGCGTACCGGGATCGAACAGCGACACGTCGCGGCGGACGGCGAGACCACCACGGATCTTGCCGAGCATGCGGCACGGCGTGCGATGAAGGCCGCCGGCGTCGAGGCCGGGGACGTCGACCTGATCTGTGTCGGCACCACCACGCCGGACCTGGTGTTTCCCAACGTCGGAACCTTGCTGCAGGACAGGCTGAAGATTCACGGCTGCCCCGCGTTCAGCCTCGAGGCGGCCTGCACCGGCTTCGTCTACGCGTTGAGCGTCGCCGACAAATTCGTGCGCCTGGGCGAGGCGAAGTGTGCGCTCGTGGTCGGCGCCGAGACCCTGACGCGCATCGTCGACTGGAAGGACCGGGGCACGTGCGTCTTGTTCGCCGACGGTGCTGGCGCGGTGATCTTGAAGCCCTCCGAGGAGCCCGGCATCCTGAGCACCCGCCTGCATTCCGACGGCCGCTACAAGGATCTGCTGATGTATCCCGACGGCGTGTCGAAGGGCTTTCATCTCGTGCGGGAGGGCAAGGCCGGCGTGCAGATGAAGGGCAACGAGGTGTACAAGGTCGCCGTCAACACGCTGGGACAGCTGGTGTCCGAGACGCTGAATGCAAACGGCATGAGCAAGGATCAGCTCGACTGGCTGATCCCGCACCAGGCCAACATCCGCATCATCGAGGCCATCGCCCGGCGGCTCGATCTGCCGATGGAGAAGGTCATCGTCACCATCGGCACCCAGGGCAACACCTCCGCGGCCTCCGTGCCGCTGGCACTCGACACCGGGATAAGCGACGGACGCATCCAGCGAGGCCAGTTGCTGCTGCTCGAGGCGTTCGGCGGCGGATTCACGTGGGGGTCGGCGCTGGTCCGGTATTGACGCGCGGGAACCGGGACGCCTATCGCGCTCTGAAAAGCGCGGCAATGCGACCAGCGATCAAGCGACTATGGTCCGCGTCGGCTGGCACAAGACCTAGTTTTTCGAGCAACACCGATTCTTGAACAAGACCTAGCGCGGCGACCGCCCGTGAGAATTCCAGGTCTTTGGCGCGCCCGGCTCCAAGCTTACTCAAAACCAGATCATGGGGTTCCATACAACGCGCGATGATTTTGCCGACGGTCAAGCTAATCGTCCGCGCTTGCCAGCCCTCCGGCGCATAGGTCGGCGTCTTTAGGGACAGACTGAATCGTTCGCTGATTTCAAGGATGATATGTTGCAATTCTCGGCGACGCATGCAGCTAACCGAGGCTTGTCGAATCGAAGATCCGTTGCCGCTCGGCAGGCGAGACAAATACGCTCCAAGGCGATTCCTTACGCAACACGTCCGCCATTTCCGATGACTCGGTCATCACACGCACTGTCTCGATCAAGGGGCCCTGTAAGAGCTCGTGCCAGCGATCGTGGTATTGCCTGCCATGTGGATTGGCCACCCGAAGCCTGGCAAGGCGGTCGAGTGCTTGCCCACGCAAGGCCGGCTCACGTAAAAGTCTCCTGGCCACGCTCTCGTGCATGCGTCGCGAACGTAGAGCCCCTCGGTCGGTACGTACACGGGCGTGGTATCGCGTTGCCCTGGCCCTGCCTTCGCGGAAGATCGCGCCTTGCGCGCGCAGCGCATCGAGCGTTCGCCACAGCGTCGGCTGGCTGATGGGTGGCCGCAGCTTCGCTAGGAGCTGTGGTGTACCCAAGCCATCGCCATGTAGTACCAGCAACTCCAATACCTTGTTTTTGAGAGAAAAAATCATTTTCGCATGTGCTCGATAGGTACATATGAATAGATCATGAATAGATTATAACGCTTTATTTGGCTCGCCGGTCGGCGTGCCGTGGTACAGAACTTCATCGATCCGAACGGGATCGAGTGCGGGCAACTCGCGACCGCGCCCCAGCTTGCTTTGCCTCTGAGGATAAGATATTTATCTTTGAAGATAAGTCGTTTACCTTTCAAGTTAAAGAGGTGATTTCTGAGCGCTCCCGCGGTCAATCCCTTCGATCTGAATCTGGCGCGGGCCTACGGTGCGCCGGCGACCTTCTGCCCGCGCCCGCAACTGGACGAATTGTTGGCGCGGGCCGTGAGCGCCCAGCTCTGGACCTTGATCGTCGGCGACCGGCGCATGGGCAAGAGCTCGTCCGTGATCGCCGCGGCGGTGCGCGGCGGCTGGCCCATCCTGCACGTCGATCTCATGGGCGTGAACTCAGAGGGGGAGATCACGGAGCGCTTCCGCTGGGCCTGGCGGCTGTTCCTGCAGCACGAATCGAGCGGATTCTTCGCCGGCCTCAAGCCGGAGTTGTCGGCCAAGATTCCGGCCACGGGCGTCGAGGTCAAGCTCGCCGGTGATAAACACGCCGCGGACCGGGATCCGGTGACGTGGGGCGACGTGCTGGTCGCGTTCGACCGGCGCGCGACCAAGAAGCGCGCGATCCTGTTCATCGACGAGTTCCAGGATCTGGGACTGCTCGCCGACGACGGCATGAAGATGACGCGCAGCCTGCGCGCCGCGCTGCAGATGGCGCGTCACATCACGCCCGTGCTCGCCGGCTCCTCCAATCATTTGCTCGCGCCGCTGTTCGCCACCTCGGCGGCGGCGTTCTTCAAGGCCATCCGTCTGCAGCATCGACTCGAGCCTTTCGACCGGGCGACTTTCGCGGCGTGGGCAAACCATCTCTTCAAGACGCAAAAACGCATTTTCGAAGATGCCGCGCTCACGCGCCTGTACGAGCTGACCGAAGGCGTCACCGAGGACCTCGTGGCCACCTGCGCGGAGATCTGGGTGCAAAACGCGCATGCACGCGCCATTACGCCCGCGGACGTCGAGTTCGGCTGGCGTTCGGTGGTCGCCAACGCGACGCCGCTGTTTCTGCCCAAGGTGTCCGCGTTGCCGCCGTCGCAGGCCAAGCTGCTGCGCCATGTCGCGCGCCATCCGAATACGCAGCCGTTCGCGGAGCACACGTTGCGGGAGCTGGGCGAGAAGAGCGGCACCGTGTACAAGGCGCTCAACCGTCTGCTGGACCTGGAACTGCTGCGTCAGGAGGAGCGCGACGGACGCAAACGGGTATGGGTGCACGATCCACGGCTCGGGTTTTATCTGCGGGCGTGAGCCGTCCATTTGATGTTCGCCGCCGGGACCGGTGTTGAACCGCCACCCAAAGCAAAACGCCGCGGTGTGACCCGCGGCGTTTCTCATCGAACCTTGCGATTCGACTTACTTCGACACTGACTTCTTGAACATGCGATCGATCTTCTCGTTGATCGCTTCGATGGCGGTCGAGTTCGACTGCGCGGTCGACAAGGCCTGGTTCGCGGTGCTCTGCGCGCCCGAGGCGGCGGAGGAGGCGCTGGACGCGGCGCTGTTGGCGGCGGCGGCATCGCTCGACGCCTTCGCCGTGTCGCTCTGCAGCTTGGTGACCTGCGATTTGAGATCGTCGAGCTGGGCCTGAGTCGGCTTCAAGTCGGTGCAGCCCGCGAAGGCAATTACGCAGGCCGCGGCGACGGTGGCCTTGAGTGTCGTGGTCAATGTCATACAATATTCCCCTAGGGTTAATTCGTTGGTTAGTGTTTGCCACAAAGAGTCCCGGTGGAACCGGGAACCAGATGCGTCGCTACACAGTCGCACATAAAGCCAAACTTGCGGCCCGATTGCAACTAAAAAGGCGTGTATTGCGACGTCTTAACCGATTCTATGGGCTTTTTCCCGGTTGTAATTGGAATGCAATTGTTGGCAGGGGGGAAAAGTAGGAGTTCGACGCGCCAAGCGCGTGAGAATAGTCCTACGCTTTCGCAAGCTCCCCCGCCGCACGATAACCCTGTTCGATGGCCGAATCGGTATACGCACCGCCTCCCGCGTCAGAGTTGGCGATGGCGATCCTGCCGAACCGGGCACGGCCGAGCACGTGTGGCCGCTCGTTCTCGGGCACCAGCGGATCGAACAGGGGATTGTATTCGGGGGCATAACCATGCGGCCACCTATTCACGGTGATGGCGGTGATGTCGCGTGCCGGATCGAAGCCGCCGGCGCCCAGGATGCGCGCGAGCTGATCGCGTATGTGGTACTCGAACGTCGCGAACGACGTCGACAGCAGCTCCGCGCGGCCGGCGCGATTCTGGTCATGTTCCGCGAGACCGGGCTTGCACGGCGTACGCACCATGTGCAGCAGGATGGGCTCGTCCGGGGAATTGCCGCTTCGATACCGTCCGATGTCGACATGAGAGTTCAAATTCAGCGACGTATGATAGCTGCCGGGCGCATACACCCGGTGCAGTTTCAAGCGGTCGAACGCCTGCCAGTTGCGCAGCGCGACGCTGGTGTACACCAGCGGGGTCTTGACCAGGCTGTGCAACGCGGCCTTCTGCACGTCGGGCAGTTCAGGACATAGGTACGGAATCATCACGTTGTAACAGGCGAGGATGGCCCCGCGCCCCCGCACGGTGCAGGGCTGGCCGTCGCGCAGGTACGTGACCTCGACCCGGGGCGCGGATGCGTCGCCCACATGACGTGCGCGCACGGCGATGGCATTCAGGCGCAGACGCACGGGCGAGTCCGCACGATCGAGCCGCGCATAATCGACCCGCGCGGTCACCACGTCCTCGACATCGTGGCCGGGCACCGCGGCGGGAATCAAATCGCGCACCAGAAGACGCGCGAGGGTGGCATTGCCGTCGGGAAAATGCAGCCGATAGGAGCCGCCGGTGTCCTCGTATCCCGCCGGGGTGTAGCCCATGCGTGCAATGGAGCCCTTCGCGAGCTGCATGCCGCGAAAGCCGGGCAGATCGAAAGCCCAGCAATCGAGCGCAGACACGGCATCGATGCCGACCCCCCATTCGCCCATGGTGCGTGCGTAATAGAACTTGAGGACGGCAGGCTCTGCGTGCACCAGGTCGCGCAGGAATGCCTCGTAGCTCATGCGCGACAGCCGCTGCTTCTTGTCATCGGACGACAGTCCTGGCAGATAGTCGAGGGGGGCGGTTTCCAGCTCTACGATTTGTCGCCGGGCTCGTGCCGAGAGTGGCGCATCGGCGAGCAGATGCTCGAACGGCACCTGGTTGAGACCGACGGCCAGCGTGTCCGCGCCGAACGTCTCGCGGTCGAAGAAGACGCCGGTCCGCAGGCCGCGCCGTTCGTAAAACTCCAGGTTCTGGGTGGCGACGAGCTTGGGTACATCCACACCCAGGGTGCTCAGCAAGCCAGCGGCCACCGGGCCATAGGGACGCGGGCTGTCGATCTCCAGCGTCCCGCCGTTCAATAGATGCAGGCGGCCGCCCAGCTCGAATTCGTTGCGTTTCGCATGGCCGCCGAAGTCGTCGTGATTGTCGAGGATCAGAATGCGGGCGCCCGCCGCCGCCTGCCGGCGATAAAAATGCGCAGCGCTCAACCCGCTGAGGCCGCCGCCGACGACGATGAGATCGTACTCCTCCCCCGTGTCGGAGGGCGTCGGCCAGCGGTGGCCGTCGCGCAGCGCATGCGCCCCTTCGAAGGAGCCCGGATGGCTGCCGCGCAGGCCGGTCAGCAGCGGGGGATAGTACCCGGCAGCGTCTTGCGCGGCGCCTGTCGGCGGCGCCAGGGTGGCCGCGAACGCTGCGGGAAACAAAGCGTTCGAAGCCGCTGCGACCGTGCCGACGGCAACGCCGTTCAGAAAGTCGCGGCGCGAGATGGGGCGGTCCATGCCGAGTCCCTTGTCCTGAAAACGGTCGCCGGCGTCAGCCATGGTCTCTCGATGCGCGAAGCGCTTGTCGTCTAGGGGTCAGCAAGGCTGAACTTACCGCGACCGGCACTTGCTTGTCAGCACCTCACTACTGTATATAATGACAGTGTTCTCCTATCCAGGTGCAGGCATGTCCGATCTCACACCCCGTCAAACGCAGATCTTGAGGCTCATCCAAGACACCATCATGGAGAGTGGCATGCCGCCCACGCGCGCCGAAATCGCGCGCACCCTCGGCTTCAAATCGCCGAACGCCGCCGAAGAGCATTTGCGGGCCTTGCAGCGCAAGGGTGTCATCGATCTCATCCCGGGCGCCTCGCGCGGCATCCAGTTGAAAGATATTTTGCGGGAACAACTGGGGTTGCCGCTCATCGGGCGGGTCGCCGCAGGACGGCCCATCCTCGCCGAGGAACACATCGAGACGCGCTATCAAATCGATCCGCAATTGTTTCAGCCCAAGCCGCATTACCTGCTCAAGGTGCAGGGCATGAGCATGAAGAACGTGGGTATCCTGCATGGCGATCTGGTGGCCGTGCATCGTACGCCCGAGGTCCGCAACCGCCAGATCGTGGTGGCCCGCCTGGACAACGAAGTGACCGTCAAACGCTACCGGCAGGAAGGCACGATCGTGTGGTTGTTGCCGGAAAATGCCGATTTCGAACCCATCCGGGTCGATCTCAAACAACAGCCCATGGTCATCGAAGGCGTGGTGGTAGGGGTGCTTCGTCGCGGTAAAGACGTGGATGCTGCGTGAGACGACATCGCTTGCGGATATTCTGGCCGATGCACGCGTTTGGAAATTAAAGGACGCCGCCGCCGGTGTATCGGCCTCTTCGCGTCCGGTGTGGTCCACCGGGCGGGTGGCGCTCGATGCGCGTTTGCCCGGCGGCGGTTGGCCGACGGCGTCGCTGGTCGAGGTGCTGCTCGATTGTGCCGGTTTGGGGGAAATACAATTATTTGTGCCCGCGCTGGTGGAGTCGCAGCGCAATGCGGGCGGCGCGGCGTCCTGGCTGGTGTGGATAGGGCCGCCTTACGAGCCGTATGCCCCCGCCCTCGCGCAGGAAGGGATCGAGCTCGAACATTTGCTGGTGGTGCGCCCGGCGAGCGCCACGGAGGCGTTGTGGGCCGCTGAACAAGCCTTGAGTTCGGGGGTGTGTGCGGCGGTGCTGCTGTGGCTCAAGGGCACCGATGATCGCTGGCTGCGGCGTTTGAAGCTCGCGGCCGAGACGGGCGGAGCGCTCGGCGTGCTGTTTCGCCCCGAACGCCATCGCTTCGAATCCTCGCCGGCCAGCCTGCGACTGTTGATGACCCGGGGCGAGCACGAGGCGCAGCTCGAACTGTTGAAAGTGCAGGGTGGCCGCCCCGGCCCGGTCGAGAGTGAGTTGCGGTGAGGCCGGGCCGGCGAACCGCGGGAGAGGCCGCGACGGGGTCCTCCGTCACCGCGGATTTGTTCGAATCCTGCGCGCCGCGCGCAGCGCCCGTGCTCACTGCGTTGCGCACGCCGGGGGGCGTACCGCCGGTCTTCCGACCCGCGTCTGCCGTCCGGGCCCGCCACCTGTGGTACGCGGCGGTCTTTCCCCAGCTCGCCGCAGACCCGCGCCGTGCCGCCGTATTGCAACGGCTCGGTCGCTCGGCACAGCGCTTTACCTCGTTGGTCAGCATCGAAAGCCCCAACGCGCTGCTTCTGGAAATCAAGGGCAGCGTGAAGTTGTTCGGCACGTTGCACACCTTGCATGCGGACATCGATGCGGCATGGCAACGGCTGGGATGCGAGGCGCGCAGCGCGACGGCACCGACCTCCCTGGCGGCGTTGTGGTGTGCCCGGGCGGGCAAGCCGGTGCGCATCGAGGAGACCGGTCAACTCGCCGGTTGTCTCGCGGAACTTCCGGTGGCCTGTACGGCCTGGAACGCCGAGTGGTTGCAGACCCTGAATTCCCTCGGCGTGACCCGCCTGGGCGACTTGTTGCGCCTGCCGCGTGCCGGACTGGCGCGGCGCTTGAAGCCCGCGGCGGTGTTGGATCTCGACATGGCCTTGGGAAGGCAGGCGGCACCGCGTCGCGCTTTCGTGGCGCAGGAACGGTTTCGTGAACGCTGTGATTTCGAGTTCGAAATCGAAACCGTCGGCTATCTGCTAAAGGCCCTGGAACCTTTGCTGGAACGGTGTGCGGAATTCCTGCGCACCCGCCAGGCAGGGGTTCAGACCCTGGAGCTGCGACTGCGTCATCGTGCGCTGCCGACGACACAGGTGCTCACGGGACTGGCGAGCATCACCGGCGAGCGCCGTCGTCTCGCGGACGTGCTCGAGCAACAGCTGAAGCGGCTCGAACTGGTGGCGCCGGTCCGCGCCATGGTGTTGCGCTCCGGCGCACTGCAGCCCTTGTCGGCCGATTCGCTGGACGCTTTCGCCGGGATGCGCAGCGGTGGCCGCGACACGGCGCCGCAACTAGTGGAACGTTTGCGGGCCCGGCTCGGCGAGGCGGCGGTGTATGGCGTGTGTCCCATTGCGGAACATCGGCCGGAAGCGGCCTGGCGGCGGGTGCAGGAATTCGGTCTCACCGCTGCGGTGACGGTGCACTGCAAAGCCGGTGCCCCGGACGGCGGCATGCCGCGCCCGGTATGGCTGCTGGAGACGCCCGTGCCGGTGTCCGACGCGTTGATTCTCGAACAAGGCCCGGAACGGATCGAAAGCGGTTGGTGGGACGGCAAGGGCGTGACGCGCGATTACTACATCGCACGCGAGGCGCAGGGCGGCAGATGGTGGGTATTTCAAGAGCGCCGCACGCGCTGCTGGTATCTGCACGGCGTATTTGCGTGAGCGAGATCCGAAAGTCATGTACGCCGAACTGCATGCCTTGAGTAATTTTTCCTTCCTGCGCGGCGCCTCGCAGCCGGAGGAACTGGTGGTGCAGGCCGCGCAGCTCGGCTATCGGGCCCTCGCCCTCACCGATGAATGTTCGCTCGCCGGGGTGGTGCGCGCCCATGTGGCCACCAAGGGCCATCCGCTGCCGCTGATCATCGGCTCTGAATTCACCTGCGCCGACGGACTCAAGTTCGTGGCGCTCGCCACCGACCGGGCGAGTTATGGTGCTTTGAGCCGCCTGATCAGCGGTGCGCGCCGCGTCGGTGCGAAAGGCACTTACTCTCTCGAACGTGCCGACCTCGAGAATTCCTTGCACGGCTGCCTGCTCCTCTGGCTGCCGCCGGCGGTCCGTCTGCTGCCGCGGCATGCCGAGCAAGGCCGCTGGCTGCGTGAACGCTTCGACGGCCGCGTGTGGATCGGCGTCGAACTCTTGACCAGTGGCTCAGACACGCGGCGTCTGGAGCTGTTGATGTCGCTCGGCAGGGAACTCGGGCTGCCGTGCGTGGCGGCAGGCGACGTGCACATGCACCGGCGCGGCCGGCGCGCGTTGCAGGACGTGCTAACCGCGATCCGTCTGAACACACCGCTCAAGTCGGTGGGTTATGCCCTGCATCCGAACGGCGAGCGTTGTCTGCGGCCGCTGCCGCGCCTTCAGGAACTGTATCCCGCGGCGCTGCTCGAGGAGACGCTGCGTATCGCCGAGCGTTGCACCTTCAAACTCAGCGAGCTGCGGTACGAGTACCCCGAAGAAATCGTCCCTGCGGGCGAGACGCCGGCCCGCTACCTGCGTCGCTTGACGGAGGCGGGCGCCCTCAAGCGCTGGCCGGCCGGCGTCCCGCCCCATGTGCGTGAAGGCATCGAACACGAACTCGGGTTGATCGCGGAACTCAAGTTCGAGCCGTTCTTTCTCACCGTGCACGACGTCGTGCAGCGGGCCCGCTCGGAAAAGATACTCTGCCAGGGCCGTGGTTCGGCGGCCAATTCCATGGTGTGTTACTGCCTGGAGATCACCGAGGTGGACCCTTCGCGCATGGCGACGCTGTTCGAGCGTTTCATCTCGAAGGAGCGCAACGAGCCGCCCGACATCGACGTGGATTTCGAGCACGAGCGGCGTGAGGAAGTCATTCAATATATCTACACGAAATACGGCCGTGAGCGCGCCGCCCTGGCCGCCACCGTCATCTGCTACCGGCCGCGCAGCGCACTGCGTGACGTGGGCAAGGCGCTCGGGTTCGATGCCGCCCAGGTGGATCATCTCGCCCGGAGCATGCAGTGGTGGGACGGTCAGCGCATCGATCCGGAGCGCATCCGGGCCGCGGGCCTCGATCCGGCCGAGCCCATGACCCTGCGCCTGATGGCGCTCACCACGGAAATCCTGGGCTTCCCCCGCCATCTCTCGCAGCACGTGGGCGGCTTCGTCATCGCGCGCGGCCGTCTGGACGAGCTCGTGCCCATCGAGAACGCCACCATGCCCCGGCGCACGGTGATCCAGTGGGACAAGGACGATCTGGACGCGCTCGGATTGCTCAAGGTGGATGTGCTGGGTTTGGGGATGTTGAGCGCCATCCGGCGCGCCTTCGGACTCATCAACGATTTCGGCGGCATCCGCCCGGTGCGCGGCGAGCTCAACCTCGCCTCGGTGCCCGCCGAAGATCCGGCGGTGTACGACATGATCTGCCGCGCCGACACCACGGGGGTCTTTCAGATCGAATCGCGGGCCCAGATGGCCATGCTGCCGCGGTTGCGGCCGCGCTGTTACTACGATCTGGTGATCGAGGTGGCGATCGTGCGGCCGGGCCCCATCCAGGGCGAAATGGTGCACCCGTATCTGCGCCGTCGCAATCACGAAGAGGTCGTGAGTTATCCGAGCCCGGAAGTCGAGGCGGTGCTCAAGCGCACCCTGGGCGTGCCGATCTTCCAGGAGCAGGTCATGCGCCTCGCCATCGTCGCCGCCGGCTTCACCGCGGGCGAGGCGGACGGTCTGCGGCGCGCGATGGCGGCGTGGAAGCGCAAGGGCGGATTGCAGCATTTTCAGCAGAAGCTGGTGGACGGCATGCGCGAGCGTGGCTATCCGGAGGGCTTCGCCCTGCAGATATTCAATCAAATCCTCGGCTTCGGCGAATATGGCTTTCCCGAATCCCACGCGGCGAGCTTCGCCCTGCTGGTCTACACCTCCGCCTGGCTCAAACATCACGCCCCGGCGGCGTTTTGCGCCGCCCTCATCAACAGCCAGCCCATGGGCTTCTACGCCCCGGCGCAGCTGGTGCGCGACGCGCAGGTTCATGGGGTCGAGATACGACCGGTGGCGCTCGACATCAGCGACTGGGATTGCACGCTGGAACGACAGGCCGACGGCAGCGCGGCGCTGCGCCTCGGGTTGCGGATGGTCAAACGTCTGTCGCAGGAGGGCGCACGGCGGCTGCTCGCCGCACGTGCCGAGCGTGCCTTTATCCACCTTGCAGATCTCGCCGAACGTGCCGCACTCGACCACCGCGATCTCGAGGCCCTGGCCGCGGCCGATGCGCTCAAGGCGCTGACCGGGCATCGGCATCGCGCGGTGTGGCAGGTGAGCGGCGTGGAACGCGCGCTGCCGCTGCTGCCCGCGGAGACGGTGACCGAGGAGGGCGTGCCGCTGCTGCGCGCACCGCGTGAAGGACAGGAAATCATCGCCGATTACGGTAGTACGGGCTTGTCGCTGCGCCGCCATCCGGTGGCGCTGCTGCGCGACAAACTCACCCGGCGCGGCGTCATCCCCCACGAAGCGCTGTGGGAGCAGCCGAACGGCCGCACGATCACGACGGCGGGTCTGGTGATCACCCGTCAACGTCCGGGCAGCGCGGGCGGCGTGACCTTCGTGACGCTGGAGGACGAGACGGGCTACGTGAATTTGATCGTGTGGAAGCGGGTGGCCGAGGCACAGCGCGCGCCGTTGCTGGAATCGCGACTGCTCGAGGTGCGTGGCAAGGTGCAGCGCGAAGGGGACGTGCTGCACGTCGTGACGCTGCGGCTGACCAACCTGTCGATGCTGCTCGGCGACCTTGCGGTGGTGTCGCGGAATTTTCATTAGGGCCGCGGCGCCGCCGGCGCGGCCGGATACGGGCCGTCAGGTCCCGAGAACGATGAGACCGTGGGCTCTGGCGGCCACCCCCAAAGCCACGTCATGCGTCGTCATGACGGGAGCAACGCCGGCCTCCTCTCTCCACAACAACGCCGTCGCGAGATGAATGGCGTCGAGCGTACCCAGCTCGGTCGGCATCGGCTGCGCCGCGCGGTCGAGCACGGCGGCGTCGATCTCGACCAGGTCGAGCGCATCGACCAAGTCAAGGATCGTCGCGCGACGCCGCGCGATCTGCGCATCGGTGAAGGGGGACCGCATCCGAATGCGGTCCAACGTGCGCAGACATTCGGTCAAGATGAGCGCACTCGATACGCCACGTTCGATCTCGTGCCACTCGGGCAACGCGTTGGGCTGTCCCAATGCCACGCGCAACAAAACCGAAGAATCGACGTACGCAATCATCGATGGTTTTGACGCTCCTCCCTCAAAAGCTCCAGCGCGTCGATCGAGACGGCCTCAGCGGCAGGCACCGGGATGCTCGCCAACGTCGGTGCGCCTGCGGCGGGTCGACGAATTTTCAACCGGCGGGCCCCCGGCACGGGCACCATCTGCGCGATGGCCGTGTTGCGGTCCAGGACCGAAAACGACTCCCCGTTTTGCACCGCGCGCAGGTATTCGCTCAGTTTCGCCTTGAGTTCCGCGATGCGCACCTGTCTCATGACCAGATGAGATCATAAATGTCCTACATCGTCAAACAGGCTCAGGCGTCATGGAGCCGTCACATGGCATCACTACAGTGCCGCGCAAATTATCAACCAGAAGCGATGGGCCTGCGCGAAAAGACGTTGTCGTCATGACCGCGCGGTCGAGCGAACCTACATGAAATCCGAACGTGTCCTGTTGGCGGCCTGGGTGGCCGTGTGCCTGCTGAGTGGGAACGGCGCCTATGCGCAGAGCGTCGCCCGGGAGTCGTCCGGCACGCGTGCGCACGATTCCGATCTCGACGAACTGTTGGTCACCGGCGTGCAGCGCTCCGATCTGCCGCAGCTCACGCAGCCGCTGGTCGACACCCCGCAGACCGTCACCAGCATCTCGGAGGCCGTGATCCAGCTGCAGGCCGCCTCGGATCTGCGCGACGTGTTGCGTAACGATCCGAGCGTGAGCGCGCACGCCGACGAGGATAATTCCCAGGGCACCAACGTGCAGATCCGCGGTTTTTCCGCGCGCAACGACATGTACCTCGATGGTCAGCTGGACATCGGCGGCTATTACCGCGATCCCTTCAACCTCGAGCAGGTGGAGGTGCTCACGGGGCCGTCCTCGGTGCTGTTCGGCCGCGGCTCCACGGGAGGCGCCATCGAGCAGGTCAGCAAGAAGCCGCGGCAGGAGGAATTCACCGACGGGACGCTGAGCGTCGGCACCGACCGGCTGAAACGCATCACCGGCGACTTGAACCTGCCCCTGCAGCCCGGCGCGGCGCTGCGCATGAACGCCATGGCCGAGGCGGGCGGTACGGCCGGCCGTGACGTGGTCGACACCAGACGGGTGGGCTTCGCACCCGCGTTGTCGCTCGGCATGAACGGCCCGACCACGGTCACCTTGAGCTATCTCTACCAACGGCAATGGGATACGCCGGACTACGGCGTGCCCTGGATCGATATCGGGTCACCGGCCAACGTGAGCCATCCGGCCCAGGTGTCGCCGGACAACTACTACGGTTTTCCGAGCGACTATTCGCACGTCACCGTGAACATCGCCACCGTGTCGCTGGAGAGCCGGCTATCCGACGAGGTGAGCCTGCGAAATCAAATCCGTTACGGCGTGTACGACCAGGACTATCGCATCGCCGAGCCCGGGGTCGCGGCGATCGTCGCTCCCGGCACGCCCCTGTCCACCGTCACCGTGACCCGCACCGAGCGGGGCGGGCTCGCCCATCAGACGTTTCTGGACGACCAGTTCAGCGTCACCGCCGTCTTCGACACCGGCGCGCTCAAGCACACGGTGGTGGCCGGTGTCGAGGTCGGGCGGCAGACCTCCGCACCCACCGTCTTGAAGTACAAGGGTGTGCCGGGCACCAGTCTGCTCTCCCCCGACGAGGGACAGGCGTTCAGCGGCACCGCGACCCCGAGTTCGATCGTGCATTTCACCGCGCAGACCCAGGCCGCGTTCGCCACCGACACCGTAAAGATCGGTGAGCAGTGGGAGGTCAACGGCGCGGCCCGGTTGGACCGTTTTGCCGCCGACTATCGCAACCAGGTGCCGACGCTGGTCACGCTCGAGCGTACCGACGTGGTGCCCTCGTGGCGCGGTGCGCTGATCTACAAACCGCTGCCCGACGTGTCGGCGTATGCCCTGTACGGCACCTCGTTCGATCCCTCCGCGGAAGGCTTGTCGATCAGCGCCGCCACCGCCGTTCTCCCCCCCGAGCGCAGTCACACCGTCGAGACCGGCGTCAAGTGGGATCCCAACCGGTATCTGCTGGTGTCGGGCGCGCTGTTTCGCACAGTCATGACCAACCTGCGCGAAACGTCGCCCCTCGATCCCTCCGTGCAGATCCTCGCCGGAACGGCCCGCAGCCAGGGTGTCGAGCTCGAGGCACAGGGGTATCTCGCGCGCGGCTGGCTGGCACAGGCCGGATTCACCTACATGAACGCAGAAATTCTATCCTCGCCCGACGGCGACCGTGGATCCCCGCTGCAGAATGCGCCGCGCGAGAACCTGCGGCTGTTCAGTGCCTATGATCTGACCGACGCGTTCACGGTCGGTGGCGCCGTGGACTACACCTCGAGCCGCGTGCCCGGCACCGTGGTCGACGGCAACGGCTTTCGCCAGCAGGTGCCCGGCTATTGGACCGCCTCGGCGCTGGCCCGCTACCACGTGACGCCGCGCATCCTCCTGCAGCTGAACGTCGACAATCTCGCCAACCGCCGCTACTACGACGGCCTGGACGACAATCACGTGAACGTGGGGGCGGGACGCGTTGCACGGTTGAGTTTCATCGTCAACAAGTAACCCGCGGGCTCACACCTCGAGTCCTATCGAGCGCATCAATTCGATGCCGTTGCTCTGCGTGACGATGCCCTCGCGCAGCTGAAAATCGAAGCTCAGCCTGCCGTCCTCGAGCCCGTCCCGAAAATGGACGTTGCGCAACGCCCGCGCAGGCAACCCGCCCAGCTCGGCGAGCGCGAGGTCGTGGGTGCTGACGAGGCCGATGGCGCCGCGTTCGATCAAGGCGCGCACGACGCCCTCCGCGCCGATGCGGCGGTCGTTCGAATTGGTCCCCTGCAGCAGTTCGTCGAGCAGAAACAGCAGCGGCAGGGCGGCCGGCTCGAACAGCTGGCGCAGGCGCGTGATCTCCGCATAGAACCGCGAACTGCCCTCGGCCAGCGAGTCGTTCACGCGGATGCTGGCCCCGAGCTGCACCGGCGTCAGTCGCAGTCGCGTCGCGCACACGGGTGCCCCTGCCATGGCGAGCACCGTGTTGACACCCACGCAACGCAGCAGCGTGCTCTTCCCCGACATGTTCGATCCGCTCACCAGCAGCACGCGCGTCTCACCCGCCAGCACGACGTCGTTACGGACGCGCGAGGCGGCGTCGATCAGCGGGTGGCCGAGGCCCTCGGCATCAAACGTGGCCGGGCCTTCCAGGAATTCGGGGAAGGGCTGCTCGGGGTGCTCGAAGCGGTATCGTGCCAGCGACAAGAGCGCTTCGAACTCACCGAGGCCGTCCAGCCAGTGTGCCAGCGCCGCGCCGTGCGTCCGGCGCCAGCGTTCAGCCGCCAGGGCCGTCAGCTGCGGGTACATCAGCGGCAGCGACAGCGGCGTCAGAAAAGGATTGCGGCGCGCCTCCACGAAGTTGACGACGGTGGCGAGCCTGGCCAGCACGGCCGCCGCGCCGAGCGTCTGTGACTTGAACCTGCCTTGTAACGCCTGCAGGGCCGGGGTGGTGAAGGTTTCCACTTCCACCCTGCGCAGCAACGTGGCAAGCAGCTTGATGTCCTCGTAGGCGGCCTCGAAGCCGGCGAGGGTGCGGGTCACACGGGCGCGCCCGCCGTAGGTCACGGCCACTTCGACGAGCAGGACGCCGAGCAGCGGGTAGGCGGCGCCGGTCGTGGCCCAGAGCGCGGCGGCGACCAGCGCGAGCGCGGCGAGCACGGGTGCCGCCCACCGCAACGCGCTGTATTCCAGTTCGTTCGGCGCACCGGCCCAGGCTACCAGCGCGGCGGACTCGAGGCCGATGAAGGCCGGTTCACCGCGCACGCTCATGTCTTCACGAAAATCCAGCCGCTGGCTCAGTTCGGTCACGCTGGCGTGACGTTGATGCAACGTCGCCACCGCGGCCGGCGCCAGCAGCCATTCCGTGAGCTTGAGCGCACCCATCGACGTGCGGGCGGCACACAGCAACGCGAACACGCTGCGGGAGCCGAACAAATCCAGGTCGGCGCCATACAGGTGACCGCGCAGCGCATCGGGGGCGGCGGCGTGGGGCGAGCCGGCCGCGGCGGCCTCCGCCACGGCCGCCTCCGTCGCCGGCCAGCGGCCTTCCAAACGCTCGAGCCCGGCCGCATGGAACCCGGCAGCGCGGCCTGCCTCGGCGCGCGCGCGACGGATGCGCCGATGCATCAGCACGAGGGCGATGAATAACACGCTGGGCGGCACGAGCCAGGAGGGCGCGAGCCCGAACCGACCCACGCTCCAGGCCAGGATCAGAAACGCGGCGGCCAGCGACAACCGCAGGTTGCCCAACAGGCGCTGCCGGCCGTCGAGGCGGGCGGCCAGGGCTTCGCGTTCGCGAAGGCGTTGCAGATAGTGTTGCGCGGGTGCCATGCCGGCAGTATCCCATCGATCGGCCGTGACGGCGGCGCGGCCATGACGGCGGTGCGCCTCAGTGCGACGTGTTGGGAGCGTCTTCCCCGGCGTCCTCGTCCTGCGTGTCCTCGTCCCGCGCGTGCCCGTCGTCGTCGATGTCGTAGTCGTCGAGATCGCTCATGAGTTCCGCGGTGCGGCGCTCCTCCATCACACGTTCGAGACGCCGCCACGCCGGCTCGCCGCCTTTCGGGGCGCGCCTGCGCTGCAGATCGACGTCACGCATGATGTGGTCCACGTCGACGTCCTCCCCGCCCGGCGCAACCTCCTCGACGTCCTCCTCTTCGAACTCGTCCGACTCGGGTTTTTCGCTCATGCCGCAGCTTGGTTCTTCACCGGTGAACTGACACGCGCGGGTTATAAACGGAAAAGTGGCATGCGCGCAATACCCTGGCGCACACTGCTACTTCACGAGGTCGTTCAGCTGGAAAATCGGCAGCAACAGGGCGATCACGATGAACATGACGACGCCGCCCATGAACACCACCATGAACGGTCCGAGCAGATTGGTCATCGTCGACAGCAGGCCGTCCATCTCGCGCTCCTGATTCGAGGCGGCGCGTTCGAGCATCTTCTCGAGCTCGCCGCTGCTCTCGCCGCTGCTGATCAGGTGGATCATCATGGGTGGAAACAACTTGCGCGCCGACAATGACCTGCCGATGGGCGCCCCTTCACGCACGCGCAGCGCGGCCTCCTCGACGGCCCGCTTCATCGGCATGTTGCTGACCACCTCGGCGGAGATGCGCAGCGCTTCGAGCACCGGCACGGCGCTCGCGGTGAGGATGCTGAAGGTGCGCGCGAACCGCGCGGTGTTCACGCCACGCAACAGCTTGCCCACCAAGGGCACGCGCAGCAGGAAACGGTCGAACCGCAGCTGCGCGTCCGGTGCCCGCAACCAGCGCAGGAAGCCCCAGCTCACCGCGCCGAGCAGGACCAGTCCGTAGAACCAGTAATGGCGGACGAAGTCGCTCATGCCGATCAGGATGCGCGTCGCCAGGGGGAGTTCCTGGTGGCCGGATTCGAACACGGCGACCACCTGGGGTACCACGTACGCCAGCAGGAACGAGACGATGGCGAACGACAGCACCATGAGCACGATGGGATAGACCAGGGCGTTCGACACCTGCTGGCCCATCACCTGGCGAGACTCCGTGTAATCGGAGAGCCGTTCCAGCACCGAATCCAGCTTCCCCGATTGTTCGCCCGCAGACACCGTCGCGCGATAAATTTCCGGAAACGCGTTCGGGAAGTCCTTGAGTCCGTCGGCGAGCGGATGGCCCTCGACCACCTTGCCACGCACGCCGAGGAGTATCCGCTGCACCCGTGGCTTCTCGGTCTGCTCGGCCACCGCCTGCAGCGACTCCTCGAGCGGCAGACCCGAGCGCAGCAACGTGGCGAGCTGACGGGTGAGCAATGCAAGATCGAGCGTCGACAGACCGCGCCGCGTGAAACCGCGACGGCGGCTCTTCTTGAGCTCCTGCGCCGCCGTCTCCTGGATCTCCATCGGCAGCAGCTGCTTGTCGCGCAGCAGCTGGCGCACGTGCTTCGGCGTGTCGCCCTCGATCAGTCCCTTGCGCTCGCGTCCCTGCGAATCGAGGGCCGTATATTCGAACGCCCCCATCAATCCTCGCGGGTGACGCGCAACACTTCTTCCAGGGTGGTTTCGCCTTCCATCACCTTGCGCCGGCCGTCGTCGCGGATGCCCGGGCTCGCGGTGCGCGCGTAACGCTCGAGATCCTGTTCCGACGAGCCGTCGTGGATCATCGTGCGCATGTGATCGTCGACGGCGATGAGTTCGTAGATGCCGGTGCGTCCGCGATAGCCCATCCCCGGCTCCGCGCTCGGCCGGTACAACGGCGACGGGGCGCCGTGCGGGTCTAGGTTCAGCAGCCGGCGTTCGTATTCGCCGGCCATGAACGGCTCGCGCGTGGCGGGATTGAGCACGCGCACCAGGCGCTGGGCCAGCACCCCGATCAGGCTCGAGGACAGCAGGAAGGGCTCGATGCCCATGTCGCGCAGGCGCGTGACGGCGCCCACCGCCGTGTTGGTATGCAGCGTCGAGAGCACGAGATGGCCCGTCAAACTCGCCTGCACGGCGATCTGCGCCGTTTCGAGGTCGCGGATCTCGCCGACCATCACCACATCGGGATCCTGGCGCAGTATGGCGCGCAGGCCCCGTGCGAACGTCATCTCGACCTTGGTGTTGACCTGGGTCTGGCCGATGCCGTCGATGTAGTACTCGATCGGATCCTCGACGGTCATGACGTTGCGGGTGTTGTCGTTGATGCGTTCCAGCGCCGCGTACAGGGTCGTGGTCTTGCCGGAGCCGGTGGGCCCCGTGACGAGGATGATGCCGTGCGGCTTGTGGATGATTTCATCCATCGTCTCCTGGGTGCGCGGATCCATCCCGAGCGAGGTCAGCTCGATGCGGCCGGCCTGTTTGTCGAGCAGACGCAGCACCACGCGCTCGCCGTGCCCGGAGGGCAGCGTCGAGACGCGCACGTCGACCGCGCGGCCGGCGATGCGTAGCGAGATGCGGCCGTCCTGCGGCAGGCGGCGCTCGGCGATGTCGAGCTTGGACATGACCTTGATGCGCGAAACCACGAGCGGCGCCACGGCGCGCTTGGTCTGCAGCACCTCGCGCAGCACGCCGTCCACCCGGAAGCGGATCACCAGCCGGTTCTCGTAGGGTTCGATGTGAATGTCGGAGGCGTTCTCCTTCACCGCCTGCGTGAGCAGGGCGTTGATGAGTCGGATGATGGGCGCCTCGTCGTCGCTCTCGAGCAGATCGGAGGACTCGGGAATGTCCTCCGCGAGATGGGCGAGGTCGGTGTTGTCGTCCAAGCCCTCCAGCATCTGCATGGCGGCGCCCGAGCCCGCCTCGTAGGCGATGCGCAGCATCGAGTCGAATTTTTCCACCGACACCCGTTCGAGCTTGAGCGGCACGCCGACGAAGCGCCGCACTTCCGCAAGCGCCTGGGGCGTCACGCCGGGCCGGCAGACGGTATCCGCCAGATCGACGCCGATGCTGCGCACGAGCACACCGTGGCGCTTTGCGAACGGGAACGACAACTTGCGTCCCGCCGGTGCCTGCAGTTCGGCGTTCATGGTGTCGTGCTCCCCGGGGTGCCCGGGGGTGAAGAGGGCGGCGGCAGCGCGCCCGGTACGGTCGTGGTCGAACGGCCCTGTTTTTGCGGCGGGGACGCGGCGCGCGGCTGCGGCGGCAGCGCCTGCTCCACTTGCGGCTGCATCGGCGGCTGCATCCGCGTCTGCTGGTCGGGGTTGAGCGGCAGCACCAGGGGCAGGGGGGCGGTCCCCGGCGCAGCATCGGGAGTCGCGCCGCCGGGGTTGGTCAGCGCCGGAGGCGGCGCGGGCGGCAGGGACGCGTCGGGCGGGATTCCCGGCACGACGGGCTGTTTCTGCCCCGGCAGCAGGGTGATGTGGCCGTGATCCAAGCCCTTCTGCTGACGCCTCACATCCTCGTACTGGTCCTCGCTGATCGCTTCGGTGGCCGACGCGTCGCGCAGGATCTCCGGGCGCAGGAACACCAAAAGATTTTTCTTCTGCCGCGAGCCGGTGCGCGACTTGAACAGATTGCCGATGAGCGGTATCGCACCCAGAGCCGGCACGCGGTCTTCGCTTTCGCTCACCGTGTCCGACATCAGGCCGCCCAGGACGATGATGCCGCCGTCCTCGATGAGCACGGTGGTCTTGATCGAGCGTTTGTTGGTCGAGATGTCGGCCGAATCGGTGAGCTTGGCGCCGGGCGAGGAGTCTTCCTGTTCGATCTTGAGCTGCACCGAGTTGCCCTCGTTGATGTGCGGCGTCACCTTGAGAATGGTGCCCACCTCCTCGCGCTGAATGGTCTGGAACGGGCTCGAGGTGCCCGAGGTGCTGGTCTGTGTGTTGGTGTAGGAGCCGGTGATCAACGGAATCTCCTGTGTCACTTTGACCTCGGCTTCCTCGTTGTTCATGGTGAGCAGCGAGGGCGTAGAGATGATGTTACTCGAACTGTCGCTGCGCAAGGCCTGGATGAGGGCGCCGAACCCGGTTTTGGTGGTGGAATTGTAGGTGCCGAGCACCACCGAGGCGCCGGTCCCGACGCTGGAGCTGGTGAGCGAACTCGTCGAGGTCGAACCGCTCGAGCTGCTCAGGCCGGCGATGCTGGCGGCCAAGGTCACGATGCTGGTGCCGGCGCCCGGCAGGTTGGTCAGACCGTAGCCATACGAGGAACCGCCGTCCAGCAGCCACTGCACGCCGACGTTGGAACTCTTGTTGACGTCCACCTCCACGATCAAGGCCTGGATGTGCACCTGGGCACGGCGGATGTCGAGTTTGTCGATGACCGCCATGAGTGAGCGCATGATCTTGGGCGGTGCGGTGATGACGAGTGCGTTGGTGGCCGGATCGGCCCAGATGGTCACGCTGGCATCGACGTTGGAGCCGCCGCCGGCCGCCGCCGCGGGGGCATTCGCCTGCGGACCGCCTTGCGCCTTGGCGGAGGCCGACGCCTGGCCCTTGAGCTTCTCGGAAATCTTCTCCGCGTCCGCGTAGCGCAGATACCGCACCTGCGTGTCGCCGCCGGTCTGCATGGGCGTATCCATGTTGATGATCAGCGCCTTGGTCTTCAAGCGCTGCGACTTCTCGCCGCTCAATAGGATGCTGTTGGTGCGCTCGTCGGCGACGATCTTCACCGCGGAGCCGCCGCCTTCAGAAGCCTGGCCCTGGCTCAATTGATTCACCGTGCGCACGAGCTCGGTGGCGCTCGCGTTGTGCAGGGTGATGACCTCCACCGGCTCGTCGCCGCTCTCGTCCATGCGCGAGATGATGCGCATGATGCGGCTCACGTTGCTGGCCCGGTCGGAGATGATGAGCATGTTGCCGCTGGGATACGCCGCCAGGTGGCCCTGCTGGGGGATCAAGGGACGCAGCAGGGGCACCAGCTGCGCGGCGCTCACGTTCTTCATGGTGATGATCTGCGTGACGATCTCATCGGATGTCGAACTCACGGAGCTCGGCAGATCGTTCGACGGCAGCTGCCGTGAATCGGTGTTCGGGATGATCTTGATCACGCGACCGGCCGGCACGGCCACGTAGCCATACACCTGCAGCACGGCGAGGAACGCCTCGTAGAACGCCGCCGGCGACATGGGTGTGGCGGACAGCATGGTGACCTTGGCGTTGACGCGCGGGTCGATGATGAAGTTCTTGCCCGTGACCTCGCTCACGGCCTGGATGATCTGGCTTAGATCCGCGTCCTTGTAGTTCGGGGTGATGGTCGGGCCGTCCTGCGGCCGGTTCTGCGCCGCTGCCGGGAATGACATCACGGCGAGCAAAACGCACAGCGCGCACACCGCGCCCGTTCGAGCCCGGCGGCGTGCTTGGGAGGTTTTCGGCATAAAGATTTCCGCGCTAATCAGTTGAATTCTCGTTCGTGCCATTGGGCGTCTGCGCGGCCGGACCGGTCGGTGACGCCGTCGGTGGGCCGCCGTTGGACGGCGAACCCGCAGCGCCGTTGGCGCCCGCGTCACCCTCGAGGTCCTTGGAGGCCTGCGCCGCCACCTGGGCGATGTTCAAGGTGATGTCCTGCTTCTGGCCACCGCGTTCGATCGTCACCGTCACATGGTCAGAAGTCTGGATCGTGTTGAACACCTCCTGGCTGTGTTGTGGATCGTCCAACGCCGAGCCGTTCAGTGCTGTGACCAAATCCCCGGGTTTCAACCCCAGCTTGCTGAATACCGCCCTATTTCGTCCCGGATAGGCCCGGAAACCCCGCAGCTTGCCCGCGGCGTTGTCATACGAGGCCACCACGCGCATGACCTGGTCCAGGATGCCGGGGTCCTGTTGTACGAGGCGGCGGATGTTGTCGACCGCAGCATTGGCCGCCGGGTCGGGATTGCCGCGGCGCGAGCTCGCGGGTGCCACCGCCCCACGCGTGCCCGTGAGCAGGCGCGGCAGCAGCAGCGTTTCGAGAACGCCGCTCCGGTCGAGGATGACGTGATCCAGGTAGACGGAATGCAGCTTGGCGCCGCCCAGGTTGTCACCCACCGAGAACACCCGCGCCGGTCCGCCCTCGCTGACGATGGCGACGCCGCGCGTCGGATCCTGGGTGGCGATGGTCCCGGCGAGGACCAGGCTCGACTGGCTCACGGGCGCGTTGTTCGGATCCTGTGTCGAAGGGTCGGCCACCGCGGTGCCGAACAGATGGGCGGACACCACGCTGCGCACGTCCACGCCAGTCTGCTGATGCGTGGGCATGCCGTGGGGTAGCACCGGCTGCGGGGAGTTGACCGGGCCGCCGAGCAGCAGGATGGCGATGCGCGCCAGCTCGACCACGATGAGGGCCGCGAGCACCAGCATCCCCACTCCGGGACCGTTGCTCTGCAGACGGGTCAGCCATTCTCGCGTTTGTGTCTCGGCCATGGATGAATTCGCGCTGTATCGCAAACAAATGGCGGATAAGCCTATGTCCCGACGGGACTGCCGCGCGGAGCAATCATACGGCGTAGCCGCTTCGCGCCTCAAGCATTTGTTTTTCCTTGTTAAAATTCTGTGACATGGTTTTGCGACTTTGGCTTTTCAGCAACGCTTTTACGGGTAACTCTTGTAAAGCGGCAGAACCCACCCTATAAACTATTCATCCATGAGTGATAAAGAACGAGGGCGGGACGGAACGGGATTGGTCGTCGAGGAAGCGGCGCCCAAGCTCAAGCGGCCGCCACTGTACACCGTCGTGCTGATCAACGACGATTACACTCCCATGGAGTTCGTGGTCGATATTCTCCAGCGATTCTTTGCTATGGACCGCACCAAGGCAACTCGGGTTATGCTCGAGGTTCACACCAAGGGCAAGGGTGTGTGTGGGGTCTTTACTTATGAGATCGCGGAGACAAAGGTGGCCCAGGTGATCGCGTATGCGCGACAACATCAGCATCCGTTGATGGCAACGCTAGAAGAGGCGTAAAGTGCTTAGTCAAGAACTCGAATTCTGCTTGAACGATGCGTTTGCCGGTGCGCGCGAGGCACGGCACGAATTCATGACCGTCGAGCATCTGCTGCTGGCGATCGTGGACACCCCCAAGGTGCGGGAGGTGCTCAAGTCGTGCGGCGCCGACACGGCCAAGCTCAAGACCGAATTGAAACAATTCATCGATCAGACCACGCCGCGGCTCGCGGCCGGCGAGGACCGGGACGTGCAGCCGACGCTCGGCTTTCAGCGCGTGCTGCAGCGCGCCGTGTTCCACGTCCAGTCGAGCGGCAAGAAAGAAGTCACGGTGGCCAACGTGCTCGTGGCGATCTTCAGCGAGAAGCAATCCCACGCCGCGTATCTGTTGAGCATGCAGGACGTGTCCCGGCTCGACGTCGTGAATTTCATCGCCCACGGCCTGTCGAAGGCGGGCGGCGAGGAGCGCAGCGGCGAGCGCGAGGAGAACGGATCCTCGGGTGACGCGGAGCGCGATGCCGACGGCGGCGGCAATGCCCTCGAGAAATACGCGACCAACCTCAACGAGTCGGCCCGCAAGGGCAAGATCGATCCACTGATCGGCCGCAAGCTCGAAGTGGAGCGCACCATCGAAATCCTGTGCCGCCGCCGCAAGAACAACCCGCTGTACGTGGGCGAGGCGGGGGTGGGCAAGACCGCCATCGCCGAGGGGCTCGCGCGCATGATCGTCGAGAACCAGGTCCCGGACGTGCTGATCGACGCGACCATCTATTCGCTCGACATGGGCTCCCTGGTCGCGGGCACCAAGTACCGCGGCGACTTCGAGAAGCGCCTGAAGGCCGTGCTCTCCGAGGTTAAGAAACAGCCGGGCGCCATCCTGTTCATCGACGAGATCCACACCGTCATCGGTGCGGGCGCCGCGTCCGGCGGGGTCATGGACGCCTCCAATCTCATCAAGCCGGCGCTGGCGAACGGCGAACTGCGCTGCATCGGTTCGACCACGTACAACGAGTACCGGGGCATCTTCGAGAAGGATCATGCGCTCGCGCGGCGCTTCCAGAAAATCGACATCACGGAACCGTCGGTGCAGGACACCGTCGACATCCTGCGCGGTTTGAAGACGCGCTACGAGGAGCACCACGGGGTGAAGTACGAGGACGACGCGTTGCAGGCGGCCGCCGAGCTCGCGGCCCGGCATATCAACGACCGCCACATGCCGGACAAGGCGATCGATGTGGTGGACGAGGCGGGCGCCAATTTACGTCTGCGGCCGGTCGAGAGCCGGGAGACGTCGGTTACCGTCACGCAGATCGAGAACGTGGTGGCTCGCATCGCGCGGATCCCGCCGAAGAACGTCTCGTTGTCGGACCGCGACGTGCTCAAGAACCTCGAGCGCAATCTCAAACTCACCATCTTCGGCCAGGACAAGGCCATCGAGGCACTGTCGGCGTCGATCAAGATGTCGAGGTCGGGCCTGGGCGACCAGCGCAAGCCCGTTGGTTCTTTCCTCTTCTCCGGTCCCACCGGCGTCGGCAAGACCGAGGTCACCCGCCAGCTGGCGATTGCCATGGGCGTCGAGTTCGTACGCTTCGACATGTCCGAGTACATGGAGCGGCACACCGTGTCGCGCCTGATCGGCGCGCCGCCGGGCTACGTGGGCTTCGACCAGGGCGGCTTGCTCACCGAGGCGATCGCCAAGCATCCGCATTGCGTGCTGCTGCTCGACGAGGTCGAGAAGGCGCACCCGGACGTGTTCAACCTGCTGCTGCAGGTCATGGATCACGGCACGCTCACCGACAACAACGGACGCAAGGCCGATTTCCGGCACGTGATCATCGTCATGACCACCAATGCCGGCGCCTTCGAGATGAGCCGGCCGAGCATCGGTTTCACGCAGTCGGATGGGGGACACGACGCCATGGAAGCGATACGGCGCCTGTTCTCTCCCGAATTTCGCAACCGCCTGGATGCCGTCATCCAGTTCAGCAACCTCGATCAGAGCACCATCGAACGGGTGGTGGACAAATTGCTGGTCGAGGCCGAAGCGCAGCTCGAAAACAAGCGGGTCTCGCTCTCGGTGGACGAGCCGGCGCGACGCTGGATCGCGAAGAAGGGGTACGATCCGAAGATGGGGGCGCGGCCGATGGCGCGAATCATCCAGGAGCACATCAAGCGTCCGCTCGCCGAGGAACTCCTGTTCGGCAAGCTGGTGGACGGCGGTTCCGTCGACGTGACGGTGAGCGAGGACGGCGAGAAGCTCGAGCTCGACATGCGCGCCGCGGACCAACCTGCGCTGGTGTCGCAGAGTGAAAGCTAGAGCGTAAGGGCGGCGGGCTGCGGCGCGCGGCGTGACGCCACGCCGCAGCGGTGCGGCTCAGCGGCCGCGGTAGACGATCCGACCCTTGGTCAGGTCATACGGCGTCATCTCCACCGTCACCTGGTCGCCGGTCAGAATGCGAATGTAGTTTTTACGCATCTTTCCCGATATGTGGGCGGTGACTACGTGACCGGTCTTGAGTTTGACGCGAAACGTCGTGTTAGGCAGGGTCTCGACCACCTCGCCTTCGAATTGAATTGCCTCTTCTTTTGACATGCGCCCTTGGGAGTACGGTAAACCGGGCGGCATTGTGCATAAAGCACCCTGGTAATGCAATTTACGTATCAAGCACCCCGAGCGCTGTCGGTCCAGCGAGCGGAGGGCTCGCGCCGGGCGTGGCGCCGCAGCATGACGAGAAATTCGCTGCGGGCGATCTCGCGCGCACCCAGGCTCGACAAATGGTCGCTTGCCACCTGGCAGTCGATCAAGGCGATGTTGCGTACGCGGCACTCGACGACCAGCCGTGCCATGGCCACTTTCGAAGCGTCGCGCTCGCGGCTGAACATGGATTCGCCGAAGAAAATGTCGCCGAGGTGCAGCCCATACAATCCCCCAACCAACTCATCGCCGGCGTAGGTTTCGATTGAATGACCAAAGCCGAGCGCGTGCAGCCGTTCGTAGGAGGCGATCATCTCCGCATTCAACCACGTCTCCGGCCCGGAGCGGCGCGGCCCAGCACAGGCACGGATGGTGGCGCCGAACGCCGTGTCCACCCGCGTGCGATAAACACCTTTGCGCAGCGTCTTTGCCAGGCTGCGCGAGATGTTGAACTCCCCGGGAAACAACACCATGCGCGGGTCCGGTGACCACCAGAGGATGGGCTGCTGCGCCGAATACCAGGGGAAGATGCCGCGTTCGTAGGCCGCGAGCAGCCGTTTAGGATTCAAATCACCGCCCGCGGCGAGCAGTCCGGGCGGATCGCGCAGTGCCTGATCGAGCGGCGGAAACCACTCCAGATCCGCCTGCTCGCCCAGCCACACCAGTCTGCTCAGAGCCGCAGCTCCTCGTCCTCGCCCCGATGGTAGGGAACGTGTTCGTTGACCGACGCCGCATACTGATCCACCCCACGCGCCTCGCGGGCGGCGAAATCACGGATGGCCGCGGCGAAGCGCGGGTCGACGATGTCGTGCACGGAACTGGTGAGCGTGGGCACGAAGCCGCGCGGCACCTTGTGCTCGCCCTGCGTGCCCGGCTCGAAGCGCCGCAGCTTGTGTTCGATGCAGAACTCGATGCCCTGGTAGTAGCAGGTCTCGAAATGCAGACTGTGGTAGTTGCCACCGGCGCCCCAGTAACGTCCGAACAACGCCTCCTCGCCGATGAAAAAAATGGCCACCGCGATGGGCGCGGCGCCATGACGCGCGATCTTCAGCATGAGCCGGTCCGGCAGGGCGGCGGCGATACGCTTGAAGAAATCGAGCGTCAGGTACGGCTCGTGGCCATGCCGGTAAAAGGTATCCGCATAGAAGGCGTAGACCGTCTCCCAGAGACCGTCGTCCATCTCCCCCCCTAAGCGCGTGTCGAACTCGATCCCCGCCTCGGCGACGCGGCGACGCTCACGCTTGGCCTTCTTGCGTTTCTCCGCCGTGAACGTGGCCAGGAACGCGTCGAAGGATTCATACCCCTGGTTGAACCAATGAAATTGGCAGTCGCGTCGTTCGATCAGGCCGGCCGCCTTGAGGTCCGCCAAGTCCGTGTTGCTGGGAAACAGCACGTGCCAGGACGAGAGGGCCTCGGCGCGGGCATATTCGCCGGCCGATTCGATCAAGGCGCGTACGTGCGCCGGCGCGTCCGCATCCGCGGCCACCAGCAGTCGGGAGCCGCGCACCGGCGTGAAGGGCACGGCGTTCAGCAGCTTCGGGTAGTACCTGAGCCCATGCTGCGAATACGCATTGGCCCAGGAGAAATCGAACACGAACTCGCCCCGCGAATGGCTCTTGAGGTAGAGCGGCATGGCGCCGACCGCCTGCCCGCGCGCGTTCTCGAGCACCAGGTGGCGCGGCGTCCACCCGGTACGCCGGGACGCGCAGCCGGACTCCTCCACGGCGAGCAGGAATTCATGACGCAGGAAAGGCTGCGAATGACCGGCCAGCGCATTCCACGCGGCGGCGTCGACGTCCGCCATGCTCTTGTGGAATCTGGCGCGCAGCGTGCTCACGCGTGAGCTGCGATCTTGGCGGCCCGCGGCTCTAGATCGATGCGTTCCAGGTACCGGTCGGCATCGAGCGCAGCCATGCAACCCGTACCCGCTGAGGTGATGGCCTGTCGATAGACATGATCCGCCACGTCGCCGGCCGCGAACACGCCCGGAATGCTGGTCGCGGTGGCGTCGCCCTCGCTGCCGCCCTTCACGACGATGTAGCCGGCGCGCATGTCGAGCTGTCCTTCGAACAGCTGGGTGTTGGGATGATGACCCACGGCGATGAACACCCCATCCACCGCCAGGGAGCGGGTGGCGCCGTCGTGGACGGAACGCAGCCGCACGCCCGTGACGCCCGTCGCGTCACCCAGGATTTCATCCGCCGCATGATTCCAGGCGATGCTGACCTTACCGGAGGATTCCAACGCAAGTAACCGATCTTGAAGAATTTTTTCTGATCTGAATCGATCGCGACGGTGCACCACCGTAACGTGCGAGGCGATGTTCGCAAGATACAGGGCCTCCTCCACGGCGGTATTGCCGCCGCCGACCACGGCGACCGGTTTACCGCGAAAGAAAAAGCCGTCGCAGGTGGCGCAGGCGGAGACCCCTTTGCCGCGGAACGCCTCTTCCGAGGCGAGTCCCAGGTATTTGGCCGAAGCGCCGGTGGCGATGATGAGCGTGTCGCAGGTGTACTCGCCGCCGTCGCCGAACAGCCGCAGCGGACGCTGCCGCAATTCCACGCGGTTCACGTGATCGAGCACGATGTCGGTGTTGAAGCGTTCGGCGTGGCGGCGCATGCGCTCCATCAATGCAGGGCCTTGCAGATGCTCGACATCGCCCGGCCAGTTGTCCACCTCCGTGGTGGTCATCAACTGCCCGCCCTGCTCGAGCCCGGTGATCAGCAGCGGCGCGCGGTTCGCACGCGCGGCGTACACCGCCGCCGAGTAACCCGCAGGACCCGAACCCAAGATCAGCAGGCGACTGTGCCGGACTGTGCTCATGTATAATTTTTCCTCGCTATCGGAACGGACGCGGCCGACCGGTGCCGCCCGAATCTCATGGTAAGTAAATCTGGGGACGCCAGCTACTTCAAACAAGTGAGCATCGCTCCGAAGCATGGTATGGAACTCTGATATTCAATCGTTTGAGAAGTAAACATCATTAAAGGTCTAGATTTCTCCGCGGGTGCAGGCGCCAAGAAGGCGTCCCCCCGATTCCTGTCGGCTGCGGTGTCGCGGTCGCTGCGGGAAGGAACGTTGTGGGTGCTCGGCGCGCTGGCTCTGCTGCTGGTGCTCGCATTCCTGTCGTATGCCAGATCGGATTCGAGTTTCTGGAATACCGGCGACACGGGACCGATCCATAACTGGATAGGACCGGTGGGTGCCTGGCTGGCCGGCTTCTTCTTCGCGCTGTTCGGTCGTCCGGCGTATTTGTTCCCCGTCATGATGGCCTACGCCGGCTGGCTCGTGCACAAGGAGCAGTCCCTGCCGGATGCGCGCTCGCGGCTCAACACCCTGCTGCGCGCGGCCGGCTTCGTGCTCACCCTGTTGACCAGCTGCGGGCTCGCCACGCTGCACTGGGACGGCACGGCGTTTCCGAACAGCGCCGGTGGCGGACTCGGGGAGTACGTCGGCCACGGCAGCGCCCAGGGCCTGAGTTTCCTGGGCGCCACCCTGCTGCTGCTGGCGCTGTGGTTTTCCGGAGTGTCCTTGTTCATCGGACTGTCCTGGTTTTCGGTGATGGACCGGCTGGGCGCCGCCGTGCTCGACGGCGTGGAGTGGACCATCACCCGGATTCAGCAGCGCCGCGAACTCGCCTCCGGGCAGCAGCGCAAGCAGGCCCGGCAGGGCGTGGTGCGCGAGGAGCAGAAGAAGGTCGCCAGCCGGCCGCCGCCACGCATCGAGGCGTTGGCGCCGCTGCCCGAAAAGAGCGAACGCGTCGAACGCGAACGCCAGGTACCGCTGTTCGATGCACCGACCTCGGGCGAGCTGCCGGCATTGTCGCTGCTCGACGAGCCGGGAGCGCGCGAGCAGTCGTATTCCGACGAGGCGTTGGAGGCCATGTCGCGGCTGGTCGAGATCAAGCTGCGTGATTTCGGGGTCGAGGCCGAAGTGGTGGCGGTCCTGCCGGGTCCGGTCATCACCCGCTTCGAATTGCGGCCGGCGGCCGGCGTCAAGGTGAGCCAGATCAGCAACCTCGCGAAGGATCTGGCGCGCGCGCTGTCCTCCATCAGCGTGCGCGTGGTCGAGATCATCCCGGGCAAGTCGGTGATCGGTCTGGAAATCCCCAACGAAAAACGCGAGATCGTGACCCTGGGCGAGATCATCAAATCGAAGCCCTACGACGAGGTGGCCTCGCCGCTCGCGCTCGCGCTCGGCAAGGACATCGGGGGCGTGCCCATCGTCGCGGATCTCGCGCGCATGCCGCATCTGCTGATCGCCGGCACCACGGGTTCGGGCAAGTCGGTGGGCATCAACGCCATGGTCTTGAGTCTCGTGTACAAGGCCACGCCCGAACACGTGCGGATGATCATGATCGATCCGAAGATGCTGGAGCTGTCGGTGTACGAAGGCATCCCGCACCTGCTGGCCCCCGTGGTCACCGACATGAAGCAGGCGGCGAACGCGTTGCGCTGGTGTGTGGCGGAGATGGAGCGGCGCTACCAGCTCATGTCGATGATGGGCGTGCGCAACATCGGCGGCTTCAACCGCAAGGTCAAGGACGCTGCCGAGGCCGGCAAGCCCATCAAGGATCCGATCCGCATGCAGAAGATCGCGCAGGGCGTGCCGGGCATCGTCGCCGAGGACGTGCCGGACCTGACCAGCCTGCCGTTCATCGTCGTCATCATCGACGAACTCGCCGATCTGATGATGATCGTCGGCAAGAAGGTGGAGGAACTCATCGCCCGCCTCGCACAGAAGGCGCGCGCCGCCGGCATCCATCTCATCCTCGCCACCCAACGCCCATCGGTCGACGTGATCACGGGCCTCATCAAGGCCAACATCCCGACACGTATCGCCTTCCAGGTCTCCGCCAAGGTGGACTCGCGCACCATCCTCGATCAGAGCGGCGCGGAATCTTTGCTCGGCCACGGTGACATGCTCTATCTGCCGCCCGGGACGTCCATTCCCACGCGTGTGCACGGCGCCTTCGTCTCCGACCAGGAAGTCCATCGCGTGGTGGCCGGCTTGAAGACGGCGGCGCAGCCCGTCTACATCGACGAGATCCTCGAAGGACCGCGCGGCTCGATTCCCGGCTTTCCCTCGGACGACGAGGACGGCGAGGGCGGCCTCGTGGACGCCGAAGCCGACCCACTCTACGACGAAGCCGTGCGCATCGTCACCGAGACCCGCAAGGCGTCCATCTCCGGCGTCCAACGCCGCCTGAAGATCGGCTACAACCGCGCGGCGCGGCTGGTGGAGGCGATGGAGGCCGCCGGGCTGGTGGGGCCGTTGCAATCGAATGGTGCCCGCGAAATTTTCGGCGCGCCACCGCCGCCGGAGGACTGAGCGCGTGAAACACGTCGAGCGACGCGCCACCGCCTTCGGCGCCGCATTGCTGCTGAGCCTGTCCGTCGTGCGCGGTCTCGCGGCGACTACTGCTCCCGTCGCGGACCCGCCCCCGGATGCCGCGCCCTCGGCGGACCGGAATGCCGCGGCGGCCGCTGCCCGGAATGCCGCGCCGGCCGCGGCCGGCAAGGCCGCCGCCCAGGTGGACAAGTATCTCAGCGGACTCGCCACGTGGTCCGCGGACTTCACGCAGACCATCGACGACGGCCGGGGCAACGTGGTGCGCCGGGCGGCGGGGAGGTTCTCCCTCCAGCGGCCCGGCAGGTTCCGTTGGGATTACACCGCGCCTTCCGAACAGCTCATCCTCGCCGACGGCCGGCAGATCTGGTTCTACGACAAGGACCTGTCCCAGGCGAACGTGCGCGACATGGACGGTACGCTCGCGAGCACGCCCGCCATGCTGCTGTCGGGCGGCCCCGCTTCCGTGGCCGGTCAGTTCGACGTCAAGGCGCTGCCGCGCAGCGGCGGCCTGGATTGGTTCCAGCTGATCCCGAAACATACGGACACCGATTTTCAACTGGTACGCATCGGGTTCGACAAGGGGGAACTGGCGTCGCTGTTCCTCGCCGACAAGCTGAACCAGGTGACCCAGCTGACATTCACCCATCCCGAGCGCAATGCCCGATTCGCCCCCGACCTGTTCTCCTTCACCCCGCCGGCGGGAGTCGACGTAATCGGGCGCGACACGAAATGAACGGCACGGACGCCGGTGCTGCCGGTGAGCGCGCCCCGGGCACCGCCACCGCCGCGGGTGCCACCACCGCCGCGGTTG
>CAZZVN010000033.1:38916-41784 GCA_964657625.1 uncultured Steroidobacteraceae bacterium
GGTTGCCGCCGCGAGAGGCCCCGCGGGGGACGGCACCTATCGGCCGCTCGCCGACCGGCTGCGGCCGCAGACTCTCGACGAATACGTCGGCCAGACACACCTGCTCGGGCCGGGCGCGCCGTTGCGCCGCGCGCTCGAAGCGGGCCGCCCGCACTCGATGATCCTGTGGGGGCCGCCCGGCACGGGCAAGACTACGCTCGCGCGGCTGGTCGCGAACGGCGCGCGCGCGCAGTTCATCGCGCTCTCTGCCGTGCTCGCCGGCATCAAGGACATCCGCGCCGTCGTCGAGCAGGCGCGCGCGCTGCGCGGCACGCGCGACACGGTGTTGTTCCTGGACGAGGTGCATCGCTTCAACAAATCGCAGCAGGATACGTTCCTGCCCTACGTCGAGGACGGGACGCTGATCTTCGTCGGCGCCACCACCGAGAATCCCTCCTTCGAGGTCAACAACGCGCTGCTGTCGCGCGCCCGGGTCTACGTGCTCAAGTCGTTGACCCCCGCGGACCTGTCTGCGCTGCTCGACCGCGCGCTCGCCGACGTGCCGCGCGGCCTCGGTGCGCTGAACCTCGACATCGAGCCGGCCGCGCGCGAGCTGTTGCTGGCCGCGGCCGACGGCGATGCGCGCCGGATGCTCAATCTTTTGGAGACCGCGGCGGACCTGAGCGTGCCGGCGGATGTGAGCGAAGGCGGGGAGGGGGCTGGGAGTGGGCGCGAGGTTGATGCCACGCGGCGCCACCTCGACCTCGACACCACCCGTGCGGTGATCGGCAGCACCTACGTACGCTTCGACAAGGGCGGCGAAAATTTCTACGACCAGATCTCCGCCCTGCACAAATCGGTGCGCGGCAGCGACCCCGATGCGGCGCTTTACTGGCTGTGCCGCATGCTGGCGGGCGGGTGCGACCCGTTGTACGTCGCCCGGCGGGCGGTGCGTATGGCGAGCGAGGACATCGGCAACGCCGACCCGCGCGCCTTGACGCTGTCGCTCGAAGCTTGCGCCGTGTACGAACGGTTGGGCAGCCCCGAAGGCGAACTCGCCATCGCGCAGGCCGTCGTCTTCATGGCCTGTGCCGCGAAGAGCAATGCCGTGTACACCGCTTACAAGGCCGCCGCCGCCGACGCCGCGAGTTTCGGTTCGCTCGAAGTGCCGCTACAGCTGCGCAACGCACCGACCCGTCTGATGAAGGAGCTGGGCTACGCCAAGGGCTATCGTTACGCGCACGACGAGCCCGGCGGGTATGCCGCGGGGGAGCGCTATTTCCCAGACGCGATGCCGGACCGCCGCTACTACGAACCGGCGCCGCGCGGGCTCGAGATCAAGATCGGCGAGGCGTTGACGGCTCGGCGCGAGCGCGACCGGGCGGCGCGACAGGGCATGGCCTGATGGATGGGATGCCTGGAGGAAACGAGGGGAGGGGAGCAGTTTCCCTGGAGGCGTCTTATCCTTCCGGACAAGTACGACAACCGGGCACAATGACCGTGCCCGGTTACCGGTGCCGTCACTTCGTTTTAAAAAACAAGGAATTTCCTCGTGCTCGATCCTAAACTGCTGCGCAGCGATCTGGCCGGCGTGGCCGCGAAGCTGGCGCGGCGTGGCTTCGTGCTCGACGTGGGTACGTTCGCGGCGCTCGAGGAGCGGCGCAAGGACATGCAGATCGAGGCCGATCGGCTGCGTTCTGAGCGCAATGCCGGCGCGAAGGCGGTGGGACAGGCCAAGGCGCGCGGTGAGGATGCCACGCCGTTGCTGGCCGCGGGCGAGGCGTTGAACGCGCGCATGGCGGGCATCGAAAGCGAACTCGCCGCGATCCAGGCGCAGCTCGCGACGCTGCAGTTGGGCCTGCCCAACCTGCTGCACGCGAGCGTACCGGACGGCCGCGACGAGGCGGCCAACGTCGAGCTGCGTCGCTGGGGCGAACCGCGCCGGTTCGCGTTCGAGCCGAAGGATCACGTCGCGCTCGGTGAGCCGCTCGGCATGGACTTCGAGGCCGCGGGCAAGATCTCGGGTGCGAGGTTCGTCGTCATGACCGGAGGGTTGGCGCGACTGCATAGGGCACTCACGCAGTTCATGCTCGACCTGCATACGGGCGAGCATGGCTACCTGGAGGCGTACGTGCCGTACCTGGTGCACGCGACGGCGCTGGAGGGCACCGGGCAGCTGCCGAAATTCGAGCAGGATCTGTTCGCGGTGCAGGGGGACCCGGGTTTCTATCTGATCCCGACGGCGGAGGTGCCGGTCACCAATTTGGTGCGCGATCAGATCCTGGAGGCGGGCGCGTTGCCGCTGCGCTATGCGGCGCACACGCCGTGTTTCCGCTCGGAGGCGGGTGCGGCGGGCCGGGACACGCGCGGCATGATCCGTCAGCATCAATTCGACAAGGTGGAACTGGTGCAGATCGTGCGCCCGGAGGAGTCCTACGGCGCGCTCGAGGCGCTGACGGGACATGCGGAGGCGGTGCTGCAGGCGTTGGAACTGCCGTACCGGGTGATCGTGCTGTGTGCGGGGGACTCAGGCTTCGGCGCAGCGAAGACCTACGACATCGAGGTGTGGCTACCCTCGCAGCAGCGTTACCGTGAAATTTCCTCCTGCACGAATTTCGAGTCGTTCCAGGCGCGTCGCCTGCAGGCGCGTTGGCGCAACCCGGCCACCGGCAAGCCAGAACTCGTGCATACGGTGAATGGCTCGGGAGTCGCGGTGGGCCGGGCATTGGTGGCCGTGCTGGAGAACTATCAGAACGAGGACGGCTCGGTGACGTTACCGGCGGCGTTGGCGCCCTACCTGGGAGGGCGGTCCCGGCTCGAGCCGTAGACCCGCGGCGGGGGCGGGGTCAGCGGCGTAAGTCGCACGCTCGGCTGCTGAAACGAAAAGGG
>CAZZVN010000034.1:0-11100 GCA_964657625.1 uncultured Steroidobacteraceae bacterium
GCCATCAATATAGCTAACCGCAACCCGCCCTATGTGCAATCGGCGTTTCCCGGGCTCAACTATGACACCGCTAATACCAGTCCCCTCGGCCGTTTCGTCACCTTGCAGGTCTCCAAGGAATGGTAAACATAAGATTGGTTCTCGCAGCGAGTTCAATGCTGTTGCTGACGGCACTACACCCGTCCCGGGCGTCGATAAACTCTTCGATGCTGGTCGAGATGAAAGACGTCACGTCGGTGTCCCGGTCGCCCGACGGAAAAACCGTGGTGATGGGAGTGTGTCACCCTAATACTCATTCCAATGTCAGGGAGTTGTCCTGGGTAATAGTCGGTTATGAGAACGGCGGAAAACCCATAACTCTGCCCGCCGGTTCGGAAATACTAGACCCTCCGGCACCTGGAATTCTGTTGAACACGCCGGTGCAATGGAGTCGGGACGGGCGATGGTTTTTTTACCTTCGTAGGGACGGTGAGCAGGTACAGTTGTGGAAATCCCGAATCGACGGCAAGACGACGCGGCAGCTCACCCACTCCCCTCGAGATATCTTGGGATTGGAGGCGTCGGAGAATATGAACAAGCTTAGGCTGAAACTGGCGCCCAATCGACAAATGCTACGAAAAGCCGAAAACCGGGAAAACCTGGAAGGCGTGCTTTACGACGACCATGTGCTAGGAGGTAATCTCATTACTGAAACGTTCCCCTTCATTGACCGTTGGCGAAACGTGAGACACACAGATGACGACGACTACGTACCTCCTGGATGGGACGGTATGAAAAGTGCCATCTTCGACATCCGCCGCGGCACCCTGACCATGGAAATGCCGACCGCCCCTTTGGCTGCGAGCACTCCTCTCGGTGACACCAAGACTCTAAGTGCACACCCCGTACCAGTGGACAAGATGACGGCGGATCCCTATGAATACCCCGGTCAGTACGCTCTGGAAGTGACTTCGAGGTCGGCGGAGAGCGCCTTGAGATGCGACTTGCCCGAATGCAAGGCTAATCAAATCACCGTCATAGGGTGGTCCCACGATGAAGAGGAGGTGTATTACCTTGCCGAGTCGCTGGGGGGACGGCTCGGAAATCAACCGCCGGGACAAGTGGCTCTGTATGCGTGGAGCCTGCACAGAAACTCGGTGCGATTGATCTATAAGGGTGGCGGTCGGCTGTACAACTTGGATGAAGACGGGATCTTGAAAATTACCTCATCACCCATGCGTGGCCACGATGCTGTCTTTATCGCCAGCGATGCCGATGAGCCTCCTCGTGTCCAGTCCATCGATCTGCAAAGCGGTAAGGTCCGCGTGCTTTTCGATCCCAACTCAGACCTGCGATCGCTCGCCCGGGGACGGGCGATTTGGTACACCTGGCCAACGACCTCTGGATATCCCGGACGCGGCGTCCGGTATGTCCCAAAAAACCTCGAGCAGGGGCGACGCTACCCCCTGCTCATCACCAGCTATTCGTGTGGAAACGGCTTTTTACGGGGGGGAGGCGGGGACAACGTGCCGGAACAAGTGGCGGTACAGTTAGGCTTCGTCGTCGTCTGCGTCGATGTCCCCGTGCGTGAAATCATGACTCGCGAAAAGGACTACAGTCGGATCTTGCCCGTTTTGTGCAGCCTTATCGACGGGCTCATAGACGATCAAGTGGCTTCCGGCATCGTCGATGGGGCCCGCGTCGGGCTTTCCGGGAATAGTTTAGGCGCCAATGCCGGCAACTATTGCCTTGCGCATCCCAACAGGATCGCCGCGGCCGCTTTTCGAAACGGCAGCATCTTGGAACGGGCCCGCTGGGATCTATTTGATACGGCTAACTGGCGGCGTGACCCGGTCAATGGACCCTATGCCTTGTTCCATATGCCCGATCCTCGGGACGATACTACGGGCCGGTGGGACGAGATGTCAGTAGTTAATAAGGCAGCTCGCATCAACACTCCTTTGCTGCTACAGGTAAGCGATACGGAATACCTCGGGACGCTTCCCTTGTGGAGCGCATTGCATCAGGAACACAAGGCTGTCGAAATGTACGTATTTCCGCGTGAGACTCATCGTCTGATTCAACCGGCGCATCAGTTGATGAATTTCGAGCGCCAGATAGATTGGTTCCGGTTTTGGTTGAAAAACGAGAAAGATGATGATCCGGCCAAGTCCTCTCAATACGCGAGGTGGACCGCGATCAAGTCGTCGACGGAACATCCAGAGTCTTAGGGATGTACCAACATTCAAGCTGCGGGCCATTTTCTCAACCATGCCTCAATATAGGCCTTTGCAATGAGATCGCCAGTCATCGCTACAGACTTGACGATACCCGGCGATAGAAGAACGTCGAGTTTTCGTCGATCTATCAGGCCGCGCTTCACGAGAATTCCGTCTCTCAAGAACTCGCGAAAGAATGTGGGGTTCTTGTCGATCAGATCGCGCGTCCACATCGTGGGACCGCCCTTGCCCAGACCCCTTTGGATGATCATGTCCGGTATGCGCCTCGCGTAGGCACTCCGAGCCACTGCCCTATCCTGACCGTTCTGGATGTGCAGGTAGCTCGGGATTCGCAAGGAGACCTCGGCAAGTGGCTGGCCCATCAACGGCGATATGCGAGGAGGGTCACCGGCAAGGGAAAAAGGCGAATGGAGGGCCGTCGAGGTCGACGCTATTAAGCCGAATATAAGAGGCTGAGATCCCGGCGCCAAGCCTCTAGACCGTCGCAGCCAGGGATGCACGAAGCGGTCGCCAAATCTCGTACAGTGTTCTGCGACGTCGTCCGAGGTAAGAAATAGCGAGCGAGCTGCGCTTCGCCCATAACGTCGGTTCAAGTCCTCAGAGGCGACAAAGTCCGGACGGCGCCGCACGTCCCGCGATTCCCGAAGCGCTAGTTTCACGGTGCGCCACAACGATTGCCTCGTCAGGGCAGAATAATCCAGCGCCGCGGCCAAAATACCTCTTGCCAAAATGCCTCTTCTGCCGTATTCCACGAGTGTCCCTGGTCCGGGGTAAGAGCCGAAGACGTTGTCGCCTAGCTCGCCGTCGAAGAGGGCGGATGCGCCCAACTCGTGCGCGAGGGCCAAATTCCTACCCTCGGAGTCGGCCGCAGAAAAATTCAGAACGGGTTGTACGGTCATGTTGCAGCGGTGAAAGGCTTTTAGGTCTAGATCCTCTTCTCGCTCCCGTTCAATAAGTGGCACAGCTACCTTCTGAGCCATGCAACGCGCGTACACCCGTTCATCGCCGGAGGCGCGTGAAAAGTAGTTGACTGCCCGTAGTGTCGGCCTGTGAGAAGCGCGGCTAAGTGATTCCAGGACGATGGATGAATCTAGCCCCCCAGACAGCTTGACCAGGATGCGTTCATGATTCGAGGACAGTGCTGCGACGCAATAATCGACCGCGCTTTCAATCGATTCGACTGCACGCGGAAAGTCATCGATATCTCTCTTTTCGAGGAATGACCTGGGATCCCAGTAGTGATTTGTTCGGACAGCGCCAGCTCCACACTCGATCGCGGTGCCGCACTCGATCGCAAGAATTTCCCGTACGCCAGTTTCGCTGGACAGATAGTCGTTACCAACCACCTGCGCCGCAATACAGTCCCAGTTGATCGACGTTGGAGCGGACAGCAAAGTCAAGGCATCGGGCAGGTGCGAGAAGAAAATGTCCAGTGCGCCGGAACGACGATGGAGGCACGGCAACGGACTGACCGGACTGCGCAGCACCACAAATCGACCTTCTGTATCTGTCCTGACCAAGGCCACATAGTGCCCCCAGTAGTTTTCGATTAAAGCTCGCCCAGCCGATTGGACGATGTCGACGCATTCCTCGTTCTCTAGTGCGAGCAGGGGCCGGGACCCGCAACCGTGTGGATGCTTTGAGGATCTAAAAAGCGAGCCGAAGATAACCCCCGAATCGTCAGTCAACAGTACCGAGAAGCCCTGGTAATACTGTCGATCGGCGTAGATTGCGAAGCAGTTGCTCCGGTCGACCGCCACCCGCCATGTCTTCGACTCTATTTTCGCGCGGCGACGCAGTGTATTAAGTTCGCTGCGATGGCTTTCCTGGGTAAAGTCGCCGACGGCGATAAGGTAACGGAACATGAATGAGTTCCTGATCGGTCTGTTAGGTCCAAAGAATCGGCAGGTATTCCTGAACGTGGTCGATCACGTCATTCGCCACCGCATCGCCAATCTGTACCCAGGCGTGTGCAGAGAAGGGCTTGGCTGTCACGCCGATGACGAATTGGCACGGCACGCGTGATCTCGTCAAGAACACCGTCAATATCATAGAATCCAACAAGCATTGTTCTCGGGCGGTATAGATCCAGATTCTCATCCTGCAAAAGGCGGCTAATAACTCGCTCTGTGCTGCACCACGATACGGCCTGCTGCGGACCCCAGATTGATGAACGACGAGCCACTTCAAGAACGGCTCGATACGATTACGTCGGTAGCAAAGCCTCACTTGTAGAGTCGATAAGATAAAGCGGATTCCTCGGAGTAGGGTGGAGCCGTTGACAGGCGCTTTGCGGTCCGACGGCATTGAGGAGCTGGTAGGTACCACATGAGAGGGGCGATGATGATCTGGTTGCTCCGCTGTCACAAACCCCCGGCGCAATAGTTCAGAAATCAGAGGATTGGCATTCGTTTTAACTTCGTGCAGCTCCGAAACTCGTACCAACACGCTCCTAGGCCAGTCGATGATGTACGTTCGAAGTATGGCCAAGCTGCTCAAATCAAGGGCGAGATAGCTTCCGCTACGAACGTCCAGAATAATTGCGCCATCGGAAGACTCCACGCAGTAAGCATGCTCCGCCATGTAATAGGCTGTTGAAAATCGGCTGTTCATTGTGTAGCGTCGGCCGACCTGCATTGCTGCAGGTCGGCGCTTTAAGTGCAACGATCAACCAATATTCTTATACCCAGAGTCGTCTAGACTGCCATGCGACCCAAAGTTCTTCGTCACGTCCGCCAATTTGCCTAATTCGATGATCATGTGAATCTCCTTGCTTGAAAGTAGGTGGGAATCATGCTTTCCGGTCAGCGTCTTCACCTTGCAGCGTCACAACGAGCCGAGTCAACGTCTCGAGCGTGACGAATTGGCCATCCGTATGTTCCGAAAAATCACGCATAACTCTTGCAATCGCTGCGCAGGCGCGTCTGCAGTGCGGTACAAGTCTTTTCTGGCGCATTATTCGCGTGTTGATATAGATTCATAGCGCTTTCCTGACCCAAGGATGGGAACCCCATGCCGAAAGACCGGCTGCCACCACTCAACTTCTTTCGCGCGTTCGAAGCGGTCGGACGGCACTTGAGCATCAAGCGCGCATCCGAAGAGTTGCACCTGACCCGATCCGCAGTGAGCCGCCAGATCATCAAGCTGGAGCGCCATCTCGGCCGTCCTTTGTTCCTGCGTGCCCACAAGAAAATCCGGCTGACGGCGCTGGGTGAGCAATTGCTGAAATCGGTGAGCTCGAGTTTCGTCTCCATCGAACAGGTGCTGCGCCGCCCGGCGCGTGTGCCCCCTTCGCCGCGGCTGATCATTTCCGTGGATCCGGATTTCTCCGCGTTGTGGCTGGTGCCGAGAATTCACGATTTCTACACGATCGCACCAGATACGTTCATTGAGGTACGGGCGGAAGAGAATACGGTGGCACCAAAGGATCACAAGGTGAGCTGCATGATTCAATATGCCAAGGTGTCCGACGATATGCAGACAGGCGACCGGTTGTTCCGGTCACGTCTGTTCCCGGTCTGCTCCCGGAATCTTCCGGGCTTCTCGTCCCTGAAGGTCGTGAACGACCTGCACCGCCAGGTATTGCTGCACGATCGATCCACCGCCGAATGGGAGGAATATCTGCGCCTCGCCCGGGCGGACTTCGAGGTGGACACCAAGGGGCATGCGGTATTTACCGCGACCGCAAATTGTCTGGATGCCGCTGCGCGAGCCCACGGCGTTGCCATGGGTGACGATTTCCTGGCCGCCAACTATCTCGCCGACGGCATATTGGTGCGGCTGTTTCATGCGAGCCTCCTTTCGGTCAACGCCTACCACTTCGTTGCCATGGACGATCCGCCGAACGCCGCATCCGTCGCCGCGTTCCGGACCTGGCTGCTGACAACCATCGCGCGGGAACGCAAGCGTGTGAGTAGCAGGAAGTGATCACAGCAACGCCATTGCGTACAAAAGGTCGCTTGAACCGGCGACTCGATCCTGGTCAGGATGGACCCCAGCAAAAGTTGCCCCGCAAAACTGACCGAGGAGAGTGAACGTGCAAGCCGCAGTCCTGACCGACGATTACGCCGCGACACATCGAACACTGCCGCTCGGTGATGCGATCTACGACGAGTGCCTCGATCACCCGGCGCTCGGCACGCTCGCCGCCTTCAACCGTCATTTCGCGGCGCGCGCGCTGTGCCGTGGCGAGCTGCGGCTGTTCTTCGCCAGCATGGCCGCCTTCAACCGCCACACCATCGGCGGCATCGCCATTCTGTCGGGCCGATTATCGGACGAGGTGCTGCCGTGCATGCCGCTCCGGGGCCACGAAATCGGTGCCTACGTACTCGACGCGGCGGTGGACGAGTACGGTCTGCGCGAGTCGGTGTCGCATGTGGAGCTGGCGCGCAACTTCGCCGCGTATCTCGGCTTGGAGGCGAACGAGGTGGAAGAGGCCCGCAACGCCTGCGTCGCGGCCCGCCAGCTGGGTGGGGCGCTGTTTTCCTGGTACCGAGAATCCCCGCCGGCGTTTTCGCTCGGGGTTCACACCGCATCGGAGGTCACGAGCGTGAAAGAATTCATGGCATGGCACGAGATTTTCCTGAAATTCCCTGAGTACCGCTTCTCTGCGCAGGTCCCCGAGTTCGAGTACATGCGGGCGCACTTCGTACACGAGCCGGACCACATCAACAATGCGCGCCGATGCGTCAGCCGTTATTTGGACGTGCTGCCGGGGCAGGGCCATCTCGTGCGGCAGGGCGCGCAGGCGTACCTCGACTTGTACCAGGCCATGTTCCACGAACTCGATACGCTGATCTTCCGGTAGTGGCGATGCGTGCGGACCTGCCCGCCGGTGCCGTTGCCGCTGTCGCCGCCGCTGCCGACGATCCCGGCGCGGGCCGTGTGCGCGTTCTGACGGCGTCCTCGACCGACCCGTTCGCGGGCGACGGTCCGAACGTGATTGCCAACATGCGCAGGACACCGAAGAAAATCGCCGCGATGTACGTCTACGACGAGACCGGGACCAGGCTGTTCGAGCGTCAATGCGGCACGCCCGAGTATTACCTGCGTCGCGTCGAGGCGCGACTGCTCCGCGAGCACGCCCTGGAAATCCTCGAGCGGTGCGGCTATCCGGCGCTGGTCGAACTAGGCACCGGCACCGCGGAGAAATCCCAAATCCTCATCGGCGAATACGCGAAGGCGGGCCTGCGTTGCGACTTTTATCCCATCGACGTCGACACGCAGACCCTCATTGGCGCGGCGCGGCGCCTGGTGGCCCGCTTTGCGTGCCTTCACGTTCACTGTCTCGGCACGAACTACGAAACAGGACTCGGCGCCTTGACGCCCTGCACGGGGTCGCGCCTGTTCTTGTTCCTCGGCAGCTCACTCGGCAACATGGAATACCGTGAGATGGAAGCACTGCTCGGGGAGTTGTTCCGCTGCGGCTCGCCCGGCGATTTTCTGCTGCTGGGCGCCGATCTCGACAAGGATCCCGCGGTCATCCATGCGGCCTACAACGACTCGGCCGGGTATGGCCCGCGCTCGACGCTCAACATGCTGTCGCATCTGAATCATCGTTACGCAGGCGACTTCGTCCTGGAGAATTTTCGGTATCGCTCGTCGTATCGCCCCCACCTGCGAAAGAACGAGGTGTCGATCGAGAGCCGCGTACGACAGTCGGTGACCTTGGCCGCCCTCGACTTCACGCTGTTCCTGGAGGAGGGCGAATCGATCGACGCCGAGGTGATGTGGAAATTCGATCCGGACGAACTCCTCGCGCTACTGAAGCGTGCCGGCTTCCCGTGTGTGGAACAGTGGATCGAGCCCGTCCACCGTTACGGTCTGTTCCTGCTGCGTCGACAATGAGCCGGGCACCCGGCGCGCCGTGCAAAACACCCGTGCAGCTCCGGCCGTTCGCGGGTGCGCGCAAAAATCTTCCTTGACGGTGTTGCGCAGCATGGCCTGCTGCAGCGCCAGGGAGTCGAGACCATCGATCGAACGTCTGACCATGTCATGCGCCATCCCGGTGAGATCCGGGTAATACGGACCGGTCACCAAGTCCGCCTCGTGTTCCAAGGCGAGGCTCATGCAAGCGAGCAACGATGCCGCCTTCGACAGGTTGGCGCGTTCCGCCTCGATGGCCTGGTACAGGCGGGTCGGCAAGGTCACGTCGTCGTTTGGGCCGCTACGGGACGCAAGACGTCCGCGTTTTCTGCGCTCTGGGCGCTCAACTCTTGATGCCGTTCTTTCCGTGGCCATGCTGACACCGGGGCGCAGTGAAAGGAGGTCTACCGTATCATATCGATCGCGGGCTGTATATATACACAGTGATCGTCGAGGCTCCCTCCTGGATGCACCAAAAAAAGAAAAGGCCCGGCGCAATCCGTTACGCAGGGCCTTGGTCGAGTGCGCCGTCGACGCATCGGCGCCGACCCGCCGCGGTGAATCGGACGATCAGCCCGCCGGGCTGCCTTCGACCTGGATCTCGAGTTTGGTGTCCATCTTGAAGCCGAACTGCTCGCCGAAGTTGACGCCATAGTCCGCCCGGTTGAGGGTGGCGGTCGCATCCGCGCCGCACACTTCCTTCTTGCTCATCGGATTGATCTTGCAGGCGAAGGAGTCGATCTTGAGCGTGAGCGGCTTGGTCACGCCGTGCATCGTGAACGAACCCTCGGCTTCGGTCGGTGTCGCACCGTTGAATTTGGTGAACTTACCCGTGTACGTGGCGGTAGGGTACTTGGCGGCATCGAAAATATCGGGTGCCTTGGCATGCTCGTCCATTTTGGCCATGCCGAAATCGATGGAGTCCATCTTGACCGTGACGTCGATGGACCCTGCCTTTGCATCCTTGTCGTAGACGACCTTGCCCGAGGTATCCGTGAACTTACCGCGCCATACCGACAAGCCGCCCATGTGGTCGGCCGCGAAGCTCGGGTAGGTGTGATGGGGGTCGAGAACGTACGTGACCGGCGCCGCGACACTCGCTGTAAACGCGCTTGCGCCGAGCAGCGCAGCTATTGATGCCGAAACAATACGGTTCATTGAAAGCTCCTTGTGATGCAACAGGTATAATTCGGAACGGCGCAAAGCATAGCCGAAATGGACCGGTCCCCGGTGCCTATCTGACATCGAGAGCTCACGACCATGGAATTATTCGCTGCCATTCACACGCGTTCTTCCGCGGGCCGTCTGGCCGAGCCCGGACCCGACCCGGCCCAGTTGGCGCGTATTCTCGACGCCGCCGGACATGTCCCCGATCATGGCAGGCTGCGGCCGTGGACCTTCGTCGTGCTCGAGTCGGAGCTCAAGGAACGTTTCGCGACGGCCGCCGCCCAGGCGAAACGGCTGCGCTTGCCCGACATGACCGAGGAGCAGTTCGCCGGCGAGCGGCGCAAGATCCTGCGCTCGCCGTGCATCGTGGTGGTGGGTTGTACGGTGCGTCGCGCGCAGACCAAGATCCCCGAGATCGAACAGGTCATGACCGTGGCCGCCGCTGCCGAGCATCTGTTTCTGGCGGCGCATGATCTTGGGTTCGGTGTGATGTGGAAAACCGGTGCCGCAGCCTACGACACCGGGGTCAAAGCATTGGTGGGTTTGCAGCCCGACGATCACATCGTCGGCATCATGCATTTGGGGACCCGGCCGGTTTAACCCGCGACGTCGGCGCGGTCGGCGGGAGGCGCCGCGCCGCCGGCGATGGAATGGCCGCGCAGCGACACCGATTTCACCAGCGCCCACGCGGCCAGGCCCGGCGCAAGCGACAGCTCCCGGGTCGCCGCCTTAGTCACCCGCGCCAGGATGCACGTGACGCCCGGCGGCGCACCGATGTCGAGGGTCACGAGGTCCGAATGGGCGTCGTCGCCCACGATCTGCCTGATCACGCCCGGCAGGTTGTTGCGCACGCTCAAATGCGTGGGCGCCCGCGTCGAGACGATGAGATCGCGCGCCAGCAGTTGCACGCGCAGCGCCGCACCCGGCGCGAGCACCGCCGTTTGCAGCTTGAGTTCTCCGCGCCCCACCCGCAGCCGCGTGAGCCCGCTCGCGGCATCGAACCCGAGCACCACACCGTCGATGACGGCGCCCACGGCGTCGGGCCCGATCAGCTCACGCAGCCGCGGCTCCAGGCTCATCGCGCCGATGCCGCCCTGCGCCACCACGGTACCCGCTTCCATCAGAACGATGTGGGTCGCGAGACGCAGCACTTCGTCGAAGTCGTGCGTCACGTACACCATGGGGATGGACAGCTGGTCCCGCAGCGCCTCCAGGTACGGCAACACCTCCCCGCGGCGTGCCGCGTCGAGCCCCGCCAGCGGCTCATCGAGCAGCAGCAGTCGCGGCTGGCTCAACAAGGCCCGTCCGATGGCGACGCGTTGCCGCTCCCCACCCGAGAGTAGATGAACGCGCCGCTGCATCAATGGCGCGAGCGCCAGCAACTCGACGACCGCCTCCAGGCTCACGTACTCAGGCCCCGCCGCCCGGCGCAGCGCATAGCGCAGGTTGCCCGCCACCCGCAGGTGCGGAAACAGCCGCGCATCCTGAAACACGTAACCCATGCGACGCCGCTCCGGCGCCACGTCCACCCGACGCTCGGTGTCGAGCAGCACCGCGCCATCGAGCACGATCCGCCCCGCATCCGCCTGAATCAGGCCCGCCAGCAGATCGACCAGCGTGCTCTTGCCGCAGCCCGAGCGTCCGAACAACGCCACCACGCCCGGCGTCGGCAGGTCGAACTGCGCCTGCAGCCGAAAATCCCCCCGGCGCTTGGTCGCAGTCACGCTCAACATCAGTGTCCCAACCTGCGGCGCACCCGGTGCGTGAACCATTCGGAGATCAAGAGCCCGCTGCAGCCGAGCAGCAGCGACAGTCCCGCCAGCCGGGCCGCCGCGCTCTCGCCGTTCGG
>CAZZVN010000034.1:11200-41585 GCA_964657625.1 uncultured Steroidobacteraceae bacterium
CCAGCCAGCGGCCGGGCACGCCGTGCGACCCGAACGCGAGCAGCAGCAGATAGCCCACCAGCACCGGGGGCAGCACCAGCGGCAGGTGCACCAGCGCGTCGAGCACGCCGCGGCCCAAGAAGCGGCCGCGCGTCAACACCCAGGCCACGCCGAGCGCCGGCACCAGACTGAACAGCACGCTGCGGCCCGCGACCGCGAGGCTTAGGTGCAGTGCCTCGGCTTCACTGGCGCTCAACCACATCACGGCAGGCCGACACAACGGTGCAGGGGTTCATTCGGCAGGCAGTATACTGCTCGCGGGTTTTTTAAGGATGGGATCAATGGCTTATTATCGCGCCGTGGCGCAAGCGCCGGCGCCGACACCGGATCGCATCGGTGTCCTGGTGGTGAATCTCGGCACGCCGGATTCGCCTTCTTATTTTGCCGTGCAACGTTATCTGCGTGAGTTCCTGGGCGATCGGCGCGTCATCGACACCCCCCGCGTGGTCTGGCTGCCGCTGCTGTACGGCGTGGTGCTGCCGTTTCGCCCGTTCCGCACGATGCGCAATTACCGCAAGGTATGGATGCCGGACGGCTCGCCGCTCGCGGTGTATTCGCAGCAGCTGACCACGAAGCTGGGCGCGCTGCTCGGCGCACGGTTGGGCGGCGACGTGCGCGTGGCGCTCGCCATGACGTACGGCAATCCCAGCATCGCGAAGGCGGTCAAGGCGCTCGCGGAGCAGAACGTGAAACGGCTGCTGGTGCTGCCGCTGTATCCACAGTATTGCTCGTCGACGACGGGGTCTGTATTCGACCGCCTGAGCGCGGTCCTGCAGCGCTGGCGCTGGCTGCCGGAAACACGCTTCGTCAACGACTACCACGTCGACTCCGGTTACATCGAAGCGCTCGCCGCGAGCATCGAGAGTCATTGGGCGGAGGCGGGCGAGCGCTCGCATCTGATGTTGTCCTACCACGGCATCCCGGCGGTATACGTGAAGGAGGGCGATCCGTATCAGGCGCAGGCCAACGCCACCACCCGGGCGCTGGTGGCGCGGCTCGGGCTGGATCCGAACGACTGGTCGCATTGTTACCAGTCGCGTTTCGGTTCGGTGGTCTGGCTGCAGCCCTACACCGAGGACACGTTGAAGGAACTGGTGAAGCGCGGACTTCGCAAGCTCACCATCGTATCGCCGTCCTTCGCCGTCGACTGCCTGGAGACGCTCGAGGAGGTGGCCATGGAATACCGCGACAAGTTCCTCGAGCTCGGCGGTGAAAAACTGACCCTGGTACCGGCGCTCAATGCCAGCGACCGTCATGTCGAAGTGCTGGCCGCCATCGTGCAGCGGCAGCTGGGCGGCTGGCTCTAGGCGCGACGGCCCGCGCCCGCACGCGCGCAGCCGCGCCCACGTAACCGCCATGCTCGTCGCCGCCTTGTCCCTGGTCGTATGGCTCTATTTATTCTTCGGGCACGGCCGCTTCTGGCGCTCGACGCCGGAGCTCGACGCCGTCCGGTCCGCCGTCGTTCCGGACGTGGACATCGTGGTGCCGGCACGCGACGAGGCCGAGTCCATCGGGGCGGTGATCCGCTCGCTGCTGGCGCAGGATTACGCCGGCCACTTTCGCGTGATCCTGGTCGACGATGGGTCGAGCGACGGGACTGCCGACCTGGCGCGTGCGGCGGCCACCGCGGCAGCCGGGTCGGGGCCGGGCGCTGCGCCACCGACCCGCGCCGAGCTGACCGTGCTGTCGGGGCAGCCGAAACCACCCGGCTGGTCCGGAAAATTATGGGCGCTGCAACAAGGGATTGCGGCCGGCGACGCGCCGGTGCTGCTGTTCGCCGATGCGGACATCGTGCACGACGCACGTCATCTGTCCGCGCTGGTGGCGCGACTGGAGCACTCGGCGGCGGGGCAACCGGCGCTCGACATGGTGAGCGAGATGGTGCGTCTGAACTGCACGAGCGTCGCCGAGCGGGCCTTGGTGCCAGCCTTCGTCTACTTTTTTCAGATGTTGTATCCGTTCGCGCGGGTGAACGATCCGCGCGCGGCCACGGCGGCGGCGGCGGGCGGCACGGTGCTGATCCGGCGGTCGGTGCTGGATCGTGCCGGCGGTCTGCACGCCATCCGGGGTGCGCTGATCGATGACGTGACTTTAGCGAATAAAATCAAAAAGCTGGGACCGATATATCTTGCTAATTCGAACCTTGCGAGTTCCATCCGGCCCTATCCCCACGCGCGCGACATCGGGCAGATGGTCGCCCGCACGGCCTTCACGCAACTGCGCCATTCGGCGTGGCTGCTGGTCGCGACGCTCGTGAGTCTGACGCTGGTGTGGTGGGTGCCGATCGGCGCGGCGCTGTGGGGCCAGGGCCCAACGGCGCTGATGGGGCTCGCAGCCTGGGGGCTTTCTGCGTCGAGCTATCTGCCCACCTTGCGTCGTTACGGACGCAGCCCGCTCTGGGCCCTGGCTCTGCCCGGGATCGCACTCTTTTACATGGGCGCGACGGTGAGTTCGGCGGTGACGCACTGGCGCGGCCGGGGAGCGCGCTGGAAGAGCCGCGACTACGGCACCGACGTCTGAGGAGCCATGGGGACCCCCCGCGTCCACCACCCGTGCCTGATGATCCTCGCCCTGGCCCTCCGCACCTTGCACCGCTTGCGCGATGAGTGCTAGATTTCCCGCCCATGAGCTTCGCCCGGCACATCGTTCCCGGCCTTCGTGGTGCACGGCACCCGTATGCGCCCGCGCTGCTGCTCCTGCGCCGCTAGGCGCCACTCATTCCGCGCCAACGGTCGGCGCTTCAAAAGACCGGTAGAGTTCCCCTTCAGCGCCTCCGGGCGGCAACGTCCGTCCGGCGCCGATCCTTCGAGCGAGAGAATCCATGTTGCACAATCCATCGACCAAATACCAAGCATTCACCCCCGTCACGCTTCCCGACCGTACCTGGCCGAGCCGGGTCATCACGGCACCGCCGCTGTGGTGCAGCGTGGATCTGCGGGATGGCAATCAGGCCTTGATCGAACCCATGGACGCGGCCCGCAAGCGGCGCATGTTCGACCTGTTGGTGAAGATCGGCTTCAAGGAGATCGAAGTCGGTTTTCCGGCGGCCTCGCAGACCGACTTCGATTTCGTGCGGGAGATCATCGAACAGGGTCTGGTACCGGACGATGTGACCATCCAGGTGCTGACGCAGGCACGCCCGGAGTTGATCGCGCGAACCTACGAGTCCTTGCGCGGCGCGCGGCGGGCCATCGTTCATCTGTATAACTCGACGTCGGTCGCGCAGCGACGGGTTGTGTTCCGTCTCGACAAGGCAGGCATCGTCGACATCGCGGTACGCGGCGCGGAGTCGGTGCGCGAACATGCCGAGCGCGACCGCGGCACCGAGTGGCATTTCGAATACAGCCCGGAGAGTTTCACGGGCACCGAACTCGACTTCGCGGTGGAGATTTGCGATGCCGTCAATGCGGTGTGGGAGCCGACGCCGGCCCGCAAGTCGATCCTGAACCTGCCGGCGACGGTGGAAATGGCGACGCCCAACGTCTATGCCGATCAGATCGAGTGGTTCCTGCGGCATGTGGCGAAACGTGAGGCCTGTGTGCTCAGTGTCCATCCGCACAACGACCGCGGCACGGCGGTGGCCGCGGCGGAGCTCGCGGTGATGGCGGGTGCGGACCGGGTGGAAGGAACCTTGTTCGGCAACGGTGAGCGTACCGGCAACGTCGATTTGGTGACGCTGGCTCTCAATTTATATACGCAAGGTATTGATCCGAAACTAGATTTTTCCAACATTAACGAGGTGGCCCGCTGCGCCGAGGCGTGCAATCAGCTGCCCATTCACCCGCGGCATCCCTATGTAGGCGACCTCGTGTTCACCGCCTTCTCGGGCTCGCACCAGGACGCGATCAAGAAGGGTCTGGCAGCGCGCACCGACGCGGACCTGTGGGACGTGCCGTACCTGCCCATCGATCCGTCCGATCTCGGCCGTTCCTACGATTCGATCATCCGGGTCAACAGCCAGTCGGGGAAGGGCGGTGTGGCGTACCTGCTTGAGCGCGACTATCAGCTGGTGCTGCCGCGACGGCTGCAGATCGAGTTCAGCCGCGTGGTGCAAGTTGCCGCAGATATCACCGGTAAAGAGCTGAGTTCCAAAGAAATATTTGATCTCTTCTCGACCGAGTACCTGAGCCCCCGCGCCCCGTTCGTGTACCGCTCGCATCAACTCACGGCCTCCACGGACGGCGCGGACCACGAACGTCTGACGCTGCAGGTGGAGCGGGAGGGGCGGTCGGAGACGTGGGCCGGGCAGGGCTCCGGACCCATCGATGCCATGGTCAAGGCGGTGGGACTGCCCTTCGACGTACTGGCCTACGAGGAGCATTCGCGGGGCGAGGGCAGCGGCGCCAAGGCGGTGTCGTATATCGAGATCACCACACGCTCGCGGCACACGCTGTTCGGCGCCGGCATGCACGGCAACATCGTCACGGCCTCGTTGCTGGCCATCCTGTCCGCGGTGAACCGGGCAGTGGCCCAGGGCGCGCTGCCGGCGCACGCCGAACATACCCGCACGGGCACGTAACGTACGGGGGCGCGGGCACGTAAAATGCAACAAGTAGTTGAATGCGGGGCAGAATCGGCTATAGTGCGCAACTTCATGTGCTGGGCTGATCGATCCTGTTGATTTCAAGGGCTTTTCTCGAAAAATGAGCGAACGCGAAGACGAACATTTCGATATCGACGATGAGTTTCTTGGCGAAGCCGAAGAATCCCATGACTTCGATCCGCTGCTGGAGCGCGCGGAGCGGCGGCCGAAAGCGGCCGCGGCCGGCAAACGTGGCAAGGCCGCCTGGAGCAGGGTCGAGGACGTGCTCGCCGAGCGTCAGTTGGAAAAAGAGCTGCGCGACATCTTCGAAGACGAGTAGTCCTGACGAGTAGATTTCAAGGGTCGGGGTTCGCCCTCACACGTGTCTGACATCAACAAAAACTGGGTGGTCCTCAAGTTCGGAGGCACCTCCGTATCGTCCGCCGCCAATTGGCACAACATCGCCGCCGTGCTCCGTGAGCGCATCGCCGCGGGCTTGCGTCCGGCGGTGGTGCACTCAGCTCTGTCCGGGATCACGGATCGGCTCGAGGCGCTCATCGCCGCGGCGGTGGCCGGCACACACAGCGCGGCGCTCGAGCACATCGACGGCCGTCATCGTGAGCTCGCCCGAGAACTGTCCATCGTGCTCGACGCCCGTTACGAGGGACTGATCGAAGATCTGCGGCGCATGGCCGATGCCCTCGTCGAGACCGGTGAGGTGAGCGACCGGGTGCGGGCGCGAGTGATGGCGTCGGGCGAACTGCTCGCCACCGTCCTGGGGGCGATCTTCCTGAACTCGCAGGGCATCGACACCGTGTGGGTGGACGCGCGCAGCGTGCTCCACGCCGAGCAGCGTCCGGGCGCATCCCACAAAGCCTCACTGCTGTCGGCCACCTGTGATTTTACGCCGGATGTCGCGTTGCAGGCAGCGTGGGCCGCGCTCGGTCGGGTGGTGATCACGCAGGGTTTCATCGCCGCCAATGCCGACGGCGACACCGTGTTGCTGGGCCGCGGCGGCTCGGATACCTCCGGATCGTATTTCGCCGCCAAACTCGCCGCCGAGCGGCTCGAGATCTGGACCGACGTGCCGGGGCTGTTCAGCGCCAACCCGCGGCTCGTGCCGACCGCACGGCTGTTGCGTGCATTGCATTACGACGAGGCGCAGGAGATCGCGAGCAATGGCGCGAAGATCCTGCATCCGCGCTGCGTGCTGCCGGTGCGTCAGTACGCCATCCCGCTGCACGTCTATGCCACCCAGGCGCCGGGCCTGGAGGGAACGGTGGTGTCGGGGAACGTGGCCGACACGGCCGCGCAGGTCAAGGCCATCGCCATCAAGAAGGGCATCACCCTGGTGTCCATGGACAGCCCCGGCATGTGGCATCAGGTGGGTTTCCTTGCCGATGCTTTCCAGATCTTCAAGCAGCAGGGACTGTCGGTGGACCTGGTGTCGACCTCCGAGACCAATGTCACGGTGTCGCTGGATCCGGCGGCCAACACCCTGGATGAGGCGACGCTCGCCCGTCTGAGCGGCGCGCTCGGCGCGTTGTGCGGGGTGGAGATTCTCGGTCCCTGCGCGTCGTTAAGCCTGCTGGGGCACAACATCCGCGGCATCTTGCACGAACTCGGGTCTGCCTTCGAACTGTTCCAGGATCAGAAGATCTATCTCGTGACGCAGGCCGCCAACGACCTGAACTTCACCTTCGTGATCGACGAGGCCCAGGGTGACCGGCTGGTGCATCAGTTGCACGAGCGGCTGATCCAGCGCATCGGCTCGGACACGGTGATGGGCCCGACCTGGCAGCAGTTGTTCGCCGACGACACCAGCGCGGTGCGTACGGCGCAGTGGTGGGAGACGCCGCACAAACGCGCGCAGCTGTGTGCCATCGCCACGCGCGAGTCGGCGGCCTATGTCTACGACACCGACACCCTCGAGGCTACCCTTGGCGCGCTGCGCGGCGTCGAGCCGGTGCGGCGTTGGGCCTATGCCATGAAGGCGAACTGGCACCCTGAGCTGCTGCGGCGCATCTATGCGGCGGGCTTCATGTTCGAGTGCGTGTCGCAGGGCGAACTCGCGCATGCGTTCGAGAGCGTGCCGGGACTCGATGCGGACCGGGTGCTGTTCACGCCGAATTTCACGCCGCGTGGCGAATACGAGTACGGTTTCGCGCGCGGCGTGCACGTCACCCTCGACAATCTCCATCCGTTGCAGGCGTGGCCGGAGGTGTTCGCCGGCCGTGAGATCTTCGTGCGGATCGATCCGGGGGTGGGCCGCGGACACCACCAGCACGTGCGGACCGCCGGCGTGCACTCGAAGTTCGGCGTGCCCTTGTCCGAATTGCCGGACATGGCGCAGCTGGCGCGGCGTTGCGACGTCCGGGTGACCGGTCTGCATGCCCATGCGGGCAGCGGCATCTTCAGCGTGTCGAACTGGACGGAGACGGGCGCCACGCTCGCCGCCGCGACCCGTCATTTTCCGGATGTGCGGGTGATCGATCTCGGCGGCGGCCTGGGCGTGCCGGAGCAGGCGGGACAGCCCGAACTCGATCTGCGCGCGCTCGCGGCGGGTGTCGCGCGGCTCACGCGTGACTTCCCGGCCCTGGAGTTCTGGATGGAGCCCGGCCGCTACGTCGTTGCGAAGGCCGGGGTGCTGGTGGCCACCGTGACGCAGCTGAAGGGCAAGGGCGACGTGCATTACGTCGGCATCGCCACCGGCATGAATTCGCTGCTGCGGCCGGCGCTGTACGGCGCGCATCACGACATCCGTAACCTCACCCGTCTCGAGGAGCCCATGAGCCGCAAGGTCACCATCGTGGGGCCGATCTGCGAGACGGCGGACCAACTGGGCGCCGATCGCTGGCTGCCGCCCACGCAGGAGGGCGACGTGTTGTTGATCGCGACCTGCGGCGCGTACGGCCATGCGATGGCGTCGCACTACAACCTGCGTGCTCCGGCGCGCGAGTTCCTGATCTCATGATGAAAGACTTGGGCATCGTCGGCTGGCGCGGCATGGTGGGTTCGGTGCTGCTCGAACGCATGCGGGCCGAGCATGACTTCGAACGGGTCGAACCGACCTTTTTCAGCACCACGCAGGCCGGCGGTCCGGCGCCCGACATCGGTCGGCCGGTGCGCCGCGTACAGGATGCCAACGACCTGGACGCACTCGGTGCGCTGCCCATGATCGTGAGCGCCCAGGGCGGCGAGTACACCGAGAACGTGCACACGCGGCTGCGCGCCGAGGGCTGGACCGGCTACTGGATCGACGCGGCCAAGACGCTGCGCATGCGCGAGGATGCAGTGATCGTGCTCGACCCGGTGAATCTGCCGGTCATGCGGGCAGCGCAGACGCGCGGGGTCAAGGACTTCATCGGCGGCAACTGTACCGTCTCGCTCATGCTCATGGCGGTGGGCGGTCTGCTGCGCGCGGACGCGGTGGAGTGGATCAGCGCGATGACGTATCAGTCGGCCTCGGGCGCGGGTGCGCAGAACATGCGCGAAATGCTGGCGCAGATGGGCTTCGTGCACGATGCGGCCGCGCCGCTGCTGCGTGATCCGGCGGCGGGCATCCTCGACATCGACCGGGCGGTGACCCAGGCGCTGCGCAGCGACCGGCTGCCGACCTCCCAGTTCGGCGTGCCCCTGGCCGCGAGCCTCATTCCCTGGATCGACAAGGACCTCGGCAACGGTCAGAGCCTCGAAGAGTGGAAGGCGGGCGCGGAGTGCAACAAGATTTTGGGCACCGAGCACGCGCGGGTCCCGGTCGAAGGCCTCTGCGTGCGCGTGAGCGCCATGCGCTGCCACTCGCAGGCATTGACCGTGAAACTCAAGCGGGACGTTCCGCTCGAGGAGATCGAGGCACTGATCGCGGGCGCCAACCCCTGGGTACGGGTGGTGCCGAACGATCGCGAAAGCACGATGCGGCAGCTCTCCCCGGCGGCGGTGAGCGGCACCCTCACCATTCCCATCGGCCGCCTGCGCAAGCTCGAGATGGGCGGCGAGTATCTGTCCGCATTCACGGTCGGCGATCAACTCCTGTGGGGCGCCGCCGAGCCGTTGCGCCGGACTATGCGCTTCCTGCTTGACTGTGCGTGAGCAGACTGATCGGCACCGACTTCGCGTGCCAGATGTCGTCGCAATACTCGCGGATGGTGCGATCCGATGAAAACTTGCCGCTGCGCGCCGCGTTGAGAATGGACATGCGCGTCCAGCGGTCTGTATCCCGGTAGACCTCGGACACCCGGTCCTGACACTCGATGTAGGACTGGAAGTCGGCGAGCAGCAGATACGGATCGTTGTGCAGCAGGTCGTCCAAGAGCGGCTTGAAGAGTTCCGTGTCGCCGCGCGAGAAAAAGCCGCTGCGGATCAGATCGATGACGTCACGCAACCCCTGGTTGCCCTCGTAGTAGTCCATGGGGCGATAACCGCGGGCCTTGATGGCATACACTTCGGCCGCGCTCAGCCCGAACAGGAAGAAGTTGTCCGCACCCACCTCTTCGCGGATCTCGATGTTGGCGCCGTCGAGCGTGCCGATGGTGAGCGCACCGTTCATCGAGAACTTCATGTTGCCCGTGCCCGAGGCCTCCTTGCCGGCGGTGGAGATCTGCTCCGACAGATCCGCGGCGGGATAGACGCGCTGGCCGTTGGTGACGTTGAAGTTCGGCAGGAACACCACTCTCAACCGTCCATGCACGTCGGGATCGCGGTTCACCACCTCCCCCACCGAGGTGATCAGCTTGATGATGAGCTTAGCCGCATGGTATGCGGGCGCCGCCTTGCCGCCGAAGATGAACGTGCGCGGCTGCACGGCGAGCGCAGGATTTGACTTGATGGCGTGATACAAGGAGACGATGTGCAGCACCTTCAGATGCTGACGCTTGTACTCGTGGATGCGTTTGACCAGCACGTCGAAGATCGACTCGGGATCTGCGACCACGCCGGTGCGTTCCAGGGCCAGCTGCGCGAAGACGCGCTTGTTGTGCTGCTTGATCTCGCGCCAGCGGGCCCGAAATTCCGGGTTGTCGGCGAGCGGCTCGAGTTCCTTCAAGCGCGACAGATCCTTGATCCAGCCCTCGCCGATGTGTTCGGAGATCAGGTCCGACAGCTTCGGGTTGCACAGCACCATCCAGCGGCGCGGCGTGACGCCGTTGGTCTTGTTGCTGAACTTGCGCGGCCACAGATCGTAGAAATCACGCAGCACGTCGCTCTTCAAGAGTTCTGAGTGCAGCTCCGCGACGCCGTTGATGGCGTGACTGCCCACACAGGCCAGATGCGCCATGCGCACGTAGCGCTCGCCGCTCTCGTCGATGATGGACAGTCGTGAGATGCGGGCTTCGTCGCCGAGATAGCGGATGCGGACCTCCTCCAGGAAGTGCGCATTGATCTCGTAGATGATCTGCAGATGACGCGGCAGCACGCGGCCGAACACCGCGAGCGACCAGCGCTCGAGCGCCTCCGGCAGCAGGGTGTGGTTCGTGTACGCGAACGTCTTGCAGGTGACGCTCCAGGCCTCCGCCCACGGCAGCAGGTATTCATCCACCAGCAGGCGCATGAGTTCGGCGATGGCGATGGCCGGATGCGTGTCGTTCAGCTGTACGGCGAACTTCTCGTGGAACTTGACCACCGGCAGCCCCTGGCGTTCGAGGATGCGGAACATGTCCTGCAGCGAGCACGAGACGAAGAAGTATTGCTGCTCGAGCCGCAGCTCCTTGCCGCGCAGCTCCTGATCGTTCGGATACAGCACCTTGCTCAGATTCTCGGACGTGACCTTCTGGTTCACGGCGCCGTAGTAGTCGCCGCTGTTGAAGATCGCGAAGTCGAAGGATTCCGGCGCCTCGGAGCGCCACAGCCGCAGCGTATTGGCGGTGTTGGTGCGATAACCCAGGATCAGCGTGTCGTAGGGCACGCCGTTGACGATCTTGTGCGGCACCCAGCGCACGCGCAGGCGGTTGTGTTCGTCGATGTAGTTTTCGGTGTAGCCGCCGAACTTCACGAACACCGCCCACTCGGGACGCACCAGTTCCCACGGATTGCCGAAGCGCAGCCATTTGTCGGTCTTTTCGATCTGCCAGCCGTCGATGATCTCCTGGCTGAAGATGCCGAACTCGTAGCGGATCCCGTAGCCGATGGCGGGCACCTCGAGCGTCGCCAGCGAGTCGATGAAACAGGCCGCCAGACGGCCGAGCCCGCCGTTGCCCAAGCCCGGCTCCTCCTCCTGGGCGAGCAGCTTCTCGAAATCGAGCCCGAGTTCGGTCATCGCCTCCTTCACGCGATCGAAGATGCCGAGGTTGATCAGATTGTTGCCGAGATGCGGCCCCATCAGAAACTCGGCCGACAGATACGCTACGGTGCGCGAGCCCTGCGTGGTGTAAGCCGCGGCGGTGCTGATCCAGCGCTGCAGCATGCGGTCGCGAATGGCGTACGCCAGCGCCATGTAGTAGTCGTTGCTGGTGGCGAGGGCGGGAAACTTGCCCTGCATGTAGAAGAGATCGTCCAGAAACGCGTTCTTGATCGCGTCCTTGCTGAGGGCGGTCCGGTCGTCCTCCGTGTCTCTGAGGGGTTGCATGGCTTTCGAAATTGAGTTCACGATGGTTCCTTATGGGGCTTCATGGGGCCCAGACGACTTCGACTGGCGTGCGCTTTTGTCGCAGCACGGCGCGCACGGGCATCTGCTCCACGGGGCCGTCGCCGCGTGCCGCCGTGTACACCTGCCATTTCGCGGTGCCGCCGAGCAGCAGCACGATGCGCCGCGATTCGAGCAGGGCGCTCAAGTTGAGGCTCAGGCGGTCGTGCGGTTCGGTGGGAGCACGCATGGCGATGCAGGCGGCGGGGTTGCGCGTATCGAGGGCCGCGGGCAGATGGGGGGAGTGGGGGAACAGCGATGCGGTATGGCCATCGTCGCCCATGCCGAGCACGGTCACATCGAAGGGCCGCGGGATCGGCCCCAGGGCTTCCCAGGCCGCGGCGGCACCCAGCATGGGGCTGGCGGCACCGTTCTTCAGGCCGATGAACCGGGCGTCGGCCGCGCCGTCCTTGAGGAGCACATCGCGGACGAGCTGCTCGTTGCTCGCCGCGTCCGTCGCGTCCACCCAGCGTTCGTCGGCGAGCGTGATGCCGATCCGGCTCCAATCGAGCGGCAGGATGCGCAGTGCTTCGAACAGGCGGACCGGCGATTTGCCGCCCGACACCACCAGGCTCGCCGCGCCGCGCGCATCGATGGCGGCGGCGAGCGAGGCTCCGATACCGCTCGCGAGCGTGCGCGACTGGGTGTCTGCGTCCGGGTAGCGGGTTTCCAACGGCTCAGAGCTCATCGTGCCACGCGAAACCGTCGCGGCCGAGCAGCGCGCTCGACGCGGCGGGACCCCAGCTGCCGGCGATGTAGATCTTCGGCTTCTCGTCGTACTGCATCCAGCCCGCGAGGATGGGATCCACCCAGCGCCAGGCGGCGTCGAGTTCGTCGCGCCGCATGAACAGGGTGAGGTTGCCCTTCACGGTGTCCATGAGCAGTCGTTCATAGGCATCGAGGCTGCGCGTCTTGAACGTCTCGCCTAAGTCGAGGCTCAGGCTCACCGGTTTGAGGCGCATGCCCTCGCCGGGATTCTTGGCGAGTATGGTCATGGTGATGCTCTCGTCCGGTTGCAGACGTATCACCAGCACGTTCGCGGTGTTGGAGGTCTGCGGCTTCTCGAAGATCGGATGCGGCACCTCGTCGAAGGTGACCACCAGTTCGGTGAGTCGTTGCTGCAGGCGTTTGCCCGTGCGCAGATAGAAGGGCACGCCCGCCCAGCGCCACGTGTCGATCTCCACTTTGAGCGCGGCGAAGGTTTCGGTGGTGCTCTCCGCGCCGATGTCCGCCTCCTCGAGATACCCCGGCACCGGCAGACCGCCCACCGCGCCCGCCTTGTACTGTCCGCGGACCGTCTTGGTCAGCACGTCGCGATCGCGCAGCGGCCTGAGCGCGCGCAGTACCTTGAGCTTCTCGTCGCGAACGGCGTCCGGATCGTTGCTGGCCGGCGGCTCCATGGCCATGATGCACAGGAGCTGCAGCAGATGGTTCTGCACCATGTCGCGCAGCGCCCCCGTGGTGTCGTAGAAATGACCGCGGCGCTCCACACCGAGTTCCTCGGCCACCGTGATCTGTACGTGCTTGATCAGGCCGCGCCGCCAGAGCGGCTCGAACAGCGCGTTGCCGAAACGCAGTGCCATGAGATTCTGCACCGCTTCCTTGCCGAGATAGTGATCGATGCGGTAGATCTGCCGCTCGCTGAACACGGCCCCCACCTGCTGGTTGATGAGGTCGGCCGACAGGGTGTCGTGACCCAGCGGTTTCTCGAGTACCACGCGCGACAGCGGCGTGACCACCTCCACCTTGGCGAGGTTCTCGCAGATCGCGGCGAAGATGTTCGAGGCGGTGGAGAAGAAGAACACCCGCACGAAGTCCGCACGTCCGCGCAGCGCCGCGGCGAGCGCGGCGTAGTCGTCGAGCACCGCCGCATCGATTCTGATGTAGTCGAGCAGCGCGCTGAACGCCTCCCAGCCCGACGCGGCGAATTCCTTGCCGACGTGTTGACGGCAGGCCGCTTCGGCCTGGGCCACATAGTCCGCGCGCGACAGGGGCGAGCGGGCGATGCCGTAGATGCGCGACTCAGGCGACACCTGACCCGCCGCATGGCGGCGATACAGCGCCGGCAGCAGCTTGCGGGTGACCAGATCGCCGGTGCCGCCGAACAGCAACATGTCGAAGTGCGGTAAAACTGCCACCGTAGAGACATCCTCCCATGAATGCATCGAAGCGTAGCATCTGGGGCCTGCTTCAAGTAAGTGTCCGCGGTGTGGCACAATGATTCATGGCGATGCGACCTCAGCTATTGCACGCACGCGTCGAGGACGTCACATTGCGCATACGCGAGCGCAGCAGGGAAGGGCGTGCGTCTTATTTGGAGCGAATGGACGCGGCGAGGCTTCAGAATTCAGCACGAGCCGGGTTGTCCTGCACTAACCTCGCGCACGGCTTCGCCGCGGCCGGCACCGACAAGGACGTGCTCAAACAGCTGCGCTGGCCCAACCTCGCCATCGTCTCTGCCTACAACGACATGCTCTCCGCCCACCAGCCGCTGGAGCGCTACCCCGCGCTCATCAAGCAGGCGGCCCGCGCCGTGGGCGCGGTGGCGCAATTCGCCGGCGGCGTACCGGCGATGTGCGACGGGGTGACGCAGGGCCAGGCCGGCATGGAACTGTCGTTGTTCAGTCGTGACGTGATCGCGATGGCCACCGCTGTCGCACTTTCGCACAACATGTTCGACGCCGCGCTGTGCCTGGGAGTGTGCGACAAGATCGTGCCGGGCCTGCTGATGGGGGCATTGGCGTTCGGTCATCTGCCCGTCATCTTCGTGCCCGGCGGGCCCATGCCCTCGGGTGTGCCGAACAAGGAAAAGGCACGCATCCGCCAGCTCTACGCCGAGGGGAAGGCGGACCGCGATGCGCTGCTCGAATCCGAGGCCGGGAGCTATCACAGCGCCGGCACCTGCACGTTCTACGGCACCGCCAACAGCAATCAGATGCTGATGGAGATGATGGGGCTGCACATGCCGGGTGCGGCGTTCGTGCCGCCGAACACGCCGCTGCGCGACGCGCTGACCGTGGCGGCGGCCACCCGCGCCGCGGGCATCACGGGGTTGGGCGATGACTATCTGCCGCTCTGCCGGGTCGTCGACGAGTCCTCGATCGTCAACGGCCTGGTCGGATTGCTCGCCACGGGGGGCTCGACCAACCACACCCTGCACTTGGTGGCCATGGCGCGCTGCGCCGGGATCAGCATCACCTGGGACGATTTCAGCGATCTGTCCGCGGTGGTGCCGTTGCTCACGCGGATCTATCCGAACGGCAGCGCGGACGTGAACCGCTTCCAGGGTTCGGGCGGCATGGCGTTTCTCATCCGCGAACTGCTGGATGCCGGCCTGTTGCATGCCGATACCCACACCGTCATGGGCCGCGGTCTCGCCCCGTATGCCAGCGAACCCTGGCTCGATGCCGGGCGCCTGGCGTGGCGCGCGGCGCCCGAGACCAGCGGCGACCTCGACGTATTGCGACCGGCGCACAACCCCTTCAGCACGCATGGCGGCCTGCGGCTGCTCACGGGCAATCTGGGTCGTGCCGTCATCAAGACCTCGGCCATGAAAGCCGAACATCATGTGGTCGAGGCGCCCGCCGTGGTGTTCGACGACCAAGAGGACGTCATCCGCGCGTTCAAGGACGGCAGTCTGTCGCGCGATTGCGTGGCGGTGGTGCGTTTCCAGGGACCCCGCGCGAACGGCATGCCGGAGCTTCACCAGCTCACACCCTCGCTGGCCTCCCTGCAGAGCCGGGGGTTTCAGGTGGCGCTGGTCACCGACGGGCGTATGTCGGGTGCATCGGGCAACGTGCCGGCCGCCATCCATGTGACGCCCGAGTGTGTGAGCGGCGGACCGCTCGGGCGCGTACGCGACGGTGACCTCATCCGGCTCGACTGCCACACGGGCGTGCTCGAAGCGCGGGTACCGCAGGACATCTGGCAGCAGCGCAAGCCTGCCATGCTCGCGCACGCGCGCAACGAGACGGGGTGCGGCCGCGAATTGTTCGCCGGCATGCGCCGCGCCGCCGGCGACGCCGAAGCCGGCGCCATCTCCCTGTTTTGAAGGATCTCATGAATATTCGTGAAATCGTCGGCCTGGCCCCCGTCATTCCGGTGCTCACCATCACCGAACTCGAGCATGCGGTGCCGCTGGCGCGCGCGCTGTTCGAAGGCGGCCTGACGGTGCTCGAGATCACGCTGCGTACCCCGGTCGCGCTCGCCGCCATCGAGGCCATGCGCAAGGCGGTGCCGCAGGCCATCGTCGGCGTGGGCACCCTGACCCGTCCCGCCGACTTTGCCGCCGCGGACCGGGTGGGCGCGCAGTTCGGCGTGACGCCCGGGCTCACCGCGGAACTCGCGGGAGCGGCGCGCGGAGCGCGTTTCCCGCTGCTGCCCGGCGTCATGACGCCGACCGAATTGATCGCCGCACGGATCGCCGGCTTCAACGTGGTCAAGCTGTTCCCGGCTCAGCAGGCGGGCGGCATCGGCATGCTACAGGCGCTCGGCGCGCCCTTCCCCGACGTGCTGTTCTGTCCGACGGGGGGCATCACGCGCGCGACGGCGCCGGACTTCCTCGCGCTGCCGAACGTGGTGTGCGTGGGCGGCTCGTGGGTGGCGCCGCGCGCGCTCCTCGCGGCCGGCGACTGGGCCGGCATCGAGAGCCTGGCGCGCGACGCGGCGGGGCTACGCAAGGGGTGACGATCAGGTGACCGGGGCTGTCTCGCGACGTTCCCGTCCGGTGTCTAGCGTGGGGAAATGCACGCATTGTTGGTAAATAATGCTCATATAAGCTGTTAATAACCAACTTTTCCATTGATAATAACGGCCTATGCTTTACCATCTGGCCGAACTTCCCGCCAAATATCTTCAAGTCGTCCAACTCGTGGACGATATGCGGTTACGACTGCGATTCCTGCTACAGCAACAGCCGACCCGTTGGACCGGGCTATTGCGGCGCTCGCAGTTCGCGCGGGCGATCCAGGGGTCGAATTCCATCGAGGGTTACCACGTCACGGTAGACGATGCCGTTGCGGCCATAGAGGGCGAGCAACCGCTCATCGATGAGCGTACGGAGTCCTGGATGGCCGTGCGCGGCTACCGGGAGGCGATGACCTACATTCTGCAGCTGGCGGACGACGCTCATTTCTCACATCACGAGGCCATGATTCGCAGCCTGCATTACATGATGCTGAGCTACGACCTGGGCAAACATCCCGGTAGATGGCGTCCGGGTGTCATTTACGTTCGCCGCGAGGGCAGCAGCGACATCGTATACGAAGGGCCGGATGCAGCACTGGTGCCGGCATTGATGCAGGAATTGATACGCTGCCTCAATGGCCCGAGCGATTTGCCGATCGTCGTACGCGCATCCCTGGCGCATCTGAATCTCGTCATGATCCACCCGTTTTCCGATGGTAACGGCCGCATGGCCCGCGCGCTGCAATCGCTGGTGCTGGCGCGTGAAGGTATCTTGGCACCGGCATTTTCGAGTATCGAAGAGTATTTAGGCCACCGTACTCAAGAGTATTACTCGGTGCTTGCCGAGGTGGGACAGGGCTCGTGGCATCCTGAACGTGATCCCTTGCCCTGGATCAAATTCTGCCTCACCGCACACTATCGCCAAGCGCAAACGTTATTGCGCAGATCACAGGAAGCGGGCCTGTTGTGGTCGGAACTCGAGGCTGAGATCGGGCGGCGAGGGCTGCTCGAGCGCGTGGCGTTGGCCATGCACGACGCCGCGTTCGGCTATCGCGTGCGAAACGCCTCCTATCGTAAGGCCGCCGAGGTCTCCGACGCGGTGGCAACTCGTGACCTAGCGCAGCTGGTCGCGGCGGGTCTCTTGGTTGCCCAGGGGGAAAAGCGGGGTCGGTACTACGTCGCGGGTCAGTGGCTCCGCGAGGTACGCAGCGCGACACGCTTGACGAAAGTGGCTGGTGATCCTTTCACGGGCGAAGAGATTCGTGAACCACCCGTTCCCTACGCCAACTCGCCGGCGGTGCATTAATGAGCCAACACTCCGCGCAAATTCTCTTGAACCCGGGGGCGCTGGTCACCTGTCCCCACTGCAAACAAGAGTTCGCCGTCGCCGGCGGGTTTGCCGAGCGGGCCCTCGAACAAGTCGAGCAGGCGAGCGCGGACGCGCTGGCTAAACTGCGCGAGGATGAACGATCCAATGCCGAGCGGCATGCGCAGGTCATGGCCAGGGAGCGGGATGCCGCCCACGCGAAGGCGCTGGCGGAAATGCGCACGCTGACGGCGCAGGCGTTCGGCCCGCAGATAGACGCGCTCAAGGAACGATTGGCGGCCAGCAACGCGAAGATCGGCGCGCTCGATCAGCGCGAAGCGGCGCTCGCGGCGCGCGAGCGATCGATGGAATCGCGCGTCGCCGAAGCAGCCGCCACGCGCGCCGCGGAACTGGTTGCCAACGAACGGCTTTCCTACGAAAAGCGGTTCGCCGATCAAAACGCCCGCCTTCAAGTGTTGCAATCCGAGCAGCTGACGCTGCGCGAAGATCAGCAGAAACTGCAGGACGAGAGGGCGGCGATGGCCTACGAAGTACAGCGCCAGGTCGCTGCCAAGTCCGCCGACCGGGAGGAGTTCATCCGGGCACAGGAGCGCGAGCGTGCGCAACTCGACAAGGCCGAGCTGCAAAAGAAACTGGACGACGCCGGCGACCAGCTCGCCGCTGCACAGCGCAAGATCGAACAAGGGTCACAGCAGTTGCAGGGCGAAGTGTTGGAACTGGCGATCGAGGAGAGCCTGCGCCGCGCCTTTCCGCTCGACACCATCGAGGAAGTCAAGAAGGGCCAGCGGGGCGGTGATCTATTGCATCACGTACGCACCCGCACCGGCCAGGCTGCCGGAATCATGCTCTGGGAGACCAAACGCGCCAAGGACTGGAGTGCGCAATGGATCCCGAAGCTCAAGGACGACATGCGGGCGGCCGGCGCCGCGGTGGGTCTGCTGGTGACCAGCGCCGGCGCGCTGCCCAGGGAGTGGCCGGCCGCGGCGTACTTTGCGCTGCACGATGACATCTGGATCACCCAACCCGTCTGCGCCGTCAGTGTCGCCGAGATGCTGCGTATCGGACTGCTCGATCTGCACCGCCAACGCGCCGTTTCGGCCGGCAAGGGCGAGAAGGCCGAGGCCATGTACGACTACCTCACCTCACCCCAGTTCGCGTACAAACTCAAGGCGGTGTTCGACACGTTCAAGAAGATGCGGGACGAACTCGAGTCGGAAAAAAATGTGACGTTGCAACGCTGGGCGCGCCGCGAGAAGCAACTCGAGACGGGCAAGGCGCAGCTGCTCGGCATCGGCGGGGAGATCCAGGGCCTGAGCCAGGACGAGTTGCCGATGCTGGATTTGGATTCGGGCGGGGAGGGGCCGTAGTCGGCGCGGGTGATGTGTTGAACCGCGTGCTTGGGCAGTAAAGTTACACTCGCCACTCGATTCCCTTGATTGGACAATGCCATGCCGCCGTCTTCCTCATCCCCGTCCCCGCAGGTGACGTCGCTGCTGGCAGCGGCCGCGCGATGGCTCGCGGCCGGGCGACCGGACCAGGCGATCGAACCGTTGCGCGAGGCGGCGTCGAGGCAGCCGTCCAGTCCCCTCATTCATCACGATCTCGGTCTCGCCTGTATGGAGGTGGGCCGCACGCCGGAGGCCGTCGCGGCGTTCCAGCGCGCAGTCGCCTGCGATCCTCGCTACTCGGATGGGTATTTTCGTCTGGGGGTCGCGCTCGAGAAGCTGGGCGACCTGGTCGGCGCCGTCGTGGCCTACGATCGCGCGACGGAGCTTGACCCCTCGCTCACCGAAGCGTGGTTTCGCGCCGGCGCGCTGGTCCATACGCTCGGACATCGCGACGAAGCAATTGGTTGTTTCCGGCGCGCGGCGGCGAGCGGCCCCAAGACGCGCTTCGGCCGGCTCGGTAAGGCGCGGGCGCTGCTGACCGAGGATCGTGATCGGGAAGCCGAACGAGTGCTCCGGCAGACCGTGGTGCGGGACCCGGCGAATGCCATGGCACACGATCTGCTCGGCAACCTGCTCACGGAATTCGGCCGATTCGACGAGGCGCGTGAGAGTTTCCAGCAGGCGATTGCGCATGCGCCGCTGCTGGCGGGCAGCTACTACGATCTGGTCCGCTGTCGTCCCATCACCCCCGAGGACGCGGGTCTCCTGCAACAAATGGAGGCCGCACTCGCGACGCCGGGGTTGGAGGCGGCGCAATGCCTGCGGCTGCATCTCGCCATCGGCAAGGCGGCGGACGATCTCGGCGACTACGGCCGGGCCATGGGGCATTTCGACGCCGCCGACGCCGTGCGCTGCGGCTCGACGACGTTCGACGCCGCGGCGTTCGCCCTCGAGACCGACCGCCTGATCGCCCGTTGTACGCCCGAATTGATGGCCCGCGCGCCGGCCCTCGGTGTCAGCGACGCGACGCCCGTGCTGATTCTCGGCATGCCGAGGTCCGGCACCACGCTCGTCGAGCAGATCGTCTCCAGTCATCCCGGGGTCGGTGCGGGCGGCGAACTGAATTTCTGGAACGAGCGCGGCGCAGCCTGGCACCAGAGCGGCGCGGACTCACACCCGAGCGGTGCCGCGTCACACCCGAGCGCAGCAGGCGGGACCGATACACCCTTCCTCGCCGAGGCGGCCGCCGATTATCTCGGGGTGTTGCGGACCATCGCGCCGCGGGCGACCCGCGTCACCGACAAGATGCCGTTCAACTTTCTGTGGGCTGGGCTGATCCACCTGGCCTTGCCGCGCGCCACACTCATTCATTGCCGTCGCGCGGCGGTCGATACGGCGTTGTCGATCCACCAGACCCATTTTCATCCGAGCCTGGCGTTCCCGACCGGAGGTGCCGACCTGGTGGCGTATTTTCGCAGCTACCAGCGGGTGGTCGAGCATTGGCGGCGCGTACTGCCCGCGGACCGCTTCATCGAAATCGACTACGAAGCGTTGACCGAGGCGCCGGAGCCCGCGATCAGGCGCATCGTCGCGGCCTGCGGTCTGCCGTGGCACGACGCCTGTCTGCACCCGGAACGCAACCCTCGGTCGGTGAAGACGCCGAGCAAGTGGCAGACCCGGCAGCCTATTTATCGGCACTCCGTCGCCCGCTGGCGGCGCTATGAACCCTGGCTGGGACCGTTGCGTGCACTGCTGGACGACCCGCAACCGCGCTGAGCGATCGCGCTGCGGGAGCATCTGAGCCCGTCATCAAACCGTTACAGAGAGTCGCTAGCCTCATTGCAAATTCACTGCGTTCCGCCTGCTCTACGCCGCTCGTGACCCCGCAGTTCTTTTCGATGCTTCAAAACAGATTCCAGGGAACCCCGATCCATGTCACGAAAAACCGCCCGCGGTAAATCCCGATGCAAGTCTCCGAGCAAGGGGCTGCGTCCGCTCGCGGGGCTGCTGGCGACGGGGCTCAGCGTTCCGGCGATGGCAGGCTCGGTACCGTATCCGACCTACCAGACCGGCCCGCAGCCCAATGGCTCCTTCGTCGTAGGCAGCGGCCAGGTCATCACCCCGGTCGGCACCCAGGTCAATCTCGGTATCCGGGTCCGCGCCAAGGCGGTTGCCTTGAACCCCAATCCTCATAATCACACGGCGGCGGTCCTCACCCTGGGCGCGACCCAGGCCGTGGAGGTGTTCGACACCCGCACCGGCGAGGTGGTGCAGGACTACCTGACCCTCGGCAAGGATTCCAGCGGCAGCTACAGCGGCATCAGCTATTCGGCGGACGGCAAGTATCTGATGTTCAGCCAGGACAGCAGCAACGTCGCCATCGCCAAGGTATCCGACACCGGAACCTTGAGCGACTACCAGCAGGTCAGCGTGCCGCCGAACGGCTCCTTCATCAAGTGCTTCCCGAACAGCCCATTAGGTGCTTACGGGCGCCCCTGCGGCACGTTCTACACGCCGAGCACATCCTATCCGGGCGGCGTGGCGTTTTCGAAGGACGGCAAGAGCGCGTATGCGTTGCTGAATCAGAACAACACGCTCGCCAAGCTCGACCTGACCACCACACCCGCGCAGCAGGGTGCGCAGATCCGGGTGGGCAACGCGCCGCACAGCATCGTGATCAACGACGCAGGCACGACGGCCTATATCAGCAACGAGGGCGGCCGGGCGGCCACGGAGGAGGATTTCCAGATCTACTCCGCCGGCACGCCAATCGTCGCCGACCGGGTGGTGGGGGCGGCGATCACCGGCACCGTGTCCGTGGTCGATCTGAAATCGATGAAGGTGACCGCGACCATCGCCACCGGTCTGCACCCGACCGGCATGGCCATGTACGGACGGCAGCTGCTGGTGACCAACACCTACAGCGATACTCTCTCCGTGATAGACACCTACACCAACGAGGTGACGCGGACCATCAACGTCGGGCTGCCGATCAAGATACCCGGTCAGGAGGAAGCGGCCTACGGGGCTGCACCGAATTCCATCGCCGTCGACGCCCGCAAGGGGATCGCCTACGTGGCGCTCTACAACGCCAACGCGATCGCCGTCGTCGATCTCGGCAGGAACGAGTCGGACGCGGTCATGGGCATGATCCCCGTGGCTTACGCGCCGAGCTCCGTCATCCTCGACCAGCGCGATGAGGAGAAGCGTGAGGACCGGCATGGCGGGGCGCACGATGATCACCTGCGCGACGATCAGGACGACGACCCCCGGCAAGGCGGCCCGCATGACAACGGGCGCAACGACGTGTTGATCGTGGCCAACGACAAGGGCATCGGCACGCGTTATTCGTTCGAGACCGACCATGGCGTCACCAGCTACAACACCCACCAGGACAACGGCACCGTCAGCATCGTCCCGGTGCCGAAGCGGGACGCGCTGGAGGCGATGACGGCGGGGGTCTACGAGAACAATCACTGGGATTTGAAGCAGAACATCAAGTCGGCTGCGGGCGGCAGCCGCGAGGCAGAACCCGTGGCCCTGCCGGCCAAGATCGGCGACCCGTCGCTCATCAAACACGTGTTCCTCATCATCCGCGAGAACCGTACGTACGATCAGATACTCGGCGACGTCGCGGCAGGTAATGGCGATGCGTCGTTGGCGGTGTTCGGCGGCAAGGACACCCCGAACGCGCACAGCCTGGTGAAGCGGTTCCCGCTGCTGGATAATTTCTACGATCCGAGCCGCCAGTCGGCGGATGGGCACCAGTGGATCAGCGAGGGTTTGGCGCCTTACGCGGACGACATCCAGTCGCCCGATTGGAATCGCAGCTACCCGGGCGGCAATGCCGGCGATGCGCTGGCGTATACCAAGAAGGGCTTCGTGTGGTCGGAGGCGGCGAAGGCCGGCTTGTCGGTGAAGATCTACGGCGAAAATACCGAGAACACGACGTTCACGCAGCCGAACGGAGCGACCACCGAGCCGACCTGGAGCCAGTTCTACGCCGATTCACAGCGCTTCGAGGCTGGCCTGGAACCGACGCTGCTTTATCAGAACACGGTGCATCCCGCATCCTCGGTTCCGGCCGTCTCGAATTACCTCGTCAAGAACTATCCCGGATTCGATCTGGGCATTCCCGACCAGTTTCGGGTGGACCTGTGGGTGCAGGATTTCAACAAGGACCTTGCCGCCGACAAGGTGCCTGCGTTGAGCATCGTGTACATCATCGACGACCACACCGGCGGACCGCCGACCGTGGATGCCGAGCAGGCGGACAACGACCTGGCCGTCGGCCGCGTCATCGACTACATCAGCCACAGCAAGGTGTGGAACTCCTCGGCGATCTTCATCGAGGAAGACGACGCTCAGAACGGCGTCGATCACGTCGACGGTCATCGCAGCCCGGGCTACGTCGTCAGCCCCTACGCGGTGCAGGGTAAACCCGTCGATCATACCTACTACACGCAGGTCAACATGACCCGCACCATCGAGCAGATCCTGGGACTGGCCCCGATGAACCAGTTCGATCTCGTGGCCTCGCCCATGCGGACGGCGTTCGTCAGCGGCGAGCTGCCCAAGGCGAACTTCGAGCCGTTCGACCACGTCAAGAACCAGGTACCGCTGGATCAGGGGGTGACCGCGGCCGTCGCGGCCGAGAAGCCCGCCAGCCATGCGGCGCAAGTTTTGCAGACGGCCTGGATGAAGAAGAAAGCGCAGATTTTCGCGGGCAAGCTGACCAAGCCTGACGCCGAAGATCCTGACACCCTCAATCACTTCGATTGGTACCAGGCCACCGGATTCACGCGGCCCTATCCCGGGGAGAATGTGGTTCGTCCTCCCAGCGAGTTCAAGCGAGCAGCCCCCACCACCGCCGACCTGGACTGACGCCGTCACACCCGGCGTGGCGCTCGCTCCGCGCGGGCGTTACGCCCCGTCGGCCGGCATCAACCAAACGGACTGGTCGTACTTTTGAACCCACTTTCCCAGACCGCCCTGGATGATCACCGCGTCGAGCAGCGCTTTCTTGTCATTGGGCGAGGGCTGCTCGTGCCGGATGGGCACATGCACCGATAATTTCTCGGTGTCCTTGCCGATGCAACTCGTGTAGGGAAATACCAGAGAATACTGACCGCCGGCATTCTCGACCGTGGCAAGCGTATCAACCGCGTTTTCTATGTTCATGCGGCATGGTAGGGGCGAAGCCCGGACCCCGGGAGGGTTAGTGCTCTTCGCACCATCGATTGGTTGGCGCCACAATAAAAAATGGCGTGAAACAAACGTTTCACGCCATCCGGGGTAAGCGCGACAGCGGGGGAGTTGGCTGGCTTGCCATCGCGCGTTTCCTCAACCTGTGGAAGGATAGTGCCTGACGTTTAGCGCACCATGGGCGAGGAATTTTCATGGTCGCCGCGAATTTGCTCACCTATGGCGGCTCGCGCCCCGAACCGCCTGCACTTGAGTGTAGTCGCCGGCACCCCGGACACGTCCGCCTCACGCACGATCCGCACGTCCTCGAGCTTTTCCGTTCAGTTGGGCAAATGCCTCGGGCGGCCCCGTCCATTCGAATTCTTCCGGATGCAGCAGGTGCGCCAGCAATTCGACCCCCTCGACCAGGCGCGGGCCGGGGCGCGCGAAATAGGCATTGGCATCGAGCGCATGGACCCGGTGGTCGACCACGGCCGGAAGTTCACCCCAGCCGGGTTGAGACCGCAGCCGAGCGGCCTGCGCCAGGGCGCCCGGTATCCTGAATCCGCAGGGCGACACCAAAATCACCTCTGGACGGAAGTCCACAACCTGCTCCCAACTGATCCTGACGGAATCCGCGCCGGCGCGGCCGTTGACGTCCTCGCCCCCGGCCCAGGTCAGCATTTGCGGGATCCAGTGTCCCGCGCAGTAGAGGGGCTCCACCCACTCGAGAAAAGAGACCCGGACTTTTTTGAAGCAGCGCGTTCTACCGGCGATACGCTCGATTCGTGCCTTTGCCGCCTCGGACCAGGCAACGGCTCTTTGTTCCGTGCCGGTTGCCTCGCCGAGAACGCGTAACAAATGCAACACGTCATCGAAGGTACGCGGCGACTGCCAAACGATCCGTGGCGGATCGCGCATCGATTTTATGACGTGAGAAACTTCATTGCCGGCGGGACCGCAAACCTGACAGAGATTCTGCGTCACCAACAGGTCCGGTGCCGCGGCGCGCAATTTGTCCTCATCGACCGCATACAGGCTCTTGCCCTGCGAGAGCTGGCACGCGACCGCGGCGTCGATCTCTACCGGAGTCATGGTCGACGAATCAAATACGCAATCGACCAGAACCGGCACGGTTTTGACCGTGTCGGGAAAATCGCATTCGTGACTGCGGCCGACCAGCATGTCGCCGAGCCCGAGCACATGCAGCATCTCCGTCGCGGCCGGCAGGAACGAGGCGATTCTCACGGGGCTTCCGGCAATACTCGACTCCACCGCTCAACAGGACATCCGCGCATGAGGCTAATCCGCCAGTCCTATGAAGAACGCCAACGCTATAGTCACCAGACTCTGCGACCGTAACCACGTCGCGGCGCTTCATTGCGCATCAAATTCCGAGACCAACTCCGTCCACCGTAAACCGTAACGCGTTACGAGCCCTGAATCAACTTGCGTTGAACGCCGTCATGACGGACTAAGTTGCGGGGCGGTAACGGACATCTATGACCCCGCAGCACGGCAGGTCGCCAGCACCAGGCCTCGTAGCCAGCGGTGCGCCGGATCGGCCTCGAAGCGCGGGTGCCACATTTGTGAAACGGTGATCATCTCCGTGCGGACCGGGAGCGGGAAGCTCCTGAGCGCTCCGGGAGCGGTCCCGGCGTGATGTGCCTGCGTGGTCTCGAAGAAGGAGGCAGTTACCAGCGCGACGAGATCGGATTCGCTCGCAACCGCCAAGGCTGCCCGGAAGCTCGGTACCACCACGACGACCTCGCGCGACAGACCGAGCGCCGCCAAAGCTTCATCTACGGGGCCGTTCTCGTGACCACGGCGCGAAGCGACGACGTGACCGCACGCTGCGTATCGCTTGGCGGTGATTTTTCCCCTGCCCAAATGAGCGTGGCCTTCCCGAACCGCGCCAACGAAACGGTCACGGAACAGGCTTTGCAGGCGCACCTCGGGCCCGGAGGTGCCGGGCACGCCCACCTCGAGTTCAATCATCCCCTCTCGGAGTAAGCGGACGTCCTTGTCAGGCTTGGGTGCGAAGTGAAGACGGACATGCGGTGCGTCCGCCGTGACGGCCGCAACGAGCTTTCCGGCGAAAACCTCGATGAAACCGTCGTTGGCGCGAATCGTGAAGGTGCGTTTCAACGCAGCGAGATCCAAAGACGTCACGGCCGGACGCAGCATGGCCCTGGCGTCCTTTGTCAGATCACGAACGAGTTCACGCAGCTCTGTCGCCCGAGGCGTCGGCACCATGCCGCGACCCGCGCGCACGAGCAGCGGGTCTCCTGTCGCGGCCCGTAGTCGCGCGAGTGTCCGGCTCATCGCCGACGCGCTGAGGCCCAAGCGGCGCGCCGCGCCCACCACGGTACCCTCGGCAAGCAAGGCGTCCAACGAACTCAACAGGTTCAGGTCAATATCCGCCATGGGTAAGAGGCAGCGTACCGGGCAATGGCGTCTGGTGCATGGTTAAAGTGCGGCCGACGCGTCTTTCGCAATGATTCAGAACCTTTATCCTTGCAGCTGGCGCGTGGCTCGAGAGGAAGTGTAAATGCAAATTGCATCATCTGATAAACAGCTACTTCTCATCGGTGCGTCCCGCGGCCTCGGTTTCGCGTTGGCCGAAGAATACCTCGACCGTGGCTGGCACGTCGTCGCCACGGAGCGAGTCGAAAGCACGTCGCGATTACACACTCTCTTGGAAACTTCGGCAGGCAGGCTTGAAATCGAGACGGTCGACATCGTTCATCCCGATCACGTGGTCGCCCTGCGCGCTCGCCTGACGGCGAGAAGGTTCGACATGCTGTTCGTGAATGCCGGTGTAAAGAACGCCGATGGCGAAACGATTGCCGACGTGTCGACCGAAGAATTCATACGGGTGATGATCACCAACGCCTTGAGTCCGCTGCGCACCATCGAGACTTTGCAGGATTTGGTTCACCCGCACGGCACGATTGGGATCATGTCCTCCGGACAGGGCAGCATCGCCAACAATGAGAACGGCAACTACGAGCTCTATCGCGGCAGCAAGGCAGCGCTCAACATGTTCATGCGCAGCTTCGCCGCCCGCCATGCCGATGATCGTCGAACGCTGCTACTCATGGCGCCGGGCTGGGTGCGGACGGATATGGGTGGCCCCCACGCACGTCTAAGCGTCGAGGAGTGCATACCTAATCTCGCGAATACGATAGACGCACAGGCGGGGAGGGCGGGTCTTCAGTATCTGGATTACCTCGGCCGGAAGGTGCCGTGGTAAGTGTGAACCTGGGCGTCGTCGCGCAATCACCCCCGAGCGGCGTGCCTGGCCGCCAGTTCCGCGATCACCAGGTCGAGCGACAACCCCTTGACCTTGAGCAGCAGCAGCGTGTGGTACAGCAAGTCCGCGGCCTCGCCGACGATCTCGGCGTCGGTCTGCGCCACGGCGGCGAGGGCGAGTTCCAGTCCTTCCTCGCCCACTTTTTGCGCGATGCGGCGCGTGCCTTCGCCGAGCAGTTTCGCGGTGTAGCTGCCCGCGGGGCGCTCGGCGATGCGTCGGGTGATGATGTCCTCGAGCTCGCCCAGGAACGCGAGGCGCTGTGCGGCGGGCTGCGGGGCGTCGCCCCAGCAGGTGGCGGTGCCCAGGTGGCAGGTGGGGCCGTTGGGCGTGGCCCGCACCAGCAGGGTGTCGCCATCGCAATCGACGTCGATGCCGTGCAGGTCGAGGAAATGGCCGGAGCTCTCCCCCTTGGTCCAGAGCCGGCCCTTGCTGCGACTCCAAAAGGTGACGCGGCGCGTGGCCGCGGTGGCCTCGAGCGCCTCGCGGTTCATGTAACCGAGCATGAGCACCGCGCCGCTGCGCGCGTCCTGCACGATGGCCGGGAGGAGCCCCTGGCTTTTCTCCCAATCGAGGCTGTCCGCCTTCACCATGGCCTGATCTCGATGCCGTCGGCACGCAGGTGGTGCTTCAACGCTGGGATGGCAATCTCGCCGGAGTGAAAAACGCTCGCGGCCAGCGCGGCGTCGACCTCAGCCTGCTGAAACACGTGCGAGAAATGCTGCACGGTGCCAGCGCCGCCCGAAGCCACCAGCGGTACGCGGCACACGCGGCGCACGGCCTGCAACTGGGCGATGTCGTAGCCGCGGCGCACGCCGTCGCTCGCCATGCAGTTGAGCACGATCTCGCCCGCGCCACGCTCCTGCACTTCATGTGCCCAGTCGAGCGTGGTGCGCGCGGCGTCGCGCGTGCTCGCCACCGAGCCGGTGAACTTCTGCACCCGATAGCCCTCGGCGGTGGTCTGGCTGTCGATGCCGACGACGACGCATTGCGCGCCGAAGCGGGTGCTCAAGGCATCGATCAAGCCGGGATCGGACAAGGCGGGCGAATTCACGGAAATCTTTTCCGCACCGGAGGCGAGCACCGCCTCGGCGTCCGCCACGGAACGGATGCCGCCGGCCACGCAGAAGGGGATGTCCAGGATTCGTGCCACCCGGCTCACCCAGGTGCGATCCACCGAACGACCTTCGGGGCTCGCGGAAATATCGTAGAACACCAGTTCGTCCGCGCCTTCGTCCCGGTAGCGCGCCGCCAGATCCAGGATGTCGCCGACGATCCGATGATCGCGAAAGCGCACGCCCTTGACCACCTGGCCGTCGCGCACGTCGAGACAGGGAATTATGCGTTTGGCAAGAATGGGCGCAGCTCCTCGAGCGGGATGAGTTCTTCGAGCAGCGCCTTGCCGCTGATGGCGGCGGCGGCACCGACGGCGGCGAGCGCATGCAGGTCACGGGCATCACCGATGCCGCCCGAGGCCTGCCATTCGATGCCCGGAAAGCGCAGCACCGCATCGGCGTATAACGCCACGTTCGGTCCCGACAGCGCACCGTCGCGGCTGACGTCGGTGCACAGCACGTGCTTGAGCCCCGCGTCGACGAAGCCGGCCACGGCGTCCCACAGCGACAGGTCCGATTGATTGCGCCAGCCATGGGTCGCCACGCGGGGGGTGCCGGCGTCGTCGACGCGGATGTCGAACGCGAGCGTGATGCTGTCGGCGCCGAAATAGCCCAGCCAGCCACGCACCTCGTCGGCACGCACCACCGCGGCGCTGCCCACCACGGCGCGGCTCGCGCCGAGTTCGAGCATGCGGGTCACCGTATCGGCATTGCGCAGACCGCCGCCCACCTGCAGCTTGATGGCGGTCTGCGCCGCGAGTTCGCCGATCAGCTCGCGGTTGCCGGCGCTGCCGTTGCGGGCACCGTCCAGATCCACCACGTGCAGCCAGTCGGCGCCGAAGTCACGGTATTTGACGAGCAGGCTCCGGGCATCTGCCTCGTAGCGCGTCTCGGCGTCGAAGTCCCCCTTGAGCAGGCGCACGGTGCGCCCGCCGCGCAGATCGATGGCGGGGATGAGCCTCACCGGGCGATGCCCACGAAATTGCCGAGCACGCGTGCACCCACCGTGGAGGAGCGCTCCGGATGGAACTGCACCCCGTAGAAGTTGCGCCACTCGACGCAGGCGGCGAAGACATAGCCATAGCGCGTGCTCGCCACCGTGGCCGGGCTCGAGGGCAGCGCGTAGCTGTGCACGAAATACGCATAGTCCGCCGGACCGATACCCGCGAGCAACGCGGATTCGCGCACCACCTCCAACGTGTTCCAGCCCATGTGCGGCACCGGCCGGCCGGGCGCATCGACGAAGCGCCGTGCCTGTCCCGGAATGATGCCGAGACACCGGGAGCCACCCTCGTCCGAGGACTCGAACAGCAGTTGCATGCCGAGGCAGATCCCGAGCACCGGTTGCTCGAGCGTCGGCAGGAGTCGATCCAGTCCGCTCGCGCGCAGTCGCGCCATCCCGTCGGCGGCCGCTCCAACCCCAGGCAGTATCACGTGGCTCGCGGTCAGGATGCGGTCGGCATCGGCGCACACCTCGGAGTCGACCTGCAGGCGCTGCAGCGCGAATTGCAACGAGGCGATGTTGGCGCCGCCGTTGTCGACGATGACGACGTGCGCACTCACAGCACGCCCTTGGTGCTCGGCAGCTCGGTGCCTTCCAGCCGCACCGCCTGGCGCAGGGCGCGACCCACGCCCTTGAAGCAGGACTCGACCATGTGATGGGTGTTCTCGCCGCGCACGCTCACGTGCAGGGCCGCGCCCAACGTCTCGGCCAGCGAACGGAAGAAATGCGCGACCAGTTCCGTCGGCAGATCGCCCACCCGGTCGCGGCGGAATTCGCCGGCCCAGACGAAATACGGGCGGCCCGAGAGGTCGAGCGCGACCTGCGCCTCGGCCTCGTCCATGGCCAGCAGGAAACCGTAGCGGCCGATGCCGCGCTTGTCGCCGAGCGCCTGTCGCAACGCCGTCCCCAAGGCCAGTGCGCAGTCCTCGACGGTATGGTGTTCGTCGATGTGCAGATCTCCCTGGCACGAGAGCTCGAGCGCGAAGCCGCCGTGGCGGGCGATCTGCTCGAGCATGTGGTCGAAGAACCCGAGGCCGGTGTGCACCTTGCTGGGTCCTTCGCGTGACAGGTCGATGTCGACCCGCACCTGGGTCTCCTTGGTGATCCGTTCGACGTGGGAACGCCGTGCGCCGTGCACGATGCGCTGCGCGATCGCCGGCCAGCGCTCGGCGGGCGTGCCGTCCACCCGCAC
>CAZZVN010000035.1:0-40895 GCA_964657625.1 uncultured Steroidobacteraceae bacterium
CGCCCCCCGCGCCGCTGCCGCCCGCTGCACCGCCGCCTGGGCCGCCCGCACCCGCCGCGGCGCCGGCGGACGCTGCTCCATTGGCACCGCCGGCCGTGCCGCCCCCGGCCGCGCTGCCCGCACCCGAGGTCGGAATCGACGCCGCGATGGCATCGATGTGCGCCTTCAGCGCGTTCGCGCCCGCGCCCTTCGGATCGCTCTGCCCGACGAACTCCGCCATCGTGTCGAGCAGGTTGCGGCGTGCGCTCACCATCGCGAGTTCCCCCGCGAGTTCCGGGAGCTTGGCGGCACGATCCTGACGGTTCGTGCCCGTCGCCGCACGATCCTCCGCCATTTCCCGTTCGATAACCTGGCGCTGAGCGTCGAGCTGGGTGCGCTGCCGGTCGAGCGCCTCCGGTGATGCCGCGTCGGCGACGCTGCGGCCCGCCGTCGCCTCGCTGCTGAGCAGTTCCGCGTTCGCCCGCGCGATCTCGAACGCGAGACCCACCACTCCGTCCGCCGCCTGCCGATTGGCGAACAGGATGAGCAGATCACTGGGCTGCGTCGCGTTCTGCTGCTGCGTGCCCAGCGTGCGGTACCACTCGACGGTCTGATCCAGGATCTGGATGACCTGCTCGGCGGTCAGTACCGCGACCTGCGCGGCCGGCACGGGTGGGGTGACAGACGCGGCCGCCCCGCCTCCGGCGGCCGGCGCGCCGACGGCGCACGTCCCGCACACAGCCGCGCCCAGACACCATCCCCTGAGCACCCTCGTTGCGCTTATAAACGTCATGGCGAATCCTACCGCATCGCGGGTCGCCGGCCGGTGTGCGCCGTCGCGAAACGCGCAGCGGCGCGCGCCGGTCGAACCGCCCTCACCGGCCACCGCGCGCCGGTGAATTCCATTATTCTGCGACGATGGCCGCACGCTCCCGACCCTCCGCCCCGTCACGCCGCCCGGCTCTGCGGCGCCCACCGGTGCGAACGCGCAAGAAAAAAAATCGTTTGCGCCGACTGGTTCCCGGCGCCGCCACCCGCCGCCGGGCCTGGCGTGCGCTGCGCGGGCTGCCCGCCGTCATACAAGTCGTGATCTGGGTGCTCGCCGCGCTCGTCATGCTGCTGCTCGCGAACACGGCGTACCAGGTCATCCGCAAGCCTTCCGAGCTGTTCTTCCCGGTGAGCGGGGTACTCGACAAAACGCCGTCGGAAACGTGGCGCAGCTATGCGCCGATCTTTCGCGGTCACTCGACGGCGGTGATGACCCCCGCGCTGCTCGCGGCGCTCGCGCAGGCCGAGGGCGCCGGCAATCCCGTGGCGCGCACGTACTGGCGGTGGCGCTGGAGCCTGCGGCCCTTCGAGGTCTATCGTCCGGCATCGAGTTCGGTGGGCATGTATCAGATGACCGACGGCACCTTCGCCGAGGCACGCCGGCTCTGCATACACGAACATGCGGTCGTCACGGACGGCGCATGGGACGACTGGCATTCGTGCTGGTTCAACAGCCTCTACTCCCGTGTGGTGCCGAGCCATGCGGTCGAACTCACGGCCGCGTATCTCGACCTGCAGGTGACGCGTATCCTCGCGCGCAGGGGTGTGCCTGCGGCGGGGATGGCGCAGCGTCAGCATCTCGCAGCCGTGGTCCACCTGTGCGGTGCGGGAGCGGGGGACCTGTACGCACGCCGCGGCTTTCGCTTCGATGCGGGGGCCCGGTGCGGCGAGCACGATCCGCGCCTGTACGTCGCGCGCATCGATGCCTTGCAGCACGTGTTCAGCCGCATCGCGGCGGCCGGCTGAACACGATGCGCCGCCGTCAGGCGTGCGCGAGATACTCCGTAAGCTGATCGGCGCCGCCGATGAGCTTCCCTTCGATGAAGATCTGCGGCACGGTCGCGACGCCGGAGGCCGCCTTAACACCCTGCATCGTCAGTTCGTCGCCGAGGTAGATAGCTTCGAAGGCGATGCCTTTCTCCTTCAACAGCGCCTGCGCACGGGCGCAGTGCGGACAGCCGTGCCGGGCCAGCATGAACGCCGGGCTTTGTGTCTTTTGGTTCGGCCGCAGGTACTTGAACATGGTGTCGGCATCGGACACCTCGAACGGGTCACCGGGCACGTCCGGCTCGATGAACATGGTTTCGATCTTGCCGTCGTCGACCAGCATCGAATAGCGCCACGAGCGCACACCGAGCGAAGCACCGCGATGGTCGATGGACATGCCCATGGCTTCGGTGAACTGGCCATACGGATCGGCCACGAAGCGCACGCCGGCCGCCTTCTCGCTGCGCTGCCAGGCTTCCATGACGAAGGGATCGTTCACCGACAGACACACGACGTCGTCGATGCCGGCCTGCTTGAAGTCCTTCAAATGCGCAACGTATCCCGGCACGTGCGCCGTGCTGCACGTGGGGGTGAACGCACCCGGCAGCGCGAACAGAATGACGCGCCTGCCCGCGAACAATTCCGAACTCGGCATCTGCCTGACCTTGCCGTCGTGCAGCTCCGCCAACTCGGCATCCGGAACTCGCGACCCGGCACGTGAAACTCGCTTGCTCATGAGAACCTCGGCTGTTGATGTGGGATCGACGATCCTACTACGCCGAGCATCGTACACTGACGCGAAGGCCCGCCCAACCACGCGCCGCAGCGTGGACGCACCGCGCTGCCATGGGCCAGGCCGGGGCGGACCTACGATCGGGAGCCGGCGCAACTCGAGGATCGCATCGATGACTCCGTTGTTGACATCCGACACGCTCGACGCACTGCGGCTCGCCAGAAAAGCGGGTGCCGATTCAGCGCGCTGCTCGCTGGATCTGCAACGCTCGGTGGTCACGGTCGGCATCGACCCCGGCGGTTTCACCTGGGAGGATCGGCGCTACCCCGATCCCGACGTGTGCAAGGAGCGCACCGTGTATCACTGGCATGCCGGGCGTTTCGAAGCGGTGGCGCGCTACACGACGGCCCTGATCAAGCTGGTCCCCACGGACGAGGGCCCGCCGACCTTCGAAATCGACGGCATCAAGATGCTGCCGAGCGCACGGGTGTCGCCGTACGCAGATGCCCGGCACAAGGTCGGCCTGATAAAGCCGCTGAACAAGATCGTGCTCGACACCTGCGGCGGCCTCGGCTATTTCGCGGCGTGGTGCCTGCAGGGCGGCGCGGCCCGGGTTCTGTCTTTCGAGAAAAATGCGGACGTGCTCTGGCTGCGCAGCTTGAATCCCTGGTCGCCCGCGGCCGCTCCCTCCCTGTCGCTCACCCATGCGGACGTCACCGCCGGCATCCTCGCGCTGCCCGGTGGCTCGGTCGACGCCGTGCTGCACGACCCGCCGCGTTTCGGCATCGCCGGCGAGCTGTACTCACAGGATTTTTACAGCCAGCTCGCCCGCGTGCTGAAGCGCAACGGCCGGATGTTTCATTACACGGGGTCACCGAACAAACACAGCCGCGGGCGGGACCTTGCGGCCGAGGTGATCGGCCGCCTGCAGCGCGCGGGCTTCGCCGCGGCCCGTGAGGGCGACGGCGTGCTCGCGTCGAGACGCTGAGGCGGACGTGCCCGCGGGTCGCTGCGCTGAGCCACGCGCAGCCGCCCCGTCACGCCATGCGACGTGGCGCCTTCACGCATTATAGGACGACGAGACCACCGACCCGCCGTGCCCGCTCCAGTCGGTATGGAAGAACTCACCGCGCGGCTTGTCGACCCGCTCGTAGGTGTGCGCGCCGAAGAAGTCGCGCTGCGCCTGCAGCAGGTTGGCCGGCAGCCGTGCAGTTCGATAGCCGTCGTAGAACGCCAGCGCGGTGGAGAATGCGGGCGTCGGGATGCCGAGCTGCACGGCGTGGATCACGGCCTCGCGCCAGCTCGCCTGGTAGCGGTTCAACGCCGTGGCGAAGAACTGGTCGGTGAGCAGATTGTCGAGTGCGGGATTCGTGTCGTATGCCTTCTTGATGTCGCCCAAGAATACCGAGCGGATGATGCAGCCACCGCTCCACATGAGTGCGATCGCGCCCTTGTCGAGGGTCCAACCATGCTCCTTCTCGGCCGCGCCCAGCAACATGTAGCCCTGCGCGTAGCTGACGATCTTCGAGCAGTACAGGGCGCGGCGCACCGCCTCGATGAAGTCCGCCCGGGCGGGTGCGCCGATCCGTTCGGGCGAGGGGCCGGTCAGGATCTTCGCGGCACGCGTGCGCTGGTCCTTCAACGCGGAGAGGCAGCGCGCGAAAACGCTCTCGCCGATCAACGTGACGGGCGTCCCGAGGTCCAACGCCGATATGGCGGTCCACTTGCCGGTGCCTTTCTGGCCGGCGGTGTCGAGGATCTTGTCGATCATGGGCGCGCCGTCCGTGTCTTTCTTGGCGAAGATCGACGCCGTGATCTCGATCAGAAAGCTGTCGAGTTCGCTCTCGTTCCAGCGGGCGAAGATGGCCGACAATTCAGCGGCGGACAGGCCCAGGCCGTCTTTCAACAACTGGTACGCCTCGCCGATGAGCTGCATGTCGCCGTACTCGATGCCGTTGTGCACCATCTTGACGTAGTGGCCCGCGCCGCCGGGTCCCACCCAATCGCAGCAGGGTGAGCCGTCGAGCGATTTCGCAGCGATGGATTGCAGGATGTCTCTTACCTGCGGCCATGCCGTGGCATCGCCACCCGGCATGATGGAAGGGCCGCGCCGCGCACCTTCTTCACCACCCGACACGCCGGCGCCGATGAACGAGATGCCCCGGGCGGCAAGCTCCTTGGCCCGGCGTTCCGAATCGGAGAACAGCGAGTTGCCGCCGTCGATGACGATGTCGCCCCTCTCCAGATGCGGCAGCAACTGGGCGATGGTGTCGTCGACCACACGGCCGGCCTTGACCATCATCATCACGCGCCGCGGCGACTGCAACAGTCCGCACAGCTCACCGATGCTGTGGGCGCCGACCACGTGGGTGTCCCCGGCCTGATGGGCGAGGAAGTCGTCGACCTTTGCCACCGTCCGGTTGAATACCGCCACCTTGAGACCGTGGTCGTTCATGTTCAGCACGAGGTTCTGCCCCATGACGGCGAGGCCGATCAGACCGATATCGCAACGTTTCTCTTGCATCGACGGCTCCTGGGTTGAGGGCCGGCGCCGGCCGACCGGTCGGCGATTATACGCGCCGCGGCGCGATCACGGCGCCCGTGGGTCGGGCTCGCCCGGTTCTCCCTGATGCTCCGTGAGCCCCACCTGTTCGATGGCGGACACCACCAACGCGGCATCGGCACGCTCCTGCAACGCGGTCGCCTGCGCATCGTGGCGGTTTCTCACCATGGGCAGGTCGCGCCGCAGCTCCTCGATCAGGTGGATCAGCTTGGTGACTTTCTGCTCGGTCAGCAGATTGACCTGGAGTGCGAGGTGCGTGTGCTGCTGCTCGAGTTTCGACTGGCGATTCTGCGCGATCAGCACGATGGTCGTGGTGACGAGCGCGACCAGGCTGAGCACCGTGTCCATCGCCTCGAAAGGCGGCGGATCATAGACCCGCAGACCGAGGGACGTGGCGACGCAGTTGTAGGCCACCCAGAGACCCGTCAGGCACAGCAGCGCGACCAGGTAGACGGGGCGGCCGATGAAGCGGCCCACGCGCTCGACGCGCCGCTGCGAGACGCTCACCGACTCCCATTCACGACGCCTGAGCGCGACCACGGCCTCGATGTTCTGGTCGATGTGTTCGGACAGGGAGCCCGCGCGGGCGGGCGACGCCGGGTCTGCACGGGCCCGCGACACCGCGTCCTCGTTGCCGCGCGGCGCCGCGTCCTCGCTCATGTCGCTCCGATCACCAGCACGATTTTGCCGGCGCCCCCGCGCTCGGCGGCACGGTGCGCCTCGACGATGTCCCGCAGGGGCATGCGGCGTGCGACGGGCAGCGTGAACTTGCCGTCGCGCACGTCATCCGCAAATTCGCGCAGTTTCGACGGATCCGGTTTGGCGAACACGCGCGTGATCAGCACGTGCGGGTGGTCCGCGGCTGCGCCTTGCGCGAGGGTGGAGGCATAACCGAACGTGCCGCCCGGCTTGATCCGCGGCAGCAGCGCGGCCGCGGCATCACCGCCCACCGTGTCGGCCACGGCGTCCACGGGTGCAAGCGCGGCGATGGCCTGAGCATCGTCCAGGGCGAGCACCTGCGCGGCGCCCAGCCCGTGCGCCTCCTCGAGCTGCGCCTTGCGCACGGCCGCGACCACGTGCGCACCGAGCTTGGTAGCACTGTGCACGGCGGCCCGTCCCACGCTCCCCAACGCGCCGGTGACCACCACGGTCTGTCCACGGGTCACCTTCGCTGCATGGCGGACGAGCTGGTCACCCGTCAAGGCGATCAACGGCAACGCCGCCGCGTCGACGAGATCCACCCCGTCCGGTACGTGCGTGAGCACCGAGGCGTCCACCGCGACGCGCTGCGCGTAGGCGGCCGTGGCGAGGGCGAATACGCGGTCGCCGATCTTGAAATGATTGACGTTGGCGCCCACGCGGGACACGACCCCGCTCACGTCCCGGCCCAGAATGGCGGGCAGCGTCAGCGGGAAGTCCTTCTGCCGCGCACCGGAACGCACCTTCCAATCGATGGGATTCACGCTGCTCGACACGGCCTCGATCAGCACGGCATTGCCATCGATCGTCGGCTCGGCCGCACCGTCCTCGAACCTGAGCACCTCGGGCCCCCCATACTCGTACATCAGCACTGCTTTCATCGCCTACTCCCGTGACATTTGACGTCGTGGATCGCGGCTCCGCGCCTGCGGATTCGACATAACCAATTCTACCATCGGTGATCCGGCGTGGTTCGCGGCCCGCGCACGGCACCGCACCGGACGCAGGTCGCGAAATGAAGAGGTGGCACGGTATCGAGGAGGGAAGCTGTTTATCCTTGCGCCTCGCCACCAGAACAGGATTTATGAAGTCGCTCATCCAACTGCTTTACGCCAGCCGCGCCGGCGGTGATTTTCACGAACACGACCTGCCCGGTCTGCTCAAACCGATACGTCTTGCCAATGCGCGGCGCCAGCTCACCGGCATGCTCGTCTATGTCGATGGCGCATTCTTCCAGGTGCTCGAGGGTGAGGCGGGCATGGTGGATGCCGTCTACGCCTCCATTCAGCGGGACCGCCGCCACTCGAACGTCAGGCTGCTCGCGCGCGAAGCCATTGTCGAACGCGCCTTCGAAGGCTGGACCATGGGCCAGGCGACCGTCGATCCCCTCGATGCCGGCCTGCTGGTGGGAGAACGGGATTTGTTCACCGGCGCCGACTGCGTGGAGCGGATCGACGCCGCGCGCGCGCGCAAACTTGTCTGGTCACTGAACAAGCGTCGCTGGCAGCTGCAGCGCAGCGGCATGTACCGCGCCCTCGGACGCGCCGGCTGAAGGCAGGTCCTTCGTGGCCACTGGGGCCATTGCGACAGGCCCTTATAATTCTCCGTCGAGCGGCAGCAGCGCCAGCAGCCCCACCGCCACCCGCTGCCAGGAGTCGTGCGCCGGCTCCCGGGTGAACACCTGCTCGACGCCGCTTTCGCGCGTCGTCCAGGTCAGTGTCTGCGAGGCGTCCACGGCCTTCGCATCGACGCGGTAGGCGTTATCCAGCTGCGCCAATTCCTCGAAACGGCCTGCGGTCTGGGCGGCGAGCTCGGGGCTGTCGATGATCACGCCGATTTCGGTGTTCAAGTGCCTGGAACGCTGATCGAGATTCATCGAACCTACCATCAGGCTGCGGCGGTCGAAGACGTATATCTTGGCGTGCAGGCCGTAGGTACCCCGGCGGGTGATGGCCCGTCCCTGCCCGCTGCCTTGCGTGTCGCCGAGCGAAGAGCGGATTTCGTGCAGCTCCACGCCCAGATCCAGCAGCTTCGACCGTTGATGCATGTAACCCGCGTGAGCGGGAAGGCTCGGCGTCGAGGTCAGCGAGTTGGTGAGTATCCTCACCCGGGCGTTGCGCGCGCGCTGCTCGGCCAGGAGGACCATTTCGCCGCGCGTGGGGATGAGATACGGCGTGATCACCAACATCTCCGCATTCACACCGCGGGCTTCAGCCGCAAAGGCGTCGTAGATGAGGTTACCCGGCGCCCACCCCCGTACCACGCCCTTCTTGTCCGGACTGTCGTAGGCCACGTGGAACGTTGCCCATCTCACCTGCGCCGCGTCGGAGGTGAAATTTTTGAGGGGCTCGCCGGTCGCCAGACGCTTGAGAAACTCGCTCTGCGCCGCATCGAGGCGCCGCTGCTGGGCACCGATCGTGGTGCGCAGACCGTCCAGCGCCGCAGCCGACGTATGCCGGGCGTCGGCCGCCGCGGCGGGAACCGAGCTCGGACTGAGCCAGAACTCGTCGAACACGGCGGCGAGCTGCGGCACCACCGGACCCGCGGCCATCACGTCGTCGTCGCCGAACTGGGATTTTGGATCGATCTGAAAATATTGGTCGCCGATGTTGCGACCGCCGATCATGACCACCGAACCGTCGGCGATCAGCAGCTTGTTGTGCATGCGATAGTCGACGCGGCCCTTCTCGACCACGAAATCGGCGGCGCGCAGGGCACGCGCATGGCCGCGATAACGCAGCGGATTGAAAATGCGTACTTCGACGCCGGGTTGGGCGGCGAGGGCCAGTATCTTCTCGTCACCGGCGACCGATTCGCCGTCATCGAGAATGAGCCGGATGCGCACGCCGCGCTCTGCGGCCCGCAACAGTGCCGACGCGATGAGCAGCCCGGATTCGTCACCGTGAAAAATATAATACTGCAGGTCGAGGGAGCTGCTGGCGGCGTCGATCAATTCGACCCTGGCCAGCAGGCCATCCATGCCGGCCGACAACATGCGAAAGCCCGACCGTCCGTCGCCGCCGCGCGCCGCATCGAAGGCCAGACCGGAGATGGATGCCGCGGGGGGCGGCAGGGCATGCGACTCCGGCCTGGGGAAATGTGCGCCCGGCTGGGACGTCGCGCAGCCGCCCACGAGCGAAAACGCCAGCGCCAGGGCGCCGACGCGCAAAGCTGAAAATGTCATACCGTGTCCTCGAATGCGGCCGTCCCCGAGCTCGGCGCGGAACGCCGGCCGGCCGTGGCCGGCGCGCAGTATAGCGGCGGCCGGCGATGCGTTGCGCGCATTCGGTCACGAGGTCTCGAGACGACGTTTGCCTTACCCGCCGTCAGGTGCACGCCGCAGCGTGAGCACCGCGTTGGTGCCGCCGAAGGCAAAGGAGTTCGACAGCATCGTGCGCAGGTCCAGACCGGCCCGTGCGCAATTCGCTACATAGTCGAGATCGCACTCCGGGTCGGCGGAGTGCAGATGCATGGTCGGCAGCGCCACCCCCTCGCGCATCGAGGACAACGCCAGCACGCATTCGAGTGCGCCTGCGGCGCCGAGCAGATGGCCGTGCAACGCCTTGGTGGCGCTGACGGGAATGTGCTTCGCCCGCGCACCGAACACGTCCTTGATCGCCGCCGTTTCCACGCCGTCGTTCGCCTGCGTCCCGGTGCCGTGCGCGTTGATCGCATCGATTTCCGAGGCGTCGATGCCGGCGCAGCGCAGGGCGGCGCGCATCGCATCCGCCTGCCCGGCGATGCTGGGCCGTGCCAGATGCGCGACGTCCGTCACCAGCCCGTAACCCAGGAATTCGCCGTGAATGGGTGCACCGCGGGCACGTGCCAGATCCCACGGCTCGAGCGTCAGGATGGCGGCGCCTTCGGCGAGCACCATGCCGCTGCGGTTCTTCGCAAACGGCTTGCAGGAGGCCGACGCCTGTTCGGCATCGGTGCTCGCGAGCGCGCGCAGAGCCGCCCAGGCCATCATCGAGCCGGTCGCAAGCGGTGCGTCCGTGCCGCCGGCGAGCGCGAGATCGAGCTCACCGCGAGCGATTCGGAGCCAGGCCTCGCCGAGCGCCACCGTCGCGGAGGAACATGCGGTGGAATAGGTGAGTGCCGGTCCCCGCAGACCGTATTCCGACGCGATCCACGCCGCAGCGGCGTTGTACATGCCCATCAGCACCGTCTGCGGCTTGATGCGATCAGAACGCTCGCCGTACAGGTTGCGGTAGCCGTCATCGAGGGTCTGCGAGCCGCCCATGCCGGTGCCGACGAAAACACCGCCCGCCGCGCATCGCCCCGCGTCGGCTTCGAGCCGCGCGTCCTCGAGCGCGCGCTGCGCGGCGACGATGGCGAACTGGGCAGCCCGGTCGAGCAGGCGCAGCTTGGCGGGCTCGAAATGTTCCGCGCCCTCGAACGCGACCCGCGCCGCCAGTGCGTCGATGCGACGCTCGCCGAAAGGAACCTCGATGCTGCGGATGGCGGAATGCCCGGCCCGGGCCGCTGCGAACACCTCGGCCGCGCTGTGGCCGAGCGGCGCAACGACGCCGATGCCGGTGATCGCGACCCGCCTCATGGGTCCGGCGGCACGGCACCGGTGGAGGTTTGGGGCCGGGCCGGCACCGCCTGCCGCGCGACCTCCGCATCGATGTAGTCCACCACGTCGCCGAGCGTCGTCAGCTGCGCAGGCTCGGTCACGAACTTGATCTTGAACTCATCCTCGGTGTCGAACAGCAGCAACCCCACACCCAGCGAGTCGACTCCGAGCTCGCTCAACGGCAGCTCGGGCCGCAGCTTCTCGACGTCGATCTTGTAGGTTTTCGAGACGATGGCGCGGACGCGATCGAGTGTGTTCGTCATGCATACTCCTGCTCGAGATCGACGGCGCAGCGCACCTTGCCCGAGCATACGGCAACGTGGCCGAGCACGCCCGACCAGCGCTCGAGCAGCGGCAGCAGCGGGCGGGACAGCGTCGGACGCATTGCGAGATGCGCGCACACCGCCGCGAAGCGCAGGCGCGTCGTGAAGTGTGCCCGCCACTGTGTGCGGTAGCGGGCCGCCACCCGGTGCTGCCATCTTGCGTCGGTGAGCTCCAGCGTCGTGCGCGGGCCGGGCGCGAGGTGCGCCGCCAGCAGGAACGCCCCCTGCAGGGCCATGCTCATGCCCTCGCCGATGATGGGATGCGCTTCGCCGGCGGCGTTGCCGATCCGAAACACGCCGTCGCGCGCCAGATGCCGGCCGGGCCGCAGCGGTCCCGACGCGAGCCACGGGCCCTCGCGCCGCGCGCCATGCAGGGCGTCGCGCACCCCGGCGCACTCGCTGCGCAGGGCCGCGCCGACCACCTCGCCCGCAGCCACCCCCGGCGACGCTCGGCGCAATACGGCGAGCCGGTCGGCCCGGATGCAGCAGGCAACCGTCGTCACGCCGTCACCCGCGAGCACCATGCCGCCGTAACCGCCGGTGAACGACAGCACCGGCAGCACACCCGCCGCGAGCGCCGTCCCACGAAAATTCGCCTTGAAACCGAACAAAGCACGGCCGGGCAACAGCCCGCCCGGCTGGCGCTCGCGGGACTGCGGCTCGCGGGGCCGCGACGCGCGGGGGAGCGGCACGGGGGCAGCGCGCAGCCGCTCCCAGGAACCGTGCGCATCGATGACCACCGCCGCCCGCAGCAGCTCGCTCCGCCGTCCCTCGACCTCGCTCACCAGGCACTCGTAGGCACCGGGGGCTCCGGTCAAGGAGCGCGCCACCCACGGCTGCAACACCTCGGCTCCGGCGGCGCGCGCCTGGGTCAGCAACAGCGTGTCCAGCACCTCCCGGCCGAGCGCCCGTCCCCACGGATGTTTGCCGGTGGCGAACGCCGGCAGCTCGGCACACACGGTGTGCTCGCCCTGCATCACCGCGACGCGACGCAATTCCGGCCCGGCGGCGGCGGCGAACTGCGCGCCGACGCCGAGCACGTCGAGCAGCGCGAGATTGCTCGCCGACACACATTCGCCACACACCTTGCGGCGTGGGAAGCACTGCTTCTCGACCAGCACCACGGACCAACCGGCACGCGCCAGGAGGAGGGCCGCGGTCGAGCCGGCCACGCCCGCACCGATGACGAGTGCATCGTAGCGGTCGTGCCCCGGCGTCACGGCGTGAGCCGCTCGGCGTAGAAACAGTGGGTGAAGAGGCCGGCGGCGGATTCGTGCAGAACCCACCGCGCGGGGCCGGTGACCGCAGGGCTTCTGGCGACAGAGCCCGAGGTGGCGGGGGGTGAGGTCATCGTGTGCATCAACGGCCAGCGCGCGCCGAGTTCCAGGTCGCGAAAGCCCGCATCGACGCTCACCACCGCGTCCGCGCGGGTGACGGCGCTCGCGCCGATCACGCCGACCAGCCGGCTCGCCACTGCAGCCGCCCATCCGCGCCGCGGCTCGCAGGCCAGAAAACACCGGGTACGCGCCGCGACGGCGGCGAGCAGCCCGTCGAGTTCGGCGCCATCGAAATGATGCAGGAACAAGTTCGCCACGATCAGGTCCCAGCGCTCGCCGTCGTCCCGCGCGGCCCACGCATGCACGTCCGCGACCTTCGGCACCGCCCGCCAGCCGAAGCGCGCGTAGCGTTCGACGGTGGAGCGCCGCACCAGATTCGCGCGATCCAACAAGCTGAGCACCACCGGCGGCCAGTGCGAGCGCAGCTTGCGTGCCACGCCCAACAAGACGGTGCCGTCGCCCGCTCCGAGTTCCAGCACCGAGAGCCGAGCCTGGCCCGTGCCGGCGCCGAGAGCCGACCTCCGCAGGCGCCGCGCGATGATGCCCTGCGTGCCCATGCAGCGATGGATGCGCGCAAGATCGCGCCGTGACCGCCGCGCCGCGGGATCGTCGTCCGCCAGTCCGTCCAGGATTTCAGCGACGACCACGCGCGGCCGATTCGACCATGCCACCCGAGAACCCGGCGCAGCCACGTTACTCCACAGCCAGCAACGCGCCATGGCAGGCGAAGCCCGCGCCGAAGCTCGCGAGCCACCACCATCCGCCGGGCGCCTGCGCGGCAAGCGCCGCCTCGAGCACGAAGTACACGAACGCACTCGACAAGTTGCCATACTCGCGCAGCACCGCGGCGCTGCAGACAAGATCCTCGCGCTCGAGCCCCCACCTGCGCGCCACCGCCTGCAGCACGTCGCGCCCGCCCGCGTGCAGTATCCATGCCGCGATATCCTGGCGCGGCACGCCGGCCCGGGCGAGCACGGTGGCGAGCACGGCACCACCCTGCTCGGCGGCGAGTTCCGGCACTTCGCGCGTCAGCACGTTGCGCAGCAGCCCCGCGCGCTGCTCGAACCGCAGTGCGCCGCGTCGGCCGGTATCGATCGAGGAGGCGCTGTCGCGCCACTCGACCGCACGGGCCGGCGCACGCCGTGCCCGGGTGAGCAGCGCCGCGCCCGCTCCATCGCCGAACAAACAGGCGCTGATCAGCACGCCGGGGTCATCGTCCAGATAGAGGGCCGCGCTGCTGACCTCGACGCACACGGACAGCACGCTCGCGCACGACCCCGACAGGAGCAGCGCACGGCCGAGCATCATGTTCGGCAGCGCCGCCGCGCAGCCCTGTCCGACCAGGTCGAAGGCCTGCACGTCGGGGCGCAGGTTCAGGCGTTCGATCACGTAACCGGACAATCCCGGACAGAGGTACCCCGTACAGGTGCTGACCACCACGGCGTCGACTTCGGCTGCGTCGAGGTGCGCCGCCGCCAGCGCGCGCGCTCCCGCCGCTGCGGCGAGCCGGGGCGCGTGCGCCGCGAAACGCTGCGACAGCGTATCCGCATCGATGTGGAACACCTCGGCCAGCGAGTCCACCGCCAAACGGCGCGCTTCGATGCCGTTGTCCCGTTGCAGCACTGTCTTCGCGATGTAGTGCGCACGCGGTCCGAGGCGCGCGAACCACTCGGACGATTCGAACGCTGCGAGACACTGCGCCTTGGTGTAGCGCCGCTCAGGCAGCGCCGTTCCCAGGCCGGACATGAACATCGAATGGTTCGCTTGCGAGGCCATGCGGTCAGCCTGCGGCAAGGCCACATGAGGAGCGGCGATTCGTTCCTATCGCTCCATCTGGTGGTTAGAGAGGGGGGCTTCCCGTCCGTCCCAGGAGTCAGAACTTGAATGCGACTTCGCCGCCATAGGTGCGCGGATCGTTGTTGTAGCGCAGATATCCGAAGCCCACATTGTCGAACTGCTCAGCCTGGCGGGCGTCCGCGAGATTGTTGCCATAAGCGGCGATTTCCCACCGACCGTTGCCGACGCTCATCCGCATGTTCACATAGTCCTTCGGACCGATCTCGTAGAGGTTTTCGCGTCCCAAGAACTGGCTGTCCTGGTAGCGATAATCGACCCGTGAGGTCAACTGCCACCGGCCGGCCAGCGGCAGCACATGTTCCGCATACACGTTGAGGGTCAAACGCGGCGTGTAGGGATCGGCGGTTCCGTCGTTCACCACGGCCCGCGTCAGGCCAAGCCCTGACCCCAGCGTAAGGAATGAGAGCGGTCGCCAGGTCAGCTCCGCCTCCGCGCCATTGATCTTCGTGCTCGGAATGTTGGAGGTCACCCGGTACGGCGGCGTGGCAGTGATCGAGGTGTACTGCTGGTTCGAATAGTTGATGTGGAACCCGTCGAGATTCAGCACCACGGTGTGATCGAGGAACGAAGTCTTCACCCCGACCTCGTAGTTCCAGGTGCTCTCCGCCCGGGTGAAGTTGCCGGAATAATAAAATCCGCTGCGAAACCCCTTGGCAGCCGTGACGTACGTCAGGACGTCGTCGTTCCAATGATAGGCGAGCGTCGCCTTCGGTTGCAGGGATGCGTCGGTGTGGTATTGGGTGACCGTGCCGTCGGGCTGCGCCACGGGCGTGTTCAGCGACAGCGCTGTGTACTGGGTGGAGTTGTAGCGGTTTTCGTCCCAGCGCAGGGCACCCGTCAGCTCCAGCGACCGCGTCAGGTCGTAGTTGACCTGGCCATAGACGCTCGCGAAATTGTCATGCCGCAGATAGGTGCTGTTCTCGAACGGATCGGGCCCCGCCACCACGGCGCCGCCGCCGTCGAGGGCCGCGTCGCCCACCAGCAGCGTATTCGGCGCGTCGCGGTGAAGGTAGGAGGTTCCCAGCAACCAGCGCACGTTCTGGTCGCTGCGCGAGGTCAACCGCAGGTCCTGCGTGAACACCTTGAAGTTGTCCTGCGAGGCTTGGAAGCAATCCGGAGCCTCGCCCGCTCCACCGACCTCGCCGCAGAAGCTCGCCGCCGGAGGCTTCTGCCAGGAAGTGGTGGCAAAGAGGCTGTCTTCGAGCTTGGAGAACGACGTGATCGAGGTGACGGTTGCAAACCCCGCATCCCAGTCGATCTTGGCCGAGGCCTCGGTATTGCGGATGTCCTCGTGGCCGACCACCCCGCGCTGGATGCCGGGTGAAGCCGAAAAATCGTCGATCAGCGCGACGCCGTTGCCCGCCGGCAGAAACTCTTGGTAGCCGGCCCCGGCGTGCGTGCTGACGTAATGCAGGCGCAGGTCGATTTTCACCGGCGACAGGTCGAACAGCAGCTTGCCGCGCACATCCGCCGTGCGATTGAAATCCAGCCCCTGCCCATCGGTGTCTCTCTGCGCACCGTTCGAATTCCGATAAAACGCATCGACGCGAAACTTCACCTGCTCATTGATCGGCCCGGAGAGCATGAGAACGCCACGCTCGTCGTCGTATGCACCGGACCACGCCTGCACCTCGCCCTCCAGGTGATCCGAGGGCGCTTTGGTAATCACATTCACCGCACCTGCGATCGCACCGGAACCGTACAGCGCGCCCTGCGGACCCTTGAGCACCTCGATGCGCTCGATACCGATGAGGGCGCCCGTATTGATGGCGTCCACGGAACCGACCGGCACCCCATCCACGGTATAGGTAACCGGCGCCCAGCCGCCCTGAGGCGTGGTGATGCCGCGGAGGGTGATGTACGAAGCGCCTTGGCGAAACGTCGGACGGAAGGTCATGTTCGGCGTCAGGTTGGCGACATCGGCGACCTGTTGAATTCCGGCGTTCTGGATGGTTTGCGCACTGATCACCGTGACCGAGTCGGGGACCTTTTGCAGCGACTCCGAACGCTGGCGGGCTGTGACCAGAACCTCGGGCAGACTGTCATCACTCGGGGGCTGATCATCGGCCACGGCCGGGGCAGCTCCTGCGACCCCTGATGCCACCACGCATAGGGCCGCCATCCACGAGGCCGCCGGCGAAACGCAGCCCGGCGCCCGTTCGACTCTCCCACCCTGGCCCCTGCCGAATCTTCGCTGCCGTCCCATCATGTATCCCACCTCGAGCACCGTATCGTTCGTGTACGTGCGCACAGCCTAGACATCGGCAGGCAACGGGCAACGCCATCATGGGAGTGGTTTTTTGCCGATAGAGATAGGTTCAGAACCGCCGCGCCAGATCAACCATCATCGAGTTATATGGTTATAACGGCGCGCGCGTCAGGATCCAGTGCAATACGCCGCCGACGACCAGGGAAATGAGCGCAGCAGGCACGGGGACATGGAGTATTCCCGCCGCGTAGCCAGCCGCCCCGCCACCCAGAATCGCCCACAGAGCTCTTGGCGCTGGCCGTTGCGACTCGGGGCGGATCAGTACATGCACGACCATCGCCGCAGCGAGCGGCGGCATGAAATTTCCCAGAAACGTCAGCAAGGGAACGAACTGGTTCTGGAACCCGGTCAGCGCCACGGCCAATCCCAACAGGCCGAGCCCGAGCGTCGCGCGGCGCTGCTGCAATCCCGTGGCAGCAATCAGCGACAGTACACCGGAATAAAGATTGCCTTTGTTCGTGGTCCACTGTGCAATGATCATGACGATGAAGGCGGGCGTTCCCATCCCCACCGCTTGCATCGCCGCCGGCAGGTCACCGGGCGGCGCCTTGGCGGCATAGACGATGACCGCGCCGGACACCAAGATCACGAAACCGGCGAGCCCGTAGCCGACGCCCGCCGCTATCGCAGCCGTGACCGGACGCCGCGCAAAGCGGGCCAGGTCCGGGAACATCACCGTGCCGACGATCCCATGACCGATGACCAGACTGATCGCCGTCATCAGGGGCAGGGGGACGCCGCCGGGTTGCTGGCGCACCACGGCGGCCACTCCGCCCGCATGCTCGATCGACAGGTGAAGTCCGTAGAAGCTCAAGAGCACGATGGCGGGCACCGCGAACGCGCTCAGCGCGGACAACAGACGGAAACCGAACAAAACCGACACCGTCGTGAGTGCCGCTCCCCAGCACATCGCCGCCCGCTGCGTCGTGAACTGGTGGCCCCCGAACGATGCGTGGATGGTCTGCCCGAAGAAGCCGAGCTGCCAGGCAAACCAGCCCGTCCCCAGTACGAAGGCGATCAGAATTCCCACCGATCGTCCGCCGCGCGGGCCGTAGACATGCAACGCGATCATCGCTGTGCTCAGCCGCCGACGTCCCCCGGCGAGTGCCGTCAGCAGACCGATGCTGCCAAGGACTGCCTGCCCGCAGAACGCGGCCGCCACGGTTCCGCGGAAATCAAGCCCCGTGGCAAGCACTCCGCCGGTGAAAAAAGTGGAGACCGCGATGATCCATGCGCCCGTCGTGATGCCGATGCGGCTGGCAGGATACCGGGCGCCCTCCGGCACCAGCCGGTTCCCGTAGTCCTCGCCGGTCAGCGGGCGTTCTTCCTCGAGGGTGCCTGCACTACCCAACTCTATATCTCTTCGACCACAACTTCGAATTTGGGGCGGCTCTCGATGGTCTCGTGGACCTTGCAGCGGTTACCGGCGCGCACCAGAGCTTCTTTCTGCATGTCGGTCAGACCGGGCGGCAGCCGGTAGACCACGCGGATCTGGACCATGCGATCCGGCTTCGTCGCCGACTCCGCATCGACGTGCACCGAGGCGCCTGTCAGGTTCAGGCCCATGAACTGGCCGGAGTACATGAGCGTCGCCAGCATGCAGGCACCCAGGCCCGCCAGAAACAGCTCGGTGGCGAGGAATTTTCCCTCCTCCCGATTCCAGGCGGTCTGGATCTGCGCCCTGCCATTGCTGATCTCGTAGGAAAATCCGCCGAGGTCGCGGGCGGTCACGCTATAACTGGACATGCTTACTCCCTGGTATTGAACGGAATGTAGTCGTGGTCGTAGCCGAAGTATTTGGGTCCGACGATGGCCAGACCTTCGGGTGAACGCCAACGCTCGAAGCAAGGCGCGCCAATCACGGTCACCCGCTGCCCGTAGCGCAACGCCTCCGTCGTGAAGGGTTCGCCGGTTTGAGAATCCACCAGACAGATCAGGTCGGGCGTCGAGACGAGCACCCGCGGTCCGTCGCGCGCCACCAAGAATTCATTCTGGAAATCGAGCGACAGCTGCCTTCCAGCACACCGATCCAGGCCGCCGACGGTCGCTTCGCCGCGCACGAAGCCCGCCGTCGTGCGCCGCAGCACGTCGACGATTTTACCGGTGAAAACGACCGCGCCGCCCAACTGCCTGGCGATCTCCTCCACCGGATCGGCGTGTTCGCGCCGCGCGCGCAACAGTCCTTCGCCGATCCTGAACGCCGTACTGATCGACCGTGGCACCAGCGCCTTGGCCACCTGCGAACCGCGCAGAGGGTAGAAGGCCATGGTCGCGCTCGCTCCCATCTGCACGGTAGCGACGCGCGCGAGACCTTCGGCCGCGAGGTTGCTCACGGCATCGATCACCAGGGTGTTGCCCTTCTCGTCCACCAGAGACATGGGCGTCGCGCTGATGCCTTCGAGGGTGGGCAGCAGCATCTGCAGCTCGGGAAATGCCCGTCCCATCCCATCCGCATCGATGAGCGGCAAGCGGGCGCAGGCCGCGGCGACAATCGGAATCATGGAGTTGATTCCACCCGCCTCCAGGCTCGAAACGTGCGTGATGCGGCGGCCGAGCGCACGGGAGAGCGCCTCGATCGCAGTCAGCGCCTCGAGACCCGACGGCAGCTTTTCCACGATGACCGCCGGAGCGCCCATCATGCCGCATAGAAAGACGCTGGCATCCTCAGGCACGTCCGCCGGATCGATCAGTTCGACCTCGCCATGCTCCCGCACGGCGCGCTCGGCCATCAGGCGCCCCACGTACGGATCCCCGCCTCCGCCCGTTCCCAGGACGGTCGCACCCAGAGCGATGGCGCGGATCTCCTCCATACCGATCCTTCCGCACAACGTCAACGCGCGTCCCCCGTTTCGAACCCAAGGTCACCGACGGCTTTGGCCCGGACGCGAACGCAATCCCCGGGCAGGTAGGCAATCGGGATTTCGTCGATCTCGACCAGCCCGACACTGTCCGGCCGGGCGCCTGCCGCCACCGCGCGCTGAATCGCCTCTGCCTTGACCGCGTCCAGCTCGGCACGCCGATCCTTGCCCGCGAGCGTCAGCACCCGGTCGACCTCCCCCCCCACCTGAGCGATCGCCGCACCCACCGCATTCGCAACGTCGGCATGGGGCGGCCGGATCACCCGGCCGAGGCCCGGTATCTCCCCACTCACCAGAATCGAGCCACCCCCCACCAGGACCACCGGCACGGGCTCTTTGGAAGACTGAACCCGGTCGACCGCATCGGCGATTCGGGCTGCGATGCGCGCGAGAACTGCCCGTGCAAGCGCGCCGTCGACATGCCCGACGCGGCGCCGATCGCCGAGGTCCGCCACACCCGCCGCCACGGCAACGTCGGTGGCCGTGAGCACGGCTCCGCCGAACACGTGCGCATCGCTCGCGAGGCGGAACCCGACGCTGCGCGGACCTACCTCGAGCTGCGTGAGGTCCACGAGGCTCCCTCCGCCAATACCCAGGGAAAGCAGATCGGGCATGCGGAAATTGGTGCGGATCCCGCCGATCTCCACGTGCGTCGCGGCCTGCCGCGGGAATCCGCCTGACAGCACGCCGACGTCGGTGGTGGTCCCGCCGATGTCGACCACGACACAGTCTTTGAGCCCGGACAGCAGGGCCGCGCCCCGCATGGAATTGGTGGGCCCCGATGAAAAGGTCGTCACCGGAAACTGCCGGACGTGCTCGACCTCCATGAGCGTGCCATCGTTCTGCGATATGAAGAGCGGCGCCCTCAGGCCGGTGTCGTCCAGTGCCCCGCGAAACGCCGCAGTCGCCACCTCGGCCAGTTCCAGCAGCGACGCGTTGATGATGGTGGCGTTCTCGCGCTCCAGCAGGCCGATCCGACCAATTTGGTGGGACATCGACAGCCGGATGCCGGGCAGTTCCCGGCGAAGGATCTCGCTGGCCGCGAGTTCCGCCTGCGGATTGAGCGGCGAGAAAACCGACGTGAGGGCGACGCTGCGGATACCGTGCCCGTGGATGTCCTGGGCAATCCGGGCGAGCTGCGCAGGATCGAGGGGCGTGATGAGCCGGCCGTCGAATTCATGCCCGCCGCTGGCCTGGTATACGTGCGGACCGAGCGCCGCAACCAGCGCGGGCGGCCAATCCGACATCGGCGGCACGCCCGCTCCGGCGGGCAGCCCCAGCCGTATCACGGCCGTGGGCGCGAGTCCCATGGTCGAAACCACCGCATTGATGAAGTGTGTGGTGCCGATCATCACCGCACGGACTTGCGCGGTGTCGAACCGCAGTTTCTCCGACAGGCCCGCGATGGCGGCGCGGATGCCCGTGAGGATGTCCGGGCTGGTGGGTTGCTTGACGGCCGCCAACACCTGCAGTCCCTGCATGAGCACCGCGTCCGTGTTGGTTCCCCCCACGTCGATACCGATGCGCATGATTCCCTCTTCGGCCGCGGGCGGACCGGCCCAGCCGGCGTAAGACTAGACGTCTGCGGGGCGCAATCAAATGGCCGCGTGGGGCGGGTTTGCCGTGGCGAGGGATAGGTCCGGTTCGCCGACGAGCCCCAGCCGCCGCGCCGCCGCCGACACCTCGCGCCGGTGCGTGCACCCGAGCTTACGGTAGAGGTTCTTGATGTGGTACCGCACGGTCGGCAGCGCGACATCCAGGCTGCGCGCAATCGTCTTGTTGGCCACGCCTTCGACCAGCAGCATCAGGATCCGGGCTTCCTGACGGGTCAATCCACCCCGGGTCGCCGTGTGCACGTCGGGCTGGGCGTACTTTGCATAGGAACGCAGGAAGCGAGCGGCCCTCGCGGACGAGGCCAGGCGCCGGCGCACCTCGCGCGACCCGAACAACGAGCGCAGCACCGGCTGTTGTTCGATCAAAACGGCGACCATGCCCGTCGACTCGACCCGGGCACCGAGTTCACCCACGAGCACGCGCAGACGGTTCCAGTCCTCCCGGGCCTGGGCCGCGGCCACGGCCCAGACCAGCACCGCCAGCCGCTGCCGGACGGTCAGCCGGTTACCGGCCAGTAATGCCTCGAGCGAGGCCTGCAGGCTTGCGTCCCCCGCGGCCGTTTGCAACATCGCCCGACGCCGGCGCAGGTGGTACTCGATGCGGACGGCTTCGGCCGACCCGGTCAGGATGTCGCTGGATCCCAGCCTCCACGCAGCAGCCAGCTGTTGCAGAACTTCATCCGCCGCGTGCCAGCGTCCGCCGGACTGCAGCAGTTCCACCTCACTCACGGCGATTTCCGCTGCAAAGCGCTCCGATCTCCACTGTTGCAGGCGCCAGCGGCCGAGATAGGCCTCGGCGGGGCCCGACCCGCGCCGCAACGCGAGCGCCCGCGTTCCGTAGTAGATCAACGGACCCGCTATCGACGGCCAGATTTCGCCGAACACACCCCCCTCGAGAGCGGCGGCGAGGGCAGTCAGCGGCTCCGCATCCCCGAGTTCATACAGGCAGATGCCCTCCATGGCCTGCAGCAGCCGGCGATCGTTGCAAGAGTGCGCGGGCTCCTGCTCGAGCGCCGCGTTCGCTTTGGCGAGGCTCGCCTGAGCGCCCCGCACGTTGCCGCGCGCCAATTCGATGAGGGCAAAATACAGCTCGATGTAGAACGCCGGAAGCAATGCGCGGGCGTTGGTGAAGTGATAGCGCGCCTGCAGCGCCGCCTCGTACGCGGTTTCCCATTGTCCCTGGCGCACGAAGGCGTCCAGCGCGACGTTGTAAAGCATACCCCGCCGCATTGCGGCATCGGCGGGCAGCCGTTCCAACACGCCGAACAACAGCTCCAGAACCTCCCGCTCCATCGGCTCCTCGTCAGACACCGCGACCACCAGCCGGCAGCAGATGACATCGAGCGAGACAGAGTCTGCCTGCCGGCACAGCGTCGCGAGGGTTCGGGCGACCTCATGGACGGCTGCGACCAGATCCTTCGCCTGCGCCATGCTGCCGGCTTTCATGGCGTTGATGGCTTCCGCGAGGCGCAGCACTTCGGTGCCCTGGCGCACGCTTTCCGGAAACGCGTTCACCGTGCGTTGCGCAGCTTCCAGGCCGTGCACGTGCGCAAAGAACATGCCGCCGCCGGCTCGAAACAGACTCAGGGCCTCTTCGGGACGTTCCTCGGCAATCGCCTCCCGGATGCGCCCGGGGGTGTCGGTGGATGCGGAGGCGCTGCCATTGACACGCAGGCCCAGCAGCAGCGCTTTCCTGACCGAATGAGATGCCGCCTCGATCCAGCCCCCGCCCCGATCGAGGTGCAGAAGTCCCGCCAGAATCCTCGCGAACTCATCCAGCGTGCCGTCGGGAACGGCGGCCAGCGCGAGCCCGCCCGGGGGAGTCAGGACGAGGGCAAGGTCAGTCCTCGCGGCCGGACTGAGCAACGTCACGAGCTGGCGTGCGAGCAGCGCCGTGGGATTGGGGGAAGAGGCCATCCCTGCATTGTAGGCACCCTCCCCGCCCGTTTTTACACCGTGTTAACACCGGAGCGTTGCCTTTAGACAACCTTTTATCAACATCCCGGCAGCGTGCTGCCTACACTGGCGCGCTCGATAAGTGCCTGGGGGAAAGGGTATGGATGCAGTGTACGTGGTGGTGTTGCTGGGACTGTTCCTGGCGACTTTCGGTCTGGTGATCGCGCTCGACCGGCTGGGAGACGGCGCATGAACGTGGCCTACGTACTCGCCGGCGTGCTCGCGCTGCTCCTGTTCTTTTATCTGCTGTATGCGTTGATCAAGGCGGAGAGCTTCTGATGAGCGCTCTCGTCAAATTCGAACTGCTGGCCGCCCTGGTGTTGGGCGTCGTCATCGTGTGTGCCAAACCCCTGGGCTCGTACATCGCCGACGTGATGGAGGGGCGTGTCCATTTCGGGCGGCGCCTGGGATCGGGATTCGAGCGGCTGTTGTACCGCGTTTGTGGCGTCGATGCAGCCCACGACATGGGCTGGGCGGAGTACACGCTCGCGCTGCTGGCGTTCAACCTGGTCGGTGCGCTGGTGGTCTACGGCATGCAGCGCCTGCAGTTCTGGTTGCCGCTCAATCCGCAGCACATGAGCGCGGTCAGCGCCGACTCTTCCTTCAACACTGCCGTGAGTTTCGTCACCAACACCAACTGGCAGGGCTACTCCGGCGAGTCGACCATGGGGTACCTGGTGCAGATGGCGGGGTTGGCGGTGCAGAATTTTCTGTCCGCCGCCACCGGCCTCGTGGTCGCGATCGTGCTCATCCGCGGCTTCGCGCGCCACAGCATCAAGAGCATCGGTAATTTCTGGGTCGATATCACCCGCTCGATCTTGTACGTGCTGCTGCCGCTGTCGGCGGTGCTCGCGCTCGTGCTGGTGAGCCAGGGCGTGATCCAGAACTTCGACCATTATCAGGACGCGACCACGGTCGAGAAGCTCACCTACGACAATCCGAAGCTCGATGCCGACGGCAACCCGCTCAAGGACAAGGACGGCAACGCCGTCACCGAGCCCGCCACGACCCAGACGCAAACCCTGCCCATGGGGCCGGTGGCCTCGCAGGAGTCCATCAAGGAACTCGGCACCAACGGCGGCGGCTTCTTCAACGCGAACTCGGCCCATTCCTTCGAAAACCCGACCACGCTCTCGAACATCCTGCAGATGATCGCCATCCTGCTGATCCCGTTCGCGCTGACCTACACCTTCGGCAAGATGGTGGGCGACACACGCCAGGGATGGGCGCTCATGCTGACCATGCTGCTGATCTTCTCCGCGTTGGTGGCGCTCGCCTTCTACAGCGAACAGGCGGGTAATCCGCTGGTCGCGAAACAGGGCATCGACACGGCGTCCTCGGTGCTGCAGTCGGGCGGCAACATGGAAGGCAAGGAGACCCGCTTCGGGATCGCGGCGTCCGCGTTGTTCTCGGCCGTGACCACGGCGACGTCCTGCGGCGCCATCAACGGCTGGCACGATTCGATGATGCCCATGGGCGGCTTCGTGCCGCTGTTCCTGATCCAGCTCGGTGAACTGGTACCGGGTGGCATCGGCACCGGCCTGTACACCATTCTGATCTTCGCCATCCTCGGCGTCTTCATCGCCGGCCTCATGATCGGCCGCACACCCGAATACCTCGGCAAGAAGATCGAGGCGCGGGAGATGAAGCTGGCCTCGATCTTCATCCTCACCACGCCGTTCGTGGTGCTGCTCGGCACGGCGGTGGGCGTGATGACGACCGCGGGCACGGCCGGCCTCGGCAATCCGGGTGCGCACGGCTTCAGTGAAATCCTCTACGCCTTCAGCTCGGCGGGCAACAACAACGGCAGCGCGTTCGGCGGACTCAGCGTCAACACGCCGTTCTACAACGTGTCGCTCGGCATCGTGATGTGGATCGGCCGCTTCTGGCCGATCGTCGCCGCGCTCGCCATCGCCGGCTCGCTTGCCTCGAAGAAGCGCATTCCGGTGACCGACGGCACCATGCCCACCCACGGCCCGCTGTTCATCGCGCTACTGATCTGCACCATCCTGTTGATCGGGGTGCTGAACTACGTCCCGGCGTTGTCGCTCGGACCCGTCGTCGAACACTTCATGCTGACCGCAGCCCGTTGAGAACCGCCATGACACGTGAACCCCTTGCGCTGCTTGATAAATCCCTGGTGGGACCGGCGTTGCTCGATTCGTTGAAGAAGCTCGATCCGCGCGTGCAATGGCGCAACCCCGTGATGTTCGTGGTGTACGTCGGCACGCTCGCCACCGCGCTCCTGTTCGTGCAGGCCCTGGGCGGCCACGGCGAGGCGTCCACCGGTTTCATCCTCGCCATCACCGTGTGGCTCGCCTTCACGGTGCTGTTCGCGAATTTCGCCGAGGCGCTCGCCGAGGGCCGCAGCCGGGCCCAGGCGTCGGCGCTGCGCAACATGCGCCAGGCCGTGGTCGCCCGGAAACTGGTCGATCCGTCGATGACAAGGCGGGACACCACGGAGGTGAAGGCGGAAACGCTGCGCAAGGGTGATCTGTTCTTCGTCGAGGCCGGCGACGTCATCCCGGTGGACGGCGAAGTGGTGGAAGGCGCCGCGTCCGTCGACGAGAGTGCGATCACCGGCGAGTCGGCGCCCGTGATCCGCGAATCGGGCGGCGATTTCTCCTCGGTGACCGGCGGCACGCGCGTCCTCTCCGACTCGATGACGGTGCGTGTCTCGGTGAACCCCGGCGAGACGTTCCTGGACCGCATGATCTCCATGGTTGAGGGCGCGAAACGGCAGAAGACGCCGAACGAGATCGCGCTGACCATTCTGCTGGTCGCGCTGACCCTGGTGTTCCTGGTGGTCATCGTGACACTGCTGCCCTTCTCGCTGTTCAGCGTGGCGGCGGCCAAGGTGGGCAGTCCGATCACCATCACGGCGCTGGTGGCGCTGCTGGTCTGCCTGATTCCGACCACCATCGGCGGCCTGTTGTCGGCCATCGGCGTGGCGGGCATGAGCCGCATGATGCAGGCCAATGTGATCGCCACCTCCGGACGCGCGGTGGAGGCCGCCGGCGACGTCGACATCCTGCTGCTCGACAAGACCGGCACAATCACGCTCGGCAACCGCCAGGCGTCGGCCTTCCTGCCCGCGCCGCAGGTGACCGACGTCGAGCTCGCGGACGCCGCGCAGATCGCCTCGCTCGCCGACGAAACCCCGGAAGGGCGCAGCATCGTCGTGCTCGCCAAGACACAGTTCAACCTGCGTGAGCGCGACATCAAGGCGCTCGACGCCACCTTCGTGCCCTTCTCCGCGCAGACCCGCATGAGCGGCGTGAACCTGGGCGAGCGTCAGATCCGCAAGGGTGCTGCGGACGCCATCATGAAGCACATGGCGGCTCTGGGGCACCCGTTCCCGCGCGCCGTCACCGACCAGGTGGAAACCGTCGCCCGCAAGGGCAGCACGCCGCTGGTGGTGTCGGACGGCGCCCGCGTGCTCGGGGTGGTGGAGCTCAAGGACATCGTCAAGGGGGGCATCAAGGAGCGCTTCGCCGACCTGCGGCAGATGGGCATCAAGACCATCATGATCACGGGCGACAACCGGCTCACGGCGGCCGCGATCGCGGCGGAGGCCGGGGTGGATGATTTTCTCGCCGAGGCGACTCCCGAGGCCAAGCTCGCGCTGATCCGCAAGCACCAGACCGAGGGCCGGCTGGTGGCGATGACGGGCGACGGCACCAACGATGCGCCGGCGCTCGCCCAGGCCGATGTCGCGGTCGCCATGAACACCGGCACCCAGGCGGCCAAGGAGGCGGGCAACATGGTCGACCTCGACTCGAATCCCACCAAGCTGATCGAGATCGTCGAGACCGGCAAGCAGATGCTGATGACGCGCGGTTCCCTGACCACGTTCAGCATCGCCAATGACGTGGCAAAGTATTTTGCCATCATTCCGGCGGCCTTCGCGACCACGTATCCGCAGCTCGCCGCGCTCAACATCATGAACTTGTCGACGCCGAACTCGGCCATCCTGTCCGCGGTGATCTTCAACGCCCTGATCATCGTGCTGCTCATTCCGCTCGCGATCAAGGGCGTCAAGTACCGGCCGCTCGGTGCCGGCGCGCTGCTGCGCCGCAATCTGCTGGTCTACGGCCTGGGCGGCATCATCGTGCCATTTCCCGGCATCAAACTCATCGACATGGGGCTGACCGTCATCGGTCTGGCCTGAAGGACCGACATGCTGCTGCGTCAATTGCGTCCCGCCCTGAGCCTCATGGTCGTCATGACCCTGCTGCTCGGCATCCTGTATCCCTTGTTCATCACCGCGGTCGGCCGGACCGCATTCCCGGTCCAGGCGGCGGGGAGTCTGCTGCACCAGGGCGACACGCTGATCGGCTCGCGGCTGATCGGCCAGAGTTTCTCCGACCCCCGCTATTTCTGGGGCCGGCCTTCGGCCACCGCGCCGCAGCCTTACAACGGCGTCGCCTCGGGCGGATCCAACTTCGGGCCCTTGAATCCCGCGCTCGTCGACAAGGTGAACGTCAACGCCAAGGCGCTGCGCGACGCGGACCCCGGCAACGCCGCGGCCATCCCGGTGGAGCTGGTGACCGCCTCCGCCAGCGGCCTCGATCCTGACATCAGCCCCGCCGCCGCCCTCTACCAGGCGGCGCGGGTCGCCCGCCTGCGCAAGGTGTCCGTGGACACGGTGCGCGCGCTGATCGCCGTGCACGAGCGCGGCCCGCTGCTCGGCATTTTCGGAGAAACACAGGTGAATGTGCTGGAACTCAACCTGGCGCTCGACCGATCCCGGTGACGGACGGCGAGCGCGGCGACCCCGATGCGTTGCTGAACGAGTTCAGACGCAACGAGGCGCGTGACCGGCGTGGCCGGCTGAAGATATTCTTCGGTGCCTCGGCCGGTGTCGGCAAGACCTATTCCATGCTCGAAGCGGCCCGCAATTCGCGCGCGGTGGGCGTCGACGTGGTGGTGGGCTACGTCGAACCGCACGGCCGCGCCGAAACGGAGGGTCTGCTGGTCGGGCTCGAACAGCTGCCGCTGCTCGAGGTCGCATACCGCGGCATCACGCGGCGCGAGTTCGACCTGGATGGTGCGTTGCGGCGTGCACCCGCCGTGCTGCTGGTCGACGAACTCGCCCATTCGAACGTGGTCGACGGCCAGCCCAAGCCCCGCCATGCCAAGCGCTGGCAGGACATCGAGGAGCTGCTCGCCGCCGGCGTCAACGTCTGGACCACGGTGAACGTGCAGCACCTGGAAAGCCTCAACGACGTGGTGGCGGGCATCACCGGCATCCGTCAGCAGGAAACCGTCCCCGACAAGATCTTCGACGAGGCGGACGAGGTCGAACTCATCGACCTGTCGCCCACCGACCTGCTCGCGCGGCTCAAGGCCGGCAAGGTGTACCGCAGCGACCAGGTCGGCACCGCCACCGAACGATTCTTCCGCGAACCGAACCTGCTGGCGCTGCGCGAAATGGCGCTGCGCCGCACGGCCGACCGCGTCGATGCAGCGGCGCGTGCCTACGGTACCAGCGAGCGCGCGTCGAAGCCCTGGCTGGCACGCGACCGGTTCCTGATCGCGGTGGCGCCGGACGATCAGGGCGAGCAGCTGGTGCGCATCGGCAAGCGCTTCGCCGACGCACTCGATGCCGAATGGCTGGTGGTGTCGGTAGAGACGCCGGCCATGTTGAAACTCGGCGAGCAGGCTCGCAACCGGCGCGTCAACATCCTGCGTCTCGCAGAATCGTTGGGTGCGCAGTCGGTGACGCTCGACGGGCCGTCGGCCTCCGACACGCTGATCGAGTATGCGCGCCTGCGCAACATCACGCGCATCGTCGTCGGCGAACCCCGACGCTTCGGCCTGCGCACCCTGTTCAAGCCCTCCACCGCCACCAAGCTGGTGCGCGGCGGCGGGGGCTTCGATCTCACCGTGATCGCCCGCCGCGAGCCCGCGCGCGCAAGCCGCTCGCGCGCCGATGCCCCCGACCCGCAGGAAGTCCACTGGCACCGTTACTGGGCCGCGCTCGGCATCTCGCTCGCCTGCACGGCGCTCGCCGCCGTGATGTATCCCTACTTCGCGCTCACCAATCTCGTCATGGTGTACCTGCTCGGGGCCACCATCGCCGCGCTGCGTCTCGGCCGCGGCCCCGCGAGCATGGCCGCCGTGGTCAACATCATCGTCTTCGACTACTGCTTCGTGCCGCCGCGCTTCGCCCTGGCGGTGGCAAACTTCGAGTACGTGGTGACCTTCTCCGTGATGCTGGCGGTGGCGCTCATCATCGCCAACCTGGTGGCCAACGTACGCGCCCAGACGCGCGTCGCGGGCGCCCGCGAGCGGCGCACCGCATTGCTGTACGGCATGAGCCGCGAACTCACCGTCACCCGCACTCTGGAGGATCTGGCCCGTGTGGCCGTGAAGCACGTCGCGGAGACCTTCGCCGCCCGCGTCGTCGTGCTGGTGCCCGATCCGGGCGGCCGGCTGCAGCACCCGCGCAGCGCGCCCATGACCGGTTCGCTGCCGGGCTCGGACCTCTCGGTGGCGCAGTGGGTGTTCGACCACGACGCACCGGCGGGCCTCGGCACCGACACCCTGCCCGCCGCGCCCGCCCAGTACCTGCCCCTCAAGGGCGGCGGCGGCACCCTGGGTGTGCTCGCCGTCGAACCCACCCAGCGCCGCCGGCTGCTGCTGCCCGAGCAGCGCCATCTGCTCGAAACGTTCGCCGCCCAGATCGCGCTCGCGCTAGAACGTGCGTCGCTCGCCGAGGAGGCCGCCGTCTCGCGCGTCGCCGCCGAGACCGAGAACCTGCGCGATAAATTGCTCGCCTCCATCTCGCACGATCTGCGCACCCCGCTCGCCACCATCGTCGCGGCCAGCGGCGCCCTGCACCGGCCGGAAATCGCCGCCGACGCCGCGGCGCGCAGCGACCTCATCGCCGCCATCGAGAGCAAGGCGCAGTCGATGACGGAAATCATCTCCAACGTGCTGGATCTGATGCGCGTCGAGACCGGCCAGATCGAACTGCATTTCGAGTCGCGGTCCTTGGACGAACTGGTTCGCACCGCGCTCACGCGTGCCGGCAGCACGCTCGACCAGCATCCCGTGCAGGCCGACCTGCCGCCCGACCTGCCGCCGGTGCGCATCGACGCCCACCTCGTCGTCCGCCTGTTCGCCAACCTGCTCGACAACGTCAAGAAACACACCCCCGCCGGCACGCGGGCGCGCATCACCGCGCAGGTCGAGGACGCCTTCGTGCAGGTGGACGTGGATGACGAAGGCCCGGGGTTGCCGGACGGCGATCCTGAACTCCTGTTCGCGAAGTTCGAGCGCGGCCGCAGCGAATCCGATACGGACGGCGCGGGCCTCGGGCTCGCCCTGTGCCGCGCCATCGTCAATGCGCAGGGCGGCCTCATCCGGGCGTTGCCCCGGCCCGGCGGCGGCGCGCGCTTCGCCTTCACCCTGCCCATCGCCCCCGCCCCAGCCCCGCCCCCGGCGTCCCCGGCGCCGGCGACGCTCAGCCCGCCGGGTCCTTGACCAGCCGGTAACCCACCGCCGTTTCCGTCAGGATGTGCCGCGGCTGTGCCGGTTCGTCCTCGAGCTTCTGCCGCAGATGACTCATGTAGACACGCACGTACGGGCCGTGCTCGGCGTGCGACGGGCCCCACACCTCGCGCAGTATCTGTCGATGGGTCAGCACCTTCCCGGCATTGGCGATCAACAATGCCAGCAGACGATATTCGATCGGCGTCAGATGCAGCGACTGCGCCCCTTTGTGCACGGTGCGCGCGCTCAAGTCCACGCGCACGTCGCCGAACTCGAACGTCGGCTCCTCCCCCGCCGCCTCCACGCGCCGTCGCGAACACGCCCGCACCCGCGCCAGCAGTTCGCCCACGCCGAAGGGCTTGGTGAGGTAGTCGTCCGCGCCCGCATCGAGCGCCGCGACCTTGTCCTGCTCGCCCCCGCGCGCCGAGAGCACGATCACGGGCACCTTCGACCACCCGCGCAGGTCGCGCAGCAAATCCATGCCATCGCCGTCCGGCAGGCCGAGGTCGAGCACGATGAGGTCGGGCTTGCGCGTCCCGGTGTCCGCGAGTCCGCGTGCCAGGGTGTCCGCCTCGTACACCGTCCAGCCCTCGGCCTCGAGCGCCGTGCGCACGAAGCGGCGGATCTGGCGTTCGTCCTCGACCAGGATGGCCACCGGCAACGACTCCGTCATTCGAGCGGACCCTCCGCGTCGAACAGCGCGACGGGCGGCTCGCTCAGCGGCAGGGTGAAGATCAACGAGGCGCCGCCGCCCAGGTTGGTGTGGCCGACGATGGTGCCCTGGTGCGACTCGACGATGGCGCGGCAGATGGCAAGTCCCAGGCCCACCCCCGGCGTCGCAGACTCCGGGTCGCCGCGGGTGAATTTCTGGAATATCGCTTCCTCCAGACCCGACGGCAGCCCCGGGCCCTGGTCCGCGACCGACACGCTGAGATGGTTCGCGACCACCGTCGCCGACAACGTCACCGTGCCGCCGACGGGACTGTACTTCGCGGCATTCTCGAGCAGATTCACCAACACCCGTTCGATCAGCACCGCATCGAGCCGCACCAACGGCAGCTCGCGCGGAATGCGCAGCTCGAGCCGATGCCGCGCGAGCATGGCGCGCGACGCGCTCAAGGCCGTGCCCACCACCTCTTCGAACGGCTGCCATTCCAGGTTCAGTTTCACGTCGCCGCTCTCGATGCGCGCCATGTCGAGCAGATTGCTGACCAGCGTCGTCATGCGCAGCGCCTCCGCCTTGATGGCCTGCACCGTTTCCAGATGCCCCGCCGCGAGCGCCGGCCTGCCGAACGTCAACCCCTCCGCGAGTCCCACCAGCACGGTGAGCGGAGTGCGCAGGTCGTGCGAGAGCGCGGCCAGCAGCGAATTGCGTAAACGCTCCGACTCCACCTTGATCAAGGCCCCCTGGGCAACACCGACGTAATGCACACGCTCCAAAGCGAATGCAATCAACGCAGCGAACGTGTCCAACAGCTGGCGTTGCTCCGGAATGCGCAGCAGTCGCCGCGTGTTCGCCTTGACCGCCAGCACCCCCCGCGCCCGGGCGGGCGCCCGCAGCGGCAGGTACAACACTTCGCTGCCCGGCAACGTGTCGGTGCCAAAGCCCGCCGGCTGGCCGCACTCGAACGCCCACTGCGCGATGGCGAGGTCCACCTCCAATGCGCCGGCCGCGGGCATCACGCCGGGCAAGGGTGACGCGGGTGACGGACCAGGCGCGGGCGCCGCGCCGGCCGCGCCGCGCACGGGGGATGCTGCCACGCCCGGGGAGGCCGCGGCGAGCGCGCCGTGAGCGTCCGGCAGCAACAGGGCGGCGGTGGCGCGAAAGGTGCGTTCGATGGCGCGGCCGCTGATCCTCACCACGTCCTCGAGCTCCACGGCTCCGGACAGCTCGCGTGCCATCTCGTACAGGGCGCCCGCGCGATCTTCGCGGTGCGCCGCGACCCGCGCCTGAAAGCGCAGGCCCGCCGTCAACTGGCCGGTGATCAAACCCACCGCGAGCATGATGAAGAAGGTCAGCAGGTACTGCACGTCGCTCACCGCGAAGGAGAAACGCGGCGCGACGAAGAAATAATCGAACGCACACACCCCGAGCACCGCGGCGAGCGCCGCCGGTCCACGGCCGAGCCGCACCGCCACCAACACCACCGTCAGGATGAAGATCGCGACGATGTTGGACCGGTCGAACCGTGCCGCCAGCGGCATCGACAGCGCCGTCACGGCTGCGCACCCGAGCGCCGCCCATAGATAGGGCAGCCTTTGGCGCAGCCGGCGCTCGCCGGTGCGCGCGTCGCGCGGTGCGGCGGCAGGTCGTAGGCTGCTCGAGCCGCCTGCGTCGCCGGCGCCGTCCACGCCGTCCTTGCCGCCGTTGCGGTCCGTGCCGGGCCGGCCGATCTCGATCAGATCGATGTCGGGGGCGAGCTGCGCCAGCCGCTGCCCGCTGGAGCGCTGCCACGGCCACAGCCGGCGGCCGGGATCGCGGCCGATCACGAGCTTGGAGAGATTGTGCGTGCGGGCGTATGCCACGGCGCTCTGCGCGACGTCGGCGGCGGCGATGACGGCCGTGGTGGCGCCCAGACGCTGCGCCAGCGACAGCGTCGCCAGGATGCGTTCGCGCCGCGGCACCGGCAGGCGTTGCGAACCCGGCGTCTCGACGTAGATTGCGTGCCAGTCCGTGTTCAACTGCGTCGCCAGCCGCGCCGTGGCGCGTACCACCCGCTCCGCGCCGGCATCGGGTCCGACACACGCCAGCAGGGCTGCCGCCGTCTTCCACACCGAGCCGATGGAGCGCCGTGCGCGATACGCCTGCACGTCGCTCTACACCCGGTCGGCGGTGCGCCGCAGCGCCAGTTCGCGCAGCGCCAGCAGCATGCCCCTGCGCTCGAGGGCCGGGCGCGACGGCGTGCCCAGGCTTTTCACCACCCGGCGTTGCGCCGCCTCGTTCTCGAGCACTTCGTCCGGCGGCAGATCGATCATGACCACGTCCGCGGCCTGGTCGAACACCGTGTCCGGCACGGTCTCCGTGACCCGCTCCTGCGTGATGCTGCCCATCACGTCGTTCAGGCTCTCCAGGTTCTGCACATCGAGCGTGGTCGACACGTCGATGCCCGCGGACAGCAGTTCCTCGACGTCCTGCCAGCGCTTCGGATGGCGCATCCCGGCACGGTTCGTATGCGCCAGCGGGTCGATCAACAACAAGCCGGGCCGCCGCGCGAGCGCCGCATCGAGATCGAGTTCACCACCGCCCTGCTCGCCGAAGAGTCGTCCGGCGGGGGTCGGCAGGCACTCGAGCCCCGCGACGAGCGTCGCCGTGAGCGCCGCGTCACCATCGCGCACCACCCCCACCACCACGTCGCGGCCCTCGCCCACCAGCCTGCGCGCCGCCGTCAACATGGCATGAGTCGTCGCCACCCCCGCAGACGCGCCGAAGTAGATCCGCAATCTGCCGTGGGCCGCGCGTGCCGTCGCGGGCGGCGCCGCGGACAGCACGGCCGCGGACCGAGCCGACGCGGGCAGCGTCATCGACGCCGCCGCCGCGCGCTGAGCATTCTTGAGGTGGCCATGAGCGGCCATTGTGCGCGATCCGCCCGCGCCGCTCTAGCGCCGCGTCGCACCGGCCGCGTCTGCCGAGGCTGGCGGCGCCCACCGTCTGCGCACGCGCGACCACCTCTGCTAGGGTGACGCCATGCGAATATTATTGGTGGAGGACGATGGCATGATCGCCGCGGGCTTGCGCACCGCGCTGCGCCAGGAAGGCTATGCGGTCGACTGGGTGTGCGACGGTCGCAGCGCCGGCGCTGCGCTCGAGACCACTCCCTTCGATCTGGTGCTGCTCGATCTCGGCCTGCCACGGCGCGACGGCCTGGAAGTGCTGCGCGATTACCGCAAACGCGCGGACTCGCGGCCGGTGATCATCCTCACCGCGCGCGACGAGGTGCAGAGCCGCATCGCCGGTCTCGATGCCGGCGCAGACGACTATATCGTCAAGCCCTTCGACCTCGACGAAGTCATGGCCCGCATCCGCTCGGTGTCGCGCCGTGCCGCGGGGCGGGGCGACACCCTGCTCACGCACGGCGCGCTCAAGCTCGACCCGCGCACGCGCAGCGTCGACCGCGGCGGCGTGCCGGTGGCCGTCTCGGCGCACGAGTACGCGGTGCTCGATGCGTTGCTGCAGCGGCCGGGGGCGGTCCTCTCGCGTGCCCAGCTCGAGGAGCGCCTGTACGGCTGGGACGAACCCATCGGCAGCAACGCCGTCGAGGTCTACGTGCACGGGCTGCGGCGCAAGCTGGGGCCGGACACCATCCGCACGCTGCGCGGCGTCGGCTACTTCGTCCCCAAGTCATGAGTTCGATCCCCAAGACATGAGCTCGATCCGTACACGCCTGTCCATCGCGCTGATGGTGCTGGTCGCCGCGGTGTCGCTGGTGTCAGCCGCCGTCACCTACCGCCGCGTGCTGAACGAGACGTCGATCCTGTTCGACTATCAACTGCGACAGATGGCGCTGTCCCTGAGCAGCCAGGTGTCGCTCGCGCCGCGCATCGAAGTGCCGCCGGTACAGAGCGACACGGATTTCGTGGTGCAGATCTGGAACCCGTTCGGCGCGCGCGTGTATCTGTCGCGGCCCGGTCTGCCGCTGATCGACCAGGCCGTGCTGGGCTACGCGGATCTGTCGCTCGGCGGCTCGCGCTGGCGCGCCTACGGGCTGCAGACTGCCGACGGCGTGGTGCAGATCGCGCAGCCCATCCGCGTGCGCGAGGCTTTCGCACGCGCCGCGGCGCTGCGGGTGGTGATCCCGCTCGGCCTGCTGCTGCCGGTGCTCCTGGTCGCGGTCGGCATGATCGTCGGCCGCGGCCTGCGGCCGCTGCGGCGGCTGACCGGCGAGGTGCAGCGGCGCGAGGCGCGCAGCCTGCGACCGTTGGCGAGCGACGGACTGCCGCACGAACTCGAGCCGCTGGTGGGCGAATTGAACCGCCTGCTCGCGCGTCTGGGCGAGGCGTTCGAGGCGCAACGAGCGTTCATCGCCGACGCCGCGCACGAACTACGCTCGCCGCTCACCGCGCTGCGCCTGCAGCTGCAGCTGCTCGAGCGCGCGCCGGACGAGGCCGCCCGCGGCGAAGCGCGCCGTCAACTGGGGGCCGCGGTGGCGCGTGCCGTTCATCTGCTCGAACAGCTGCTTGCGCTGGCCCGCAGCGAGCCCCAGGCAGGCGTGGCGGAACTGCACCCCGTTGATCTGGCCGCCGCCGCCGCGCTGGCCCTCACCGACACGCATGTCCTGGCACTGGCACGGCACATCGAGCTGGGCCTGGACGCCGCCGGATCCGTCACGGTGCGCGGCGAGGCGGAGGCGCTGCGGGTGCTGGTGCGCAATCTCGTGGACAACGCCGTGCGGTACACGCCGGTCGGCGGGGCCGTGCAGGTGCGCTGCGCGAAGACAGCCGACGGTGTCGTGCTCGAGGTCATCGACTCGGGACCCGGCATCGCGCCGGCCGAACGCGGGCGGGTGTTCGACCGCTTCTACCGCCGTGCCTCGGCACCGGAAGCCGGCACCGGCCTGGGACTCGCCATCGTCAAGGCGGTCGCGGAGCGTCACGGCGCCGAAGTCACGCTGGACGACGCGCCGGGCGGCGGGCTCAAGGTCGCCGTGCGCTTCGCGCCTTAAGACTCCCTTAAGCGTGGCGTGCGAACGTGGCGTTGGAAGCTGCCGACCGGCTGGGGTCGGGCTCGATCGTCACACCAGGAGACTCTCATGCATATTCGCACCCGTACCCTTGGCTGGTCCGCCGCAGGCTTGTTCGCCGTGGGCACGGTCACCGGCCTGGCAGGGCCGGCGATGCTGTCCGCGGGCGCGGCCGCAGCGCCGGACACACCGTCGGCGGTCGGCACGTCCGGCGCCCCCGTTCCCGGTCCCACCGCGGCGCATCTGGTGCCGCCCATCGCGACCCCCAACTACCGCGCCATCGTCGCGCAGAACCAGGCCGCGGTGGTGGGCATCACCACCGCCGGCGAGCTGCCCGCGGCGTCGGACGACGCGGCTGCGGGCGGCGGCGCAGATGGGGCTGGTGGAAACGGCGACGACGATCCGCTGGCGCAGCTGTTTCGCGGACGGCCGATGCCGCGTCCACACGGCTCCGCGCGGGGCCAGGGATCCGGTTTCGTGATCACCGCCGACGGCCTGGTGCTCACCAACGCGCACGTCGTCGACGGCGCGCGCGAGGTCACGGTGAAGCTCTCGGATCACCGCGAGTTCAAGGCGCGCGTGCTCGGTGCGGACCGCGCCAGCGACATCGCCGTGCTCAAGATCGATGCGCATGCCCTGCCCACGGTACAGCTCGGCAACTCCGATCAGATCGGCGTCGGCGACTACGTGCTCGCCATCGGCGAACCGTTCGGCCTGGAGGAGACCGCCACCGCCGGCATCGTCAGCGCGAAGGGCCGTTCGCTGCCGGGCGACGGCTACGTGCCCTTCATCCAGACCGATGCGGCCGTCAATCCCGGCAACTCGGGCGGTCCGTTGTTCGATGCGAGCGGCGCCGTGGTCGGCATCAACGCGCAGATCTACTCGAGCTCCGGCGGCAACCAGGGGGTCGCGTTCGCCATCCCCATCAACCTCGCCGTGCAGATCAAGGATCAGATCGTCGCCACCGGCAAGGCCACCCACGCGCGCCTCGGCGTCCAGGTGCAGACGCTGGATCAGTCGCTCGCCAACTCCTTCCGTCTGCCCGCGCCGAACGGTGCGTTGGTCGACAAGGTCGACCCGGACAGTGCTGCGGCGGCGGCCGGACTCAAGCCCGGCGACGTGATACTGAAGCTCGACGGTACCGCCATCGTCGATGCCGGCCAGCTTTCCGCGCGCATCGGTGCGACGACACCCGGCAGCCACGCCGCACTCGACATCTGGCGGGACGGCAGGCCGCTCACGCTCACCGCCATCATCGGCACGCTGACGGCTGCGCCGGAGGTCGCCAAGAATGCGCGCGAGTCGAACTCTCCGCTGGGACTCGCGCTGCGTCCGCTCGCGCCCGACGAGCGACGTCAGAGCAATACCGCCGGCGGGCTGGTGGTCGAGCAGTCGCAGGGTCGGGCCGCCGACGCCGGCATTCAACCGGGTGATGTCGTGCTCAGTGTGAATGGCACGGCCGTGAACAGCGTGGCACAGCTGCGCCAGATCGTTGAAGCGCACGACAAGCAGGTGGCGCTGCTGATCCAGCGCGGTGGCAACCGGCTGTTCGTACCCGTCACCCTGGGCTGAGCGCAGTCGCGTTGGGCTGAGATTTTTTTTTACAAACGTTTACCGCGGCGAAATGTCCGCCGCGCGTTCGAGCGATTAAGATTCGCCGACGCGCGGCCGGCCGCAGCGCGAGCGATACCAAACGAAATCCGTCGAGGAGTTAGCATGAACATCCCGTCCTGCAGCGCACGTCGGCTGTCGAGCGCAGCCCTGCTCGCCGTCTGTCTGAGCGCCGTGTGCCTGACCGCCGCCGCCGCGCCGCCCGACGGGGCCGCACCCATGGCCGGGCCCGGCGGTCCGCCGCACGGCCGGGACGTCTGCGAGGGGGGCTTTCGCGCGCCGCCCGGCGTCGACATGCCGCCGATGGGCATGGGTCCGAGGGGCCCGGGCATGGAGGGCGGAGGAGGCGGTCGTGGCCACGGTCCGTTCGGTCCCGACCTGGACGAGGGTTCGCCGCCCTTCATGAGGGCCGTGCATTTGAGCGAGGAACAGCAGGACAAGGTGTTCGCCCTCACCCACGCCGCCGCGCCCGGTCTGCGTGAGCAGTCCAAGGCGGCGCGCAAGGCGCACGACGCGCTGCGCGACTTCGGCCGCAGCGCGCAGTTCGATGCGCGGACCGCGGCGAGCCTGGCGCAGGCGCAGGCGAACGCCGACAGCCAGGTTGCGCTCAGCCGCATCCGTCTCGAGCACGACCTGTACCTGGTGCTCACCCCGGAGCAGCGTGCGCAGCTCGCCGAGCGAAAGAAGGAGCGCGACGAGCGGCCGGACGGTGCGTGGGGGCCGCGCTGAGGCTCGTCAACGCCTGTCGTGGGGAAGATCGGTCGGCGAGGCCGGCTTTTTTCGACGTGCCCCGGTCTTACGCGAACGGGGTCCCGCGAGCAGTTCTGAGCGGCCGGTCACCGGTGCGGACTCGGGCGGTAGCGGCTCCGAAAAACCGGCGGCGTCGATGTCCTCGGTGAGCGTTACTCGGGCGCGCTCGCCCTGGGTGTAGCGCAGCGAAGTCATGCCCTCGTTCCAAACGTGCAGCATCTGTCCGGCGATCCCCCGCCAACGCGCATCGTTTCCGGCCGCCTGGATGAGCTCTCGTCCGACTTCGACCGCGGATTCGCATACCTGCTCGACCATTCGGATGTAATCACGGCGCGCGATCCCGAGCCGCGTCTTGAAGAACTGCTCGAGCGATTTGCCCGGCGTCCAGGTCTTGCGGCCCTCGATGGAAAGGCCGGGGCCATTCGTGGCATGGCGGGGGTACGCCTGGGTCGTCACGATGTCGTAGGCAGGCGTGAAGCGGACATCTGCGTGGTCGGTGTAGTGGAGCGCGATGTTCTTCGAATGGCAGTCGGCGTTGCGTACCACGTAGTTGGTGAGGATTTGCCAGCCGAGCTGCTCTAATTGCGCGCGCATGGATGCGTAGGCGACATAGGCTCGGGTGGCCCCGAGCACCGCCTCCATCGAGGGGACATATTTTTCGTGCGGCGGCAGCCCGAGCAGGCTGCATGCATCTTCGAGGCCCGCCTGCGGCGCGCCATCCGGGCCAAGGTCGAAACGATCGACGATCAGCAGCCGCCCGTCGCTCGACATGCGGGCGTGCGCGACGGGAGCCACGTTCAGCCGTTCGAGCACGCGCAACGAATAGAATTCGTTGAACCCTAAAAACGGGGTCTTATCGTCCGAACCTTTGACAATGAACCGGCTGGTGCGCAGCGTCGACTTGCCGAGGGCGGCTACATCTTCGCTTCGATCAGGCCCCAAGAACTTGGGCACGGCGCCGGAAATGGCGGCCCGCGCGTAGGTGCGCACCAGGGAGGCGAAGCTTTCCACGGACGTCTCGGTGGAGAGCAAACTCTCGATATCGAGCGGTTTCAAGGAACTCCCCGGTTCGACACCCTTGGGGGTTACGGTGACCCGGCCGATGCCGGCGCCGCCGATGACGGCGAGGAGGGAGAGGTCCGTGCCATCGAGAAGCGGCCCGAATTCCTCGCGAATGACGCCCAAGAGGTAGCCCTCAGGGAGGTTCTGGCGAAAGAACGGGTGCAGGTCGCGGGGCCACCTCCAAGGTTCCTCACGGACGGGCATCGTCAGGCTCACGAAGTCCGCGGGGGCCGCCTCCGGCAGGTACCGCAAGACGTATTCATCGCGCTCGCGATACAGCTTCGCCACGGTCTTGAGTCCGACATGCACGTCGAGGATCATGTCGCTGACGTGCCGGATCTCTGCTCAGCCAGCACGTCCTCGAGGGTACGGGTGTGCCCCACTTTCACCGCTTTGAGTTCGTAGCCCACCGCTTCGAGCAGGCGCACGAGCACCGAGACGCTCATATCACCCTTCGCAACCGTCTCCATGCGGGCGACGGTGGTACGGGAGACGCGGGCTCGACGCGCAAGCTCGGTTTGGGTCAGTCCGGCGGCGCGGCGCACGGCTTTCAATTGGTCGGCAACATCAGCTAGCGTGGACATGTGTAGCCTCTAGGCATCATAGACCTACATTTACACTCAAATTGTAGCCCAGGGGACATATTCTCGCTATCTGATCTGTAGCCCAGGGACATCTTTCCCCCTGTTAAAAGCTGGAAATGTCGCCCATGGGATACAAGATTAGGCATGGCTTAGTAAAAGCCGGCGCCTTCGCCGCGCCGCCCGTGCGCTACGGACCAGGCCAATTGCCGATTCAGCCTCTACGCGCGAGCTGTCGATTTCACATCGGCAAGGGCGTGGCGGCGCGGGTCGCCACGCCGCTGAACTCGATCCCGTCGATATCCGCGGGCGTCACGCCGCGGTTCACGTCCAATCCCGTCAAGCGCCAGTCATGCACTGCCAAGGGGAAGGGACGCAGCAACTGTTCGTGAAAGCGCGTGGGCCAGCGCACGCCGTGCAGGGCGACGTGCTCTTCGGTATCGACTTCGGCGATCGCCCCGCGCGTCGATTCCAGGCCGTCGAGCGTGAATCGCACCTTGCGCATCAAATGCTCCTCGCGATCGATGAAGATCAGGCATCGATCCCCGGCCGACAAGCCAAGGCCGGGGGTCAATTCCACGCGCAGGACATCGCACTCATGCCTGACGCCTCGCTGCTCGATCCGCTGCACGCCCTCCAGTTCCATCGCCCGCGTGCGGTAGCTGCCCCAGGCCTGCGCGAGCAGCATGGGACCCAGCAAGAACAGCGCGTAGCCGTCGGCGACCAGTGCGGCGGCCGCCAGCCGGTCCTTGTCGTGCGACTCCTCGCGGTTGAACCAGACACGAACCTCCCCCGGTGAATCACGCAGCCAGCGGCGCGCCACGTATTTGCCTCCGAGGGGACCGGTGTGGGCCTGTGCCAGTCGCTGACGGCCGAGCAGCAGGCGCTCCTCGGAACCGCCCCTGAATCCCGGGTCGACCAATGCCGGTTGCAGCTTGCCGACCAGGGAATGCCACCGCCCGGAGTAAGCGACATTCAGATCGGACAGCGTCGACAGTGCCTGGCCGCCGTGGGCCGCGGCGCTCCGCGCCAGCAGAGCGGCAGCGTCGGACGTGGTGACGGGGCTGCGCATCCTCGGTATCGGCGCGGAGCAGCCGTTCAACATCGGCCACGCAGGCAGGGCGAGGGAAGC
>CAZZVN010000036.1:0-22455 GCA_964657625.1 uncultured Steroidobacteraceae bacterium
GTCAGTGCCGGTGCCGTCGAACCGGCGGCACCGCTGCACGCCGGTCGTGTTGCGAAAACCCAGTTCCTGCCGAGCGGACCCGACCAGACCGAAGACACGGTGCATGCGTTGCTGATCGATGCGTGCTACCAGGCGACCACACGCATGATCGCGGTCACGCCGTATTTCGTGCCCGACGCGAGCCTGGAAGCGGCAATGCGTCTGGCGGCGCGCCGCGGCGTGCAGATAGATCTCATCCTGCCCGCGAAGTCCAACCACCTGCTCGCCGATTTCGTGCGCAACCGATCGTTGCGCAGCTTGAGCCAGGCCGGGGTGTGCGTGCACTTGCTGCCGTTCATGAACCACGCCAAGGCCGTGGTCTTCGACGAGACCATCGGCATGTGTGGTTCGTGCAATCTCGATTCCCGCAGCCTGCTGCTGAATTACGAGGCGAACGTGGTGTTCTACGGAGCGGCCGAGATCGCGTGGCTCGCCGCCTGGATGCAGGCGTTGCTCACGCGCTCCCGCGCGTTCGAAAACCGGCCGCCCGGCATCCTGCGCGATGTGGCGGAAGGCCTGCTGCTCACGGTGGCCTATCAGCTTTGACGGTGAGCCCGGCAGCTTTAGCAGGGGCGGCGGTAGGACGATGCCTACGCAGGATAGTCAGCCCGGCCGCAGAGGCACAGAGTATCCTCGGCGTTCGCAGAAAGTGCGTCGCAGGTGCCGGGTGGAGTTCAAAGATTACTACAAGGTGATGGGCGTGGCGCGTGACGCCACCGACGCGCAGATCAAACAGGCGTATCGCAAGCTCGCCCGAAAATTTCACCCGGACGTCAGCAAGGAGAAGGACGCGGAAACGCGCTTCAAGGAGGTCGGCGAGGCATACGAGGTGCTCAAGGACCCCGGCCGCCGGGCGGCCTACGATCAGCTCGGCAACGGCCCACGACCGGGCGAGAATTTTCGGCCGCCGCCCGATTTCGGTACCGGTTTCGAATTTGGCGGCGGGTCGGCATCGGGCGCCGATGCCGACCACAGTGACTTCTTCGAGACCCTGTTCGGCGGAGCAGGTCGTGGCGGCGCTCGCTTCGGTGCGGGCGCCGGGTCGCGCCAAAACCTCGACCATCATGCCAAGGTGATGCTCGACCTCGAATCGAGCCTGGCCGGCGGCCCGCGTACGTTCACGTTGCGGGTCCCGGAAATCGATCCCCAGGGACGTCTGCTTTCCCGGGAGCGGGTGCTCAATGTTCAGGTCCCGAGGGGCATATTGCCGGGCCAGACCATCCGACTCGCCGGACAGGGAGCGGGCTCCGCAGGCGGCAAGGCCGGTGATCTGTACATCGAGGTCGAATTCCAGCCGCATCCGCTTTATCGCCTCGAGGGTCGCGATTTGTTTCTGACCCTGCCGGTGGCCCCGTGGGAAGCGGCGCTCGGGGCTACCGTGAAGACACCGACACCGGGTGGCACGGTGGACTTGAAGATCCCACCCGGTGCGCAGGCGGGTCGGAAACTCCGCCTCAAGGGTCGCGGCGTTCCGTCCGCGACACCCGGAGATCTTTATGTGGTGTTGGAAATCGTACTGCCCCACGCCACGGACGAACGGGCGCGGGCCGCCTACCGCGCGTTCGCCGAGGCGCTGCCCTTCGATCCTCGTGCAGCACTGGGAGTGACATGATGGCGTCTGCCAAACAGCCCTTGTCCGGCGATATTTTCGACGAGTGCGCCGTCCTCGACGTCGACGAACTGAGCCGCTTGTGCGCGGTAGATCGGCGCTACATCGTCGAGCTGGTGGAGGAAGGTGTGCTGAGCGTCGTCATGGTCGAAAACACGCACTGGCGTTTCAGCGGCGCGGCGCTCAGGAGGGCGCGCGTCGCGCTGCGTCTGCAGCGTGATCTGGAGATCAATCTGCCGGGCGTGGCACTCGCCCTGCAGTTGATGGAACAAATCGACCAGTTGCGCAGCGAACGGCAGCGCCTTCGAGAGGAAGGTTGACCATGGTGGGCCTGGAGTCGGATGCTTTCGTGTTCTTCGGCGCGACCGGGGACCTCGCAAGAAAGAAGATATTTCCCGCCCTGTACGCGATGGTACGGCGGGGAGGGTTGAAGATTCCCATCATCGGCATGGCACGCGCGGGATGGACCCTGGAGAAGCTCCAGCAGCGTGCGCGGGAAAGTGTGGAGCACGGCGCCGACTTCGACCCCGCGTCCCTCGACACCTTTCTCGGGCTGCTGCGCTACGTGGGTGGCGATTACTCGGATCCGGCGACTTATGCCAGGCTGAAGGAAGCATTGGGCCTCGCCGACCGGCCCATTCACTATCTTGCGATCCCCCCCAGCATGTTCGCGAGCGTGGTACACGGGCTCGCCGAGTCCGGCTGCGCCGGCGACGGCGCGCGGGTGATCGTCGAAAAGCCGTTCGGCCGCGATCTGGACAGTGCCAAGGCGCTCGACGCCACGCTGCACGAGGTGTTTCCGGAGCCATCCATCTTCCGCATCGACCATTATCTCGGCAAGGAAGCCGTCCAGAACCTGTTGTACTTTCGTTTTGCCAATACGTTTCTCGAGCCCTTGTGGAACCGCCTCTACGTCAAGAACGTTCAGATCACCATGGCGGAGGAATTCGGGGTGCAGGGCCGTGGCGGCTTCTACGAGGAGGTAGGCTGCATCCGCGACGTCGTGCAGAATCATCTTCTGCAGGTGATCGCGCTGCTTGCCATGGACTGCCCGGTGGGCCATCAACCGGCAGCCATGCAAACCGAGAAGCTGCGCCTGTTCCGCGCCATGCGGCCGCTCGATCCGAAGGACGTGGTGCGCGGTCAGTTCCGCGGCTACCGAGCGGAGAAGGGGGTTTCGCCGGATTCACAGGTCGAGACGTTCGCGGCGCTGCGCCTGCACATCGATACCTGGCGCTGGGCCGGCGTGCCCTTCTACATCCGCGCCGGCAAGTGTCTCCCGGTGTCGGCGACCGAGGTGATCGTGAATCTGAAAGATCCCCCTCTCGCGCTGTTCGACGCGATGGAGGTGATGCCCGCCAATTATTTCCGCTTCCGTCTGAGTCCGGAGGTGGTGATCTGCACCGGCGCGCTGGTCAAGCGAAATGGCGAAGACATGCGCGGCGAACCCGTGGAACTGACCGCGCGGCACCACTCGCAGCGGGAAAAATCACCGTACGAGCGCCTGTTGGGCGACGCCATCCGCGGCGATACGCAACTTTTCACGCAGGACGACAGCGTCGAGGCGGCCTGGTGCGTGGTCGATCCGGTGCTGCGCGATCCGCTGCCCGTCGTCGAGTATGAGCCGGGAACCTGGGGTCCCCGTGCCGCGGCGGACGTCGTCCAGGATGGCGACTGGCATGATCCCGGCATCGAAAGGAGTCTGCCATGCTGAGGGAACACGGATGAACGACATCGTCTTTTTGCTGGACGTCGACAACACACTGCTCGACAACGATCGTTTTGCGAAGGATTTGGGCGAGCGGTTGGAGAGCGACTTCGGCGCGGCCGCCCGCGACCGTTACTGGAAGATGTTCGCCGAGCGACGCGAACAAACGGGTGTCGCCGATTATCTCGGCGCATTGCAGAGTTTCCGCGCCGGTCTCGATGACGACCCGCGGCTGCTGCGGATGGCCGAGTTCCTCCTCGACTACCCGTTCGCGGAGCGGGTTTTTCCGGGCGCACTCGCCGTCATCGCCCATCTGGCGTCGATCGGTTGTCCGGTTGTCTTGTCGGACGGCGACGTCGTGTTCCAGCCGCGCAAGATCCAGCAGGCTGGAATCTGGGAGGCGGTCGCGGGCCGCGTCCTCATCTACATCCACAAGGAACAGGTGCTGGACCATGTCCGGTCACGCTTTCCGGCCGCCCACTACGTCATGGTGGATGACAAACCGAATCTGCTCGCTGCCATGAAAAAAATCCTGGGCGCAGAGCTCACCACGGTGTTCGTACGCCAGGGACACTACGCACGCGACGCGCAGCCCAGCGCCTTCGTCCCGCCACCCGACCGGACCATCGACAAAATCGGCGATCTCGCCGCCCTCGCTTTTTCCGAACAGCAGGTATCATCATGAAGAGCACACAGGCCTTGCACGATCTCGGCCAGAGCCTCTGGCTGGATAACATCACCCGCGACATCCTCGATGACGGCACGCTGCGCCGCTACATCGAGGAATTCTCGGTCACCGGACTGACCTCCAACCCGACGATTTTCGACGAGGCCATCGGCGGTGGGTCTGCCTATGACAAGGGCATTCATGAAAAGGCCGAGGCCGGTCTGGCGGGCGAGGGGCTGTTCGTAGAACTGGCGCTCGAGGACCTGCGCCGGGCGGCGGATCTGTTCAAACCCATCTTCCTGCGTACCCATGGCACCGACGGCTGGGTGTCCATGGAAGTCTCTCCGCTGCTCGCCGATGACACCAAAGGGACCATCGAGGCCGCCAACAACATTCACAAGGCGGCCGACCGTCCCAATCTATACGTGAAGATACCCGGCACCAAGGCCGGCGTCGCCGCCATCGAAGCCTCGATTTTCGCCGGCATACCGGTCAACGTCACCTTGTTGTTTTCGCGTGAGCATTATCTTGCCGTGGCCGAGGCGTACATGCGCGGGCTCGAGCGCCGCATCGAAGCGGGTCTGAAGCCGGACATCTGTTCGGTGGCGTCGTTGTTCGTGAGCCGCTGGGATCGGGCCGTCGTCGGCAAGGTACCGGCCGAACTGCAGAACCGGCTCGGCATCGCGATCGCGATGCGCACCTACAAGGCGCACTGCGACCTTCTGCAGACCACGCGCTGGAAGGCTCTCGAAGCGGCCGGAGCTCAACCGCAGCGCCTGTTGTGGGCGAGCACCGGCACCAAGGATCCGAGCGCACCGGCAGGCTTGTACGTCGAAGCGCTGGCGGCACCGCAGACCATAGACACCATGCCGGAAAAGACGCTGCTGGCCTTCGCGGAGAAGGGCAAGGTCGGCCGCCCGCTCGGCAGGGACGGCGGCGACGCGGAAGACGTGCTGGCGGAATTTGCGAAGGCAGGGGTGGACGTGGATGCCCTTGCCGCCACGCTGCAGGCGGAAGGCGCGAAGTCCTTCGTGAAATCCTGGACCGAACTGCTGAAGCGCATCGTCGAGAAAAGTTCGGCACTCACCGCATGACTTCCCGTATCAGCCCCCTGGCAGGACAACCCGCCCCGCCCGGCGGCCTGGTGGACGTGCCGCGCCTGATCACGGCGTATTACACCCTGCGACCGGACCCGGCCGTCGCCGCGCAGCGGGTGGCGTTCGGCACCTCCGGGCACCGCGGTTCGTCTCTCGAGTCGAGCTTCAACGAGGCGCACGTGCTCGCGATCAGCCAGGCCATCTGCACCTATCGCAAACGGCAGGGGATCGAGGGACCGTTGTTCATGGGGTTCGACACCCACGCGTTGTCCGCCCCGGCCTACGCTACCGCCCTCGAAGTCCTCGCGGCCAACGGGGTCGAAGTGTTCGTGTCGGCAGCCGACGAGTACACGCCCACGCCGGCGGTCTCGCACGCCATCCTCCGTTACAACCGCGGGCGCACCTCCGGTCTCGCCGACGGCATCGTGATCACTCCCTCGCACAATCCGCCGGACAGCGGCGGTTTCAAGTACAACCCCACCGACGGAGGGCCCGCCGACACCCAGGTCACCTTGTGGATGGAAGGGCAGGCCAACGAATTGATCGCTGCGAACATGAGCGGCGTTGCGCGCATGGACTACGCGCGGGCGCGCCGCGCGTCGACCACGCACGAGTACGATTATCTCGGGACCTATGTCGACGACCTGGGTGGCGTCATCGACATGGATGTCATCCGCGGTGCCGGGGTGCGCATGGGCGTCGACCCTCTGGGCGGCGCCGGGGTGCACTACTGGGCACGCATCGCCGAGCGCTACCAGTTGAACCTGCGGGTGGTGAGCGAAGACGTCGATCCCACGTTCCGCTTCATGACCCTGGATTGGGACGGCAAGATCCGCATGGACCCGTCCTCCGCCTACGCCATGCAGCGGCTCATAGGCCTGAAGGACCGCTACGATATCGCCTTCGGCTGCGATACCGACCACGACCGTCACGGCATCGTCACCGCCACCACCGGGCTGATGCCGCCCAATCATTATCTTTCGGTGGCGGTGGATTATCTGTTCCGCAATCGAACGGGCTGGCGGGCTGACACCGGCGTCGGCAAGACGGTGGTCAGCACCGCGATGATCGACCGCGTCGCACGGCGCCTGGGACGGCGGCTCTACGAAGTGCCGGTGGGCTTCAAATGGTACGTCGCGGGACTTCTCGACGGCAGCCTGGGGTTCGGCGGAGAAGAAAGTGCGGGCGCCTCATTCAACCGCTTCGACGGTTCGGCATGGAGCACGGACAAGGACGGCATGACCGCCGCGCTGCTGTCGGCGGAAATCACGGCCCGCACGGGCCGCAATCCAGGCGAGGAATATCGCCGCCTGACGCAGGATCTGGGCGAACCGTTCTCGAGCCGAGTGGACGCGCCGGCAACACCCGCCCAGAAGAAAAAGCTGGGCCGGCTGGACGCCGGGCAGGTGCGCACCCAGGAACTTGCCGGTGATCCCGTCGAGCAGATGCTGACGCAGGCGCCCGGCAATGGCGCCGCCATCGGCGGGATCAAGGTGGTGTCGAAGAACGGCTGGTTCGCCGCGCGACCCTCCGGCACGGAGGACATTTACAAGATCTACGCGGAGAGTTTCCGGGACGACACGCATCTGCAACGCCTGTTGCGCGAGGCTCAGGAAATGGTCGATACCGCGCTTGCGGGTGCGTGACGCCGGTAGAACCGGCGCTTCGGTCGCCGCTAGGACTCGGTCTTCGCGGGAGCGGGTTCGGCGGGAACGTCCGGCACGGTCGCCTTGCGTTGCTGTTTCGCGTCCTGACGGGCCTTACGCGCGGTTTCCTTCTGTTTTTTGGCGTGACGGTAGTTCGGCTTGGCCAAGGCAGCTCTCCTTACATTTATGGAGCGTGATCTTACTCCGCCTTGACCGAAACGCGAACCGCCAGGCGATGCTCGCCGCCGCCGACGATCACGCCCCGTAGCGGCGACACGTCGCCGAAGTCCCGCCCCCAGGCGATGGTGATGTGGTCCGCGCCCACACGCACATCGTTGGTCGGATCGAGATTCACCCAGCCGAACGGCGGGCAGAACACGGCAACCCAGGCGTGGGAGGCGTCGGCACCGACATAGGCGGCGTCCGCGCCCGGCGGCGGCAAGGTCCGCAGATACCCGCTCACGTAGCGTGCCGCGAGGCCGCGGGAGCGCAGGCACGCCAGCATGATGTGCGCAAAATCCTGGCAGACCCCGCTGCGGGCCGCGAAGGCCTCGCCCGCCGATGTGCGGATGTCGGTCGACCCGGGAGCGTACTTGAACTCGCGGTAGATCTTGTGCATCAACGCTTCCGCCGCCTCCAGCACCGGGCGTTGCGCCAGGAAACAATCGCTGCCGTAATCGCTGAACAGCTGCTTCACGCGCGAATAGCTCGACTCCATGCGGTAGCGGCTCGCATCGAGGAGAACGTCGTCCAACGGCCGCGCATGGTACTGCAGCGTTTCGCGCACCCGTTCCCAGCCGTCGCTCGATGCCGGATCGACGGCGGCGGCGGGGTGCACGTCGACTCTCACCTCCGCGAGCACGTCCAGATGGTCGTGCGGAAGATCGTATTCCAGTCGGGTCACGTGATTGCCGAAGGCGTCGCGATCTTCCCGCCGCGTGGAAGGCTCGGGGTCCAGGGTCAGAACACGCGATAGGCACGTCTGGTACGGCGCATCGCGGGGCGTCAGATGCAGGAGCTGGTGGGAATGCGCGACGTTGCCGCCGTACCGGTACGCCGTCTCGTGACGGATGTGGTAACGGACCGCGCCGCTCATGCCGTCACCGAGCGTGTTGCGACGTCGATGAGCGAGAAATGCTTGAGGGACAGGCGGTCCGACAAGGCTGCGGCCGCGTTGGACAAACCGTCGAGGTGTCCCGCCAGCGACTGACGCACGCGCACCGCCCGTGCGCTGTCGCCGTCGATCGCACTCAACTGCATCTCGTCGACCACCGACACGGCGGCATCGAGGAAGTCGTCGGGCGAGCCGCCGAGCGAGGCCGCGATGCGGATCAACGCCTGTTCGATCGCCCGCCACTGGAATGCCAGCGCCCGCGGATTGCTCTGATCGAACACCAGCAGATCGAGGGTCGAGCCGAGCTGCGGGGAGGCGAGATAGCGCGTCCGGTAGGTGATGGTGCTGTCGCCGATGTCGAGCAGCCATTCGAGTTCGGACTGGGGCGGCTCCACGCCGGACGCCAGCCGCGCGCCGAGCAGCTCAGCCAGGAACTGCAGTCTTTCGAGGCGCCGGCCCAGCATCATCAGCCGCCAGCCATCGTCCTGCGTCATATCGTCGAGCGCGAATCCCGCGAGCGCCGCCAGCGACAGCAGCACGGCATCCAGGGTTTCGCGCGGATCGCGCCTGGCCTCCGCCGCCTCCTGGAACTGACGCTGCAAAACACCGATGGCACGCCAATGCTCCGCCGAGAGTCGGCTGCGCGCCTGCGTGGCGCACCAGCCCAGGCGTTGCAGGTCGGCATTCAAACCGAGTGCATTGGCTTCCTCGAAATCGAGCGCGGCGGCGTCCACGGGTTTCGCCAGCGAGACGAAGCGCCGACACGTGGCGAGCGCCTTGGGCCACAACACCGCGTCGGTACGTATGTTCAACGTGGCACGCAACAACCGTGCCTTGTCCTCACAGCGCTCGCCATAGCGACCGAGCCAGAACAGATTTTCGGCCAGCCGTGACGGCAGGTCGTCGTGTCGCGCGACGGGGACCCGCGGCACGGTCCGCGACGCCACGGCATCGTCGGTGAGAGCCCCGTCGGCCGCCAGCACCCACACATCCTTGCTGCCGCCACCGCGCTGCATGGACACGACGTCGGCCGTGTCGGAGGCGATGCGCGCCAGGCCGCCCGGCATGACGCGGTAACCGGTCGCGGTGGCGACGGCGTAGACACGGATGCCGAGCGCACGTGCCGCGAAACCCTGCGCAGCCCCGGTGCGCCAGATGGGAACCTGGGAGAAGGCCAGCCGTTCCTGAGCCACGTAGGCGTAGGGCCGCGCCAGCAGCCGCGCCAGCAGCGCCGCCCGGGCCGGCGCCTCGAGATCGCGGGCGAACACGGCCTCGAAACGCTGATTGGGATAAGCCGGCTTGATCACCAGCCGCTCAATGTTCTTCACCACGTAATCGAGCGCCGCCGGCTCCCCGCACCACCACGTCGCGACCGAGGCGAGGCGCAATTTCTCGCCCGACAGCCGGCGGGCGACCGCCGGCATGAATCCCATCCAGGCGGCGGACTCGAGCACCCCGCTGCCGAGTGCGTTGGCGATCACCACCCTGCCCGCACGGGCCACGCCGATCAGTCCGGGAACGCCGAGCGCCGAGTCGGCGCGCAATTCGACCGGGTCGCAGAAATCGTCATCCAACCGCCGCAGCACTGCGTGCACGCGGCGCAGACCGCCCAGGGTCTTCAGGTACAAGGTGTCGCCGCGCACCGTGAGATCGTGGCCCTCCACCAGAGGAAGCCCCAGCTGGCGGGCGAGGTAGGCGTGTTCGAAATAGGTCTCGTTGAATGCACCCGGCGTGAGCACCACGGCGAGCGGCGGTTCGTCCGTCCCTGCGTGGCGCAGGAGATTCTCACGTAGGGCACCAAAAAAGCCCTGCAGCGGGCGCACTCCCAATCCGCCGAGCAGATCGGGAAACACACGCGAGACGATCTGACGGTTCTCCAGGGCGTACCCGGGTCCGGAAGGCGCTTGGGTCCGATCGGCGAGCGCCCACCAGCATCCATCCGCCGAGCGGGCGATGTCGACGGCGTACACCTGCAGACGATTACCGCCCACCGGCGTGAAGCCATGGCATGGCCAGAGGAAGTTCGGATGGCCGAACGGCAGCTCCGCGGGCACCACCCCCTCCGCGAGCAGCTGCTGCGGGCCGTACAGATCGCCGAGCAGGGCGTCGAACACCTGGGCGCGCTGGATGACGCCGAGCTCGATCTCGCGCCATTCGGCAGCGGTCAGCAGGATGGGGAGCGGGTCGAGCACCCACGGACGGTCGCGTCCCTGCGGATCGGCATAGACGTTGTAGGTGACGCCGTTCTCGACGATGAGCCGGCGCGTGAGGTCCACCCCCCGCCGCAGCGCGTCCTCGCCCTTGCCCGCGAGCGCTCCCATCAGCGGCCGCCAATGCAGCCGCACCTCACCGGCCGGGTCGAGCAATTCGTCGTAGCGGCGGCTGTCGCTTACATAGGTATCAAGGCGAGCTTCGGCCACCGCTCACCTTGCGCAAATCCAGCGTGAACGGAAACTCCGGATCCACGCGCGGGGTGGGCACCGTCGGGCTGCCCGGCGTGTGCCCGGTGCGGAAGAAGCGCGCCAGACGGCGGCTCTCGGCCTCGAACGAATTGATCGGAAAGTTCTCGTGACTGCGGCCGCCGGGATGCACGACGTGATATTCGCACCCCCCCTGCGAACGGCTCATCCAGGTGTCGAAGAGATCGAAGGTCAACGGCGCATGCACGCCGATGGAAGGATGCAGCGCCGATGCGGGCTGCCAGGCGCGGTAGCGCACGGCGCCCACGAACTCCCCCACCTGGCCGGTCGGCTGCAGCGGTACCACATGACCGTTGCAGGTCACCTGATATCGATCGCGGGCAAGACCGGTGACCCGCACCTGCAGCCGTTCCACCGATGAGTCCACATAGCGCACCGCGCCGGCACTCGTCCCCTCCTCGCCCATCACGTGCCAGGGTTCGAGCGCCTGACGCAGTTCCAGCTGCATGCCACGCGTCGCGAAATCACCGTATTTGGGGAAGCGGAATTCGAAATGCGGGGCGAACCATTCGGTTTGCATCGCGAAGCCGTCGCTCTGCATGTCGGCCATCACGTCGGCGAAGTCGGCCTGTACGAAGTAAGGCATCATGAAACGGTCGTGCAGCTCGGTGCCCCATCGCACCAGGGTGGGCGGCGTGTAAGGCTTGGCCCAGAAACGTGCCACCACCGCGCGCAGCAGAAGTTGCTGCGTGAGACTCATGCGCGCATGCGGCGGCATTTCGAAGGCGCGCATTTCCAAAAGACCCAGACGGCCGGTGGGACCGTCCGGCGAGTACAGCTTGTCGATGCAAAATTCCGCGCGATGCGTATTGCCCGTGACGTCGATCAAGAGGTTGCGCAGCAGCCGGTCGACCAGCCAGGGCGGCACTGCCGCCCCGGGAGACGGGAACTGGCGAAACGCCAGCTCCATTTCGTAGAGCGAATCGTTGCGCGCCTCGTCGACGCGTGGCGCCTGCGAGGTCGGCCCGATGAACAGTCCCGAGAACAGATACGACAACGAGGGATGGTTGTGCCAGTAGCTGAGCACGCTGCGCAACAGATCCGGACGCCGCAAGAACGGCGAGTCCTGCGGGGTGGCACCGCCCAGCACGACGTGATTGCCCCCGCCCGTGCCGGTATGACGGCCGTCGAGCATGAATTTTTCCGTGGTCAGGCGGGTCTCGCGGGCCGTGTCGTACAGGTGCGTGGTCCGCTCCACCAATTCGGACCAATGCGCCGACGGCTGCACGTTGACCTCGATCACGCCCGGATCGGGCGTGACCTTGAAATTCGCGATGCGCGGATCGCCCGGCGGCTCGTACCCTTCGATGATGACGGGCTGCGCGAGCGCTTCGGCGGCGGCCTCGACCGCGCCGATCAACTCGAGATAGTCTTCGAGCTCGCGCGCCGGCGGCATGAACAGGTACAGCACGCCGTCGCGCACCTGCGCGCACATCGAGGTGCGTGGCAGATCCGCCGCCGACTGTTTCGGGAGCGGCGGCTGGTCCACGATCTGCGGCGCCCGACAGGCGTCGCGCTCGCGCAGCTGCGAGCGGATGACCGCATGGCTCGGCAACGCGGGAAAAGAGCGGGACGGATCGGGGGCGTGGATGAACGGGTAGTCGCCGGGCGCGACCCAGGGCTGCGAATCCAGCGGCAGACGGTAGCCGATGGGCGAGTCGCCGGGAACGAGGTAGCAACGCTCCGCGCGCAGGAACCACGGGCCGGTCTGCCAGGCCGCGCCGTCCGCCGAACGCGCCACGGGGAGCACGTAGCCGACCACGTCATCCAAGCCTTGCTCGAACACCTTGGCGAGCCGTTCGCGTTCCATCGCGTCCTTGAGTTCGGCCGCGAAGGGATCGACGTTCACCGGCAGCCGGCGTTCGCGCCAGAGGTAATAGAACGCATCTTCGTAGGCGGGGAACACGAATTTCGGATCGAATCCCAGCTCGGCCGCGACCCGGGCGAGAAAGGAACGCGCGGTGTCGGCGGTGAGCGCCGGATCCGGAGTCTCCGCGGCGATCAACGCCGGATTCGCCCACAACGGCTCGCCGTCCTTGCGCCAGTAACAGTTCAAGGACCAGCGCGGCAGCTGCTCGCCGGGATACCACTTGCCCTGACCGTAATGCTCAAGGCCGGACGGGGCGTAGCGGGTCTTGAGTTTTTTGTACAGTTCGGCGGCGAGCTTGCGTTTACGCGCGCCCAGGGCAGCGGTGTTCCATTCCGCACCGTCCGGATCGTCGACGGACACGAACGTGGGCTCGCCTCCCATCGTCAGGCGGACGTCGTGGGCGGTCAGGGCTGCGTCGACCTCACGGCCGAATTGCTCGATGGAGGACCACTGCGCATCGCTGTAGGGTTTGGTCACGCGCGGCGCCTCCCAGACGCGACGCACGCTCATATGGTGTTCGAAGGTGGTTTTACACTCGTCGATGGCACCGCTGATGGGCGCCGCCGCCGAGGGCTCCGGCGTACACGCGAGCGGAATGTGCCCCTCGCCGGCCAGCAGGCCGGAGGTGGCGTCGAGGCCGATCCAACCCGCTCCGGGCAGATATACCTCGCACCACGCATGCAGATCCGTGAAATCCTCTTTCGCGCCGACGGGGCCGTCCAGCGACTTGACGTCCGGAACGAGCTGGATCAGATAGCCGGAGACGAAACGCGACGCCATTCCCAGATGACGGAACAGCTGCACCAGCAACGCGGCGGAGTCGCGACACGATCCGGAGCGCTTCGCCAGCGTCTCCTCCGGCAACTGCGTGCCGGCTTCGAGACGGATCAAGTAACGGATGTCGTTGGCGACGCGTCGATTCAGTTCGACGATGAAGTCGATGGTGCGCATGCGCTCGCGGGCGATGCTCTCGAGATAGCTCGCGATCAGCGGCGTGGCCGGGGCCTTGACGAGATACGGCACGAGTTCGCGCCGCTCGCTCGAATCGTATTTGAAAGGAAACTGCTCCGCGTGGGGCGCCAGGAAAAAATCGAACGGGTTCAACACCGACATCTCGGCGACCAGATCCACTTCCACCTTGAATTCGCGCGTGGGGTCCGGAAATACCAGCCGGGCCAGATAATTCGCCTGCGGATCCTGCTGCCAGTTGATGAAATGGTCGCTGGGATGCACGGTGAGCGAGTAGGAGAGTATCCGGGTACGGCAATGCGGCGCCGGGCGCAGACGCACTATCTGCGGACTCAATCCCACGGGCCGGTCGTACCGATAGTGAGTGACGTGATTCAAGGCAACGTGGATCGACAAACGACTTCTCCATACGACTTCGTGCGCCACAAGTGTATAACGCTAGCTCCCGGTGTAGGAAAGAACGGACCGCCACACGATGAGCGAGCAGAATCCAGGATCGTGGCTCAAGTCCGCGGGCGGTGGCCTGGCGGTGTTGTCGTTCATCAATCTGTTCAACTACCTCGACCGCTATCTGGTTTCGGCCCTGGTCGAAAGTTTGAAGCATTCCGAGCTGGCACTGACCGATGCCGAACTCGGCTCGCTCATGTCTGGATTCCTGGCGGTGTATACGCTGGCCGCCCCGCTGTTCGGCGCGCTGGGTGACCGTCGCGCCCGTCCGCGTCTCATCGCCTTCGGCGTGGGGTGCTGGAGCCTTGCCACCGCCTTGTCCGGGCTCGCTGGAAGCTACGCGGCGCTGTTCGCGGCACGCGCGTCGGTGGGAATAGGCGAGGCCGCCTACGGCACGATCGCCCCGAGTTTGTTGTCGGACTATTATCCGCAGGCGCAGCGGGGCCGGGTCATGGCGCTGTTTTTTTGTGCCATTCCCGTGGGCTCCGCCCTGGGCTACGTGGTCGGTGGCCTGATCGACGCACATTTCGGCTGGCGCATCGCGTTCTTCGTCGCAGGCATCCCCGGTCTCGCGCTCGCGGCGTTGTGCTTGAAGTTGCGCGACCCCCCACGCGGCAGCCAGGACCTCGGCCCGGCGCGCGCCGCGCCGGCCGCCGCTGCGGGCCACAGCGTCGCAGCCGCGACGCGGGACACGTATCTGCGCCTGCTGCGCAACCGGCCCTACCTCTTCACCGTCCTGGGATATGCCGCATATACCTTCGCCCTCGGCGGCTTGGCCTATTGGATGCCGGCTTTCCTCGAACGGGTGCGCGGCATTCCCCGCAACCAGGCCACGGTCGATTTCGGGGCCATCGTCGTCGTCACCGGATTCTTCGGCACCTTCATCGGCGGATGGCTCGGCGACTACTGCGCGCGGTTTTCCAGACAGGCTTATCTGTGCGTCTCCGCCCTGGCCACGCTCCTCGCGGCGCCGTTCGTCTGGTTCGCCCTGACCACGCCCTCCTCCACGGGCTATCTGGTCTACATGGTCATCGCGCAGTTCTTGATGTTTCTCTCCACCGGACCCATCAACGCCTGCATCGTGAACCTCGTGCTGCCCAACGAGCGGGCCTCCGCCGTAGCGCTCGAAGTCTTTGCCATCCACCTGCTCGGTGACGCCATTTCGCCGTACTTGATCGGCGCATTGTCCGACGCGTCGAATCTCGGCGAGGCGGTGAAGATCGTGCCGGTCGCCGTGGTGGTTGCGGGCCTCTTGTGGGCCTGGGCGGCCCGGGCCCAGTCGAGGACGCCCGCGACCGCCGTCAGGTCTTGAGTGACGGCGGCACCTGTCCGCCGCTCTGCGCGAGCTTGTCCATGACTTCCTTGTGCAGCCACACGTTCATCGCGGCCGAATCGTTGGTGTCACCCTTGTAGCCGAGTTCCTGCGCCAGCTGCTTTCGGTTCGACAGGCTGGGATCGAGACCCACCAGCTTCATCAGATCCACGATGGAAGTCTGCCAGTTGAGCTTCTGGCCGCTGCTCGCGCTCAGCCTGGCCAGCGAGGCGTCCAGGGTGGCGCTGGAGATCGCGGTGCCCGGCGCAGCGCCGGCCGCGGCGTTCGGCGCTGCGGGCGGTGTCGCGGCCACGCCGCCGGCGGGTGTCGCATTCGCGCCGCCCGACGGCGCCGGCGATGTCGTGTGAGCAGAGCCGAAAATCGCGTTCTTGATGCTGTCGAATAAACTCATTGCATGTCCCGTTAGTCGTTTGAATGGCTTGCAAGGATAGCGTACGCGACCGACCACCCGCAGCTGGGCCGCGTAGGACTGGGCCGCGAATCGGGGGTTCGTCGCACCGGCTGCGATCGACTCAACGAGATGCACGCGCCGCGCAGATGTCTCGGAAAAAGCCGTCGAGGTCGGCACGTCCCACGAGGTCCTCGAGGTCCGCGCTCATTTTGCGCTGCCAGTTCGGATATTCGCGATCGGTCCCCGGAATGTTGACCGGATCGACCATCCCCAACAGGTCTTCCATCTGCAGCGATACGAGCGTCGTCGGCGATCGCGCGAGATACACGTGCAGCGCATGCGCGAGCTGCGGGGTGAAGGGGTCGGCGGGCGTTCTCGGCGCGGGCGGCAGCAGCGCTTGTTCGGCGAGGGCTGCGAGCACGGCGGCCTTGTCGTCCGCGCGCTCGCGCTCGACCTCGTGCCGCACCTCGACGCTCGGGTACAGATCCAAGTCGCGACGCAGGTCGATATCCAGTCCTTCCCAGTAGCTGCGCAGGGTCGGCATGTCGTGCGTGGTCACGGTGCCGAGCGCACGACGTACGAAGTCCTGCGGCCGCCGGAACCGGCCGTGTTGTTTCTCGAACAGCAGCACCTTGTAGTGATACAACCCGTACTGCGGCATCGCGCGCCGCATTTCATCCGGTACCACGCCCAGATCCTCCCCGACCACCAGGCACGCGTTGCGTGTGCTCTCGAGCGCGAGCACCGTCAGCAGCTGATCCAACGGATAGTGCACATACGCACCTTCCAAGGGTAGATGGCCCGCCGCCACCCACCACAGACGGAACAGCGACATGACATGATCCAGCCGCAGCGCGCCGTAGTACCGCATGTTGTGACGTATCAGCCGGACGAACCCCTGCAGCTGCCGCGCCTCCATCGCCACCGGGTCCTGGGGCGGAATACCCCATCCCTGTCCCTTCAACGCAAGCGGATCGGGCGGCGCGCCGATTTCCGCGCCCATGCGGTAGCCGTCCTGATCGGACCAGGTCTCGGACCCGGAGGGATTGGCGCCCACCGCATAGTCGCCGTACAGGCCGATGGGCATTCCCGACGCGCGGGCGAGCGCCTGCGCGGCGATCACCTGCTCGTGCGCCTGCCACTGCAGATACAGGTAGAACTCGATGCGTCGTGAATGGAGGGATGCGAAATGGCGCGCCGCGGCGCCCTCGACGTCGCGGTATTCCTGCGGCCAGCTCAACCACCCCGAAGCGGTGCGCCGCTCGGTGCAAAAATGCTGGTCGAGCGCGTCGAAACGCGCATGCGACTGCAGCAACGCACCGCCGTCGGCGACGAAATCGCGGAATCGGCGGGCGCGTTCCGTCTCGAACGCCAGATGGCTCGCGCTGAATTCGTCGAACAACAGCTCGAGGATCTCGAATTTGATGTCGGCGACGCGCCGGTAGTCCACCAGCGGTTGCGCGCGCAGATCCGCGAGACGTTGTTGGAACTGCGGCTGGGCGATCTGCCGTTGCGCCGCCGCGGATTCGGCGAACTCGGGGACCTGCGGCACCGCGATGTACAGGACGTTGAGGAAATGACGGCTGGAGGCACTGTAGGGACTCGCCCGCGCAGGATCCGCCGGTGCCAGAGCGTGCAGCGGATTCAGGCCGATGAATCCTGCGCCACGGGGCGCCAACCATTCGATCACGCGCCGCAGGTCGCCGAAATCGCCGATACCCCAGTTGTCGCGTGAACGCAGCGTGTACAGCTGGACCGCCATGCCCCACAAACGCCCGCCGGCCACCACCGCGGCCGGCTCGAAACACTCGGCCGCCGAGACGATGAGCGGACAGCGGTGCGTGTCACCACCGCCCAGGCGAACCTCCAGTTCGTGATAACCCGGCTCCAGAGCGGCGGGAACATCGAATCGACGACGGGTGATCCAGGTGCCGTCGATCTCGCCACGCCAGAGTTCCGGACAATCGGCGGTGAATGACGTGCCGCCGCGCTGCGTACCGTCCTCCTGGTTGATGCTCCACGTCATTGCTGCGCCAAAATCGCGCGCCGCGATGTTGAGATCCACGCTCGCGTGTGCGCCGCGGGCGGTCACCAGCTGCGGCAGCAGCCGCCGGTAACACGCTGCCTCGAGTTCGTGCAGCTCCGCGGCAAGCGCCAGCGGGTCGTCCACCGAGCAGCCCATCGCGCGGAGAATCGCCGCCTTGGTGGTCACGGAGAAATGACGCAGGTCGCCGCGGTAGTCGTGGTACGCATCGCCCACGCCACGCAGGCGCGCCAGTTTTTCGATCAGCAGGGTGTCCAATTCAGCACTCCAGCAACGCGACGCAACTAGCCGCCAGCGGGTAAGGTTTCCCCGGTTCGACAGCCGCGGGCTCGTCGGCGCCACGGGCGGTATCGAACACGCGGACCCAGGGAGAGCCGGGCGGCGGCGGCGGCACCACGAAGTCCTGTGCCGCACCGTCGGCGTTGATCAGCAGCAGAAACCGGCCCGCAGAATGATTGCGACAACCATACAGCACACCGACGGTTTTCACCGCAGCGTCGTGCCAGTCTTCATGCATCATTTCATCCCCGCGCGCGTGTCGCCAGCTCACGTCCTTGCCTCCCGTGGGGGACGCAGCCCCCTTGAAGAAGGTGCCGCGCCGGAACTCGGCATTCTCGCGCCTTACTCGGGCGATCAGGGCGACGAACCGCACCAGATCCTGGTTGAGTTCGCACAGGTTCCAGTCGATCCAGGAAACCTCGTTGTCCTGGCAGTAGGCATTGTTGTTGCCCTGCTGGGTGCGGGCAAACTCGTCGCCCGCCTGGAGCATGGGCACACCCTGCGAGAAAAACAGCGTGGCCAGCAGATTGCGCATCTGCCGCCCGCGCAGCGCCGTGATGGACGGATCGTGGGAGGGCCCTTCCACCCCGCAGTTCCAGCTCAGATTGTTCGAACTGCCGTCCGCGTTGTGCTCGAGGTTCGCTTCGTTGTGCCGCTGGTCATAGGAAACCAGGTCGAGCAGGGTGAAACCATCGTGGGCCGTGACCAGATTGACGCTGGCGGTGGGTTTGCGTCCCCGGTGACGAAAGATGTCCGCGGAACCGGCCAGACGCTCCGCCAGCTCGCCGGTCTTGCAGGGATCACGGCGCCAGAACGAGCGCACCGTGTCTCGGTAGCGGTCGTTCCATTCAGACCAGCCGGCGGGAAAACGTCCCAGCTGATACCCGCCCCAGCCAATGTCCCACGGCTCGGCGATGAGCTTCACGTTCGCCAGTTCAGGCCGTGCGCGGACGGCGTCGAAAAACGCCGCGCGGTCGTTGAACCCGTTCGCTTCACGTCCCAGCACGGGAGCCAGATCGAAACGAAAACCGTCGACGTGCATGTTCACGACCCAGTACACCAGGCAGTCGATCACGAGGCTGCGCACCTGCGGATGTTCGCAGTTCACCGTGTTGCCGCAACCGGTCGAGTTCTCGTAATGGCGTTTATCACGCAGCAACCGATAGTAGACGGCGTTGTCGATGCCTTTGAGATTGAGCACCGGCCCCGCCTCGCCCCCCTCCGCCGTGTGATTGAACACCACGTCCAGGATCACCTCGAGGCCGGCGGCGTGCAGCGCCCTGACCATCGCCTTGAACTCGACCACCGCATCGTCCACGGCGTACTCGTTCGCGGGCGCGAACCAGGCCACGGAATTGTAGCCCCAGTAATTCTTCAACCCTCGCTCGGTCAGAAAGGGTTCGCTCATGAAGGACTGGCAGGGCAGCAGCTCCACCGCCGTGACGCCGATATTCTTGAGATGAGCGACGACGGCCGGCGCTGCCAGGCCCCGGTAGGTGCCGCGAAGTTCGGGAGGCACGCCTGGATGGAGCTGCGTATGCCCCTTGACGTGCAATTCGTAGATCACGCTGTCGCGCCAGGAGGTGGCCGGCGAACGGTCGCCCTGCCAGTCGAACCGATCGTCGGTGACCCGCGATCGAAGCGGCGCCGCGCTCGACAAGCACCGCGCGTAGGGGTCGATCAGCGCCAGCCGGGCATCGAAACGATGGCCTTCCGCCGGATCGTGCGGTCCGTCGACGTGATACGCGTACGGCGTGCCCGGGCGTACCTGATCTGCGGGCAGCGCTCCGTGCCATACATCACCCGTACGCCCGGGCAGCCGGTGGCGGCCCGCCTCCACCGCACCGGTCGCGTCGTAGAGCACCAGCTCGACCCCGGTCGCGTGCGCGGAAAAAATCGCGAAATTGGCCGTGTGCTGCGACAACGTTGCACCCAGCGGTTGCGGCGAACCGGGTTGAATCGAGCTCACCGCTCAAGCACCCCCAAAAAACAAGGCGCCCAGCGGCGGAAGGTCCAGCCGCAATATCCGTGCGGCACCCTCGGCCTCGACGACGACCGCGTCTTGCCGGTTGTAACCCGAGCCGCCGAACCGTACGTCGTCGGAGTCGAACACCTTGCGGTGAACCGCCGCCGAGCTTACGTGCAGTCCGTAGCCGGGCCGCGGAACGGGGGTGGCATTGAATACGCATACGATGGACGCCCCGGCATCACCCCCCGTGGAGCGCCGCTCGAACGCCCAGACGCTCTCGTCCGCGTTGTGCAGTTCGACCCAGCGAAATCCCTCGTGATCGCAGTCGCTGCCGTAGAACTGTGCATGATCGCGGTAGATGAGGTTCAGTTCGCGCACGCAATCGCGCAATTCCCGGTGCTGCTCGAGTTGCGTCCACTCGAGTTGCGCGTCGCTGCGCCATTCGCCCCACTGGCCGAACTCCGAGCCCATGAACAGCAGCTTCTTGCCGGGGTGCGCGCACATGTAAGCGCAGAACAACCGGAAGTTGGCGCGCTTCTGCCAGTCGTCGCCGGGCATCTTGGCGAGCAGGGAGTGTTTCCCGTGCACCACTTCATCGTGCGATATCGGCAGGATGAAATTTTCAGACCAGGCGTAGACGAAGGAGAACGTGATGGAGGAATGATGGTGGCGCCGATGCACGGGGTCCTGTTCGATGTAGCGCAGCGTGTCGTTCATCCACCCCATGTTCCACTTGAAATTGAAGCCGAGCCCGCCGTGCTCCGGCGGCGCGCTGACGCCGGGAAACGAGGTGGATTCTTCGGCGATGGTCAGGAAGCCCGGGTAGGCCCGGTGGACCGCGTCGTTCATCTGGCGCAAAAACTCGATGGCTTCCAGATTCTCCCGGCCCCCGTGGCGGTTCGGCAACCACTCGCCGGCGGGCCGGCTGTAATCCAGATACAGCATGGACGCGACGGCATCGACGCGCACCCCGTCCACGTGATAGCGGTCCGCCCAGAACAACGCATTCGCCACCAGGAAGTTGCGAACCTCGTGGCGGCCGTAGTTGAAAATCTTGGTGCCCCATTCGCGGTGTTCGCCCAGGCGCGGATCCGCATGCTCGTACAACGACGATCCGTCGAAGCAGGACAGGCCGTGGGCATCGCGGGGAAAGTGCCCCGGCACCCAGTCGAGGATCACGCCGAGCCCTGCCCGATGGCAGGCGTCGACGAACGCCATGAAGTCGTGCGGTGATCCGTACCGCGCGGTCGGCGCATAATAACCGACCACCTGGTAGCCCCAGGACGCGTCGAGCGGATGCTCGGCCACGCCCATCAGCTCGATGTGCGTGTAGCCCAGATCGAGCACGTACGGAATGAGCTGCAGCTCCGCCTCGCGCCAGTTCATGAAGGGCGGATGTCGTACGTCCCACGGTCGTCGCCAGGAGCCGAGGTGTACCTCGAATGCGTTGAAGGGCCGTCGACGCGGGTCGGCGCGGCGGCGCTCGGCGAGCCATGCGTCGTCGCCCCACTCGTAGCCGTCGAGCGCCGCCACCACCGACGCGGTCGCGGGACGCACCTCGGCCGCGAAGCCGTAGGGATCGCACTTGAGCAGCAGCTCTCCCTGCCGGGTACGCAGCTCGTATTTGTAGCGATTCCCCGCGCTCAGCCCGGCGACGAAGGCATGCCAGACGCCGGACGATCCCAGCGGACGCAGCACGTGCCGGTCGCCGTGCCAGCCGTTGAAGTCGCCCACCACGCTCACGCGTTGCGCATCGGGCGCCCACACGGCGAAGTGCGTGCCACTGCCGTCGGGTGCAGGATGCGCGCCGAGCTTCTCGTAGATGCGCTCGTGCCTGCCTTCGCCGAACAAGAAGAGATCGAAATCGCTGATGACGGTGGGGATCATATTAGAGGTTATTATAGGTTCGTTGCATCCGACCCGGGTGCGGAACCTCACATTGCGGAGCTAAAGTGTCCTCTTCCAATCTCGCGATCGGCGTCGATGTCGGCGGCTCCTCCATCAAGTGCGCGTTGGTGGATCTCGACACCGGTGCATTTGCCGGCGAGCGTTTCAGCACGCCGACACCGGCTCAGGATTCGACCGAGACCCTGCTCGCCGCGCTCGCCACGGTGGTCGCCCGGGTTCCAGGGAATCATCCCGTGGGACTGGCATTTCCGAGTGTCATCCGTGACGGCACGATCCGCACGGCGGCGAATTTGAACAAGGCATGGATCGGTCTGCCGCTGGCGCGGCTCGGCACTGAGCGGCTGCAACGACCGGTGGTGGCGATCAACGACGCGGACGCCGCAGGAATGGCCGAACTGAAATTCGGCAGTGCGCGCGACGTGCCGGGCACGGTGCTGCTGCTGACCCTGGGAACGGGCATCGGCAGCGCTTTGTTCGTCGATGGCCGGCTCGTTCCGAACACCGAATTGGGTCATCTGCAGGTGGGTGGACTGGAAGCCGAAGTACGCGCTTCGGGCCGCGCCAAAATCGACAGGAACCTCGACTGGGACGGCTGGTCCGCGGAACTCAGCATCGTGTTGAAGGAATATCACGCCCTCCTCTGGCCGGATTTGATCGTCCTGTGCGGGGGCATCACCGAAGAGCCCGAACTGTTTCTGGACAAGCTGCGCTGCGAGGCCCGCCTCTGCATCGGCGCCATGCGTTCCGAAGCGGGCATCGTCGGCGCCGCGCTGGCGACGGTCGGCATGTCGACGGCGTAGCGGTCGGCGGAAATACCCTAGAGCGATCCGGCGGCGACAGCCGACACCCGGTCTTCGCCGTCCAGGGCGTCACCGCCGGCCAGGG
>CAZZVN010000036.1:22465-39691 GCA_964657625.1 uncultured Steroidobacteraceae bacterium
CGAACTGCAGCGAAGCCAGGCGCGCGTAGAGCGGGCTCTGTAAAAGCAATTCCGCATGGGTGCCCACGGCGATCTTGTGGCCATGATCCATGACCACGATCCGGTCGGCCTTGAGTACAGTGGCGAGGCGATGCGCGATGATGATGGTGGTCCGGCCCTGCATCAGTTTCTCCAGGGCCTGCTGCACCAGACGTTCGGACTCGGCATCCAGCGCGCTGGTGGCTTCGTCGAGCAACAGAATGGGCGGGTCCTTGAGGATGGCCCGCGCCAACGCGATGCGCTGCCGCTGCCCGCCGGAGAGCCGGGTGCCGCGTTCGCCGAGGAACGTGTCGTAGCCCTCCGGCAGCTTGCGCAGGAAGTCGTCGGCCGCCGCGGCGACCGCGGCCTCCTCGATCTCCCGGTCGCTCGCATCGGGCCGCCCGTAACGAATGTTTTCACGCGCGCTGGCGCCGAACAGCACGGTGTCCTGGGGCACCAGGCCGATCTGCGCACGAATGTCCTCGGGTCGCAGATCGGCCAGGCTGAGCTCGTCGATGAGCACCCGGCCGCCGTCTGGATCGTAGAAACGTAACAGCAGCTGAAAGGTGGTGCTCTTGCCCGCGCCGGACGGCCCGACGAAGGCGATGGTCTCGCCCGGCGTCACGTCCAGGCTGAAATTGGCCAACGCCGCCGTTTCGGGCCGTGAAGGGTAGTTGAACGTGACGTCGTCGAAACGGATGCTGCCGAGCAGACGCTTGGGCAGTTCTGCGGGCACCGGCGGCGGTCCTATGGCGGGCCGAGCTTCGAGCAGCTCGCTCAACCTCTCCATGGCGCCTGCGGCGCGCTGCATCTCGCCCCACATTTCCGTGAGCGCGGCCGCCGAGCTGCCGACGAAAGCGGCGTACACGAGAAATTGCGCCAGCTGTCCCGACGTCATGGTGCCGGCGAGCACCTGGTGTGCACCCAGCCAGAGCACGAACGTGATGCCCGCGAACACCAGGATGATGCCGACGGCCGTCAATGTGGCGCGCACCCGGGTGCGTCGCACGGCGGTCGAAAAACTGTCCTCCACGGCACGCCGATAGCGCTCGCTCTGCAGCTCTTCGAGCGTGAAGGCCTGGACGGTTTGGATCGCGTTCAACGTCTCGCCCGCAAGACCGCTGGTATCTGCGATCCGGTCCTGCGATGCCCGCGACAGACCGCGCACTCGGCGCCCGATGACGATGAGCGGCACCACGACGATGGGAATCATCACCACGATCACGCCCATCAGTTTTGCGCTGGTCAGACCGAGCAGCACCAGGGCGCCCGTCAGGCTCAGCGTCGAGCGCAGGATGATGGAGAGATTGACCCCGGAGATCGCCTGCACCAGCGTGGTGTCGGTGGTCAGACGCGACAACACCTCCCCGACGCGGGTGGTTTCATAGAACATCGGATCCATGCGCACCACGCGGCGATAGACGGCGGAGCGTAGATCCGCCACCACACGCTCTCCCAGCCAGGTCACCAGATAGAAACGCAGGGCGGCGAACGCGCCGAACACCACGGCGGCGGCGAGAAAGCCCAGGAAATAGCGGTTGATGGTGCCCGCATCTTTCGCGGCCAAACCGTGATCGATCAACTGACGCAGCGCCAGCGGCAACGCCAACATCGACACCGTCGCGACCAACAGCGCGCCCAGGGCGGCGAACATCATGCCCCGGTAGGGTTTCACGAAGGGCAGCAATGCGCGGAGCGGACTTAAAGATTTGGCGCGAGGCCGGTCGGTTGCATTCATGCCGTCATGATCCCATAACTGCGGCGCCGCGCCAGCCGTCGCCGATGACGCGCAAAAGAGACATCGGCAGGGCCGCCGCGCGGTTGCAGAGGGTTTATCGCGATGCTACTGTCGGACGGCACGCGTCGGCGTGTTTACAGAACAATCGGGGATGCAACAGTGAGCCACGCCAGACCGTCCTTTCGTTCGTCGCGGGGCCCTGTGTTGTATTTATGCCTTGCGGGTGTCGCGGCGGCTTTGGCGAATGCCACGGCACTGGCCGAGGATGCGGGCGGCGCGGACAACAGCCCGGGCGGCCTCGAGGAAATCGTGGTCACCGCCAATCGCCGCGAGGAAAGTCTGAGCAAGGTTCCGATCAGCGTGAGCGCCTTCACGCAGGAGACCATGGACACCAAGGGCATCAAAGATTTCAGCGACGTGGCGCGCTTCACGCCGGGCGTCGCCATCGACGCTCAGCAAACCAACAGCATATCGATCCGCGGCATCAGCTCGTCCGGCGGCGCCGGCACCACCGGCATTTATATCGACGACACGCCCATCCAGATTCGCGCCCTCGGCTTCAACCCGGACGACACGTTGCCGAAGACGTTCGACCTGGATCGGGTCGAGGTGCTGCGCGGGCCGCAGGGGACGCTGTTCGGCGCCGGGTCCGAGGGCGGCACGGTGCGCTACATCATGACGCAGCCGAGCTTGAGCAAGTTCTCCGCTTATTCCCGCGATGAGGTGTCCTACACCCAGGGCGGCTCGCCGAGCTATGAATCCGGGGTCGCGCTGGGCGGCCCCCTGATCGACGACGTACTCGGCTACCGGGTCAGCGCCTGGTTCCGTCGCGACGGCGGGTGGATCGACCGGGTCGATCCGACCACGCTGCAGGTCGTCGACAAGAACGCCAATCACGACCAGACCACGGTGCTGCGCGCGGCCATGACCTGGGCCCCCGTCGCCGGGCTGCAAATCACGCCCTCGATCGTGTATCAAGATCGTGAACGCAGCGACGTCTCGGTCTACTGGCCGTTGTATTCCGATGCGAATTCGGATCATTACGTCAGTGCCAATCCCGACCGCACCGCCGAGCCGGACAAGTATCTGCTGCCCTCGCTGAAGATCACGGCGGATCTGGGCTCGATGCAGTTCATTTCGAACTCCGCCTACTACCGCCGGCGCGACGTGAGCGGCTACGAAGGCACCACGTACAACCTGAGCTATTATCAGACGCTCGGCTGGCCCGCTGCGGGGTTCGGGCTGTCGGGCGGCCCCTGCGGCGGTGCCTGCTATCCGCTGATCGACGGCGGTGGCGTTCACCTTCCGGCGGGCCTCACCAACTACCGTTCCCCCACCACGGTCACCAACAATCAGGACAACGTGTCGCAGGAGTTCCGCCTGCAGTCGAGCGACCCGGGTGCGCGCATCGTCTGGACGGCCGGTATTTTCTACTCGTTGAATCGCACGTACAGCCTCGAGGAAATCCATGACCCGATGGCGGACCAGCTGTTCGAGGCGATCTACGGCGAGACCATCGCCGAGGCCTTCGGCACAGCCAGCAATCCGGACGGCAGCTCGTACCTGCCGCGCGGGGACTCCTATCTGAATCAAATCACGGCCTTCGACCGCCAGCTCGCCGGGTTCGGCGAAGCGGTGTGGAGTCTCACCGACCAGCTCAAGCTCACCACCGGGCTGCGCTATTCCAAGACCGACTATGCCTTTCAAAGCTATGCGGACGGCCCACAAAATGGGGGCCCCACGTACGGCAGCGGCGCGGATCACGAGAAGCCGCTGACCTATCGCGCCGGGCTGTCCTTCCAACAGGACCCCAACAATCTCTACTACGCCACGTATTCCACGGGCTTTCGCATCGGCGGAGCGAACTCCGTCATTCCGTATTCGTTGTGTGCGGCCGACTTCCAGAATTTCGGCATCGCCGACAATCCGGCGGCCTACAAGAAGGACACCGTCAAGAGCTACGAGCTCGGCGCCAAGAACAACTTCGACAATCGGATCAAGTTCGCGACCAGCCTCTACTACATCACCTGGTCCAACATCCAGCAGAACGTCACGCTGCCCAGCTGCGAGTTGAGCTACATCACCAATCTGGGTTCGGCGGTGTCGGAGGGGGTGGACGTACAGGCCGAGTTCGCGGTGACCGACTCCTTCACGCTCGAGTCGGCGATCGGCTACAACGATTCGCATTACACCTCCGATGCGTACCCCGGCGCGACGGCCACGGGCACGCCGCTGACGGCGAAGGGCGATGCCATCGTCGGACAGAGCTTGACGCCGGGCGCGCCGTGGACGGTCACGCTGGGCGCGGAATACAAATTCATGGCGTTCGCCCGGTCCTCGTTCGTGCGCATGGACTACGAGCACGAAACCAAAAACGGCCGCAAGAGCGCATTGGAGGACCCGGCGACGCTGCAGTACGCCGCCTGCACGTCGGACGCCGGGACGACGCAGAGCTGCAACTACACTCCCTCGGCGACCACCTTCGTCTCCCTGCGCGCGGGGACGGCCGTCGGCGGCTGGAACGTATCGGCCTTCGTCGACAACCTGTTCGACGCCCATCCGACCACCGAGTACAACTTCACCAATACCGACCCTTACACGCCGAACGCCGTGCCCACCTCGCTGTATCGGAACCTGACCTTCCGGCCGCGCACCGTCGGCCTCACGTTCACCTACCGCCGGTAGGCATGAGGCGTACGCCGGTGCTCGCCGGCACGCTCGGACTCCCCATCTGGCGCGTGGGGCCCGAGGGATGCACGGTGCAGGATGATCCGGTTGCGGTCGAGGCGCCCCTCGAGTTCTTGGTGCATCACCCCGCCTGGGGGACGGAGCCCGTATCGTTCGGCACCACCATGCGTACGCCGGGTGACGATGAAGTCCTCGCCGCGGGACTCTTGTACGGCGAGGGAATCGTGAACGGGAGGCACGACATCGACGCCGTCGAGTCGAGCACCCGTCGCGCCAATGTCGTCAACATCCGCCTGCGGGCGGGGCTGGCTCCGGAAGTGCCCGCGCCGGAGCGCCGATTTTCCGCCGGTTCTGGTTGCGGCGTGTGCGGAACCACCGGTCTCGATGCCGCCATTGCCCGCGCCGCATCGACGCGGGTCACCGGCTCGGGCACCCTGGACGTCGACGTGCTGCTCGGGCTGCCGGCGATAATGCGGCGCCAGCAGTCCAACTTCAGCGCCACCGGCGGCATTCATGCCGCGGCGATGTTCGACCTCGCGGGCAACCTCGAAGGAGTGGCGGAGGACGTCGGCAGGCACAACGCCTTCGACAAATTGGTGGGCGAAAATTTGCTGGCCGCACGCCTGCCGCTGACGGACCGGGCTGTGATCTTGAGCGGTCGCGCGAGCTTCGAACTGGTGCAGAAGGCGCTGCGCGCCGGCGTATCCATACTGGCCGCCATAGGCGCCCCGTCGAGTTTGGCGGTCAGCCTTGCCGCGGCGGGCGGTTTGACGCTGATCGGCTTCCTGCGGGCGACGCGGTGCAACGTCTACGCCAACCCGCAGCGTCTCAAGTTCGGCCGTACTTGAACCCGTCCGCTTTCACTCGCAGCCGTCAACCAATGAGAAGCCTGCGCGGCGCCCTGGGTGAACCAGGCGCGACTGCACTTGACCGCATCCATGACCTTCGGACGGGCGGCGGCGTTCTGCAAGGCTGCCAGATAACTGCCCCAGTCGCGGCGATTCAAAAAATTTCGCTTGGTGTCGATGTCGTCTTGCATCGCGGTTACTCCGGAAATTTCGTTGAGGGCCACGGTCCCGTCTCGTGCGTGGACGCAGGACGTTGAGGCGATTATGACCACGACGTACGGCAGTGCCGTGACGCACGTCACTGGAGAAGCCTATCGCGGTGTACCCACCGAGAAAATCGGCCCACGGGGGGCGGGCGGTGGAACCCGGGCCCGATTTGCGCAGCGTTCGAGCGTCTAATTGACCTGGTAGCCACGGCCCTGCAAACAGGCGGACATTGCACGGTTGTAGTTGCTGCGGCTGCGATCCGCGTCGGCCTGCGGCACGCCGCCGCCATTTTGAGTGGGATCGAAGCCGGTCTGCCCCTTCGCCCACCCGTGACATTCGAACTGGTCCGCGGCCTGCTGATCCTTGCTCTGCCCGTTCTTGGGATAGACGATCAAATCGTCCGGGGCCGCGTCGGGCGCAGGTTGCGGTGCACTCGATGGCTGGTCGGCGTCGTTGGGAGGATCCACCACGACGTAGCCGTTCTGGTCGGGCTGCCAAGTATAGTACACGTTGTCCGCATAGTAGTAAGGATTGCCCCCGAACCACACCGTCGAGTAATACGAGGGCAGGACCGTGATCACCAGACCCGGTGGCGGCCGCACCACCACGAATCCAGGGCCGCGCGGCGCGTACCAGATTCCGCCGTCGAAATAGTAACGGTCACCGCCGCGGAAATAGGGACGGTAATCGGGCGGCAGTGAAGACCGTACCGCGCCCAGGGGCGGATAATAATGTCCATGGTTGTAGCGGCCGTCGAGCACCTGGCCACGTCCATCGAATGCCTGACGCGGGCCGACGCCCGGAGCCGGGCCGGGCAAAGGTCGCCCTGCCGGAGGCCGCCGATCCGGGTGCTGGTCCGCGTGAGCCCGCTCGTGATCGTCGGCCATGAGGGGTTGCGCAAAGAGCACCCACGCCGACACCAGCACGACGCCGAGCACGTTCCTGATCGCACGCCCTGGCATGATGGCGCGAAACTCCCCGCTCAACTGACCGTGTAGCCGCGGCCCTGCAGACAGGCGCCCAGCGCACGGCGGTAGGAATCCGCACGGGCCCTGCCCTGCGCGGCACTCTGGTTGTACTGAGCCTGCGTCATGCGTGCCTCGCTCTGCGCATTGGCATCCGACGCCGAACCGACGATGGCGCCGGTCGCGCCGCCGAGCAACAGGCCCGCTCCCGCGTCACGCGGTCCCGCGATCAACGCACCGAGGATTGCGCCCCCGATGGCGCCCACGGCCGTGCCGGTGCCCGGCGGATTCGCCGGCTGCACGACGACCCGCTCGTACGGGCTCGCATCGGCGCGACTCGGATCGACGCCCGTCTGTTGGACCGCCCAAAGATGGCATTCATAACGGTCGCGATCGGTCTGTTGCGCGCTCTGACCGTTGTTGGGATACACGAACACCTTCTGCGGCGCCGGCGACGGCACCACCACTGTACGCGGCGGTGGCGGCGTGACGCAGGCAGCCAGGCTTGCCATCAAAACGCCGGGCACCGCACACCGCGCAGCGAACCGCGAAACACCACGAAACACCACTAACGAGCTCATCTGAGACCTCCCGTGCAATACGGTTCTAAACGCCCGAACCCTGGTTGGGTTGACAGCAGGCGGCCCGCTTAGTTCGGGTCCCTGAGAGCGCGTGGAGTATTTGGTGTCGCGTTATGTCCGCTATTTTTTCGGCTTGCGGAACTTCAATATGAACTGATCCGTTTTGCCCCGCACGCTCGGATCGAACACCTTGACGGTGTGCGGGTCGGCGGCGCTCAGGAGAAGGTCGCTGCGATCGACGAACTCGAAGCCGGCGGCCATCACCTCCTGCTTGACGACCGCCGGGTCGATCCTGTGCAGGGTGGACGTGTCCCGCAGGCCGGAACCCGCGGCGGCGGCGTGGTCGAGCACGTAGTAGATCCCGCCCGGCTTCAGGGCGTCGAAGACCCGTCGATTGAATACCGCCACATCGATTCCGGGGAAATTATGCAGATCATGATAATTCTGCGAAGTCCACACGAGATCGACCGGCTCCGGCAGCTCGAGCTTGCTGAAAGGCACGACCACGACGCTCACGTTGCCATAGCCGGGCTCCGCGGCGATGGCCTTCAAGGGCGCCGCGAAATCCGGCATGTCCCGCGGCGCATCGGGCACCGGCGCCGGCACCACGCCGTAGACGTGGCCGCCACTCCCCACCGCCTTGCTCAACAGGCGGGTGAAATAACCGCCGCCGGGAATCAATTCGGCGATCTTTTCGCCGGGTTTTACCTCCGCGAAGGCCAGAGTCTGACCCGGCTTGCGGTCGGCGTCGCGCTGCAGATCCGCGGCCGGACGGCCCGGATCGGCCACGGCCGCAGCGATTGGCTGGGAAGGACCGGCGGCACGGGCCACGGTCAAGGTGCCGAGCGGCGCCAGGGCGGCGAGCAAGGCTGCGCAAAACGTCGATGCTGTTCGCATGAGCAGGTCCCTTCGTGAGTTGAAGCGGCGCGAAGTCTAACATCTGCCCCTCGCGGCGCACCGCGTGTTCGGGGCGGGCGTATGATCGGGCACCAATGGACGCAAGGTTGGCCATGAGTCTCAGCGTTTTCGACATCTTCAAGATCGGTATCGGACCGTCCAGTTCGCACACCATGGGACCCATGAACGCAGCGTGCAGGTTCGTCGAGCATCTGACGGCGAGCGGCTCGTTGGAACGCTGCGCGGAGGTTTCCGCGCAGTTGTACGGATCGCTGGCGCTGACCGGCCGGGGCCATTGTACCGATCGGGCGATACTGCTCGGCCTGGAGGGTTCGAGCGCCGACACCATCGACCCCGCCATCATCGAACCTGCGGTGGCGAGAATCCGCTCCCGGCAGAGAATCCGGCTGGGCGGCACGCACGAGATCGCCTTCGACGAGGCGTTGAACCTGCTGTTCCACGTCGATCAAACGCTCCCGGGCCATACCAACGGGATGCGTTTCACGGCCCACGATGCCGGCCTCCAGGTGCTCGCGCGCGAGGAGTACTACAGCGTCGGTGGCGGCTTCGTGGTGCAGGCCGGCGCCGCGCCACCGCCGGCGGAAAGCCGCGCGCCGCCACCGTACGAGTTCAGCTCCGGACGCAGTCTGCTCGAACACGGCAGGGCGCAGGGGCTGGAAATTCACGAGCTCATGCTTGCCCGTGAGCGGACCTGGCGCAGCGATGCCGAGATCCGTGCCGGCCTCACGCGTCTCTGGCAGGTGATGCAGGACTGCGTGCGGCGCGGCTTCGAGGCGCAGGGGCTGCTGCCGGGGGTGCTCGGCGTGCGGCGCCGCGCACCGAAGCTGTACCGTCAGTTGATGAGCGCCGATCCGGCCGGCCCCATGCACGCGCTCGACTGGGTGAACGCCTACGCACTCGCGGTCAACGAGGAGAACGCCGCGGGCGGCCAGGTGATCACCGCCCCCACCAACGGCGCCGCCGGCATCGTGCCCGCGGTGCTGCATTACTACCGGCGCTTCGAACCCGGGGCGGACGAGGAGGGAGTGATGCGGTTCCTGCTCACCGCGGCGGCGATCGGCATGCTGTACAAACAGAACGCTTCGATATCAGGCGCCGAGATGGGCTGTCAGGGCGAAGTTGGCGTGGCGTGCTCCATGGCCGCGGCCGGTCTGGTGTCGGCCTTGAACGGCAGCAACGAACAGATCGAAAACGCGGCGGAGATCGGCATGGAACACAATCTCGGTCTGACCTGTGATCCGGTGGCCGGCCTCGTCCAGATCCCGTGCATCGAGCGCAACGCCATGGGCTCCGTGAAGGCGATCAACGCCGCCAGGCTGGCGATGCGCGGCGATGGTTCGCACAAGGTTTCGCTCGACCAGGTCATCGCCACCATGCGCCAGACCGGGATCGACATGTCGACCATTTACAAGGAAACCTCGCAGGGAGGACTGGCCGTCAACGTTCCGGAATGCTGATCGGGGCCGGTCAGCCCGTCGCCTGCAACCCCTGCGCGATGCCGCTGATGGTGGCGAGCAGCGCTGCGAACAACGCCGGATCCTCGCGCCCGCCGGCGCGCCAGCGTTTGAGCAGATCCACCTGCATCAGATGCATGGGATCGATGTAGGGATTGCGCAGCGCGATGGAGCGCTGCAACGTGGGATCGCTGTCGAGCAGGGTCGAATAGCCGCGCAGCGTCAGCACGCCGGTGAGGGTGAGTTCGAACTCCTGGCGAAGCGCGGCCGCCTGCCCCGGCCCGGTATCCGCGGCCAGTGCGTCGTAATGCGCGGCGATCGCGAGGTCGGTGCGCGCCAGCATCGCCTCGACATCGTCGAGCAGATGCCCGAAGAACGGCCACTCTTCGAGCATGCGCCGCAGCACTTCGAGACCGTGCTGCGCCAGCGCCGCGTGTAGTCCGCTGCCGAAGCCGAACCAGCCCGGCAGCATGTGACGGCTCTGGGTCCAGGCGAACACCCAGGGGATGGCCCGCAGCGCGCCGACGCCGCCGCGGCCGTCGCGCACGGCGGCCCGCGAACCGATGTGCATTCGCTCGATCACGTCGAGCGGCGTGGCCGCACGAAAATAGTCCGGGAAGCCCTCGCTGCCGAACACCCGGCTGCGATAGACCGCCAGGCTGTGCTCGGCGAGCGTGCGCATGGCGGCAATCTGCTCCGCCGGCGCCGTCGGCCGGCCGCCGGCATGGGCGGTCGCGAGGGCCACGGCCGCGAAGGTACGTTCCAGCGTGCGCATGGCGATGGGCCGCAGCCCGTAGCTCTGGTTGACCACCTCCCCCTGCTCCGTCAGGCGCAGCACACCGCGGATCGCACCGCTCGGCGCGGCCTCGACGAGGTCCTCCGTGCGTCCGCCACCGCGCGGTGCCGTGCCGCCTCGTCCATGAAAGATGCCGACGCTGATGCCTGCCGCCTGCGCCGCCTCGAGCAGGCGGATCTGCGCGACTTGCAGCGCCCAGCGCGAGGCGGCGATGCCACCCTCCTTGTTGCTGTCCGAATAGCCGAGCACGATCAGCTGACGATTGCCGCGCGCCGCCAGATGACGGCGATAGGCGGGCTCGGCGTCGAGTCGCTGCAGCACCTCCCCCGCCCGGTGCAGCACGTCGATCGATTCGAGCAAGGGTGCCACGTCGAGCGGACACTCGCCGGTGCGTTTGTCGGTGATGTCGGCCCAGCGTGCGAGCAGCAGCACCGCCAGCACGTCCTCCGGCCCCTGTGCGCCGACGACGATGTACTCGCCGATGGAGCGCACCCCGAACTTGTGGCGGGCATGCGCGATCGCGTCGAACACCCACAGACTGCGGCGGCCGATGGCGTCGAGCGTCGCGGTCGGACCCTGGTCGCGTGCCAGCAGATCGCGCAGCTCCTGCAGCCGCTGCGCCGCCGGCAGGGCCGGCCACTCGGGGCGGCCCAGTCCCTGACCGATGACGTCGTCATGCACACGGCTGTGCTGTGCCACGTCGAGCGTCGCTAGATGGAAACCGAAGGTGCGGACGCGGCGGATCAGGCGGCGCAACAGAAAATAGCCGGCATGACGGCCGCGATTGCCGGTGAGACTGTCCGCGGCCAGCTGCAGATCGGCGAGCAGTTCCTCCGGATTTTGATACGCGTTGGGGCGGCCATCATAGGTGGCCTTCAGCCGTTCGCCGATCTGGCCGAAGAATATCCGGTACGGCATCCGGTCGTGGCGCGCGGGCGCCTGGGCGGCCGGCAGCAGCGTGTCGTAGGCGTCGATGCGGCGGGCCAGCGAGTCGTTCACCGTGACGCGGCTGGCGCTCTGGCTCAGCGTCTCGGCGAGTTGCTTGCAATCCTGGAAGTAGGTCGAGACGATGACCTGCTGGTGGCGGTGCAGGGTTTCGCGGATGGTCTTGCCGTGCACGTCCGCATTGCCGTCCATGTCGCCGCCCACCCAGGAGCCGATGCGCAGGATGTTGGGCACGTCCAGGGACTCGGGCGGCACGCCGTAGGCATGCGCCAGCGCACCTTCGATCTCCTCGTAGAACGAGGGCACCACGCGGTACAGGATCTCCACCACGTAGAACAGCACGTGCTCGCGCTCGTCGGCGACGGTGAGTTTTTCGCGCGGATGATCCTCGGTCTGCCAGAGGCTGGTGATCTCGAGGCGCACCCTCGCCCACAGCGTGTCGTACTCCGCACGCGACAACGACGGATTCAGGCGGTCCAGCAGATCCTGCGCGATGCGCTGCTGCTTGCGCAGAATGGTGCGCCGGGTCGACTCGGTCGGATGCGCCGTGAACACGGGCTCGATGCTCATCGAGCCAATCAACAGCAGGGTCTTCTCGAGGGACAGGCCGTCCCGCTTGAGCGATGCGATGCACGCCGCGATGCCGCCAGGCTGCACGACGCTGGCATCGTTCAGATACTCCCGGCGGCGACGTACCCGGTGGACTTTTTCCGCCGTGTTGACCGCTTGGAACCAGATGGAGAAAGCACGGGTGAGGTCGAGTGCGAGCGCGGGTGAACGGCCCTGGGTGCGCCGCTCGAGCTCCGCCGCCTCCTCCGACCCGCCCTCGCGCCGGTGAATGGCCGCGACGCGATCCCCCTCGACAAGTCCGAGGAACTCCTCCCCCCCCTGATCCTGCAGCGTCTCGCCGATCAACCTGCCGAGTTCGTGCACGTCCTCGCGCAGGCCGGCATCCTTGACGGGAAACTGAATGCTTTGACGATACATAATGCTAGGCTCTCGAAATATGCTGGACGACGTACGATGAGCTTGTTGGCGCAGACCGCCATATTCCTCGCCGCGGCGGTCGTTGCAATCCCTATTTTCCGCCGCTTCAAACTTGGTTCCGTGCTCGGCTATCTGGCGGCCGGCATCATCATCGGTCCCGCCTGCTTCGGTTTCATCCGCCGCGTCGACGCCACCCAGCACCTCGCCGAGTTCGGCATCGTACTCCTCATGTTCGTCATCGGTCTCGAACTGCAGCCCTCCCGGTTGTGGGTGCTGCGCAAGCCCATCTTCGGCCTAGGATCCGCGCAGATCGCGCTCACCACGCTCGGTATCGGCGCCGTGGCGGGCGGGCTGTTCGGGCAGAGCTGGCAGGCCGCCCTGATCATAGGCTTCGGGCTGTCGATGTCCTCCACCGCGCTCGCCCTGCAGCTGCTCGCCGAACGCGGCCAGCTCAATTCCCAATACGGCCGCTCGGCCTTCAGCATCCTGCTGTTCCAGGACATCGCGGTCCTGCCCGCGCTGGCGTTATTGCCCCTGCTCGGCGAGGCGGCGGCGCGACCCTCCGCCCCCTCCGGCTTCTGGCTGGTGGCGAAGCTCGTCGCGGTGCTCGCCATCGTGGTGCTCGGTGGACGTTACGTGCTGCGGCCGATGCTGCGCATCGTCGCCAACACGCAGGTCACCGAGGCGTTCACGGCCGCCGGCCTGCTGGTGGTCATCGGCACCGCGTTGCTCGTGAGCCAGGTCGGCCTGTCGATGTCCCTGGGTGCCTTCCTCGCCGGCGTGCTGCTCGCCGACTCCGAATTTCGCCACGAGCTCGAGGCCAACATCGAGCCGTTCAAGGGGCTGCTGCTCGGCCTGTTTTTCATCACGGTCGGCATGTCGGCGAATCTCGGCCTGGTGCGTGAAAAACCCCTGCTCCTACTCGGCGCCACCTTGGGCTTCATGCTCTTCAAGGTCGGGGTGCTGTGGTCGATCGGCCGGCTTTCGCGGCACAGTCGAGCGGCGAGCCAGGGCCTCGCCTTCAGCCTGCCCTCGGGCGGCGAGTTTGCGTTCGTGCTGTTCGGACAGGCGGGAATGCTCGGCATCATCGGGGCACAGACCGCCGAGCTCCTGGTGCTGGTCGTGACTGCGTCCATGATCTTGAGTCCGTTGCTGCTCATCCTGCACGACGCCTTGTTCGCCTCGACGGAGCCGGACGAACGGCCCTTCGACACGCCGGGCGAGCTGTATCCCAAGGTCATCATCGCGGGCTTCGGCCGCTTCGGGCAGATCGTCGGGCGCATCCTGCGCGCCAAGAAAATCCCGTTCACGGCGCTCGAGGCCAGTCAGACGCAGGTCGACTTCCTGCGCCGCTTCGGCAATCAGATCTTTTACGGTGATGCGTCGCGGCTCGAACTGCTGCGCGCCGCGCACGCGGAGAATGCCGTGCTGTTCGTGCTCGCCATCGACGACGTCGAGGCCTCGGTGCGCACCGCCGAAATGGTGCGCAGGCACTTCCCAAAATTGAAAGTGTTCGCCCGCGCCCGCAACCGTCAGCACACCTTCCGACTGCGCGACGTCGGCGTCCATTACGCCATCCGCGACACCCTTGCCTCGAGCCTGGAATTGTCGGTGGAGGTGCTGGAGGCGCTCGGGCTCTCCGCGACGCAGGCCGCGGAGACGGCGCAGCGCTTCCGGGTGCACGATGAAGCGGCGTTGATCAGGCAGTACGCCATCAAGGACGACGACAAAAAACTGGTGCAGTCGGCGCGTGAATCCGCCGAGCAGCTGCTGCATTTGTTCGAAACCGACAGCACGGAACAGGAGGAGCCGACGCGGCTTCCGCGAACCCCCCGGACGGGCTCCTAGCCGGCGGGGAAGAAGTCGATGGGTTTGGTTGCGGTGAGTGCGGCGACGTCCCTTGCTTCGAACTTGAACGAGCGCACCCGCGCCAATAATTTCGCCTCGAATTCCGGCGCGTTCAGATCCGTGGAGACGATGTGCGCTTCGGTGATGTCACCGCTCGGCGCGATGGTGATCTGGATCACGACCTTGCCCTGTAGCGCCGGATTTTCGCGCAACGCACGCGCGTACAGCGCATCGATGGCACCCTTGTTGCGCGTGAACACGAGGGCGATTTCATCCGCACCGCGGGAGGCTTTGCCGCTGCCGCCGGCCCGTGTCGGGCCGCGCCCCGCAGCGCCCAGCCCCGGATCCCTGACCTGCGCGGTATGAATGCCGCTCAGCGAGCCGGAGCCCGCCGCGAGGCCGCTGCTGGTGGGCGCGCTGATCCCGCCGCTGGTGCCGCCGGCCTTGCTGCTGATGACGGAACGCTGCACCTCGCTCACATCGCCGGGATCATTGCTCTTCGACTGGTTCTTGGCAAATTTGTCGACATCCACCTGGTCGCGCAGGGCGGCCAGATCGTCCATGCTGGCGAGCAACCCACTTTTCGCCGCCTTGACGCGCGGGTCCACCGGCTTGGGCGCCGCGGGCGTGGGGCGCGCGCTGACCGGTGCCTTTTCCAGCGGTTTCTCGGCCTTGGGCGGCGGCGGCGGAGGAGGCGGCGGCGGCGGTTCCATCACCAGCTGCACCACCCGCTCCGGCAGGGAGTCGGTGTTCGTCACGCGCTCGTGCCTCGGCAGAAAGGGCAGCAGCACCGCGAGGATCACGAACAGGATGGCGAGGTTGCGCAGGATGACCCGGAAACGGCGGTCCATCTCCTCCGCCGGCGACCAGGGCAGTTCGTAACGGCGATAATACGGCGCGAGTCCGGTGGGCATGCGCGGGGAGGTGACGGCAGACATCAGGTGGCTCCGCTGCCGGCCGCGCGTTCGCGCTCGACCACGGCGAACGAGACCTTGCCGTAATCGGCATCGCTGCACGTGAGCATGATTTTCTTCAGCACACTGTACGGCGTGCCCTTGTCGCCCATGATGGTCACTTCACGCTTGGCGGCATCGGTCTTGGCAGGATCGTTCAAGAGGGTGTCGCTTTGCGCCGCGAGCGCCGCCTTGAGCGGCGCGAAAACCGACTCCGGACTCGCCACGACGTCCGCGATGGAACTCACCAGCTTGCCGCCCACGAACAACGAATCCTTCGTCACCATCACCACCACGGTGGCGCTCGGCTTGCGGTCCGACAGCGACTGCGGGATGGCGATGCTCTTGCTGTTCGGCAGGATGTCGACGTCGGCCGTGTGCGCGAGCAGGAACACGACGAGGATGGTCATCATGTCGATGAAGGGGATCAACGCGAAATGGCTGGCACCATGCAGCCGCTTGCGGTGGCGCTTGATTCGATACGAGGTCATGGAGGGGGCGCATCCGCGATGGCGATGTCGGGGAACAGTTCGGCCTTGGAGAAGGGAGCGACCGGCTCCTGATAGACGCGCACGCTGTCCATGACCTGGATCAACGTGTCGTAGGACACCGCGGGCCCGGGCAGTACGGTGGCGTCCGTCATCTGCGGATACTGCGACTTGATCTGCCGCATGAATTGCGACAGCGCCTCCAGATCGTAGCTGCCGGCGGTGTTCGCCAGGGTGCGCAGCGGTCCGGAATTGCGGTCGTTCACCACGATGTCGTCCGGACGGATGATCACTTCGAGCTTGAGATTCTTGGGCAGATCGGTGGGGACCGACGTGCTGCTCGCCGGCAGATTCAACTGCACGATGTTGGTCTTGGAGAACACCGCGGTGAATATCAGGAAGAACACCAGAATGACCATCATGTCGATCATCGGCACGATGTTCAGGTCGTCACGCCCGCGATGATAGCGGGCGTGATTGCGACGGACGAGGCGCCCTGACTTGGACTTCATGTCCGCAAGACGCTAGATCGTGGTGCGCGCGGCGGCGGCCGCGGGCGCGCGCGCCGCCGGGGCGGTCGGCGGCGTCTGCGGCGTCGGCGACGGGCTCTGCAAGGCGCCGTCCTGACCCTGACGCTCGGTGATCGAGTTCAAGAACTTCACGGAGGCGATCTCCAGGCTGTCGATGAGCGCCGTCGTCTTCGACTCGAGGAACATGTGCGCCAGCAGAAGGGTGATCGCGACACCCAGCCCCGACGCGGTGTTGTTCATGGCCACCGATATCGCCGCCGCGAGCAGACTCGCCTTCTCCGCCGGATTCGCCGTGGCGACCGCGCTGAACGCCCCGATCAGTCCGGTGATGGTGCCGAGCAGGCCGATGAGCAGGCCCACGTTCGCGAGCGACGAGAGGTAATGAGTGCGTTTCTCGATTCGGGGTATGACCTCGAGCAGGCTTTCGTCCATGGCCTTCTCGATATCGTCGCGGCGGCGTGCGCTCGCCACGCGCGCCACACCATAGTTCAATATGGTCGCGATGGACGCCTTCGAGTTCTGCGTGAGGCTCACCATCTGCTTGAAGTTGCCCGTGCTCAGCGCCGGCACCAGTTCATCCCACAGCGCGCGGTTGCGCAGCGTCTCGCGGTTCAGGTAGATGAACCTTTCTATCGCGATCGACACGCCGACCACGAAGATCAGGGCCAGCGGGTAGAGGAACACCCCGCCGTCCTTGAAAAAATTGACGACTGAATTGAAGAAATTCATCTACGCTCCTAAAAAAAAAATCCGTCCGCCCCGCCCGGCATTCAACCAGATTCCGTAAAACGGACAATGACTTACTTCTCACCCTTTTGATCCGCACTGGATTGCACGGCACCGTAATACACGACCTCGCGCTTGAACTCGTCCCGATCCACCGGCGCCAGCGCCTCGTCCAACAAACTGTTCATGGGTTTGCCCGAGCCATCGCCGATATCCGAACTTTTCCAAGGCACGATGTACATGACTTTGGGCTGTTCGCGATCGCCCGTGACGGTGGCGGTATTGAGATCCACCCGGTCGGCCGCGGCGGATCCCTTCCTGCCCGCGCCGGGGCGTGGTTCGCCGGCGCCCGCGCGAGCGTCGCCACCGCCCGCGCGAGCATCGTCTCCACCGGCGCGTGGTTCGCCGGCATCGGTCTGGGCGGTGCTCTTGACCGCCCGCTGCGCAGGAGTGGCCGCGCCCCGCCGTGCCGCGGGCGCCGCCGCGGGTGTTGCCGCGCCCCGTTGCGCCGCGGCGTCAGATGCCGGGGCCGCGGC
>CAZZVN010000037.1:0-39349 GCA_964657625.1 uncultured Steroidobacteraceae bacterium
GGCACGGGCGGCGGCACGGGCTGCAGCCCCGTCGGCGGCGATTCAGACATCCGGCGCCGCCGCGTCGTCGAGGTCGGCCGGCACCCGGCACAGCGCGTGCAGATGACAGGTCTCGCAGGCATGCGCCGTGGGCGCCACGGCGGCGTGGCCCGCCGCGAACTGCCGCGCGATCGTGTCCAGGCGCCGCGCCCAGTCGCCGAGCAGCGCCGCAAAATCCGGCCGTCCTTCGAGGTCGGTCCGGCGCCCCCGAGGCTTGAAGAGCGCATCGCGCTCGGCCTCGTAGACGAAGCCGCAGTCACCGGCATTCACGCGGCCGTACGCCACGGCGACCAGATCCTGCGGCTGCAACAGCGCATACATCGGCAGTTGCGGATTGACGGGCCGTTCGCCGCGCCAGTCCGCGGCGGTCATGCCGGACTTGTAGTCGATCAGCACACGCCCACCGCCGACCAGCGTGTCCAGCCGGTCGATGCGCACCGAGAACTCGAGGCCGCCGTGGCGCGCCGTCTGGGCGCCCTGCTCCAGCCGCTCGACCACGAACGCCTCGCGCACCCGTTCGGTGTCGAGCCATTTGCCGAGCAACGCGGTCAGCCGCTCGAGCTCCCGCGTCCGCCAGCGCCCGCCCGGATCGCGCCGCTGCACCTGTACGGCGATGGCCGCCGCCGCGCAGCGTACGATGAGTTCCTGGCGCACGGCAGGCTCGATCGCGAGCAGGCGCGCCGAGGTCTCGAGCTCGCGCCACACCTGTTCGAGCGCATGGTGCAGCAGCTCGCCGCGTTCGCGCGCATTGAATCCGGGCGCGGGACGGTCGAGCATCCTCACGCCGAGGCGCGTGTCGGCAAAGCCCCGAAACGCACACAGCGACTGCGCCCGCAGGGTCGACACGCCGTGCGTGCGCTCCGCCGGCGTGAAGGCCGGCGCATCGATGTCCTCCCGGGTCTCGAGCAGCGGCGCCTGCGCGGCCTGCATCTGCCAGAGCGGACGCAGCGGCGGAGCCGTCTCGAGCAGAGACGCCGCAGGCAGCAACGGGCTGCGCCGCGCGCCCCGCCCGTCGGGCAGAGTCGCCCAACTGAAGACCTGGGTCCCGGCGCGCGCGCGCCAGCGCGCCTGCAGGTCCGTGGCGAGAGCGAGCTGCGAGTCGACGCCGGCCGACACCACGCCGTACTTGCGCTGCAGGCGCACGGGGATCAGCGGCAACGGATCGACGGGCGGCGGCCAGCGTTCCCCGCCGCAGGCGGCCACCCAGATCCCGTCGTACGTCAGCCACGGATCCATGAGCTGGCCGCTGACCCACACCGGCGCCACCCCGGTCTGCGCTTGAAACGCCGTATCGTGCGCCGCACGCGCCAGCAGCCGGGTGGCCGCGGCGTAGGACTGCACACCGAACAACGGGTCCGCGGTCGCGAGCGCGCCGACCAGTTCGCGAAAGCGCTCCGCCGCTTGATACTCCGCACTCGACCAGCGCGCCCGCTGCTGCCAGGGCCCCGCCGTGAGCGCCTCGATCCAGACCAATGCCCAACGACTGAACGGCAGATCCGTCGACGGTTCGCCCGAGATCCGAAAGGCCGTCCGCAGGCGCAGCAGCGCCGCCACCTCGGCGCGCAGACGATCCCGCGCCAGGTGTTCGCCCAACGCCAGCCAGTCGCCGAGCGACGCCTCGCTCGGGCCGCGTTGGCGAAGTTCCACGTCGAGCAGGGCCGCCGCAGCGGCTTCACCGCGCGTCGCGTGCAGATCCGGCAGCCGCAACAAGGCACTGAACGTCTCGAACGGCACGCGGCCCGAGCACGCCGTCAGCACGGCGAGCGCCGCGCGCACCGGCGCATGACCGCTCAGGGGCGTGCCGCCCGCCACCGCGTACGGCGCGGGCACGTCCACCGTGTCGAGCGAGAAGCGTTGCGGCGCCAGCGCGGCATCGAAGGTATCGATCAACTCGTCCCGACGCTGGGTGAGGTCCGGCACGCAGATCCACGCCCGAAAGTCAGGCGCAAGCGTGAGTTGCCGCGCGGCCCAGTCCGCCACCCAGGCCAGCTCCTCGTCGGGGGAGTCGGCCTGCACGAGGTGCGTCGCGCCGCCGCCCGCCACCGACGGCGCATGCAGCATCCGCGCACCTTGCGCGACGAGCCAACGACGCACCACCGGCCGCCAGATCGGGCTCTCCAGCCAGGCCAACGCAGCGGTTTCGAGATCGACGCCCGGATGCGCCGCGAAATACGCGGGCAGTCGATCCGTGCTCACGCACCCGAGTTCTCGGCAGCGCGCGTCGAACCGCCCGCTCCAGTGCAGGAGCGCGTCCGACTCTTCCGTAGCGGCCTGGGCGATCTCCGGCGGCGGAATGCCATATTCGAGCAGCCCACGGCGGGCACGACGCGCCGCCCGCGCAGCTCCGGCCGGTTCCAGGAATTCCCGGCCCGCACTCTCGAGCACGACCGCCCGCCACAGTTCACGCTCCTCGATGTCAGTGAGACAACGCGGCAGCGACGCATCGATCAGTTGACGCCGGACGTAGCGTTCCTTGAGCCAGCCGCCGAAATCACGGATCTGCGGCGTGGGCCACACCTCGAGTCCCGACGCGAGGTAGGACCGGTCCACCGCATCGACCAACGCGGCGCACAGTTCGGTGTTCGGCACGAGAATGAGAAACCCTGCCCGCACCGCCTCGACGTAGCCGGGCGCCGTCACCCCGCGAAGGTCAGCCGACCACTTGCAACGCCGGACCCGTCGCGGCGTGCGCGCGCAGCAACTCCTCGATGCGCGCGAACACCGAGTGCAACACCTGCGCCTCGGGCAGGTTGGTGATGCGGAAGCAGTTCTTGTAGGGCACGTTGAAGCTCACGCCCGGCGCCACCAGCACGTGCTTCTTCTCGAGCAGATCGAGCGCAAACGTCTGATCGTCGAAATCCGGCAGCACGTCCTTGCGCACCTCGACGAACGAGTACATCGCCCCCATGGGACGCGCCAGCCGCAGGTACCTGCTCTGTTCGACGCCGTCGAGAATGGCCTGCCGCGACTCGTACAAACGCCCGCCCGGCCGGGTCAGCTCGCGGATGCTCTGATAACCGCCGAGCGCGGTCTGCACCGCCCACTGTCCCGCCACGTTGCTGCACAGCCGTAGCGAACTCAGGAGCTCGAGCGCGCCCAGGTAGTCGGTGGCGTTCTCGATGTCGCCGGAAAATACCGCCCACCCCACCCGGTAGCCGCAGGCCCGATACACCTTCGACAACCCGCTCATCGTGCAGCACAGCGTGCCCTGCACCAGCGTCGCCATCGGCACGAACTGCGCATCGTCGTAGAGGATCTGATCGTAGATCTCGTCCGTTAACACCACCAGCCGATGCTTCTCCGCGAGACGCGCGATCGCCACCAGCGTCTCGCGCGGGTACACGGCGCCGGTCGGATTGTTCGGGTTGACGATGACGATGGCGCGCGTGCGGCGGGTGATGAGCGCCTCGATCTGCTCGGGGTCCGGCACGTAGCCCTGCGCCGCGTGGCAGGGATAATGCACCGCCCGGCCCGTGTTGAGGTTCACCGCCGCCGTCCACAGCGGATAGTCCGGGCTCGGCACCAGCACCTCGTCGCCCGGATTCAACAACGCCCGCAGGCACAGGTCGATGAGCTCGCTCACGCCGTTGCCCATGAACACCTCTTCCACCGACACGCCGCGCACCCCACGCTCCTGCTGCTGCATGACGATGGCCTCGCGCGCCGGGAAGATTCCCTTCTGGTGCACGTAGCCCTCACTGTGGCGCAGGTTTTCGATCATCGCCAGGCGCATGGTCTCCGGCGTGCGAAAACCGAATGCATACGGATTGCCGATGTTCAGCGACGTGATGTCGTAGCCCTGGCGTTCGAGTTCGTTCGCCCGGCGCGCGAGCCGCCCGCGAATTTCATAGCGCACGTTGGCGAGCCCATCGCTGGGGCGGACACTCAGGCGGGGCGATGATCGTTGCGTCATGACGCAAGAATACACGAGCCCGCCGGGCCGGTGGCGCCCGCCGGATCGGGGGAACCCGCCGGGTCGGCGGGGCCTGCCGGGTCGAGGGCGCCTGCATCGCCGGCGGCAGGGGCTGCGAGCACCCGCGCCGGGTCAGGCACCGCCGCGAGCAACGCCTGCGTGTACGGGTGCGCCGGTGCGGCGAACAATACGTCGCGCGCCGCCGTCTCCACCAGCCTGCCCCGGTACATCACCATCACCCGGTGACTGAGGTGGCGTACCACGGCGAGGTTGTGGCTGATGAACAGCATTGCCGTTCCCAGCTCACGCTGCAGATCCAGCAGCAGATTGACGATCTGACCCTGGATCGACACGTCGAGCGAACTGACCGGCTCGTCGCAGATCAACAGCCGCGGATTGAGCATCATCGCCCGCGCAATTCCGATGCGCTGGCACTGCCCGCCGCTGAACTCGTGCGGATAGCGTTGGCCCATCCCGGCGGTCAGCCCGACGCGCTCGAGCATCTGCGCGATGCGCGCACGCCGCGCGGCGTCGGTCATCGGGGGTTCGAAGATATACAGCGGTTCGGCCAGGATATCGCCCACGCGCATGCGCGGGTTCAAACTCGCCAGCGGATTCTGGAACACGATCTGCAGATCACGGCGCCGGCGCCGCAGCGCCCGTGCGTCGAGTGCGAGCAGATCCTCGCCCTGCCAGCGGATCTGCCCGCCCGCCACCGGGATGAGTCGCAGCAGCGCCCGCGCGAGCGAGGATTTGCCCGAGCCCGACTCACCGACCAGCCCCAGCGTCTCGCCGGCCGCGAGCTCGAAGCTCACGTCGGCCACGGCCGTGAAGTCGCCGAACTTTACACAGAGCCCGGTGACCTCGAGCAACGCATCGCTCATGAGGACTCGCCGTGCAACGTACGGGGGAAATGACAGGCGACGAGCGCGGTGCCGCCCGCGGGCGCTCCCAGCACCGGCCGCTCGGTGCGGCAGCGCTCCTGCACGCGCGGGCAGCGCGGTGCGAACGCGCAGCCCTGCTCGACGTCGGCGGGATTCGGTGCAGACCCGGCGAGGCTCGGCATGCGCTCCAGCCGGGGTCCCTGCAACGTCGGCGCGCATTGCAGCAGGGCATGCGTATACGGGTGACGCGCCCGGCGCAGCAGTTCGCGCGTCGGGGCGCTTTCGACGATCCGACCGGCGTACATCACGAGAATACGGTCAGCGAGGCCGGCGACGACACCCAGGTCGTGGCTGATCAACACGACGGCCAGTTGCGACTCCGCGCGCAGCAGACGCAGCAGGTCGAGGATCTGCGCCTGTACCGTGACGTCGAGCGCGGTGGTCGGTTCGTCCGCGATGAGCAGCGCGGGTTCGCACAGCAGGCTCATGCCGATCATGACCCGTTGGCGCATGCCCCCCGACAATTCGTGCGGATACGCATCGAGCCGGCGCGCCGGCTCTGCGATGCCGACGCGCTCGAGCATCCGCCCGGCAGCGGCCCGTCCTTCACGCCACGACAGGTTCGCATGCTGCACCAAGGTTTCCGCCATTTGCACGCCCAGGGTGAGATGCGGGGTGAGCGAGGTCAGCGGATCCTGGAACACCATCGTCAGTTTGGACCCGCGCACCTGGTTCAACGACCGGACATCGGCGCCGAGCATTTCACGTCCCTCGAAGCGCACGCTGCCGGCGGCGCGTGCGCCGGGGGCCAGCAGACCCATGGCGGCCATGCAGACCTGGGTCTTGCCCGATCCGGATTCGCCGACGATGCCGATGCATTCGGCCGACGCCACCTCGAACGACACCCCGCGCACCGCCGCGACGCCCGCAAAGCTCACGCGCAGGTCCTCGACACGCAGGGTGGCCGTCACCTCAGTGCTCCCTGACGTCGAGCGCGTCGCGCAGGCCATCGCCCAGCAGGTTCAGGCTGAGCAGCAGCAGGGCGAGAATCCCACCCGGGATCAGCAGCATCCAGGGTGCCGCTTCCATCTCGCCCGCGCCCTCGGCGATCAGCGTACCCAGGCTCGAGTGCGGCTCCTGGATGCCGAGGCCCAGAAAACTCAGGAAGCTCTCGAACAGGATGATCTGCGGCACCGTGAGGGTCGCATACACGATCACCGGTCCCATCACGTTCGGCACCACGTGTTTGACGATGATGCGCGCGGTGCCCGCTCCCGAGGCGACCGCGGCCTCGATGAATTCCTGACGGCGCAGGCTCAAGGTCTGGCCCCGCACGATGCGCGCCATGGTCAGCCAGCCGACCGCGCCGATGGAGACGAACAACAAGGACACGCTGCGGCCGAACACGACGGTGAGAAATATGACGAAAAAGATCAGCGGCAGACCGCTCAGGATTTCTACCGCGCGCATCATGGCATGATCGGTGTGCCCGCCCTGGTAGCCGGCGATGGCGCCGTACGCCACTCCTACGCTCAGGCTGATGAGACTCGCCACCACGCCCACGGCGAGCGACGCACGGATGCCCTCGAGCGTGCGCGCGTACAGGTCGCGGCCCAGCCGATCCGTGCCGAACCAATGGGCATTCAGCAAACTTGGCCCCTCGGCCACGTGCGCCCAGTCGAGCGACGCGATGTCGTTCGCATTGAAGGCAGGACCCACCAACGCGAGCGCGGCGATGACCAGGACGACCAGCGCAGCAAGCACGGCGACGGGGTTGTCCCGCAGTCGTCGCAGCGCGGTCAACGGCCGAGCCTGATGCGCGGATCGAGCCATCCATACAGCAGGTCCACCACCAGCCCCATGCCGATGAGCAACGTCGAATAAATGATGACCATTCCCATCACCAGGGTGTAGTCGCGGTTCAGGGCACCCTGCACGAGGTAGCGGCCGATGCCCGGCAGTCCGGCGATGGACTCGACCACCAGCGAGCCCGTCATGATGGACGCGACCGCGGGCGCGAGGTAGCTCGCCACCGGCAGTAAGGCCGGCCGTAGTGCATGGCGCATCACGACCGTGCGCAGCGGCAGACCCTTCGCCATCGCCGTACGGATGAAATCGCTGCGCAGCACGTCGAGCATGCTGCCGCGCGTGAGCCGTGCGACATAGGCGAGCGGCGGCAGACTCAACGCGATCACGGGCAGCACGAGGTGCCGCAGCGAACCGGGCTCGAAGCCCGCCACCGGCAGCCAGTGCAGATGGACGCCGAACAGCAACCCCAGGAACGGCAACACCACGAACGAGGGAATGGCGATGCCCCCCGCGGCCAGCGTCATGGCGGCCAGATCCGCCGCCCTGTGCTGATGCAGCGCCGCGAACGTACCCAAGGGAATGCCGAGCCCGAGTGCGAGCAGCAGCGCGAGCGTACCCAGTTCGAGCGTCACGGGAAAGCCCTGCGCGATCAGCTCCGTGACCGAGAAATCCTTGTATTTGAACGAGGGGCCGAAATCCCCCCGCGCGAGCGCGCCGAGGTAGCGTCCATATTGCTGCCACACGGGCAGGTCCAAGCCGTAGGCGCTTTGCAGGTTGGCGAGAATCTCAGGGGGCAACGTCTGTTCCTGATCGAACGGACCGCCGGGCGCGGCGCGAATCAAGAAAAACGCCGCCGTCACGATCAGGAACAGCGTCGGGACGGCGCTGCCCAACCGCCTGAGAAAGTAGCGCCACATTGGGATCGAGTTTAGCGGTGGACCGTGAGGTGGACAAGCGCCGGACAGGTACTTAAACTGCGCGGCTTTCCCTGCAACCGCCACTCGCACCCGCCACCGGGGGTGAAACCACGGGCTCCTAGCGGCCTGTATCATTCGAGCAGGAGGCGGCTTCTCGACCGCTGGCTTAGGAGTTTCAATGCAGAAGATCATGGTGTGCATCAAGCGCGTGGTGGATTACAACGTGCGCATCCGGGTCAAGCCCGACGGCAGCGGCGTGATGCTCGACGGGGTCAAGATGAGCGTCAATCCCTTCGACGAGATCGCGCTCGAAGAGGCGCTGCGCATCAAGGAACGCGGCACCCAGATCGAAGTCGTTGCGGTCAGCATCGGCGTGGGCGAGACCCAGCAACAACTGCGCACGGCGCTCGCCATGGGGGCGGACCGCGCGATCCTGGTGCAGACAGACGCGGCGGTCGAACCGCTCGTGGCCGCGCAGACCTTCCTCGCCCTGATTGGCAAGGAAAACCCAGACCTCGTTTTCCTCGGCAAACAGGCCATCGACGACGACGCCAATCAGACCGGCCAGATGCTCGCGGCCCTGTGGGATCGGCCGCAGGCCACGTATGCTTCCAAGATCGAGGTGTCCGCCGACAAGGCGGTGGTGACGCGTGAAGTCGATGCCGGGCTCGAATCCATCGAGGTGGATCTGCCGGCGGTGGTCACCGTCGATCTGCGGCTGAACGAACCCCGCTACGTGAAACTGCCCGACATCATGAAGGCGAAGAAGAAGCCGCTGGACGTGACGTCCCTCGACGCGCTCGGCGTGAGCGTCGGCCAGTCGCTCAAGGTGGTCAAGACCGAGCCGCCGTCGCAACGTCAGAAAGGGGTGATGGTCAAGGACGTGGCGGAGCTCGTGGATGTACTCAAGAAGAAGGGTTTGATCTGATGGCCAAGATACTCATCGTCGGCGAGCACGACGGCAGGACATTGAATGCGGCCACCGCCAAGTGCGTGAGCTGCGCGAAGGCGATCGCCGATGCCGACATCACCATCGCGGTGCTCGGTTCGGACACCGCCGCAGTGGCCGCACAGGCGGCGGCGCTCAGCGGAGTGCACAGCGTGTTGCGGGTGGATCGCGCCGAGAACGAGCATGCGCTCGCGGCGATCTTCGCGCCTCAGGTTGCCGCACTGGCCGCGGACTTCACCCACGTGTTTGGCCCCTCGACCAGCTTCGGCAAGGATCTGATGCCGCGCGTGGCGGCGTTGCTGCAGGCACCGCAGGTCAGCGACTTGATGGCGGTCGAGGGACCGTATCGATTCAAGCGGCCGATCTATGCGGGTAACGCCATCATTACGGTGGAGGCGGATCCTGGCCGCAAGCTGGTGGCGACGGTGCGTGTCGCCTCCTTCGAAGCCGTGCCGGCAGGCGGCAGCGCGGCGGTCGAATCGAAATCCCTGGACGTGGCGCTGCCCTCCCACACCCGTTACGTGGGCGCCCAGTCCGGCTCCACCGACCGACCCGATCTGCAGACCGCGGCGCGGGTGATCTCTGGCGGGCGGGCGCTCGGCTCCGCCGAGAATTTCAAACTGCTCTACAGCCTCGCGGACAAAATGGGCGCGGCGGTCGGTGCATCGCGTGCCGCGGTGGACGCGGGCTACGCGCCCAACGAAATGCAGGTGGGGCAGACCGGCAAGATCATCTCACCCGAGCTGTACATTGCCATCGGCATCTCCGGTGCCATTCAGCATCTGACCGGCATCAAGGATGCCCGCACCATCATTGCCATCAACAAGGATGGCGAAGCGCCGATTTTCGAAATTGCCGACGTCGGGCTGGTCGGCGATCTGTTTCAAATCCTGCCCGAACTCGAACGGATGGTGGGCGCCTGAGGCTCGGTGGCGGCGGGCACTCGGTGCTGCCGCCCGCCCGCCGATGAGCGTGGCGCCGATGCGTGGCGCGCCTCCAGGCAGCTACAGCTGCCCGAGTACGTGGTCGGCGGCGGAAACCTTGAATTCGCCGGGACCTTCGACGTTGACGTGCGTCGCCACGCCGTCCTTCACCACGAGGGCGAACCGCTGGCCCCGGGTTCCCATGCCGTAACCCGAGGCGTCGAGTTCCAGGCCGAGCGCCTTGGTGTATTCGGCATTGCCATCGGCCAGCATGAGAATGTCCGAGCCCACCCCGCCTGCCTTGCCCCAGGCATTCATCACGAACACATCGTTGACCGCCATGCAGGCCAGCGTATCGACCCCCTTGGCCTTGAACTGCCCGGCATGTTCGACGAATCCCGGGAGGTGCTTGGCATCGCAGGTGGGGGTGAACGCACCCGGCACCGAGAACAGCACCACGGTCTTGCCCTTGAACAGCTCGTCGGTCGACACCTTCTGCGGCCCGTCCTTCGTCATGTGCGTGAACTTGCCGGCAGGCATTTTATCGCCAACTTTGATGGTCATCGCTGATTCCTCACGACGCCGGCGTGCCGAGCTTGTCCGCATACAGATCCCACAGCTTGACCGTACGCGGGCTCACGCCCGGCGCCGTCTTCAAACCGGCGAACGCCTTCTTCGCCTCCGCATAGTTCTTCAACGCCGCCTGCGAACGGCCGAGATACACGAACGCCTCGTCCTGGTGTTTGATCTGCCCTTTTTGCAGACCGCGGTTGATGGCGGTTACGGCATTCTGGAAATCACCCGATCCGAAGTACACCTCGCCGAGCTTGACGTCGAGCTCACCGGCGGGATTCTTGCTGGCCTCCGTATCGAACTGGGCCTGACCCTTCTTGTCCGCATCGGCACGCGTCTTCAGCAAATTCAGCAGGCGGGTGGTGCGATCCTTTTCAGCGTCCTTGATCTGCCCGGACGACATCGCCTTCTCGAGCACCGTCTGGGCCTCGCCCGGCAGTGCCGCATCCCCCAACAGCTGCGCCATCTCCATGAAGTCGGAGCCGGCGTTCATGGCGTTGGTGTCGTACATGACCCGGTAGATCATGAGCAGGTTATGGTCGTCACGCTCGTCCTGACGTTCGATGCGCAGCAGCGTGTTCCAATACGTGGTCTTGTTGGTGAGCTTGATCAGATCGAGCAGCGTGGCGCTCATCGCGGCCGTATCACCGGCGTCCGAGGCGCACTGCAGCTTGAACTGGAACAGGTTCTCCTTAGGCAGTTCGCCCGCTTTGCGGGCGGCAGCAACGGCCTTGTCGGCCCAGATCGCAGAGTCCTTGCAGTCCTTCTGCAGGAAATAGAGCTGGCTCATCACGCCGAGATCGTCCGCATTCGCGGCGCCCGAATCCGCCACCTGCTTCCCGTAATCGATGGCCTTCGGATATTGCTGATTGCCGGCCGTCAAACGGAACAACATGCGCGTGGTCTTCGCAGCGTCCTCCGGCGAGTACTGGCCGGTGGCGAGTGCGGTCTCGTAGTCGCTTTCCGCATCCTTGAGCTTGTTCAGGCGTACGTTGGCGAAGCCCTTGAAGTCATAGATGGTCTTCTTGTCGAACGGCGTCAAGCCACCCTTGGCTTCGGCGGCATCGAGGTTCTTGAGCGCTTCCTGCCACTGGCTGGCCTGCAGCGCCTTCTGGGCGGCCGTCATTTCCTTGGCAATGTTCCTGCTGATCTCCTGGCCCTTCTTGTCGGCGGCCTGTGAGACCGTGGGCATCGCGGCGACGACGGCAACGGCCAGAGCCACGCCGCACACCACTCCGAGCCGCACATTCTTGATCACGTGAGTCATTCGCAAACCTCGCTGTATTGCTCAATCTTGAAGGAACCGTTCAAGCAAACGGCGCGTGAACCCGGTGGGGGCTGACGCGCCGTCATCACCTTTCGTCCCTCCGCTCGACCGGAGGTCACGTCGGCCGAACCGCTAGAACAGATCGTTGTTGACGAATCCGATTTTCTTCAAACCGCGGCTCTGCAGATCGGCCAGGGTCTGTGCCACCTTTTCGTACTTGGCGAACTTGTCCACCGTAATGTGCACTTCGGGCTGCGGATCCTTGCTCGCCTCCTGGCCGATGTAACCCTGCAGGGTCGGCCGGTCCACGGGCGCCTTGTTCCACAACAACGTCCCGTCGAAGTCGATCGACAAGTCAATCACCTCGGGGGGCGGCGGCGGAACGAAGTTCGGCGGGGGTGGCAACGGATTGTCGATCTTCACCGCATGCGTCACCGGCGGCAACGAAATGATGAATATGATCAGCAACACCAGCATCACGTCGATCAACGGCGTCATGTTGATGTCGGTGAACGAGCCGCCCTCGTTGCTGCCTACGGTCATCGCCATCTGGATATCTCCTCAGGTACCGTCGCCGGGATGAAGCGGCTCGGTCAGAAATGCCACCTTGCGTATGCCGATCTGCTGCGCCGCGACCAACACCTGTCCCACGTACATGTAACGCACCTCCATGTCACCGCGGATTTTCACCTCGGGCTGGGGGTCCTGGCGCGCCGCCGTGCGCAGCTGCGCCTTCAGGGCTTCTTGGTTGGGGAGCAGCGTGGTGTTCCAATAGATGCCGCCGGACTTGTCCACCGTGACCGTGACGTCTTCCGGCTTGGTCTGCGTGGGCAGATTGCTCGCCTTGGGAAGCGTCACCTTGATCTGCTTCAACGCCACCGGAACGGTGATGATGAAGATGATCAAGAGCACCAACATGACGTCGACGAGCGGCGTCACGTTGATGTCCGACAGTACGTCCCCTTCGCTGGATCCGCCAACATTCATCGCCATGTAAGGCTCCTAGCGGGCAGCGGCGGGCGTGGGCTTGATGACGGGGGTGGGGCTCTTTTCCATCCCCAAGCCCATCTTGACACCCGAGATCAGGTAGGCGTGCAGCTCGTGCGTGAAGTGGCTGACGCGTTCCTGCACATTTTTGTTGCGACGCAACAGAACGTTGTAGCCCAGCACGGCAGGCACGGCGACGAACAAACCGATGGCGGTCATGATCAACGCTTCACCGACGGGACCGGCCACCTTCTCGATGGACGCGGAACCCGAGGCGCTGATCGCGATCAGCGCGTGGTAGATGCCCCAGACGGTGCCGAACAACCCGACGAAGGGAGCCGTGGAGCCCACCGACGCCAGCACCGGCAAACCGGCCTGCATGCGGCTGACGACGGCGTCAGCGGTACGCTGCAGCGACTCCGTGATCCATTCGCTGGTGCCGATCGCGCTAGACAAACGGGCCTTGTTGACCTCGTGATATTCGAAAGCCTGCTTGCCGGTCTCGGCGAGCGCACGGAACGGATTGGCATTGCCCTTCAGCTTGCCGAGTGCATCGGTGAGGCTGGGCGCATTCCAAAACTCCTTCTCCGCCTCGATGGCCTGCAGGCGCAGACGACGCTGATCGAAGAATTTGGTGATCATGATGAACCACGTGAGCAGCGACATGATCAAAAGAATGACGAGCGTGGAGCGCGCGACCAGATCGCCTTGGGCGATCAGTGCACCGAGTCCAAACGGATTTTCAACGGTAGTCTCTTGCATTGACCGGTCCTCTAATAAAAATGCGTGATGAACAGATTAAGCGTGAACAGAATTTCGCTCGAGGCGCTAACGCGACGTGAGCTTCCAAACAATGGGAATGGACACCGTCTTTTCGACCGGTTTGCCGTCTTCGGTGGCCGGTTTCATCTTCTGTCCGTGCACGCCCTTCAGGCACGCCTCGTCCAATCGCGGAAACCCAGAGCTGGTCTGAATACTTTCACCCTTGATGGTGCCGTCGGCGCCCACGGTCATCGACACGATGCAGCGGCCTTCCTCGTTGGCACGCTTCGAGGCGTCGGGGTAATAGTCCTCACCGATCTTCAACGGATGGCGCGGATCAGGTCCCACGTTGGTCGTTGCCTTGGGCGGCGCCGGCGGTGCTGCGACCACTGGCGCCGCCACCGGCGCCTGCACCGTCTGCGTCACGACCGCAATGGCGGTGGTCTGTTCCGGCTGCTGCTGAATGTCGACAAATTCCGGAGGCGGGACGTAGGGCTTGATCTCTTCGAGCTTGGGCGGCGGCGGCGGCGGCTTGTCGACGTCCTTCGGCTTGTCGATCTGCGCAATCTCGACCGGCGGTATCACGGTCTGCACCAGGCGCATCGCGAGCCCGGAATAAAATGCATAGCCCACGACGACGTGCAACAAAATCACGACAAGAAGAGCGAGGCCCCGCTTGCCGGAAAACATGGATGGCTCTTCGTATTTGTACATAAGTCTAGTGCGACCCTAACCCCTGAACGAAACTATAACCGCGCATGCACATGGCACTGATGTGCAGACTCACGCCGTGGTCCTTTTTGTGACAGCGGCGTCCCTTGTGAGTCCCTTCCGGCGAGTCAAGAGACTGACACATATCCCGCCCGCACTGCAAGCACGACGTCGGCTCACTCGAGGTCGGTTACAGCGCCCAGCGAAGCGCTGCTCACCGACTTCGAATATTTAGCGAGCGCGCCGCGGCGCGCAAAGGGTTTCGGCGCCAACCAGTTCTTTTTGCGGCGCTTCAACTCCACGGCGCTGACATGCAACTTAATCTCGCGAAGTTGTGCGTCGATGGTGATTTCGTCGCCCGCTTCGATCAGCGCCAGCGGGCCGCCGAGCGCGGCTTCGGGAGACACGTGGCCGACCACGAAACCGTGGCTGCCGCCGGAAAAACGTCCGTCGGTGATCAGTGCCACGTCATGTCCCAGACCCTTGCCGATGATGGCGCCGGTGGGACTCAACATCTCGCGCATGCCGGGGCCGCCTCTCGGACCTTCGTAACGGATCACCACCACGTCGCCGGCTTTGACCTTGCCGCCCAGGATGCCTTGCAGCGACGCTTCCTCGGAATCGAAGACACGCGCCTTGCCCTTGAAGCGCAGACCTTCCTTGCCTGTAATTTTTGCAACGGCGCCCTCGGGTGCGAGGTTGCCGTACAGCACGACCAGATGACTGTCCTTTTTGACGGGATCGCTCAAGGGCCGGATGATCTGCTGGGTCGCCGGATACGGTCGCACGGCGCGCAGATTCTCGGCGAGCGTCGCCCCGGTCACGGTGAGGCACTCGCCATGTAGCAGGCCGGCGTCGAGCAGCGTCTTCATCAGCGGCTGGATCCCGCCGATGGCCACCAGTTCGGACATGGAGAAACGCCCGCTCGGCCGCAGGTCCGCGAGCACCGGCACGCGTTTGCCGATGCGCGTGAAATCGTCCAGCGTCAGTTTCACGCCGGCCGAGGAGGCGATGGCGAGCAGATGCAGCACGGCGTTGGTGGAACCGCCGAGCGCGATGGACACCGTGATGGCATTCTCGAAGGCCTTGCGGGTCATGATCTGCCGCGGACGCAGGCCGAGCTTGACCAGTTTGACCGCGGCCGCACCCGCCCGCGCACAGTCCTCGCGCTTGTGATCCGAGACCGCATCCTGGGCGGAGCTGTTCGGCAGGCTCATCCCCAGCGCCTCGATGGCGGAGGCCATGGTGTTCGCCGTGTACATTCCCGCGCAGGAGCCCGGTCCGGGAATGGCGGTGCGCTCGACGAACTTGAGCTGCTGCTCCGATACGCTGCCCTGCGCGTGGCCGCCCACCGCCTCGAACACCGACACGATGTCGCGGTTGTCCGCACCGGGCCTGATGGTGCCGCCATAGACGAACACGGCGGGACGGTCGAGCCGGGCCAGCGCGATCAGGCAGCCCGGCATGTTCTTGTCGCAGCCGCCGATCGCGACCACCGCATCGAAGCCCTGCGCACCCACCACGGTCTCGATGGAGTCCGCGATGACCTCGCGCGATACCAAGGAGTAGCGCATGCCCGGGGTGCCCATCGAAATCCCGTCCGACACGGTGATGGTGTTGAAGGTCACGGCCTTGGCGCCGTGCGCTTCGACCCCGGCCGCCGCCAGCCGCGCGAGTTCGTCGATGTGCATGTTGCACGGCGTGAGATTGCTCCAGGTCGACGCGATGCCCACCTGCGGTTTGTCGAAGTCGGCGTCGGTGAAACCGACCGCGTGCAACATGGCGCGCGCGGGGGCCTGTTTGACGCCATCGACGACCAGGCGAGAGTGGCGACGGGAATCGACGGAATTGGATTTGCTTGGCATGGTCTCAGGACTCGGGTTCGTACGTGGGAAGGGCTGCGCCGTAGCGCTCCACCAGAAAACGGAACACGCCGCGCACCGTATGCGCCTCCGCCCCGACCGCGCGGCCCGGCCGGTCTTTCGGATTCCAGGCGTAGAGATCGAGGTGCAGCCAGCGTGGGGAATCGGTGACGAAGCGCTTGAGGAACAAGGCGCCGAAGATGGCGCCGGCGAAGCCGGAGGTGGCGACGTTGTTCAGGTCCGCAATCTTGCTGCCCAATTCGTCGTCGTAGCCCATCCACAGCGGCATGGGCCACACCGGATCATGCTCCGCGCCGGCGGCCCGCACGAGCGCGCCCACCAGTGCATCGTCGTTGCCGAACAGGGCCGGCAATTCGGGGCCGAGCGCCACCCGTGCCGCGCCGGTGAGCGTCGCGAAGTCGATGATGAGGTCCGGCCCCTCGACGTCGGCGAGCGCCAGCGCATCGCAGAGCACCAGGCGCCCCTCGGCGTCGGTGTTGCCCACCTCGACGGACAAACCTTTGCGCGTCGCAATCACGTCGCCCGGCCGGTAGGCATTGCCGCCGATGGCGTTCTCGACGGCCGGCACCAGCACGGTCAGCCGGGCACGCAGGCCCGCGCTCATCAGCAGATGCGCGAGTCCGAGCACCACCGCGGCGCCGCCCATGTCTTTTTTCATCAAACCCATGGCCGCACCTGGTTTGATGTCGAGACCGCCCGAGTCGAAACACACGCCCTTGCCGATCAAGGTCAGCTGCGGCAGCCCGTCCGCATCGGGTGGCGACCAGTCGAGCCGCACCAGGCGCGGCGCCTCGGCGCTCGCACGTCCCACGGCGTGAATGGCGGGGAAGTTGGCGGCGAGCAACTCCTCGCCCACCCACTCTCGATACTCGGCGTGGTGGCGCTGCGCCAGGCGCCCGGCCGCGGCGGCGAGTTGCACCGGCCCCAGGTCGTTCGCCGGCGTATTGATCAGATCGCGCGCCAGGGTCAGGGCGTCCGTCGCCCGGCGCACGTAATCGGCGTCCGCATTCGGCGGCGCCTCGAGCACCGCCGCAGGCTCGGCGCGCGGCGCGCGATAGCGTTCGAAGCGATAGGCTCCGTACGCGAACCCCAGCGCGATCTGCGTGGCCTCGGCGGCGCTCCAGTGCTGCGCCAGCCGGAACATGCGCGGCGGCAGCCGCTCAGCAAATCCGGCCGCGTGCCAGAGCGACAAGCCCTCCTGGCGCTTGCCGAGGCCGCCCACCGCGAGTTGTGCAGCGCCGCCTTCGTCCGGCACCAGCAGCACCCGGTGACGCTCGGCGCGAAAGCTCTGCTCGGCACACCACGTCGCCACGAAGCGCCCGCGTCCGACGAGCCATGACTCGACCTCATCGTCATGGAGCAGCCAGAGCGGAATCGGCATGGCGGCGTCTGCTGTCATATAAGAGTCCTCGGCGCGGGACGGTCCCGCCAGGTGTTGCATCATAAGAGATTCTGTGTTGCTATTTGCGGCTACTTGACGACGCTTGGCGCGTTTCGTACCACGACCCCGCTCTGGCTGCACAAGTCGGGAGGCGGGGTCTCGCATTTCAACGATTCGAAATTGGCATCAGGAGCATTTCATGCGTTTGTATTCGCAAAAAGACGTGGACAAGAAAGCCTTACGCGGCGCCCGCATCGCCATTCTGGGCTACGGCAGCCAGGGCCGCGCGCATGCGCTCAACTTGCACGACAGCGGATACGACGTGGTGGTGGGCACGCGCAAGGGCGACAGCTTCACCAAGGCGAAGAAGGACGGACTGAAGGTGATGGAGCCGAAGCTTGCCGTGCAGGGCGCCGACCTGGTGGCGATGCTGGTGCCCGACATGACGCAGAAGGCGTTGTACGAAGAACTGAAGACCGTGTTCGAGCCGGGCGCCACGCTGCTGTTCGCGCACGGCTTCAACGTGCACTTCGGCCAGATCAAGCCGCGCAAGGATCTGGACGTGGTGCTGATCGCACCCAAGGGCCCGGGCGACCTGGTGCGCCGGCAGTATCAACAAGGACGCGGCGTGCCGTGCCTGATCGCCGTCGCGCAGAATCCGTCGAAGAAGGCCAAGGCCAATGCGCTCGCCTACGCGGACGGCATCGGCGGCACGCGAGGCGGCGTGTTGGAGACGACCTTCGCCGAGGAGACGGAAACCGATTTGTTCGGCGAACAGGCCGTGCTCTGCGGCGGCGCCACCGAACTCGTGCTGAAGGGATACGAGACCCTGGTCGAGGCCGGCTATCAGCCCGCGGTCGCGTATTACGAGTGCCTGCACGAGCTCAAGCTCATCGTCGACCTGCTGCACGAGGGCGGCATCACCAAGATGCACCGCTTCATCAGCGAGACGGCGAAGTACGGCGATCTCACCCGGGGACCGCGGGTCGTTAACAAGGCCACCAAGAAAGAGATGAAGAAGATCCTCGGCGAAATTCAGGACGGGAAGTTCGCGCGCCAGTGGATTTCGGAGACGAAGACCGGCCGTCGCAAGTATTCCAAACTGCTCAAGGCCGATCTGAAGCATCCCATCGAAAAGGTCGGCGCGCAGCTGCGGGCCCGCATGCCCTGGTTGGAAACGGCCAAGAGCTGATGTCTACCTCCGGAACGCTGTTCGACAAGGTGTGGACCGCGCACGAGGTCGTGGCCGAGACGCGCGACACGCCCGCGGTCTTGTACATCGATCTGCATCTCATCCACGAGGTCACCTCGCCGCAGGCGTTCACCGTTCTGACGACGCTGGGGCTGCCCGTGCGCCGGGTCGATCGAACGCTCGCGACCATGGACCACTCGACGCCCACCCAGACCGAACAGGTGTTCGGCAACGTGCCCATCACGGTGGATGCGGCGGCGAAACAGGTGAGGCAGCTGGAGCGCAACGCCGCGGACTTCGGCGTCGAGCTGTTCAACATGGCCGACTCGCGTCGCGGCATCGTGCACATCATCAGTCCGGAACTCGGTGCAACGCAGCCGGGCATGACCATCGTCTGCGGGGACAGCCACACCAGCACGCACGGTGCGTTCGGCGCCCTGGCGTTCGGCATCGGCAGCACGGAGGTGGGTCACGTGTTCGCCACGCAGTGTCTTCTGCAGCGTAAGCCGCGCACCTTCGCGGTCAATGTCGAGGGCACGTTGCAGCCGGGCGTGACTGCGAAGGATCTGATTTTGCACATCATCGGCAAGGTGGGCGTGTCCGGGGGCACCGGCTACGTGTTCGAGTATCGCGGCTCGACCATCCGGGCCATGACCATGGACGAGCGCATGACGGTGTGCAACATGTCCATCGAGGCGGGCGCGCGGGCGGGCATGATTGCTCCGGACGAGGTGACGTTCGCCTATCTCAAAGGCAGACCACGTGCGCCGCAGGGTGCGGCATGGGACGCGGCGGTGGCACGCTGGCGAGCGTTGGCGAGCGACGACGACGCCGTGTTCGATGCGTCCATCGACATCGACGCGGGCGCGCTGGAACCCATGATCACCTACGGCACCAACCCCGGCATGGTGGTGCCCCTGGGCGGGCGCATCCCGACGCGAGCCGGCGATGGCGTGTTCGACAAGGCGCTGGGCTACATGGGTTTCGAGGGCGGCGAGGCCATGCTCGGCAAACCGGTGAACGTGGTGTTCATCGGCAGCTGCACCAACGGACGTCTGGAAGATTTGCAGGCGGCCGCCAGCATCTTGAAAGGGCGCAGAGTCGCGGCGGGCGTGAAGCTGCTGATCGTGCCCGGCTCGCAGCAGATCAAGCTCGACGCGGAAGCCTCGGGCATCGCCGACATCTTCCGGGCGGCGGGGGCCGACTGGCGTGAGTCGGGATGTTCCATGTGCCTCGGGATGAACGGTGACACCATGGCCGCGGGCGAGTTGTCGGTGAGCACCAGCAACCGGAACTTCGAGGGCCGCCAGGGCGTCGGTGCCCGCACACTGCTGGCCAGTCCGCTGACGGCGGCGGCGAGTGCGGTACGAGGTCGAATCGCCGATCCACGGGAGTTCATGTGATGGAACCGCTCGCACGCATTCATTCGAAGACGGTGGTCATCGCCTCGACCAACATCGACACCGACCAGATCATCCCGGCGCGATTTTTGACCACCACCACCAAGGCGGGGCTGGGACGCGAGCTGTTCGCGGATTGGCGTTATCTCGCGGACGGTACGCCGAACCCGGAATTCGTTCTGAATCAGCCGGCGGCCAGCGGCGCGCAGGTGCTGGTGGCGGGCCGCAATTTTGGCTGTGGTTCTTCGCGCGAACACGCACCCTGGGCACTGCTCGACTACGGCATACGCGCGGTGATCAGCACGGAGATCGCGGACATCTTTCGCAACAACTCGCTGAAGAACGGCCTGCTGCCCATCGTCGTCGACGATCAGATGTCGGCCTGGCTGCTGGCCCACCCCGGCGCCGAGGTCGACATCGATTTGACCAACGCTCGGCTGACGCTGCCGAACGGCGACTCGACCGCATTCGTCATCGAGGCCTTTGCGCGGCATTGCCTGCTTAACGGATTGGACGAACTCGGCTACCTGCGCAGCAAGCTGCCGGACATCGAGCGGTACGAAGCTGCCCGGAGCCATTGAATGCATGCACTGATCGCGGTGCTCGCCGGAGACGGCATCGGCGTCGAGGTGACCGCCGAGGCGGTGCGTGCGCTCGAGGCTATCGCGGCCAGGTTCGGACACAGCTTCGCGTTCGAGCCGGCACTGCTCGGCGGTGCGGCCATCGACGCGACGGGCGAGCCGCTGCCCGCCGCCACCCTGGAGATCTGCCGTCGCGCCGACGCCGTGCTGTTGGGGGCGGTGGGCGGACCCAGGTGGTCGGCGCCAGATGCGAAGGTTCGCCCCGAGCAGGGCTTGCTGGCGCTGCGCAAGGCGCTCGGACTCTTCGCCAACCTGCGCCCCGTGGTGCCCCACCCTGCCGTGCTGGATGCTTCGCCCATCAAGCCGGAGCTGTTGCAGGGCGTGGACATCATGGTGGTGCGCGAACTGACCGGCGGCATCTACTTCGGCGCGAAATCACGCAGCGCCACGGAGGCGTCGGACCTGTGCCGGTATGACGTGACCGAGATCGAACGGGTGGTGCGTCTCGCAGCGCGACTGGCCCGGGGGCGGCGCGGCAGGCTGACCTCGGTCGACAAGGCCAACGTGCTCGAAACCTCGCGTCTGTGGCGCTCCGTGGTCGACCGGGTGCTGCCGGCTGAATTTCCCGATGTGAGCTTCGAACACATGCTGGTCGATGCCGCCGCCATGCACCTGCTCCGGCGGCCGCGCGACTTCGACGTGATCGTCACGGAGAACATGTTCGGCGACATCCTCACCGACGAAGCCTCCATGCTGGCGGGTTCGCTCGGCGTGCTGCCTTCGGCCTCCCTGGGTGCGGGCGAACGTGGCGGTCTGTACGAACCCATCCATGGCTCGGCCCCCGACATTGCGGGCCTCGGCATCGCCAATCCCTATGCGACGGTGTTGAGCGCCGCGATGCTGCTGCGATATTCGCTCAAGCTGGAGCGCGAGGCGCTGGCGCTGGAGGCGGCGGTGTCGGCCGCCCTGGTCGGCGGCGCGCTGCCGGCTGACATCGCGTCGCCCGGCACGGCAGCGGTGTCGACGCGTGCGGCGGGGGCCGCGGTGTTGGCCGCGATTTGAGGATCCGCGGGCTGATGCCCGCGACCCTGCCGGCCGTGACGGAAGCGGCCCGCACCGCGTGTACGGAATTACTCGGCGGTAAAACTATAGGCGCAAATCTTGTTACCGTCCGGATCGCGGACGTAGGCCGCATACGCGGTGGGCGTGAACGGGCGCGGGCCGGGCGCGCCCTCATCGGTGCCGCCGCTGGCGAGCGCGGCTTCATGGAAGGCGCGCACCGCAGCGCGATTCTTGGCGAGGAAACCGAGCGTGCCGCCGTTGGCGGACGTCGCGGTCTTGCCGTTGCCGGGCTTGGTGATGATGAACTCGGGCGCGGTGTCGCCATACATCTGGCCATTGGCGCCGAACGGTCCCTTGCGGGTAAGACCCAGCGCGCCGAGGGCGGCGTCGTAGAAGCTCGTCGCTTTGGCGAGATCGTTGGTGCCGAGCACGGCGTGGGTGAAGATTGACATGAGATATCTCCTGGGGTTGAAAATTGATTGACGAGGGGACGGCCACGACGGGGCGCCATTATCGCTCTTTCGACTCGCCGTGAGTTGCCGTCACCGAACCGGCACCCCGCCCTTCATGACGTGATCGACGTGTTCGAGCACGGCGATGTCCCCGATCGGGTCACCTGCAACGGCAATGAGATCGGCGAAATGACCCGGCGCGAGCGAGCCCACGTCCGCCGACTTGTTCAGCAACGCGGCGGCCGTGGTGGTCGCGGCCTGGATGGCCTGTATGGGCGTCATCCCGTAGCGGACCATGTATCTGAACTGGCGGGCGTTGCGGCCGTGCGGATACACGCCGGCATCGGTGCCGAATGCAATCTTCACCCCCGCGCGCACGGCCTTGCGGAAGCCCGCACGCTGCGCATCGGTGGTCTCGGTGTTCTTGCGCAGGATGTCGGCGGGCCATCCCTTCTGTCTGCCCACCTCGTCGATGTAGTCGCCGTTGTAGACGTCCATGACCAGCCACACGCCTTTTGCCTTCGCGAGCGCGATGCCCTCGTCGTCGATCAGCGAGGCGTGCTCGACCGAGCGCACCCCGGCACGGATGGCCATCTTGATGCCTTCGGCACCGTGCGCATGGGCGATCGCGTAACTGCCGTGGCGGGCCGCCTCGAGCACCGCCGCGTGCATTTCCTCCTCCGTGAGTTCGGGTGCACCGGGCTCCGTACCCGCCGCGAGCACCGCACCGGTGGCGATCAACTTGAGGAAATCGGCGCCGTTCTGAAAGATCCTGCGCGCCTTGACGGTCATGTCGGCGGGACCGCTGACCACGCCCATACGCATGATCGCCGGCACTTCGACGTCCGGTGCCAAACCCGTCACTTCCCCGCCCCCTCCCGGCACGGTCAGGTACGCCCCCGCCACGCTCATACGTGGCCCGGGCACCCGGCCGGCAGTGATCGCGTCGCGCAGCGAGACGTCGCCGAAGGCCCGGAAGGTGCCCACGTCACGCACGCTGGTGAAACCCGCGTCCAGGGTGTCGCGCGCGTGCTGCGCGCCCAGCAGCGCGATGTCGGCGCCGGAGTGCAGCAACGGTTCGGCCACGTTCTCGGTCTGCTCGGTATCGGCCAGATGGGTGTGCACGTCGATCAAACCGGGCAGTACGGTATAGCCGCTCCAGTCGATCACCACGGCACCCGACGGCGGCGGCGAATAGGCGGTCACGGCCGTCACCCGATCATCGTCGATGCGGATCAAACGATCGCTCAGCACCGCGCCCTGCTCGGGATCGACCAGTTTTCCGGCATGGACATATTCGGTTTTCGCGAACGCCGGGGAGACGCTGAGCGCGGTCATCACCGCCAGCCCCATGAATTGCGAACAGCGACTAAGCCCCATGATTGGATGTCCTTGCGAAACGGTTGACGGCCCAAGGTAGTTGTTATACATCTGTCTAACAGCTAAGGACACTATGGCAAACATGACGGCAGCAATGATAGAGAACGAAGCCGATCCGCAGGAGGGCTGGAGCCTTCCCGCCTGGGTCTATGCCGACCAGGAATATTTCGCCGCCGAAACAACCCGGGTCATCCGGCCGAGCTGGCAGGTCGTCTGCCACGCAAGCGACGTGCCCCGCACCGGTGATTGGCACACGCTCGACTATGCCGGCGAGAGCGTGATCGTTGCGCGGGGCCCGGACGGTGGGGTGCGCGCCTTCACCAACGTCTGCCGACACCGTGGCTCGAGACTGGTGGACGGCGCGTCCGGATGCGCGACGAAGCTGGTCTGTCCCTATCACGCCTGGACCTATGCACTGGACGGTCGGCTGACCGGTGTTCCCGGCAAGGGTGACTATCCGACGCTCGACACCGCACGGAGCGGGCTGGTGCCGGTGGAACTCGAGATATGGCAGGGGTTCATCTTCGTCCGGCTCGAGGGCGGCGGCCCATCCGTGGCCGCGATGATGCAGCCTTACCACGCGATGGTGGAACCCTATCGCTTCGAAGATCTGCGGGCGCTGGGGCGGGTCACGCTGCGACCCCGCAACGTGAATTGGAAGAACGTCGCCGACAATTATTCGGACGGCCTGCATATTCCGGTCGCCCACCCCGGACTCACCCGCCTGTTCGGCAGGGGCTATGGCATCGAGGCAACGCCTCATGTGGACCGGATGTGGGGATCACTCATCGACGCGCCCTCCTCCCATCCGTCCGAACGGCTATACCAACAGCTCCTGCCGCCGGTGCCGCATCTGCCTGCGCAGGCCCAGCGGCTGTGGCTGTATTTCAAGCTGTGGCCGAACGTTGCGTTCGACCTCTATCCCGACCAGGTCGATTTCATGCAGTTCATCCCCGTCACGCCGACGCGGACGCTGATCCGTGAGATCAGTTACGCGCTGCCCGACGCGCGCCGGGAGATGAAGGCGGCGCGCTATCTCAACTGGCGGATCAACCGCCAGGTCAATGCCGAGGACACGAGGCTGATTCAGCGCGTGCAGGACGGGATGGCATCGAAGAGTTTCACCGTCGGCCCGCTCGGCACGAGCGAAGTCTGCCTGCGCAGCTTTTGCCGCAAGATGCGCGCGCTGATCCCCGAATCCCGGCGGGAATGCGCCCCGGCGCCCGGCTGGAGCCATCGTTACTCCACGAGTGCCGTTGCATGACCCGGCACTATGACGCATTGATCATCGGTGGCGGCCACAACGGCCTGGTCTGCGCCTTCTATCTGGCGCGCGCGGGTCTGCAAGTGCGGATCGTCGAGGCGCGCGACGTCATCGGCGGTGCGGCGGTGACGGAAGAGTTCCACCCGGGCTTCCGCAATTCGGTCGCGAGCTACACGGTCAGCCTGCTGCAGCCCAAGGTGATTCGCGACATGAAGCTCGCCGATCACGGCTACCGCGTGATCGAACGGCCGATCTCCAATTTCCTTCCGCAGGAGGATGGCGGCTATCTCAAGCTGGGCGGCGGACTGCAACGGACGCAGGCTGAGTTCGGCAAATTCTCGGGCCACGACGCCGACGTCTTGCCGGCCTATTATGCGGCGTTGGAAGGCGTCGCCGAGGTGCTGCGTGAGCTCGCGTTAAAAAGCCCGCCCAACATCGGCGACGGATTGAAGACGCTGATCGATGGTGCACGCCAGGGCCGCAACCTCGCCAAACTGTCGATCGAGCAGCAGCGCGACGTGCTCGACCTGTTCGTCAAGTCGGCGCGCACGTTCCTGGACAGCTGGTTCGACAGCGAAGCGGTCAAGGCCGCGTTCGGGTTCGACGCGATCGTCGGCAACTATGCGAGTCCCGATACGCCGGGGTCGGCCTATGTGCTGCTGCACCACGTCTTCGGCGAGGTCAACGGCAAGAAGGGTGCCTGGGGCCATGCGCGTGGCGGCATGGGCGCGATCACCGAGGCGATGGCCAAGGTATGCCGTGCGGCGGGCGTCGAGATCAGTCTCGAGAGCCCGGTGGCGCGGGTGTTGGTCGACGCCAGCAAGGCGGTCGGTGTGCGCCTGGCCGGGGGCGAGGAAGTCATGGCCGACGCAGTGATCGCGAACGTGGGGCCGAAGCTGCTCTACGAGAAGTTGATCGATCCGGTCGATCTCGGCCCGACGTTTCTGAAGCGCGCCAAAGCGTTCAAGGCGGGATCCGGGACCTTCCGCATGAACGTCGCGCTTTCGGAACTGCCGCGCTTCACCTGCCTACCGGAACCCGGTGAGCACTTACAGAGCGGCATCATCCTCGCGCCCACGCTGGACTACATGGATCGGGCGTTCAGCGACGCCAGGGCGCAGGGCTGGTCGCAGAAGCCCATCGTCGAGATGCTGATTCCGTCGATCGTCGATGACAGCCTGGCTCCTCCGGGGCAGCATGTCGCGAGCCTGTTCTGCCAGCAATTTGCCCCCGTGCTGCCCGATGGACGCGACTGGGACGCCGAGGAAGCCAACGCGGTTGACGTCATTCTCGATACCGTCGAGGCGCAGGCACCGGGTTTTCGGGCATCCATTCTAGGTACGATGGCTTTGAGTCCCAAGGGGCTGGAGCGCAAGTTCGGGTTGACCGGCGGCGACATCATGCACGGCCACATGTCGCTCGATCAGCTCTGGACGGCGCGGCCGGTGCTCGGCAACGGCGCGTACCGGGGGCCGCTCGCGGGACTGTACATGTGCGGCGCCGGAACGCATCCGGGGGGCGGCGTGACCGGCGCGCCGGGGCACAACGCCGCGCGTGAAATTCTCGCGGATCGAAGCTTCTTCGGGCGGCTCGTGCGCGGCCGATAAGTCCCTGCCATGAGCGAGCGCGCCGACACGATCCACCCGCCGCGGGTGATGGGCTTCGCCGACGTGACACTGCTCTACATCGTCACCGGCGTGAGCCTGCGCTGGATCGCCACCGCCGCGGCCGCCGGCCCGGGGTCGGTACTGGTGTGGCTGGGCGCGTTTTTGTTGTTCTACGTGCCGCTCGCACTCGGTGTGCTCGAACTCTCGTCGCGTTATCCGCAGGAAGGCGGCCTGTATGTCTGGACGCGCCAGGCGTTCGGCGACTTTCCGGGGTTCATCGCCGGCTGGTGCTACTGGACCAGCAACCTGCCCTACTTTCCCGCCGTGTTCTATTTTGCGGCCAGCAACGCGCTGTATATCGGCGGCAGGTCGTGGACCGGCCTCGGCCACTCCACGACCTATTTCATGGTGTTCGCGCTGCTCGCGCTCGCGTTGATCACGGTCTTGAACATCGTCGGACTGAAGCATGCGCGCTGGCTGCACAATGTCGGAGGTTACGGCATGTGGATTCCGGTGGCCGTGGTGATCGCGATGGGCGTGGTCTCGTTCCACCGCTTCGGCTCCGCCACGCAGTTCACCGCCGCGGCCATGGCGCCCAGCTTCCAGTTCAAGGACATGATTTTTTGGGCCTCGCTCGCCTTCGCCTTTTCAGGCTGCGAGGCCGCGTCGTTCATGAGCGGCGAGATCAAGGACGCCCGCCGCACGATCCCGCGCGCGCTGGTCGTCGCCGGCCTGATCGTGGCGGCCTGCTACATCGCCGGCACGATCGCGGTGCTGGTCGCGCTGCCGGCGGGACAGGTCGACAGCCTTGCCGGGCTGATGCAGGCAATCACCGCCACCGCCTCCCGACTCGGCTGGCTTGGGGTCGTCCCGGCGGTCGCGCTGCTGATCACGCTCGGCAATCTGGGCGCCGCCGGCGGATACCTCGCCGCCATCGCGCGCATTCCCTTCGCCGTGGGGATAGATCGGATGCTGCCGCCCGCCTTCGGCAGGCTGCATCCGCGCTACGGCACGCCGCACGTGGCGATCCTGACCCAGACGGCCCTCGGTGCGGCATTCGTCTTTCTCGGCCAGGCCGGGACCAACGTCAAGGGCGCCTATGACGTGCTGGTCAGCATGGGCATCATCACCTCGTTCATCCCCTTCGTATTCCTGTTCCTCGCGTTGATCCGGCTGCAGCGCGAACCGGCGGCAGCCGGCGTGATCCTGGTACCCGGCGGCCCTCGGGTGGCGATCCTGCTCGGCTGCGTCGGCCTGGTGACGACCCTGTGTGCGATCGGGCTCGCCGTGATGCCGGCGGCCGACGAGGCCAACAAGCCGCTGGCGGTGGCGAAGATCGTCGGCCTGACGGCGATTCTGCTGTCCCTCGGCTGGGCGATCTACGCGGCATCGAAGTGGCGCTCGGGACAGCGCGCGGCAGCGTCGTGACGCGGCGTGTGGCACGGCAAGCCCCCGAGCTGCGCCGGCAGGATCTGCTGGCGGTGACGATCTCCTGCTTGGCCACGCTCGGCCCGCGCGGCACGACCGGCCGCGAGATCTGTCGGCGGGCAGGCGTATCGCATGGACTGCTACGGCATTACTTCTCCAACCCCGGCAATCTGCTGCTCGAGACGTACCAGGAGATTTGCGACAAATTCATTGCGCGGCTCGAGCGGGAACTTGCCGTCGTCGATCCCGATCCTTGGAAGTCGCTCGATAATTTTTTCGCGGCGCTGTTCTCGCACGAGTGGGCGAACTCAGAGCTGCTCGGCGCGTGGACGGCGTTCTGGACGCTCGTACGCAGCGATGCGGCATTCGCTCGGACCAGCGAGGACTTCAACGGGCGGCTGCGTGAACTGCTGGGCAGGGGCATCGCCCGCCTTCCCGTGCCACGCTCGATACCGGACGAGGAGGTAGCGGCGATCCTGTCTGCGGTGATGGACGGATTGTGGCTCGATCATTGTCTGTCGCCCAGCCGGCTGTCCCGAGCGCAGGCGCTGTCACTCTGCAGCCTGACCCTGCGGCGCCTGGTGCCGCCGCCGTAAGGAGCGCCCGCCTTTGCGCGGATCACGACGCGCCCTGCACGGCTGCCGACTTCGTCAGGCCGACTCGCCCGTCAATTCTGGGGCACCGACGGGTACGACGCACAGGACGACGCCATCGAGCACCAGCGCGACGGCGTAGCGACCGTCGACCTGAACCAGTACCGACGTACTCCGCGCGCCGGCACGTGGCCCTCGATGGGCCGGCCGGTTCACTCCCGGTATCTGCTGGGCGCCGGCCGTGGTCACCTGCAGCAGCTGCATCAACAACGCGGGCTCGCGCGCCTCGATCGCACGCCAACACAGTACGACGTGAAGCTCATCGAGGTCCGCCGACGGACCGCTGCGGCGAGAACGGTTCCTCGCGCGATGGAGCCACTGACGCAAGGTCGCCTCGCTCTTGCTGAGGAGGTGCCCCAACTCGTCGTAGCCGAATTCGAAGACATCACGCAGCAACATCGCGGCAGCCTCGGCGGGACTGACGCGGCGGAGCAGGTGACGAATCGCGGCCTCGCATTCCGACCGGATCTCCCACATCGTGTCCGCGGATGGCGCCGACGATTCCGGGAAGGTGCACTGCGCTTCGAGCCGGTCGTGGCGCAACCGATCGATGGCGACGTGGCGCAGCACGGTGTACAGCCATGCCGGCTCCGGCTTCTGCGCACCCGGGAATGCAGTCAGCGCACGGACATAGGTGTCCTGCACGGCATCTTCAGCATCGGCAGTCGATACCAGCAGCCGGCGCGCTGCTCTCAACAAACTCGTGCGATTCGGGTACATCGCCGAACTCTGACACACCGATGAATTTTTAGAAACCTGTCACGAATTACCCGCCTCGTTCGTTATCCAACGACAACGAGGAGAAATTCGTGGAAACCGCCCAATCGCACAACCCAGCCTATCCCAGGAGTGCCTTCCTGGAGGAAAAAGCCTTCAAGTCACGCACGGTGCTTGTCTTCGGCGCCATCACCGATGCGACCGCCGCCGAAGCCGCGCGCCGCTTGATCGCGCTCGACGCCGACTCGCCCGAACCCATTGACATGATCGTATCCTCGCCGGGGGGACATCTGGAGTCGGGTGACACCATTCACGATCTGGTTCGTTTCATTCGAGCCCCGGTGCGGATGATCGGCAGCGGCTGGGTGGGCAGCGCCGCAACCCACGTCTACCTCGCCGCGCCCCGGGAGCGACGTTTTTGTCTTCCCAATACTCGGTTCTTGATTCACCAGCCGAGCGGCGGCATCGGCGGCAGAGCCAGCGATATCGCCATCCAGGCTGAGGAAATCCTGCGCGCACGGCAACGCATCGCCGCACTCATCGCCCGCGAAACCGGTAAACCCCTCGGCACGGTACTCGGGGACATCGAGCGAGATCATTGGCTGTCCGCCGACGAAGCGATCGACTACGGTCTGGTTGGCAGGATCATCCGCGGCCGTGAGGAGTTGCCATGAGGATGGCGGTGCCGCTGGGACCGTCCGCACCGCCAAGCTTCGTCCACCCTGCAAATCGAAAAAGACGTCGCCGGGCGCGAGCATCCGCAAAAAACAGCTAAACTGGGGTGTCTGAAACGACTGCGAAAAAGCGATGGGTACCGCAAACAGATCCTCGGTCACGATCAATCATCTGCAACTGCTCATCGAGCAGGAAAAGACGGCGCTGGCGCGCGAGATACACGACGACCTCGGCGGTCATCTCATCGCGACTTCGATGGATTTGATCTTTCTCAAGCGACGCGTCGCCGGCGCAGATCCCCTCGCGCTCGAGAAAATCGAACGCGCCATCGGCAGCTTGAACGCCGCCGTCGACATGATGCGACGCGTGACCGAAGAACTGCACCCGACCCTGTTGGACAACGTCGGATTGTATGCCTCGCTCCGATGGCAGATCAAACACATGTGCCGTCGCGCAAAAATCGTCTGCCATGAAAGTTTTCCGGAGGGAGAATTGCGCCTTCGCCCCACTACGGCCATCACGCTTTTTCGAGTGGGCCAGGAGGCGCTCATCGTCGCGGAGAACCAGATCGGCGTCAGCCAGGTCGACTTCGAAATAAGGGTGCGCGAGGATCAGTTCAGGATGGATGTGCGCGTCGATGGCGTCACCTCCTTACCGGTCGCAGGAAGCCGGGGGGATGTCGCGCTTGGGTTTTTGCGGCATCGTCTCGAGGCCATGAAGGGCCGAGTGTCGGTGAGGCAATCCACCGCCGGCGGACTGCACCTCACCGCAGACGTCCGCCTGGAGACGGTTAGCGCCGCGGACACCCAGGCAGTTCGCGTGCTGGAAAGTCAGGCGATCCCCGAGGGCGACGCGAAGGATCGCGCCAATCTGTAGGAGCTTGGCTACCTCGGGGAACTCCCGCAAGAATCGCGCAACGCCGGCGTAGCCCATGGACTCTCCCCTCTATCGGAGGTCGCTCAACGATGTTCGATCACGACCTTGCCGACCACCTCGTTGGCGGCGAGCGCGGCGAAGGCCGCGGGAGCGTCGGCGAAGCCAAAGCGGGCACCGATCACGGGTTTCACTGCGTTGGCCGCATAGGCGCGTAGCAACTCGGCCAGCATCGCGCGGCTCGCGCTGGCAATGCCCTTCAGCGACAGGTTCTTGCCCATCAGCGCGAACAGGTTGGGGGCCTTGTCGGCGGGTCCGGCGAGGCTGCCGATGAACCCGATCCGGCCATTGACCGCGGCGGCGGCGAACGACTGGTCGAGCGAGGCGGCCCCCCCTGTTTCTATGATGACGTTCGCGCCGGCACCACCGGTGAGGCGCGCGACCTCGCCGCCCCAGGCGGGCGTGTCGACATAATTCACGCCGATGTCGGCACCGATCGCGCGCATCTCCGCCAGCTTGGCCGTGCTGGACGACGTGATCGCCGCAGTCGCCCCGAACATCCGCGCGATCTGTACGGCGAACGTCGATACACCGCCGGTGCCTTGCGACAGCACGACATCGCCGGCCTTCAACCCGCCGAACGCGACGAGGATCTGCCACGCGGTACCGCCGGCCACGGTCATCGCCGCCGCATCGACCGGATCGAGGCCCGCGGGCACTTTCACCAGCGCAGCGGCGGGACGCACGATCGTTTCCGCCAGCCAGCCATCGACCGAAATCCCCACGTCGTGCTGCATATAGGAGGAATCGAACGGTCCGTCCCGCCAGCGCTCCAGGCTGGCGGACACGACGATGTCGCCCACCGCCACGCCGTCGACGCCCGCGCCGATCGCGGTCACCTCGCCCGCGCCGTCGGACAGGGGGATGCGATCGACCGGCTGCGCGCCGCCGTAGAAGCCGCGCAACAGTGCAAGGTCGCGCCGGTTGAGGGCGCTGGCGATCACGCGGATCGATGCTTCGCCCGTGCCCGGTACCGGCGCCTCCCGCTCGCCTTTGTGCAAGCCCTCGATGCCGGTGCGTTTCCCGATCGCGTAATATCTCATCGTGCAACTCCTCGATCGTGCCGTCGCTCATGCCGTGCATACGCCGCGTGCGGAGTAGCCTTGCCTTTAATGTCATAATCCTAAAACAAATTACGACAGCCTGTCGAGGGTGCATCGTCATCCTTCGTCCCAGCCAGAATCCGAGGCATAGATGAACGCTGACGAATTACCGCTGGCGGGCATTCGCGTGATCGAGCACGTGCCCACGCCCAACCCCCGCCTGATCTATTGCACGCAGATGATGGGAGACTGGCCTATGTGCGACAATGTGGTGTGAGCCAAGAGCGGTTTCGATCGGGAGCAACCATATCCCTTTTCGGTGGTGTCGACGTGAACTATCGCGACAGCCAATCTTCATGAGGAACCGCACGATCGTGCTCCAGCCGGACCTACCCCCTATGGCAACATCGGACCTGCAATGATGGCGCGCAAGCCTGCTCCGATCGGCAGCCGCCGCGGCTTTGCCCGATCGCCCGATGGCCAATTGCATTACCGCACCGCAGGGAAAGGCACCGCGGTCGTGCTGATCGGTGCCGTGCCGACCTGCGTCCGCGCGGATGATCCTCTGTTCTTCGAACTGGCCGTGGATCGCTTCGTCCTCGCGGTCGATCCGCCCGGCCACGGCCTGTCGGATCCACCGCGACCGGGTTCCGGCCTCGCACCGTTCATCGACCCGCTCGCCGCGCTGATCGACGCCTTGGCGTGCGGCTCCGTTGCGGTGGTCGGCGAAGGGCAAGGGGGCGCCCTGGCGCTGGCGCTGCTCGATGCCCGGCCGGATCTGGTCGCGCGCGTTGTACTGCGCGATCTGCCTGACGCGGAAACCGGTGAGGATGCGGGCGGGGCGGGGTGGGTGACGCCTGCCATCGATGGCACGCACCTGATCGCGCAATGGGACAGGATCGCGCGCGCCGCCTTGTTCCGCCCACAATCGAGCAGTCGCTACGCGGATCGCGTGCTGATCGACATGCCGTCGCCGTCCGAGCATCACGCACGGCTGATCGATGCGTTGCGGGCCGGTAGCGAGGGCGAGCGACTGCGCCTTGCGCTCAAGGCATTCGACCGCGACGCGGTATGGGCGCGCCATGGCGATCGCATTGCCTGTCTGGAGGCGGGGACGCGCGCGATCGATTGGCTTCCGCCCGCCACCGGCCGGCAGGTGAGGCTGCCGGAGAGCGGTCCGCGCGATACCGCTGGCTTCGGCAAATATCTGATAGACGTACCGGGCGGCCAACTGATGGCGCGCGGGCGGTTGGACGGGGATGGCGTGCCATTGCTCGGCCTGCACGATCAGGCCGGGTCGAGTTACCGGCTCGACGTGTTCCTTGCGCCGTTCCTGGGATCACGCCCGGTCGTGGCGATCGACATGCCGGGCAGTGGCGGATCGGATGCGATTCTGGCGCCTGACGATGTCTCCATCGAGCATTATGCCACGGCGGTCGAGGCCGCGTTGCAGACGCTGGGGATCGAGACGCTAGACGTGATCGGCCGCTATGCCGGCGGACAGACCGCGGTGGAACTGGCGCTCAGACGGCCCGGAGCGGTGCGCCACGTCGTCAACGCCGGGGTAATGATCTTCGCGCCCGCCGATGCCGCCGACCATATCGCGCACTACGCGCCGTCGTTCGCGCCGGTATGGGACGGCAGCCATCTCGTCACCGCATGGATGGCGTTCCGCAGCCAGAATCTTTGGTGGCCGTGGTACGAGCGGCGCGCCGCGGCGATCATCCGCCGTGATGCGATGCTCGATCCGCAAGTGCTGCACGACCGCATCGTCGGCGCGCTGGCGGCCGGTCCCTTCTACCGCGCGGCCTATCTGGCTTCGTTCCGCTACCCGATGGCGGACCGATTGCAGGCGCTGCGCGTGCCGTGCCTGCTGTGCGATATCGCAGACACCGCGTCCTATGCCAGAGTCGCGCAAGCCAAGGCGGCGGCGCCGGCGTGCCACACCGCCGATCTCGGCGAAGACCCGGCGGCGTGGCCCGCGCTGCTGGAGTCTTTTTTCGTCGAGAGCTAGAGCGGGGTGCCGTCCGGCCACATGGGGCGGAGTACATCCGGATCCTGCCCGGTGCGAGCGACGAAATCGGCATCCGCCTGCAACGCGTTCCGCTGCTGGAGCTGCAGAGAAAAGGACAAGGGCGCCTCGACATAATGGATGAAGCGCCAGCCCTGCGCGGTCTCGCGGATCACCGCGCTGACCCGCGCTTCCACCCCGACCGGGCGGGTAAAGCCGCGGATCGCGCCGTTCCAGTGCATCACATACAGGATGAGCGCGAGATCGTCGGCGATCGGGCGGACGATCAGATCGCGCGTCCGCATCGAGGCGGCCTCCAGCCGGGCAGCCGCCTTGGTCCAATACAGACGCAACTCTGGCCAGCCGACCAGCGGGCGTTCGAGTTCCTGCGGCAGCATCGTGGGCCGCGCGTCGCCCGCGTCCCACAAGGCCTCTATATCTGCCAGCGCGAGCGTCGACCAGGCGGTGCAGAGCCGATCGAGCAAGGCGGTAGCGGCCGCGGCGGGATCGCTCATCGCGGCGGCGTCGCGCGGGCCATGCCGCCCATCAGCTTCCACGTGCCGTCCTGCACGATCCAGCTATGCGTGACCTCAAATCGCTCGTCGACCGGCGCGCCGTCGGGCAGTCGCGTCCGATGCGTGCGGTAATAGATCACCGCGGTATCGCCGTTCAGGACGAATCCGACGAGATCCATCGTTAGCTGTTCCTTGTTGTCCGTGACCATCGTTTTCTGAAGCGCGTCCAGATTCTGCAGACCCGCCGGTGTGTCGAGGGCCGGCGGCCACGCGGCATAATCCCGTGCGATGCTGGCCTTGTACGGCTGCATGTCGCCGCGGCCCCGCGCCGCATAGATCGCCTGTTCCTTCGCCCAGATCTCCGCCTGCGCGTCCGCCTTCACCGTGGGAGCGGCAACGAGCGGGGCGGCCGCGATTGTCATGGCGAGCAACAAAGACATCGTCGCTTATCTCCCGAAAACATAGTTTGAATCCTAGCGCCGGTGATGCCGACACCGCCGCCCCGAGTCGCGGGTTGGCTGACAGGCGGTCACAATTATCGCGTGCCGCAGGCACGGCTGCCACTTCACGCTACCCTGACAGCAACCGGAGGATGACAATGCGGATGCGGGCGCTATGGCTGGCACTGGCGACGTGTACCGCTGCGCAGGCGGTGACGGGGGTGTCCGATCGCGGTGCCATACCCTTTGCCGAAGAGGCGCCGCCACCCGCCCCCGATTACGCCCTTGCGGAGAGCTGGGCCGCGTTCCCGCTCCGCGAAGGGGCAGCGGCCGCGCATCCCGCCAACGCCTCGCCGGTAGCCCAAGCCGCCGGGGTCGATGTCTTTTATGTCCATCCCACCACCTTTCGCAGCACAACGCACTGGAACCAGCGGATCGACGATGCCGAGACCAACGATTGGACCGACCGTAGCGCGATCGCGCGGCAGGCGAGCGTGTTCAACGGGTGCTGCCGCATCTTCGCGCCGCGGTACCGTCAGGCATCGCTGCGTGCGTTCTCGACCATGCAGGGCAACGGCGCCCTGGCCTATGCACTAGCTTATGGCGATGTATTGCGTGCGTTCGACCGGTACATGGCACAGGACAACGGAGGGCGGCCGTTCATTCTGGTCGGCCACAGCCAGGGGGCGCTCCACGTCTTCAATCTGCTGCGCGACCGTATCGACGGACGGCCTGTCGGCCGCCGCATGGTGGCGGCCTACGCGTTCGGCTACGGCATCGTCGCGGGTGATTTCGGCACGACGTTCACTACGATCCAACCCTGCATCGCGCCGCGCCAGGCACACTGCGTGATCGGCTGGAACAGTTTCCTCGCCGGCGCTGACGCGACGTCCTACGTGGCGCGGGTGCGGCAGCGTTTCGTCGATGCGCATGGCCCTGGGCCAGGCGCTCGATTGCTGTGCAGCGATCCGCTGAGTTTGGGCGGACGGCGTCGCGCTGCCACGCGCGGTGCGCTGCCCGCGGGGGACACCACCGCCTTGCCGCGGCTGATGCCGGGCGCGGTGACGGCGGCGTGCGATGCCGACGGTGTACTCAAGGTTGTCGCCGCCCCCGCGCTCGAGCTCGCTCCGCTGCCGGGCGGTAACATGCATTATAATGACATCGCCTTGTTTTATGCCGACCTCCGCGCGGATGCGGTGCGCCGGGCCGCCGCGTTTCGTTGACCATGTCACAAAGCGCTTCGTCTCTTCGAGAAGATACCATGCCGCCTCCGATCTCCAACTGGACCCGCCGCGAGACGCTTGCTCTTGCCGCCGGCATCGCGCTCGCTCCGCCGCTCGTACCGGCGATGGCTACCGTTCCGGACGACGATCTGCGTGGTCCCTGGACGGGCGGCGGCGATATTGCGACCGTCGGTGGCACGCTGCATTACACGACGATCGGCCCCGAGGGAGGCGAACCGCTGGTGCTGCTGCCCAAGCTCGGCGGATGGATCCCGGACTGGCGGTTCGCCGCCGCCGATCTTGCGAAGACGCGGCGCGTCATCGCCTTTGATCTTCCCGGTCATGGCGAATCGATCATGGCCGCGCCGCCGCCTTATATAGTGTCGGTACCGGAAATCACCGCCATGATCCTCGATGCGCTGGACGAGATGCGGATCGATCGCTGCGCCTTTGCGGGCAATTCGATGGGCGGGATCGTGGGCGTCGTCGCCGCGGCCTGCTGGCCCGAACGGGTGAGCAGACTGGTCATCGTCAGTGCCAGCCTGATCGGAGCGATGACGCGCGAGGCGATCGTCGCTCAGGACCGCGCCGCGCCGGATCCGAACTCGCCGAGTTCCTACACCAAGGCAGGCGAACCGCTGCCCCCGACCGACACGCAGAACCGTCTGTTCGGAACGATGGACCCGCGTGTCATACGGGAACAGGGGTTGAGCCGGGCAAGGGCCGGGTTGTGGCTGCGCAGTTGCGAACGCGGCGTTGGGCGAGTCGGCGTCACCGACTATCTGCCCCGCATCAAGGCGCCGACGCTGCTTATCAACGCTGATCGTGGCCGCTACACCAAATATGCCGCGGTCGGTAAAACCCTCATCCCGGATGTCCGAGCGGTCGTCATTCCCGAGGCGGGATCGTTCGTCCATCAGGAAAAACCCGCCGCTGTCGCCCGCGCGATGAACGCGTTTCTCGGCGGATGAGTCCCGCCTGCCGCGCTTGCCATGACGGGATAGTTTATTGACCGACCTTGTCGCCTTGCCCTGCAGCGCGCATCCCGGCCTCGTGCTTGCCCCCGGGCCGGCGGGGCGATGCGACGATTTTCGCGTGGGCGGCGCGGTAGTCGATCATGATCCCGCCACCGGGGCGTGGCGGATGTGGTACTACTGCCGCGACCAGGCCTACGATCGACCGGCACCGCAGACGCTGGGCAGCGGTCGGATCGCGCTGGCGACGTCGGCGGACGGGATCGCGTGGCAGCGTTTCGACGGAGCGCTCGAACTGGGATCGGTGATGATCCCGGCCGCGGGGTTGGATCGCTTCGATTGCGGCCATATCGGCCTGACCGACATGACGCGCGACGTATCGGGGTGGAGGATGTGGTATTTCGGCGGCGCGCTGGACGTGGTGCGCACCGGCAAGCCGTGGTTGGGCGACATGCCGGGACTGGCGATGCGTATCGGCGTGGCGCACAGCGCGAACGGCACCGCATGGCGGCGGATGCCGGGGGCGCTGGCGAATGGCGCGCTGTTCGATATCCTGCCCGACGAATTATACGCCGCGTGGCCCAACGCGATTACCCAGGGCGACCGTACGCTGCTGCACTATACCGCACCGACGCACGCGATGGACGCGTATCGCACGCGCGTGGTGTCCGTCGCCACCGATGGTGCGGTGACGCGACTTGGCGATCTGCACTGGCTCGACGGCGCGCGCGCGCATGATGTCGGCGGGATCGTCACGCGCCACACCATTGCTTCGCCGATCGATGGCATCGCCGGCTGGGTGATGATCTACACCGCGCTGGCCGCCGACCATCGCCGTTCGATCGGCATCGCGGCGTCGGACGACGGCATCGGTTGGCGCCACCTCACCGACGCACCGATCCTGCTTCCCGGCGCGGCGGGCCATTGGGACGATTTCGGTGTGGCGGCGAACCGGCTGGTGGCGGCGGGCGACCGGCTGCATCTGTATTATTATGGGTTCCGATCGCTGACGGCGATTGATTCACCGCGCGGTATCGGCCTGGCGATCGCCGACCTTTCCGATCCCTTCCTCTTTCGCCGGATCGGCACGGCGCCGGCTTCGCCGCCGAGTTAGGCATCGTGATGCTGATCTACCTCGATCAGGCGCTCGAGAAACGCCGGCGCGTCGTCCCCGCTGCCTTGGAGGAGCGCACCCCCTGCCGACGCCGCGCCGGGAGCATCGCGCAAATGCCGCGCGGGTCATACAATGGGACTTCTCACCGGGAACCGTTCGCCACGTGAAAACCTTCCACTGCAGCGCCTGCCAGGCGTTGATTTTCTTCGAAAATACCAGCTGTCTCACCTGCGGGAGACCGCTCGCGTTTCTTCCGGACCGGGCCGACATGGCCGCCCTGACGCAGGCCGAGGACGGTCTCTGGCGGCCGTCGCGCGACGGCGACGCGGAACCCACGGCCTACCGGTTGTGTGCCAACTACACGGACCAGGATGTCTGCAACTGGGCGGTGCCGGGCGCGGACCCGATCTCGCTGTGCCAGTCATGCCGCCTCACCAGCACCATCCCCGATTTGGCGACGCCCGGCAGCCGGGAGGCATGGGCGAAACTCGAGACGGCGAAACGCCGCGTGGTCTATGCGCTGCAGAACCTCGGCCTGCCGCTGCGGGGCAAGTCGACGGACCCGCAGAGAGGCCTGGAATTCCGTTTTCTCAGCGATGCCATCAACGCCTACGGCGACCGCAGCCGCGTTTTGACCGGTCACGACAACGGCGTGATCACCATCAACGTCGCCGAATCCGACGATGTCTACCGCGAGCATCAGCGGCTGAGCCACCACGAGCCCTACCGCACCCTGCTCGGACACTTCAGGCACGAAACCGGACACTACTATTGGGACTATCTCATCTCGCAGAGCGACCGGCTGCACGAGTTCCGCCGGATCTTCGGCGATGAAACCGCCGACTACCAGGTCGCCCTGCAGCGGCATTACAACGAAGGGCCGCCGCCTAACTGGTCAGACAACTTCATCAGCGCGTACTCCACCATGCATCCCTGGGAGGACTGGGCCGAATCCTGGGCCCATGTCATGCACATGGTCGACGCGCTCGACACGGCCCACTTCCTCGGCCTGACCGTCACACCGCTGCGCGAGGGCGAACCCGTGCTCGCCGCCGATCTGGCACTGAGCCAGACCCTGGTCGGCGATTTCGAACATCTCATCGACGAGTGGTCGGCGCTCACCTACGTGCTCAACAACCTAACACGCGGCCTGGGGCTGGCCGATGCGTATCCTTTCATCCTGTCGAAGACCATCGTGGAAAAATTGCGTTTCGTGTGCAACACCATCGCCCTCACGGGACGACCCGCGGCGCCAGCGACCTGACTCGCGGCTTGTCTCAGAGCCCAGAGCGAAATTTTTATGCATGCACGCCTCTATGCCTCGCGATGCCACCCAACGTTTCCGCAGAAACGTCGCGTGCCCGCTCGGTTTGGTCGAACAGGCAGGTGAGCGCGAAATCATAATCCATACGCTCGCCGCGCCAGCGTGTCACCGCGGTGTCCGGGTCGATGTGCAGGCCCTGCTCGGCATGGTCGGCTCCGAGTTCGCTCCACTGGTAGGCGCCGTTCGCCGGGACCACGCCGTCGTAGGCCCGCCCGTCCGGGTGCAGGAAGCGAAACGTGCCCTCCGGATGGCGTTCCACCACGATCCCGCCTTCGTGCACCAGGCGATGATGCGTGCGGCACAGAGTCACCAGGTTCGATAGCTTGGTCGAACCGCCCTCCGCCCAATGCTCGATGTGATGCG
>CAZZVN010000038.1:0-36526 GCA_964657625.1 uncultured Steroidobacteraceae bacterium
CAAGGTGTTGGTTTAAAAGTTTTACTTCAAGGACGGGGCCGGTCGCGGCCCCGTTGAAAGGTTGCGCGTAAGCGCATGGACTAGGGCAGTAGCTCAATTGGCAGAGCGGCGGTCTCCAAAACCGCAGGTTGGGGGTTCGATTCCCTCCTGCCCTGCCATTGGGGCAGACGTAGGTTGAAGCAGTAATATGGCAGAAGTTCAAGCTCCTCCGGCCGCGTCCGCGAAAGACACCGTATTGCTCGGTGTCGCCGTGCTGGTGCTGTTCTTCGGAATCGCCGCTTTTTACTGGTATGACGAGCAGATGCTGGCGCTGCGTATCGCCATGGTCGTGGCGGGATTGGCGGCGGCGTTGGGGCTGGCATGGTTCAGCGCGTATGGCCGGGATTTTTGGGTGTTTGCCCAGGCGTCGCGGATCGAGTTGCGCAAGGTGGTTTGGCCGTCGCGCGAGGAGACCGTCAAGACGACCTATGTGGTGTTCATTTTTGCCATCGTAATGGGATTGTTTTTCTGGGGACTCGACTGGGTTCTCACTTGGCTGACCCGGTTGCTGACCGGCCAGTCTGCCTGACGACTTCGGAGCGTTTATGTCCTTGCGATGGTATGTGGTTCACGCCTATTCGAATTTCGAGCACAAGGTCTCCGAGTCGCTCAAGGAGCGGGTGAAGCGCGCGGGTCTCGACGCCAAGTTCGGTGAGATATTGGTGCCCACCGAGGAAGTGGTGGAAATGCGCGATGGGCAGAAGCGCAAATCCGACCGCAAATTTTTCCCGGGTTATGTGCTCGTCCAGATGGAGATGGACGAGGACACGTGGCACCTCGTCAAAGAAGTGCCCAAGGTGCTGGGCTTCATCGGCGGTACCAGCGACAAACCGGCGGCGATCACCGACAAGGAGGCCATGTCCATCTTGCGGCGCGTCGAAGAGGGCGTGGACAAGCCCAAGCCCAAGGTGCTCTTCGAGCCCGGCGAAGTGGTGCGCGTGACGGATGGGCCGTTCAACGACTTCAACGGAGTCGTGGAATCCGTGAACTACGAGAAGAACCGCCTGCAGGTGGCGGTACAGATTTTGGGTCGATCGACCCCGGTTGAGCTGGATTTCTCGCAGGTCGAAAAGGGTTAAATTTCAAAAGACGGGGCCGCCTCGGCCCCGTTGAATGGTTGGCGCGCAGGCGACTAAACAGCTGGCGCGAAGCGCTTAGATATCAGCGCCCGAGCGCATTGAACAGGGGAGTCGCCTGCGTGGCGACGTTTGCACCCAAGGAGCAGAGATGGCGAAGAAAGTAACGGGGTATATCAAACTCCAAATTCCCGCGGGACAGGCGAATCCCAGCCCTCCCGTGGGCCCGGCCTTGGGTCAGCAGGGCGTCAACATCATGGAGTTCTGCAAGGCTTTCAATGCGCAGACTCAGTCCTTGGAAAAAGGGCTGCCCACCCCCGTGGTGATCACGGTGTACAGCGACCGCAGCTTCACGTTCATCATGAAAACGCCGCCCGCGTCCGTGCTGATCGCGAAAGCGCTGGGCATTGCCAAAGGCAGCGCCACCCCGAACACCTCCAAGGTGGGCAAAGTGTCGCGCAAGCAACTCGAGGACATCGCCAAGATGAAGATGCCCGATCTGACGGCGAGCGACCTGGAAGCGGCGGTTCGAACCATCGCCGGCAGCGCGCGCAGCATGGGCGTCGACGTGGAGGTGGTGTGACATGGGGACCGTAGCGAAACGAACCAAGAGCTGGAAAGAGAAGCTTCCTCCCGGCAAGTCGTATCCGATCGACGACGCTCTGAAGCTGGTGAAGGAGCTGGCCACCGCGAAATTCAACGAGTCCGTTGACGTTTCGGTGAACCTGGGCGTGGATGCCACGAAGTCCGACCAGCAGGTGCGCGGTTCCACCGTGATGCCGAATGGGACGGGCAAGACCGTGCGAGTGGCCGTATTCACGCAGGGCAAAAACGTCGACGCCGCCCGTGCGGCGGGTGCGGACATCGTCGGGTTCGAAGATCTGGCGGAAAAGGTCAAGGCGGGCCAGATCGATTTCGACGTGGTCATCGCCAGTCCCGATGCCATGCGAATCGTCGGGCAGCTGGGTCAGATCCTGGGACCTCGTGGGCTCATGCCGAACCCCAAGGTCGGCACCGTCACGCCGAACGTGGCCGAGGCCGTGAAAAACGCGAAGTCCGGTCAGGTGCGTTATCGCACCGACAAGGCGGGGATCGTGCACGCGCAGATCGGACGTGCGAGTTTCGAGCCCGCCGCCTTGAAGGAAAACCTGCTCGCATTGGTGGCGGACCTGCAGAAGATCAAGCCTGCCACCTCCAAGGGCATCTATCTCAAGAAAGTGACGTTGTCCTCGACCATGGGCCCGGGTGTCTCGGTCGACCAGTCGACTCTCGGGTTGTAATTTGAATTTCAAGGACGGGGCGCCCTGGCCCCGTAAGTGTTGCGAATAAGCGCATTGAGTTAACGGAGGGCTGCGCGGTCACGGGGCTGCGCATCCACCGTCGAAGACCGCAGGCGGGCCAGGGGGCCCTTAAAGATCCAGCCTGCGCAGATGGTGGGACCCGAATCAGGTGACTGATGAAGGTCGCACCGGGCACGACGGCGTGCCCTGAGTACGACGGCGTACTCGAAGGGGGGATGGGGGCGGCTGCCGCTTCCATCCAAGTGTGACGCTTCTTTCCGGAGAACCTATCGATGGCACTCAAGTTGGAAGAAAAGAAAGTCGTGGTGGCGGAAGTCAACGCGGTCGCGGCGAAAGCCCTGTCCGTCGTCGGCGCAGAGAACCGTGGCCTGACCGTGACGCAGATGACCGATCTTCGTGCGAAAGCACGCAAGGAAGGGGTGTATCTGCGGATCGTCAAGAACACGCTCGCGCGCAAGGCCGTCGCCGGCACTGCTTTCGAGTGCATTTCTCCGGCGCTCAAAGGACCCATCGTCCTCGCCTTCTCCAATGACGATCCGGGCGCCGCCGCCCGCATCGTCAAGGCGTTTACGAAGGACAACGACAAACTGGTGACGATGCTCGTGTCTCTGGGTGGGCAATTGCTCAAGCCCGATTCACTCGAGCGGGTGGCTTCCTTGCCCACCCGTGCGCAGGCGGTATCGCAGTTGCTCGGGGTCATGAAGGCGCCGATTGCGAAGTTCGTCGGTACGTTGGCTGCTCCCAATTCGAAATTGGTGCGCACGCTAGCCGCTGTTCTTGAAGCCAAGAAAAGCAGCGAAGCACCGGCGGCGACGGCTTGAACCTGATTCTGGTTATGGAACCTTTACTGTTATTTGGAGATGATCATGGCTGTTACTAAAGACGAAATTCTCGACGCAATTTCTGCGATGTCCGTCATGGAAGTGGTCGATCTGATCGCCGACATGGAAAAGAAGTTCAACGTGACCGCCGCCGCACCGGTGGCGGCCGCCGCCGCGGGACCGGCTGCAGCGGCTCCCGCCGCCGAAGCTCAGACCGAGTTCACGGTGACCCTGACCGAGTTCGGCGCCAACAAGGTGGGCGTCATCAAGGTTATCCGGGAAATCACCGGACTGGGTCTGAAGGAAGCGAAGGACTTGGTGGAAGGTGCTCCCTCCACCGTCAAGGAAGGCATTCCGAAGGCGGATGCGGATGTGATCAAGAAGAAGCTCGAGGACGCCGGCGCGAAGGCTGCTATCAAGTAGTGACCGCCGCCGATGCGCGCAGTTCGGAAGAGGCCGCCCAATCAGCGGTGTCTTCCGGCTGCGCCATCGGTTTTTACGTGGAATTTGCCGAAGTTGAGGGTTCGACTACGGAATTGGAATTCGGCCGGGGGTCCGCGCAGCGGGCACCGGTCGGGCGGGGTCGTCTGGACCCCGTCAATTCGGCGCACAACGCCTGAAGATTTACTGGAGACTCCGCACACATGGCTTATTCGTTCACCGAAAAAAAGCGCATTCGTAAGAATTTTGGCAAGCGTCCGAGCATCCTCGGCACGCCTTACCTGCTTGCCATCCAACTGGATTCGTATAGGCGGTTTTTGCAGTCCGACGTCGCCGAGTCCAGGCGCGACGAGATCGGCCTGCACGCGGCTTTCGACAGTGTGTTCCCCATTTCCAGCTATTCCGGCAACGCCACGCTCGAGTACGTCAGCTATCGCCTGGGCGATCCGGTGTTCGACGTCAAGGAATGCCAGCTCCGCGGTCTGACCTATGCGGCGCCGCTGCGCGTGAAGGTTCGTTTGGTGGTGCTCGACAAGGAAGCCAGCGGCGCCAAGAAGCCGGTCAAGGACGTGCGTGAGCAGGAGGTTTATCTCGGCGAACTGCCGCTGATGACGGACAACGGCACCTTCATCATCAACGGCACGGAACGTGTCATCGTCTCCCAGCTGCATCGCAGCCCGGGCGTGTTCTTCGATCACGACCGCGGCAAGACTCATTCGTCGGGGAAGCTGCTGTTCTCCGCCCGCATCATTCCCTACCGTGGTTCGTGGCTCGATTTCGAGTTCGATCCGAAGGATTGCGTGTTCGCCCGCATCGACCGTCGCCGCAAGCTGCCGGTGACCATCATCCTGCGCGCGCTCGGCCTCACCGAGGAGCAGGTGCTGGACATCTTCTTCGAGAAGAACACGTTCTATCTGTCCAAGAAGGAAATCGAGTTCGAGGTCATCCCGCAGCGCCTGCGCGGCGAGACCGCGGCGTTCGAGATCCGCGTCGGCAAGAAGGTCATCGTCGAGGAGGGCCGTCGCATCACCGCGCGTCATGTGCGCGAGCTGGAGGAAGCACAGGTGAAGCGCCTGCCGGTCCCCACCGAGTACATGCAGGGCAAGGTGATCGCCCACGATATCGTCAATACGGAAACGGGCGAGATTCTGGCCAAGGCCAATGAGATTTTGACCGTGCCGACGGTGGGCAAGCTGATCGAAAGCGGCATCACCGAGATCCGTACCTTGTACGTCAACGATCTCGACCGCGGTCCGTACATTTCCGACACGCTGCGCATCGATCCGACCAAGACCCGCCTCGAGGCGCTCGTCGAGATCTATCGCATGATGCGTCCCGGCGAACCGCCCACCAAAGATGCGGCGGAAAACCTGTTCCAGAATCTGTTCTTCAACGGCGAGCGCTACGATCTGTCGCCGGTGGGCCGCATGAAGTTCAACCGCCGCGTCGGACGTGAAGAGATCACGGGCTCGGGCGTGCTCAGCAAGGAAGACATCATCGAGGTCATGAAGACCTTGATCGACATCCGCAACGGCAACGGCCACGTGGACGACATCGATCACCTGGGCAACCGCCGGGTGCGCAGTGTCGGCGAGATGGCCGAGAACGCCTTCCGCATCGGCCTGGTCCGCGTCGAGCGTGCCGTCAAGGAGCGTCTCACCATTGCGGAGAGCGAGCCCATCATGCCGCAGGAGATGATCAACGCGAAGCCCGTCGCCGCCGCGGTGAAGGAGTTCTTCGGCTCCTCGCAGCTGTCGCAGTTCATGGATCAGAACAATCCTCTTTCCGAGGTCACACACAAGCGCCGCGTTTCCGCGTTGGGCCCGGGCGGTCTGACACGCGAGCGCGCCGGTTTCGAAGTGCGCGACGTGCATCCGACGCACTACGGCCGGGTCTGCCCGATCGAGACGCCGGAAGGCCCGAACATCGGTCTGATCAACTCCCTCGCCGTTTACGCGCGGACCAACGATTATGGGTTCCTGGAGACCCCGTATCGCCGCGTGTCCAACGGCAAGGTGACGGACCAGATCGATTACCTGTCCGCCATCGAGGAAGGGCAGTACGTGATCGCCCAGGCGAACGCGGCCCTGAACGACAAGGGCGAGTTCACCGACGACCTGATCTCCTGCCGCACGCAAAATGAGTTCGAGCTGTCCGCGCCGGACAAGATCGACTTCATGGACGTGTCGCCGAAGCAGATCGTCTCGGTGGCCGCTTCGCTGATCCCATTCCTGGAACACGATGATGCGAACCGCGCGCTGATGGGCTCGAACATGCAGCGTCAGGCGGTGCCGACGCTGCGGGCGGACACGCCGCTGGTGGGCACGGGCATGGAACGTGCCGTGGCCATCGACTCCGGCGTGACCGTGGTGGCACGGCGCAGCGGCAGCGTGGATTCGGTGGATGCCTCGCGCATCGTGGTGCGGGTGAATGACGACGAGACGACGGCGGGCGAGCCGGGCGTCGACATCTATTCGCTGACCAAATACACCCGCTCCAACCAGAACACCTGCATCAACCAGCGTCCGCTGGTAAATGCCGGCGATACCATCAAACGTGGCGACGTGCTGGCGGACGGTCCGTCGACGGATCTGGGCGAGCTTGCGCTCGGCCAGAACCTGTTGGTGGCCTTCATGCCCTGGAACGGTTACAACTTCGAGGATTCCATCCTTATCTCCGAGCGGGTCGTGGAGGAAGATCGCTTCACCACCATTCACATCGAAGAGCTGACCTGCGTGGCGCGGGACACCAAGCTCGGACCCGAGGAAATCACCGCCGACATCCCGAACGTGGGCGATTCCGCGCTGGCGAAGCTGGACGAATCGGGCATCGCGTTCATCGGCGCCGAGGTGCGCGCCGGCGACATCCTGGTGGGCAAGGTCACCCCGAAAGGTGAGACGCAACTGACGCCGGAGGAGAAGCTGCTGCGGGCGATCTTCGGCGAGAAGGCCTCCGACGTGAAGGACACCAGCTTGCGGGTTCCGCCGGGCATGGACGGCACCGTCATCGACGTGCGGGTATTCACCCGCGACGGCGTGGAGAAGGATTCGCGCGCCCTGTCCATCGAGAAATCCGAACTCGAGCGGGTGCGCAAGGATCTGGCCGACCAGCAGCGCATCCTGGAAGACGATCTGTTCCAGCGCGTACGCGGCATGATCGAAGGCAAGGTGGTCGAGGCGGGTCCCAAGAAACTCAAGTCCGGCGCGCAGATCGACGAGGCCTACCTCGCCGACCTGCCCCGCGAACAGTGGTTCGAGATCCGCTTCAAGGATGAAGACACCAACACGCAGCTGGAAACGGTGGCCGAGCGCATGAAGGCGCAGCGCAAGACGTTCGAAAAGCGCTTCGAGGAGAAGCGGGCCAAGATCACCGCGGGCGACGATCTCGCGCCCGGCGTCTTGAAGATGGTGAAGGTGTACCTCGCGGTCAAGCGCCGCGTGCAGCCGGGCGACAAGATGGCGGGCCGTCATGGCAACAAGGGTGTGATCTCCTCGATCGTTCCGGTCGAGGACATGCCGTACATGGCCGACGGCACTCCGGTCGACATCGTACTCAACCCGCTCGGCGTGCCTTCACGCATGAACATCGGCCAGATCCTGGAAACCCATCTCGGCTGGGCCGCGAAGGGTCTGGGTGCCAAGATCGGCAAGATGCTGGAAGCCCAGCATGCGGTGGTGGAGCTGCGCAAGTTCCTGGGCCAGGTGTACAACGAGACCGGCGGTCAGAAAGAAGACATCAAGGGCATGACGGATGCCGAAGTGATCGAGTTGGCGCGCAATCTCAAGAAAGGTGTGCCCATGGCCACGCCGGTGTTCGACGGCGCCAGCGAGGAGGAGATCAAGAATCTGCTCACCCTCGCGGATCTGCCGACGTCGGGTCAGACGACGCTGCATGACGGGCGTACGGGCGAACAATTCGACCGCCCGGTCACCGTGGGGTACATGTACATGTTGAAGCTGAACCATCTGGTCGATGACAAGATGCATGCTCGCTCGACGGGCCCCTACAGCCTGGTCACGCAGCAGCCGCTCGGCGGCAAGGCGCAGTTCGGCGGACAGCGTTTCGGAGAAATGGAAGTGTGGGCACTCGAGGCGTATGGCGCGGCATATACGTTGCAGGAAATGCTCACCGTCAAGTCCGACGACGTCAACGGACGTACGCAGATGTACAAGGCAATCGTCGATGGCAACCACGAAATGAAAGCCGGCATGCCGGAATCGTTCAATGTCCTGGTCAAGGAGATCCGATCCCTGGCCATCAACATCGAACTAGAGAGCGAGGCTTAAGATCCCATGAAAGATTTACTCAAGTTGTTCAAGCAGCAGGTGCCGGTCGAAAACTTCGACTCCATCAAGATCGGACTCGCGTCGCCGGACATGATCCGTTCCTGGTCGTACGGCGAGGTCAAGAAGCCCGAGACCATCAACTACCGCACGTTCAAGCCGGAACGTGACGGCCTTTTCTGCGCGAAGATCTTCGGGCCCGTGAAGGATTACGAGTGTCTGTGCGGCAAATACAAGCGCCTGAAGCATCGCGGCGTGGTGTGCGAGAAGTGTGGCGTGGAGGTCACGCAGTCCAAGGTGCGGCGCGAGCGCATGGGGCACATCGAACTCGCCAGCCCCACCGCGCACATCTGGTTCCTGAAATCGCTGCCGTCGCGTATCGGCCTCATGCTCGACATGACGCTGCGCGAGATCGAGCGAGTGCTGTATTTCGAGGCCTTCGTGGTCGTCGACCCCGGGATGACGTCGCTGCAGCGCGGACAGCTGCTCACCGATGAGATGTATCTCGAGTCGATCGAGGAACATGGCGACGAGTTCGACGCCCGCATGGGAGCCGAAGCGGTGCACGAACTGCTCAAGTCCATGGATCTGCCGTCCGAGATCGTCAAGGTCCGCGAGGACATGGCGAATACGAATTCGGAGACGAAGATCAAGCGTCTTTCGAAGCGGCTGAAGCTGATCGAGGCCTTCATCGAGTCCGGGAACAAGCCGGAGTGGATGGTCCTCACCGTGCTGCCGGTGTTGCCGCCCGACCTGCGTCCGCTGGTACCGCTCGACGGCGGTCGCTTCGCGACGTCGGATTTGAACGACCTGTACCGCCGGGTCATCAATCGCAACAACCGCCTGCGTCGGCTCCTCGAGCTGAACGCGCCCGACATCATCGTGCGCAACGAGAAGCGCATGCTGCAGGAGGCGGTGGATGCCCTGCTCGACAACGGTCGTCGTGGCCGTGCCATCACCGGCACCAACAAGCGTCCGCTCAAGTCGCTCGCCGACATGATCAAGGGCAAGCAGGGCCGGTTCCGTCAGAACCTGCTCGGCAAGCGTGTCGACTATTCGGGTCGTTCGGTCATCGTCGTGGGCCCGACGCTGCGCCTGCATCAGTGCGGACTGCCGAAGAAAATGGCGCTGGAACTGTTCAAGCCGTTCATCTTCTCCAAGCTGCAGCTGCGCGGCGAAGCCTCGACCATCAAGGCTGCCAAACGCCTGGTCGAGCGCGAGGGACCGGAGGTGTGGGACATCCTCGAAGAGGTGATCCGTGAACACCCGGTGCTGCTCAACCGCGCACCGACCCTGCACCGCCTGGGCATCCAGGCTTTCGAGCCCGTGTTGATCGAGGGCAAGGCCATCCAGCTGCATCCCCTGGTATGCACGGCGTTCAACGCCGACTTCGACGGTGACCAGATGGCGGTGCACGTGCCGCTGTCCATCGAGGCGCAGCTCGAGGCGCGTGCCTTGATGATGTCGTCCAACAACATCCTGTCGCCCGCGAACGGCGAGCCCATCATCGTCCCCTCCCAGGACGTGGTGCTCGGGTTGTACTACATGACCCGTGAAAAAGTGGGCGCCAAGGGCGAGGGCATGGCGTTCAGCGACGTGGCCGAGGTGCACCGCGCCTACGAAAGCCGCAACATCGACCTGCAGGCCAAGGTCAAGGTGCGGCTGTCGGAGTACATCCGCGATGCCAAGGGTCACCTGGTGCAGAACATCCGCGTGGCCGACACCACGGCGGGCCGGGCTCTGCTGTCTGAGATCCTGCCGCGCGGGCTGTCCTTCGACGCCATCAACCAGGACATGACCAAGAAGATCATCTCCGCGACGATCAACATGTGTTATCGCACCGTGGGGCTCAAGGAAACGGTCGTTTTCGCCGACCAGCTCATGTACACGGGCTTCCAGTATGCGACCCGTGCCGGCGTCTCGATCGGCGTGGACGACATGGTCGTGCCGACCCAGAAGATCAAGATCCTCGCGACCGCTGAGCGTGAGGTGAAGGAGATCCAGGAGCAGTATTCCTCCGGCCTCGTCACCAACGGTGAGCGCTACAACAAGGTGGTCGACATTTGGTCGCGTACCAACGACCAGGTTGCCAAGGCCATGATGGAGAAGCTCGGCACCGACGAGGTGACCGACACCCGCGGCAACAAGGTCCGTCAGAAGTCGTTCAATTCCATCTTCATGATGGCCGACTCGGGCGCCCGCGGTTCCGCCGCGCAGATCCGTCAGCTCGCCGGCATGCGCGGCCTGATGGCCAAGCCCGACGGGTCCATCATCGAGACACCGATCACGGCGAACTTTCGCGAGGGGCTCAACGTACTCCAGTACTTCATCTCCACTCACGGCGCACGCAAGGGCCTCGCCGACACGGCCTTGAAGACGGCAAACTCCGGTTATCTGACCCGTCGCCTGGTCGACGTGGCCCAGGATCTGGTTGTCACCGAGATCGACTGCGGCACGAGCTTCGGCCTCTCCATCACGCCCATCGTCGAAGGCGGCGACGTGGTCGAGGGGTTGGGCGAGCGCGTGCTGGGTCGCGTGGTCTCGGAAGACGTGGCAGTGGCCTCCACCGGCGAGGTGTTGGTCAAGTCAGGCGTGCTCATCGATGAGAAGCTGGTCAAGCTGCTAGAGAAGATGGGCGTCGATCAGGTCATGGTGCGTTCACCCATCACCTGCGAGACGCGATACGGCGTGTGCGCACAGTGCTACGGGCGCGACCTCGGCCGCGGTCATCGCATCAACATCGGCGAGGCGGTGGGCGTCATCGCGGCGCAGTCGATCGGCGAGCCGGGCACCCAGCTCACGATGCGCACCTTCCACGTCGGCGGCGCGGCATCGCGGGCGGCGGCGGCGAACGGCGTCGAGGTCAAAAGCAAGGGCACCATCCGTCTGCACAACATCAAGACCGTGCGGCACGAAAAAGGGCATCTGGTCGCCGTGTCACGGTCGGGTGAACTCGGCGTGGTGGACGAGTTCGGCCGCGAGCGCGAGCGTTACAAGATTCCGTACGGTGCGACCATCACGGTGAACGATGCCGACGTGGTCGCGGCGGGGCAGGCGGTCGCCAACTGGGATCCGCATACCCACCCGGTCGTTACGGAAGTGGCTGGCATGATCAAGTTCTCCGACTTCGTCGACGGCATCACCGTGACGACCCAGGTGGACGACGTCACGGGTCTGTCGAGCACGGTGGTGCTGGATCCGAAGCAGCGTGGCTCGGGCGGCAAGGACCTGCGCCCGGTGGTACGGCTGACCAATGCCAAAGGCAAGGAAGTCACCTTTGCCAACACCGACATCCCGGCGGTGTATGCGCTGCCCGCGGGCGCCATCGTCAGCCTCGAGGACGGTTCGAAGGTCTCGGTGGGCGACGTCATCGCCCGCATCCCTCAGGAGTCGTCGAAGACCCGCGACATCACGGGCGGTCTGCCGCGCGTGGCCGACCTGTTCGAGGCCCGCAAGCCGAAGGATTCCGCGATTCTGGCGGAACGCAGCGGCACGGTGAGCTTCGGCAAGGAAACCAAGGGCAAGCGGCGTCTGATCATCACCAACGAGGCGAGCGACAAGTACGAGGAGCTGATCCCGAAATGGCGTCATCTCAACGTGTTCGAGGGCGAGCAGGTCGACAAGGGCGAGGTCATCGCCGACGGTGAACCCAACCCACACGACATATTGCGGCTGCGTGGTGTCGAAGCGCTGGCAAATTACCTGGTTCGTGAGATCCAGGACGTCTACCGGCTGCAGGGCGTGAAGATCAACGACAAGCACATCGAAGTCATCGTCCGGCAGATGTTGCGCAAGATCGAGGTGGCGGACGCCGGTGATTCGGCCCTGCTGCGTGGCGAACAGATGGATCGCGGGCGTCTGCTCGACGTCATCGCCAAGCAGAAGGCGGAGGGCAAGCATCAGTCCACGTGGGAACCGATGTTGCTGGGCATCACCAAGGCCTCGCTCGCCACCGAGTCGTTCATCTCGGCGGCGTCGTTCCAGGAAACCACCCGTGTGCTGACCGAAGCAGCGGTGCGGGGCCTCAAGGACGATCTGCGCGGGCTGAAAGAAAATGTGATTGTTGGCCGGCTTATTCCCGCCGGCACCGGGTTCGCGTATCATGCGCGTCGCCGACGTGCTTTCGACGATAGCCGACGCCGCAGTTTCATGGATGTAAGCGGCGGTATGGGCGATTCAGACGACACCGTACCGGCGGGGGATACCGAAGCTGCCGAATAAAATAATAACAAGCATCTAAAGATATGGCCTCGGACTGGAGACAGTTCGAGGCCTTTTTTATTCTGGTCTACCGATTCAGTGGACTGCCACCCCTCGTATCGAGAATGGAGCGGGGGTCCGGTCAGGTCCCGGACCCTCGCGACGCCACGTCGGCGTCGAACCATCAACCGGACTCAGGGATGAGAATGCCGATGATGATGATGATGGTGGCGGTGATGCACGACGTGGCGGCCTGGCTCATCCGCGAAGCTGGCGCCGGCGAACAGAAAAAGGACTGCGGAAAATACCAATAACTTGCCCATGAATATCCCCGAACGATGTGGTTGGAGCCTACAATTGTAGCCGGGATACGGCGAGGACGTGACTGCGATCACGCCTTTGTGACACAGGTCGATTATGGTGGAGTCCCGTTCAGTCTCAGGTTGATCCGCATGCTGCTGCTCGGCGCCATTCTCCGTTTCTGGCTTCCCCGCGAATTCGAACCCAATGACCTTCTCGCCCGGACCCGGTTGGCGGTGGGCCATATCGGACTCTCGGTGATCGCCTTGGTGTTCGTACTGCTCAATTTCTGGCAGCGCTGAGGCCCTGCGTAGGCGCAGGCTGACGTCCCCCCACCGTCTGCCGGGGGTGGCGGGCCGTGCGCGAAGTGCGACACTTCGACCTTAACCCCCAGCAGCAGGCCTTTCGAATGACCGCAGTGCCCGAAGATTTGGTGAGTTCAGATCCCGAGGATCTGGTAGACGTCGACTCCATTGAATTGCCGATCAGCTCGTCCCAGCCCCCGAGCACGGGCACGCAGGACGACGAGGACGATCCGTCCGACGAAAGCGAGGGCGAGAACGAGGCGGCCGTCGGTGATGTCCAGGAAGATACCGAAACGCCGGAAGAGTTCGAAATCGACGACGAGGATGAATTGGCCCATCCGGAGGACGATGACGCCGACCTCGACGACGATGAAGACGATCTGGACGAGGACGACGACGACGCCGTCGAGCCCTGAGGGCACCGACGCCTGCTCGGGCATGCAGATTCTGCGCAGAACCGCCTACGCCGCAGCGCCTTGGAAAAACGGCGGTGGTACCACCCACGAAGCGATTCGGGTACCGCCTGCGGGTGATCCTTTCCGCTGGCGCGTCAGCATCGCCAACGTCGATACCGCGGGAGACTTCTCAGATTTTTCAGGGTATCACCGGACGCTGGTGCTGCTCGAGGGATCCGGGGTTACGCTCGACATTGGCGACGGTCATCGCGTGGGTTTGCGCGAAGCGGGAGACCTCGTGCAATTCGACGGAGCGACGGCGGTACGCTGCACCCTGGTCGCAGGACCCTGCGCGGATCTGAACCTGATCGTCTCGCAGTCGCTTCCGCCGGCTCAGGCCTGGGTTGCGCCGCTCCGAGAACCCCACCTCTTCCAAGCGTCCGCGACGAGTACCCTGCTCCTCGTGCCGGTCACCGGGGGGCTCAAGGTGGTTTCTGCCCAGGGCGAATCGACCTGCCTCTGCGCAGGCGATCTGGTCGTCCTTGCGCCGAACGGCGCTCACACTGCCCGTTTCGAACCGGCAGACGCAACAGCCCCGACTTTGGTGTTCTTCGCCCGCGTGGGCGATACTCGGCGCGCGTAGTCCGCCGGAGGTTTCATGGCCGCAACCCTCGACATGCCGATCCCCCGGGAACTCGAGACGCTGCGCAACAGGATGCGTGCACGGGGCGGGGAGGAGGAACGGCAGCTCGTCGAGCGACTGATGCGGGTGCTGGACGACGTCGGCGCCACCCGCGCTCGAGCCGCCGCCTTGGCCGCTGAGCTGGTCGAGGCTGCCCGGGCGCGCCGTGCGGATAGGCCGTTCCTGGATGTGTTCCTTCAGGAATTCGGATTGTCCAACCAGGAAGGCGTGGCGCTCATGTGCATCGCCGAAGCGCTGCTCAGGGTGCCGGACGACGCGACGGCCGACCGGCTGATCGCCGAACAACTGGCGAGCGGCGATTGGTCGGCGCACTCCGGGAAATCCGAGTCTCTGTTCGTCAATGCCTCGACCTGGGGGTTGATGCTGACGGGAAGCGTCCTCGAACTCGATCCGGCCATCAAGGCGGACGCGTCTGGCTGGGTCCGGCAGTTCACCCGCCGGACCGGTCAACCGGTGGTCCGTCTGGCGGTGCGGCGCGCGATGCGCATCATCGGCGGCGAGTTCGTCGTGGGACGCAGCATCGAAGAGGCCCTGCAACGCAGTGCACGGGACGGCGACGTCGAGCTGTGTTCCTTCGACATGCTGGGCGAGGGCGCCAGAACACGTAGGGACGCGGAGCGTTACCTGCGCTCGTATGAACACGCCATCGATGCGATCGGCGCAGCCGCCGGCAGGGGAGGCGCCCCGCACGAGCGTTCGGGTATCTCGATCAAATTGTCTGCGCTCGACCCGCGCTATTCACTCCTGCAGCGCGACCGGGTGCTGCGCCGTCTCGTGCCGGCCGTGCGCGAGCTGGCACGCAGGGCGGCCCTGCTCGACGTCGAGCTGACCATCGATGCGGAAGAGGCTGATCGGCTGGAGTTGTCCCTGGACGTCATCGAGGCGTTGTTCGCGGATCGTGATACGCGACATTGGGCAGGACTCGGCCTCGCCGTGCAGGCTTATGGCAAACGCGCCCTCGACGTCATCGATTGGACCAAGGCAGCGGCGCGGCTGCATGGCCGGCGCATCACGTTACGCCTGGTGAAAGGTGCGTATTGGGACAGTGAAGTGAAACGCGCGCAGGAGCGCGGACTCGCGGGATATCCCGTTTGCACGCGAAAAGCAGCGACGGATGTTTCGTATCTGGCGTGTGCACAGAGCCTGTTCGCCGGCTGCGACGTGATCCGGCCGCAATTCGCCACCCACAATGCGCACACCATCGCGTTTCTGGTCGAGTCGGCACCGCCCGGCGTGCAGTACGAGTTTCAGCGGCTGCATGGCATGGGACGGCTCCTGTACGCGGAAGCCGCACGACGGATGGCGAATTTCCCGAAGGTGCGTGTCTACGCTCCCGTCGGTGAGCACAAAGAGTTGCTGGCCTATCTGGTGCGGCGTCTTTTGGAGAACGGCGCCAATACGTCTTTCGTCAACCGTTTCATGGACCGGGATGTCGAAGTGGCCGAGGTGGTCCGTGATCCCATCACGGAACTGGAGCGTCTCGGGACGATCGGTGCGTCCGGCCTGCGCACTCCCGATGCGCTCTATGCGGACCGGCGTAATTCGAGCGGCACGGATCTCGGCGACCCCGCGACGCTGCGAGATCTGGCTGCGGCGCTCGCCGCGCGACGGCACGTTGCGTACGAGGCAGGCCCGCTGGTCGTGGGCGCTGCGGCGACGGAGCGTGCCGATCCGGTGACCAATCCAGCCGATCGCCGTCAGCACGTGGGCCAGGTTCGCCATGCCACCGCGGCGCAAATCGCGCGCGCATTCGAGGTCGCCCATGCGGCACAGCCTGAATGGGACACCCGCGGCGGCGAAGAGCGAGCCGGAATTCTCGAACGCGCCGCGGACCGGTTGGAGGGCGCGCGCCTCGATTTTCATGATCTGCTCGTGCGCGAAGCGGGTAAAACCATCCCCGATGCCATCGCCGAGGTGCGCGAGGCCGTGGATTTTTGCCGCTACTATGCGCTTCAGGCGCGTACGCACTTTTCGCGGCCGCAGCGGCTGCACGGCCCCACGGGCGAGTCGAACGAGCTGTTCCTGCAAGGCAGGGGTGTGTTCGCCTGCATCAGTCCCTGGAATTTTCCGCTGGCGATCTTTGCCGGTCAGATCGGCGCAGCGCTGGCCGCCGGTAACGCAGTGGCGGCGAAACCGGCAGAGGCCACGCCCTTGATTGCGGAGCGCTTTGTCCGCCTGCTGCATGACGCGGGAGTGCCGCCCGCGGCGCTGCAGTTCGTTCCTGCCGCGGGCCGTCTGTTCGGGGACGTGGCATTGCGCCATGCGGCGCTCGCCGGCGTGGCCATGACCGGCTCGACGGCGACGGCCACCACGATCAATCGGGCGCTGGCCGCCCGCGACGGAAGCATCGTACCGTTGATCGCCGAAACGGGCGGCCTGAACGCGATGGTGGTCGACTCGACCGCGCTGCCCGAGCAGGTGATAGACGACGTGGTGGCATCGGCGTTCATGAGTGCGGGGCAACGCTGTTCGGCACTGCGGCTGCTGTTCCTGCAGGAAGACGTGGCGCAGACCATGCTCGACATGCTTACCGGCGCGATGGACGAACTGGTTATCGGCGATCCGGCAAGAATGGAAACCGACGTCGGACCCGTGATCTCCGAGGCCGCGGCGGCGGGATTGATGCAGCACGTCGAGCGGATGCATGGCACGGCGCGCGTGTTGAAGGTTTGCAAGCTCGATGAATCCTGTGCGCACGGCAGTTTCGTCGCCCCGCATCTGCTGGAGCTGACCGATCCGGCCGCACTCGACCGCGAACAATTTGGGCCCATCCTGCACGTGGTGCGTTACCGAACGACCGACCTCGACAAGGTGCTTGCCGCCATCCGAGCCACTCGCTACGGCCTGACCCTGGGCGTGCATTCGCGTTTGGAGAGTGTCTGGCGCCGGGCCTTCGCGAGCACCGTGATCGGCAACACCTATGTCAACCGAAACATGATCGGAGCCGTGGTCGGCGTGCAGCCTTTCGGGGGAAACGGACTCTCAGGAACGGGGCCGAAGGCCGGCGGCCCCCACTACGTGACCCGTTTTGCTCTGGAGCGAACCTTGACCGTGAACATCACGGCAACGGGAGGGAACGCGGAACTCTTGAATCAGGCGCCGTGATCAGGGCGTCTGTGCAGCCTTGGTCGCCTTGGCATTGGCCTTAGCTGCGTCATAATCGGCATCGGCCTGATCCTTGCACACCCGCTGATCGTGGCCCTGCAGCATTTCGCATTTCTCAACCGCCACCTTGTGATCGCCGTCCGCCTTGGCGACTGCAACCTGATAGGCGTCGCTGCTGAGATCTTTTTGTTCGTCGTGCTTGGCATCGGCGACTTCCTTCGACGCTGTTACCTGCGCAGCCTCGATGTCCTTCGCAGCGGCGTCCGGCGATTTTGCGTTGTTACAACCGCTCGCCAGAACGAGCGTCGCCACCCCCAGAAGCCCCAAAAATTTGATTCGCATGTTGGTTTCCAGCTTTTTGCACGAATCGTGCCGCAGCATGGTGCCTATCCCACGGCGGCGATGGCTGTAGGTAAACAGGAGGAATAGGCGGTAAGAATAGGCCGTTTCCGGGCACAATATGTCCTCCCAACTTCCAGAGTCAGTCACCTTGCCGACTTTTTTCGTTCCGGCAGCGCGTTCCGAATTCCGCACCGGTTTGGGGATGGCGCCCCGCACGCTGGCTGGGTTTCTGATCGCTGCTCTGGCCGTGGTGGTCATCGCGTTCCTTTCGTACAAGTCGCTGCAGGCGGCTGAAAATACCGCTCTGATGTTGTCCCGCACTATCGGAGTGCTGTCCCGCCTGCAGGCGGTGGTTTCGACGTTGCAAGACGCCGAAACCGGTCAACGTGGGTACCTGCTGACCGGGCGGGAGAGCTATCTGGCGCCGTACCTTGCCGCCGTCGACAGTCTGCCCGGTGAATTGACGTCGCTGCAGGACGTGGTGGCCGCGAATGCGCAGCAACTCGAACGCCTGGCCGTGCTGCGACGGCTGGCGGCCGACAAGATGGAGGAACTGGCGCAAACCGTGGCCCTGCGCCGCAAAGATGATGCGCAGGCAGCGCTCCAGATCGTCTTGACGGACCGTGGCAAGAACGCAATGGATCGCATACGGGACGCCGTGGCGGACATGCAGAGCACGGAGCGCCAGCAGATCGGCTCGTGGTCCGCACAGGCGCAGCGGGCTGCGACAGAATCGTCAGCGGTTACCTGGGGAGGCTCAGCGGTGCTGCTGGTCCTCATTGCCGGTGCGGCGGCGGTAGCGTCCCGAGACTTTCGCGCGCGTCAGCTCGACTCTTGGCTGCGTACCGGTCAGCTCGGTCTGAGCGAGGTCATGCAGGGCGATCAACCGCTGGACACGCTGGGCCGCGGCATCGTGCGCTTTCTGGCGGATTACCTGAACGCCCAGATAGGGACGCTGTTCGTCGCGGAGGCCGGGCACTACCGCCGTGTTGCCGGCTATGCCATGCCGGCGGGCTCGGGGGTCGACAGCTTCCGGCCCGGGGAAGGGCTCGCGGGCGAGGTCGCCCGCACGCACCGCGCGTTGCGCGTCCTCGACGTGCCTCCCGGCTATCTGGTGGGCTCTGCGGCGGGCGCGGCGGCCCCCACCGCCCTGCTCATCGCGCCGGCAAGCGCCGACGGAGTCGTGCACGCCATCGTCGAACTCGGTTTTTTCGGCACCTTGAATGCTTCGAAAGACGATTTTCTGGCACGTGTCGGCGAACCGATCGGCGTCGCCGTCCGTGCCGCCCGGGACCGCACCCGGCTCGAGGAGCTGTTGCAGGAAACCCAGACGCAGGCGGCCGAATTGCAGACTCGGGAGGAAGAGCTGCGCGTCAACAACGAGGAACTGGAGGAGCAGGGCCGCACACTCAGGGAGTCACGGGCGCAACTTGAGTCCCAGCAGGTCGAGCTCGAGCAGATCAACTCCCAGCTCGAGGAGCAGACGCAGGTTTTGGAGCAGCAAAAGGACGAGCTGGCCCGCTGGCACGTGGTGCTGACCGCGAAGACGGACGAGCTGCAGCGCGCCAATGACTACAAGAGCGAATTCCTGGCCAACATGAGCCATGAACTGCGAACTCCGCTCAACTCCACGCTCATCCTTGCGAAGCTTTTGGCCGACAACAAAGACGGCAACCTCACCGATCAACAGGTCAAGTTCGCCCAGACGATCTCCTCGGCGGGCAACGATCTGCTGACGTTGATCAACGACGTCCTGGATCTGTCGCGCGTCGAGGCGGGCAAGATCGACGTGTTGGTGGAGAACGTCGCGCTGGCCCCGGCAGTCGACGCCTTGGCGAAGATGATCAGGCCCGCCATGGAGCAGAAAAAGCTCCGCTTTTCGACCACCATCGAGCCCGGCGTACCGGCGTACATCGAGACCGATCCGCACCGCCTGAGTCAGATACTCAAAAACCTGCTGTCGAATGCCGCTAAGTTCACGGAGTCCGGCAGCGTCGCTCTGCGGGTCTACTGCGGCGTCCCTCATTTCGTCTCCTTCGCGGTGCGCGACAGTGGGGTCGGCATCGCGCCCCATCAGCAGGAGATCATCTTCGAAGCGTTCCGGCAGGCAGACGGCAGCATCCATCGAAAATACGGTGGTACCGGACTGGGGCTGTCCATCTCGCGCGATCTCGCGCGGCTCCTGGGGGGGACCATCGCCGTGCGCAGCGTGGTTGGCGAGGGCAGTGAGTTCACGCTCACGTTGCCCGAGAAGCATGCGCCGCTCGAACCCACGACCGTACCTGCGGCCCCGGTGATGGCTGTACCGCGGCAGGTCCCGGTCGCCGTGCCGGTGGCGCCCGCGGACGCCTCCGTCCGGGACGACCGAGAATCGCTGAGTCCGGGCGGGCGGCTCCTGCTGGTGGTGGAGGATGACCTGGCTTTCGCGCAAATCCTGCGCGAGGTGGCTCACGAGATGGGCTTTCAGTGCGTGGTCACCCATTCGGCGGACGAGGGGCTGCTCGCGGCGCTCCAATTCAAGCCAAGCGCGATTCTGTTGGACATCGATCTGCCGGATCGGTCGGGGCTCGGCGTGCTGGACCAACTGAAGCATGATCCGCGCACCCGTCACATCCCGGTGCACGTGGCCTCCGTCGCCGACTTCCGCCGCGAAGCCCTGGAACTTGGCGCGGTGGGCTATGCGCTCAAGCCAGCCCGGCGCGAAGCGCTGGTCGAAGCGCTGCAACATCTCGAACTGCGGCTGGCACAGAGCCTGCGGCGGGTGCTGGTGGTGGAGGACGATGAGCGGCAGCGCGAGAGCATCCGTCAGCTGCTCGGCACGGGGGACGTGCAGATCACCACGGTGGCGAGTGCCGGCGACGCCCTGGGTAAACTGCGCGCAACCACTTTCGATTGCATGGTGATGGATCTGAACCTGCCCGATTACTCGGGCTACGATCTGCTCGAGAAGATGTCCGGGCAGGACGACGTGGCCTTCCCCCCGGTCATCGTGTACACCGGACGCAGTCTGTCGCGGGACGAGGAGCAGCGGCTGCGGCGCTACTCCAAATCCATCATCATCAAGGATGCCCGTTCGCCCGAACGGCTGTTGGACGAGGTCACCTTGTTCCTGCATCAGGTCGAATCGAAACTTCCCCCCGACCGTCAGCAGATGCTGCGCACCGCCCGCAACCGGGACAGCTCCCTGGAGGGGCGCCGCGTGCTGGTGGTCGAAGATGACGTGCGGAATATCTTCGCGCTCTCGAGCGTGCTCGAGCCCAGGGGGGCCAGGGTCGACATTGCGCGCAACGGACGTGAGGCGTTGCAGGCGCTCGCGCGCAGCCTTGAACCGACCGGAGCCGCGATCGACATGGTGTTGATGGACATCATGATGCCGGAAATGGATGGCTTCACGGCCATGCAGGAAATCCGCAAACGCGCCGAGTGGAAGACGCTCCCCATCATCGCCCTCACGGCCAAGGCGATGAAGGACGACCAGGAAAAATGCCTGGGGGCCGGTGCCAACGACTACATCGCAAAGCCTTTGGACGTGGAAAAGCTGCTGTCACTGATACGCGTATGGATGCCGAAGTAAACATCGATCCTGCGGCGTCCGGAAGGCTCTTCGAGATCGAATTCCGGCTGTTGATCGATGCGATCTACCACGCCTACCTTTATGATTTCCGTGGCTATGCTCACGCGTCGCTGCGTCGCCGTATGAAAACCGCGTTGGCACGCTTCGAATGCCCGACCCTTTCCCGGCTCCAGGAGAGGGTGCTGCACGAGCCGCCCGTGTTTCCCGCGCTGCTCGACTATCTCACCGTGCAGGTCAGCGAGATGTTCAGGGATCCCGACTATTTTCGCGCGATGCGCGAACAGGTGGTGCCGCTGTTGCGCACCTATCCGTCGCTCAAGGTATGGGTGGCCGGATGCAGTGCGGGCGAGGAGGCCTATTCGTTCGCCATACTGCTGCGGGAGGAAGGTTTGCTCGAACGCGCGCTGATCTACGCCACGGACATCAACCCGAACTCCCTGCAAAGAGCCGAGGCGGGCATCTACGATGCGGAGCGAATCGCAGGGTTCACCCGCAATCACCGGGCGTCCGGCGCCCGCAGCTCGCTGTCCGAGTATTACACCGCGGCTTACGGCCGCGCGGTGTTCGACAGGTCGCTGCGCGAGCACATCGTTTTTTCCGACCACAGCCTCGCCACCGACAGCGTCTTCGCCGAGATGCAGCTCATCTCCTGCCGCAACGTGCTCATTTACTTCAACCGCGAGCTGCAGGACCGGGCGCTGGATCTGTTTGACGATTCCCTGTGCCGGCACGGCTTCCTCGGCGTGGGCTCCAAGGAGTCGCTGCGATTTTTCCGGCGGGCACCCGCATTCGAGACCTTCGTCCGTGAGCAACGGATCTACCGAAAGCGGGGCGAGTCATGATCGAAGCCGTGGTCATCGGCGGCTCGGCAGGGGGTGTCGAGGCATTGTCGCTGGTGCTGCCGGGCATTCCCGCCGCGAGTCCGGCGTCCTTCACCGTCGTGTTACACCTGCCGCGCGACCGGCCGAGCCTGCTGGTCGAGGTGTTCGCCCGCAAATGCAGCGCCGCGGTGCGCGAAGCCGAGGACAAGGAGCCGGTCGCTCCGGGCACGATATACTTCGCGCCGACCGACTACCACCTGCTGATCGACGACGGTCCGCAGCTTGCGTTGTCGGCCGATGATCCGGTACATCACTCACGCCCGTCGATCGACGTGCTGTTCGAGTCCGCCGCGCAAGTGTACGGACCGCGGCTGCTCGGCATCATTCTGACCGGCGCGAACGAGGACGGCGCGGCCGGGCTCGCGGCGATACACCGTTCAGGAGGCGTCACCGTCGTTCAGGAGCCTGCGACCGCGCACTCGCCGCAGATGGTCATGGCGGCGCTCAAGGCGGTGCCGTCGAGCCGTGTGTTGTCGCTCGAGCACATTGCACTGCTCCTGCAAAGCCCCCGTCAGGCCGCTGCATGGCGTTCCGAGCAGCTTGGATGAATCAATGCAACCGCAAATAAAGTGCCTGTTGGTCGATGATCTGGAGGAAAATCTGCTCGCGCTGGCCGCGTTGCTGCAGCGCGACGACGTCGAGCTGTTGACGGCGCGATCCGGTGAGCAGGCTTTGGAACTCGCACTGGTGAACGATCTGGCCCTCGCATTTCTCGACGTGCAGATGCCGGACATGGATGGCTTCGAACTCGCCGAGCTCATGCGCGGCAGCGAACGCACGCGTCACGTGCCGCTCATATTCGTCACGGCCGGCAGCCGCGAGTCCCAGCGTGTGTTCCGGGGCTACGAGTCGGGTGCGGTGGATTTCATCTTCAAGCCGATCGAGCCACACATACTGACCAACAAGGCGGAGGTGTTTTTTCAGCTGTACCGCCAGCGCCAGCAGATCGCCCAGGAATTGAAGGATCGAACGGAGACCCTGCGCTGGAACGAAATGTTTTGCGCGCTGCTCGCCCATGATCTGCGCAACCCGTTGAGCGCCATCCTGGCCTCCGCGCAGCTCCTGCAGCGCCGGTCACCCGATACGCATGCCCAAGACGCCTCGGCGCGCATCATCTCGAGCGGCAGCCGGATGGGGCGGATGATCGAGGACATGGTGGACCTTGCCCGCGCCCGCCTGGGCGGAGGCATTTTCGTGAAACGCGAATCCGCTAACTTCAAGGCCCTGGTCGGCAAGGTCGTTCGCGAACACCAGGCAGCCTCGCCGGAGCGGGTCATCGAAACCACTGAGGAGGGCGATTTTCAGGGCGAGTGGGACACCGAGCGCATCGCGCAGGTTGCATCGAACCTCATCGGCAATGCGCTGAAACACGGTGCCGGCCAAAGTCCCGTGCATGTGCGTCTGGAGGGCACCGGCCCCTGCGTGGAATTGTCCGTCACCAGCGTCGGGACGATCGCGCCCGAGTTACTTGCGCATTTGTTCGACCCGTTCAGAGCCGGACAGCGAGCGCCGGGCCGAAGCGAGGGTCTAGGACTGGGTTTGTATATCGTTTTCCAATTGGTCAAGGCACACGAGGGGATGATCCACGTGATCACCGGTGAGGATCACACCACGACTTTTCGGATCGTCCTGCCACGCCGGGCGGGGACCGCGTAGCGTATGCACTCGGGGTGTGGGCGTAGGTTGTGTCTGACCGTGGGTTTTGAAAATGTCCGATCGATCGGAAAGCGGCCTCGGGGCATGCTTTATCCTGCGATTATCGCCGGCTGGGGGCCGGCGAAATACCACACCAAAGCTTGCACGCCACGCTGGAGATATCAATGACCTCTCTGCCGCCTCGACCTACTCACGATTTCAATCCTCTCAGATTCAGTCCACCGGTGGTCGTGACGGCCCCGGAACGACGTCATCTGGTGGCGACGGCCGCGTATCTTCGCGCATCAGCCCGTGGCTTCGTGCCGGGTCACGAGGTGGAGGACTGGCTTGCTGCGGAAGCCGAGATCGAGGAGCGGTTCGGCCGCTCGCCGCGGTTTACGACGCTGGGATAGTGCCTACGGTGGATTGCGGGTTTGCCTGTATTCCATTATGTGAAATTGCGGCTAGGCTCGATATGCAATGAGCGTGGCCGGAGCAGCGATGCGCAGAACTTTCGACTCCCGATTGACGATGTTCGTCTACCTCAAGGGGCATGCACTGCTGCGGTTCTATCTGGCGATCGCCGAGTCGCGAGACGCCGCCAACGACGGGTATGACAACAGCAGGCGGCTTCCTGAGGGCGTCGTGTCGACCGCCAACCCTCCGCCACGCGCCTCGAGGTAATGCGTGGCATAGCGCAGTGTCAGGTCGGCAGGTTCGGCTAGGTCTTCGGGGTGAGCCGTTGCGGATTCGTTGCTGGGACGCGATCCCGATCCGACTATCTCGACCGTGGCCATGGCGAGCCGCTCGCGTACCTTGACGACCACTTCGCCGCCTGTCGGAGTGGCGTCGATAGCCAGCAGCATCAGGCCCGTCAGGAGGTTTCGAAAGGTGTTGGCGGCCACGGTGACCGTCACGCCGGACGATTCGTGCACGGCGATCGAAATCTGACGGGACGCCGCCTCGTTACGCAGGAAACGTCCGACCGCATCCGCCAACGCTCCCAGATCGAGGGCGGTCGGAGACAGGTGATGCAAAGTGAGGGTGTCCAGCATGGCAAGGGTGGATTCTTCGTGGCGCAGCAAGGCGCTAGAAGCCAGTTCTGACACCTTTTTGATGCGTGCAGGGTCGGGCGCTTGCGCGGCCAATGTTCTCTTCAGCAATTCGACCGTGCTGTAGACCGCCTGCAGCGTCCCTCGTACGTCGTGCTGGTAGGCGAGCGCGCAGCGTTCGTTGATGCGGGCCATGGCCGCCCTCTCGAGCACGCGTCGCCGCAATTCCTCTGCCAATAAACGCTCCTTTCGCGCTGTGGAGTACACCCTCGGACACCAGGGTACCCGATCGTGCGCCGCGTTATGATGTCAAAGAGCATTTAATCCTATGCCTCCAGAAAACCTGATCGTCGTCACGCCGCGGGGCCTGTATTGCGCCCGGGGCGATTTTTATATCGACCCGTGGCAGCCCGTTCCGACTGCGCTGATCACGCACGCACATGGCGATCACTTGCGTGGCGGCAGCGCGCGGTATTACATCGCGGAACCGGGCGCCTCCGTGGCGCGCCACCGCCTGCCAAAAGACGCGTCCGTACAGGAGATGCGCTACTCGGAAACTGTCGAGTTCAATGACGTACGCGTGTCGTTGCATCCGGCGGGACACATCCTCGGTTCCGCGCAGGTCAGGGTGGAGCACGCGGGGCTCACCTGGGTGGTCTCGGGCGACTATAAACGTGACCCCGATCCGACTTGTGCGCCGTTCGAGGTGGTGCCCTGCGACGTGTTCATCAGCGAGGCCACGTTCGCGCTGCCGGCCTATCGGTGGACCGCAACGGATGGCGTCGCACAGGACATCTTGAAATGGTGGCATGACAACCGTGCGCGCGGCGTCGCCAGCGTTTTGTTCGCCTACGCCCTCGGCAAGGCGCAGCGAATACTGGCGGAACTCGCCCGCATCAGCGATGAGCCGGTGTTCGTTCACGGCGCGGTGGCCAGCCTGGTCGACGTCTACCGCAGCCGTGGAATCCCGATGCTGCCGACGCTGCCGGCCACCGTCGCAGGGGTGAAAAATTACGCCGGCGCGCTGGTCATCGCTCCGCCGAGCGCCGCCGGTTCGACGTGGATGCGACGCTTCGGAGAACATAGAACGGGCTTTTGCTCGGGCTGGATGCGGGTCAGAGGAGACCGCCGCCGGCGTGGCTACGACCGCGGCTTCGTACTTTCCGACCACGCCGACTGGCCGTCGCTGCTGCAGACCTTCGCCGAGACAGGCGCGAAGCGTATCTTGTTGACGCATGGCCACACTGAGACGATGTGCCGCTATCTGCAGGAGCGGGGCATCGACGCGGCCCCGCTGCGCACCGAGTACGGTGCCGAGGACTGATGCGCCGGTTTGCCGATCTGTTCGAATCCCTCGATACCACCACCTCCACGCGCGCCAAGGTCGAAGCGATGGCGGGGTACTTTCGCGCCACCGACCCCTTCGACGCGGCTTGGGCCGTGTATGTGCTGATCGGCCGACGCATCAAGCGTAGCGTGGGCCCGGCGGCGCTGCGCAACTGGCTCATCGAGGAGGCGGCGCTGCCCGTTTGGCTGGTGGAGGAGACCTACGCGTCGATCGGGGACCTGGCGGAGACCATCGCCCTGCTGGTGCCGGCCGATGCGGCACGCCTGGGTCGGCCGGATGTCAGGTTGAGCGAGTGGTTCTGCGCGAGAATTCTGCCGCTCGCCACCGAGGACGCCGATACGCGGCGCAGGCACATCGTCGGCTGGTGGCGCGAACTGCCGTATCGGGAGAGTTTTCTCGTCAACAAACTGCTGACCGGGTCGTTACGGGTGGGCGTCTCGCGGTCACTGGTGACGCGGGCGTTGGCCGAGGTGCTCGATCAGCCACGCGTCTGGATCGAGCGGGCGCTCATCGGCGACTGGGTGCCGAGCGCGGCATTCTGGGAGTCGCTCGCCAGCAAGCAGGGCAGCACCCATGCGGCGCATCCGTATCCCTTCTATCTTGCCTCCCCGCTGACAGGCGGGCCTGCCACGTTGGGCGCCCGTGACGAGTGGCTGGTCGAATGGAAATGGGATGGCATACGCGGCCAGGTGGTGCGCCGCACGGGCCAGTGCATCTTGTGGTCGCGGGGCGAGGAGATCATCACGGCCCGCTTCCCGGAAATCGTCGCGGCGGCCGCGGCGCTGCCCGACGGCACGGTGTTGGACGGCGAGGTGCTGGCCTGGACCGGCGAGCGCGCGCTGCCCTTCGCGTTGCTGCAGCAGCGCATCGGCCGCAGCAAGCTCTCGGCCAAGATGCTCGCGCAGATTCCCGTCCGGTTCGTGGCGTACGACCTGCTCGAGGTCGAAGGTGAGGATTGGCGGCCGCGGCCCTTGCGCGAGCGACGTGCAAGGCTCGGTGCGTTACTCGAGGATTTTGGGCCCGCTGCCCTGGGCCTGTCGCCGGCCTTACAGGAAGCGTCCTGGGAGGCGGTGGGTGCCATGCGCGAGGAAGCGCGTGCGCGCGGCGTGGAAGGGCTCATGGTGAAGGCGTGGAACTCCGCCTACGGGACGGGAAGGCAGCGCGGGGCCTGGTGGAAGTGGAAGATCGAGCCGTTCGTGTTCGACGGCGTGCTGCTGTACGCGGCGCCCGGACACGGCCGCCGCTCAAATTTGTACACCGACTACACGTTCGGGGTGTGGAACGGCGACGCACTGGTACCGGTGGCGAAGGCCTACTCGGGCTTGACCGACCTTGAGATTCGCGATCTCGACAAATGGATCCGTGCGCATACCCGGGAGAAGTTCGGGATCGTGCGCAGCGTGGAAGCGGTGCACGTGTTCGAGCTTGCCTACGAGGGCATCGCCGCCTCGGGACGGCATAAATCGGGCATCGCCCTGCGGTTTCCGCGGATAAAGCGCTGGCGCATCGACAAGCCGGCCGCAGAAGCGGACACGCTCGAGGCATTGCGGCGCGTCCTCGAGGAACAGCAAATTCATGCCCGATGACGTTGATACCCGGCTGCGCATCGCGCGCGACTGGTTTGCACGCCGCGGCCGTGCCACGTTCGAGTTCCAGGAATCGATGTGGCGCGCGTACTGGCGCGGAGAATCCGGGCTGCTCAATGCAGGAACCGGCAGCGGCAAGACGCTGGCGGCGTGGCTGGGTCCGTTGCTTGAATCCGGCTGCGGTCCGCCGCAGCCCGGCATCCGGGTGCTCTGGCTTACGCCCCTGCGGGCGCTGGCACGCGATCTCGAAATCGCCCTCTGCGACCCCTTGCGTGAACTCGGCTCGGCCTGGCGCGTGGAGCAACGTACGGGCGATACGTCCTCCGCCCGCCGCGCCGGCCAGAAGAAGCGGCCGCCGCAGGCATTGATCACCACGCCGGAGAGCCTGTCGCTGCTGTTGAGCCATGCCGACATGGGGCCGGTACTGGGCAACGTCGAAGCTCTCATCGTCGACGAATGGCACGAGTTTCTGGGCGGCAAACGCGGCGTGCAGCTGGAGCTGGCAGCGGCACATTTGCGCACGCTGGCGCCGCGGCTGCGCACGTGGGGTCTATCCGCCACCCTGCCGGATCTGCCGGCCGCGATGCGAAGCCTGCTCGGACCCGGGCGGCCGGGCACCCTGGTGCGCGCGCCGCAGAGCAAGGTCTACGAGATCGATTCACTGATGCCGCGCTCCATCGTGCGCTTTCCCTGGTCGGGACATCTCGGACTGGGTCTGCTCGAGGACGTGCTCGAGCTGATTTCCCACGCGCGCAGCACGCTGGTGTTCACCAACACCCGCTCGCAGGCAGAGCTTTGGTACCAGGCCATCGTCACGGCGCGGCTCTACTGGTTGACCACGACGGCGCTGCATCACGGTTCCATCGATGCCAAGATCCGGCGTCGCGTCGAGGAAGGTTTGAAGTCCGGAGCATTGCACTGCGTGGTGTGCACGTCGTCCCTGGATCTCGGCGTCGACTTCCCGCCCGTCGATCAGGTGCTGCAGATCGGCAGTCCGAAAGGGGTGGCGCGGCTGTTGCAGCGGGCCGGGCGCAGCGGACATCAACCGGGTCAGACGAGCCGCGTGACCCTGGTGCCCACGCATGCGTTCGAGCTGTTGGAGAGCGCCGCGGCACGGCATGCGGCCGCGACCCTGCAGCTCGAGCCGCGCACGGCGATGACGCAGGCGCTCGACGTGCTCGCACAGCATCTGGTGACGTTGGCGGTGGGGCCGGGGTTCGCCGCGGCGCAGACTCTGGAAGAGGTGCGTGGCACCCACGCCTTCGAGCATCTGAAAGAATCGCAGTGGCAATGGACGCTCGATTTCATCACCCGCGGGGGTTCTGCATTGCAGGGCTACCCGCAATTTCGGCGCGTGGTGCTCGTCGACGGTCGCTACGTCGTCATGGACACGGCGCAGGCCCGCCGCCATCGGCGCGCGATCGGTACGATCACCAGCAGCGCCTCCGTCGCCGTGACATGGATGAAGGGTGGGACCCTGGGCTTCGTCGAGGAGTCCTTCATAGGCCGATTGAAGCCGGGCGATAACTTCATCTTCGGCGGACGCGTGCTCAAGCTGGTACGTACACGCGACTCGACGGCCTATGTGAAGCTTGCGCAGGGAACACAGCGCTACGTGCCGCGCTGGATGGGGACGCGGCTGCCGCTGTCCGCCTCGCTCGGCCAGGGAGTTCTCGAACTGCTCGGCCGCTATGTACGCGAAGGCCCGGTCGAGCCCGAACTGCGCCTGCTCGAACCGCTGCTGGACCTGCAGCAGCGCTGCTCGGCCATTCCCATCAGCGGCCGGCTGCTCATTGAGATTCATCGCAGCCGGGAGGGCTTTCATCTGTTCGTCTTCCCGTTCGCCGGCCGGCTGCTGAACGAGGGCGTCGCCTCCGTGATGGCGGCGCGGGCGGCACGCGACACCCCCCGCACCTTTTCCATCACGACGAACGAGTACGGCTTCGAACTGCTGTGCGAAGAACCCTTCGAGGTGCCCGAGTCGATGCTGCGTCGGTGCCTGAGCACCGACGCCCTGCTGCCCGATCTGCTGGGCAGCATCAACGCGTCGGATCTTGCACGGCGTCAATTCCGCGATATCGCCAGGATCGCGGGCCTCGTCGATCCCGGGACCCCCGGACGGACCAAAACGTCCCGGCAACTTCAGGCATCCAGCGGGCTCTTGTTCGACGTACTCGAGCGTTACGACGCGGGCAACCTGTTGCTCGAGCAGTCGCGCCGCGAGGTCCTCGAGGCGCAGCTAGATCACCGGGCGCTCAACGACGTACTGACCCGATTGGGCCGCGAGTCCTGGGCGGTGTGTCATCCGGCCCGTCTGACGCCATTTTCGTTTCCGCTGTGGGCGGACCGGCTGCAGACACAGACTCTGTCCACCGAATCGTGGCAGGCGCGCGTCGAGCGCGAGGCGCGACGCCTGGAAAAACTCGCCTCATGACCCCGGCGGCCGCGGTCTTGCAAGTGCGCGGTCAGAGCTTGGTGCTGCATCCGGAGCGGGCGGTGGAATGGCGCGAGCAGCGCTCCGTTATCGTCGCCGATACGCACTTCGGCAAGAGCAGCATATTTCGGCGCCACGGCATTCCGGTGCCCGACGGCTCGGACGAGCACGACCGACAGCGGCTGGGGGCGCTATTGCAGCGGGTCGACGCCGCCCGATTGATCGTCCTCGGCGATTTTTTGCACGGACCGCTGATCGGCGCGCCCGAAGCGGCGGCGCTCGAGGCATGGTGTGCGGCGCTGCACCCGGTTCAGATCCACGTGGTGGCAGGCAACCATGATCGCGGCGCCTCAATGCGGTGGGAGACCGTGTTGCACTGGCGTGAGGCCGCTTGGCAGGAGGGACCCTTCACTTTCACCCACGAGGCCGGGCCGGTCACATGCGATGACGGTCAGTGGATGATGAGCGGCCATATCCATCCGGTCGTACGTCTTGGCGGCCTGCGCAAGCAGGGGGCCCGTGTCCCGGTTTTCTGGCAGCGGGCGGGCGGGCTGGTACTGCCGGCTTTCGGCATCTTCACAGGCGGCTTCGTCATAAACCCAAAAGCCGGGGAGCGGGTCTTTGCGGTGGGACCGGACCGGGTGGTGCCCTTCTAGCCTTCCTGCGCCGAGCCCCGCACGTTCATCAAACCTGGCGCGCGTGGCCGTAACGCTGGTCGAGATAGTTGTCGATCGAAACGACATTGCGGCCGTCGACTACTTCATCGGTCCAGACACGAAAGGTCTGCAGGTAATTGGGCCCGAACGTCGTACTGATGGCCACGTCTGCGGCATCGCGGCCTCTTGCCAGCAATATGCGTCCGATGCGACGCTGATTGTTACGAGGATCGAAGGTGTGCCACGCGCCACCGAGATACGCCTCGAACCACCCCGCGAAATCCATGGAGGCGTCTGCGGGCGGGACGCCGATGTCGCCGAGGTAGCCCGTGCAATACCGGGCGGGGATGTTCAAGCATCGGCACAAGGTGATGGCGAGATGAGCAAAGTCCCGACAGACGCCCTGCCGCTCGGAGTAGGCGTCCCATGCTGTCTTGGTAGGTCTCGCGAAGTGGTAACCAAACCGCACGTGTTCGTGGGCAAAATCGCAGATCGCCTGTACCCGGCTCCAGCCGGGCCGTAGGTGACCGAACAACCGCCATGCATCGGCCATGAGCGGCGCCGGCTCGCAGTACCGGCTGCCCAGCAGATACATCAACGTCTCCTCCGGCAGCAGGCTCACCGGATGTTCCTGAGCATACGGATACACCGGGTCCGGTGCGCCCGAATCCTGGATCAGGCCGTCGGTGGTGATGCGGATCCGGCCCGTCGGCGCCTCGATCCGGGTACAGGTGTTGCCGAAGGAATCGTGATAGAGATTGAAAGGCACGTGCGGCTCGAAGCGCATGTCGTCCGGACGCAGCAAATCGTGGATACGGCTGGGATGGGCGTGCAGCATCAAAATCATGGGTGTCGGTTGCGGGCACTCGAACACCAGTTCGTAACCAAAGCTGATTTTCACATTTCCTCCAGACCGACACACAGTTCGCAAATCGACACGCTGTTCGAATTTTGAACAATGCCAGCCGGGTGCGTCAGCCCGCTGCCGGGGCGCCCCTTTACATAACGTAGGAGAGAGCTGACGCGGTTGCGTGCGGCTCACCGCACGCAGCCAGATCAGTGGGCCAGCGAATGCAGCGCCTCGTACACGCTCACCCGCGGGTACAACGTGCAGCGTTCGGCGAGCTGGGTGTCGAAGCGATGCAGGGCGTTCAAATCGAGCACGTGGCCGTCGGACAGTCCGACCGAAAAGCCCAGCATCCAGGTGAGCAGGGTGGTGGCGCTCTGCGCGTCGGTGCGCGTGAGCTCGAGGTGTCGCGTCTCGAAAGTGGAACAATTCAGCGTGGTCAGATCCATGGGATCGTCGTGCTTCGGCTTGACGCGTTTCAGCGCTTCGCCGAGCTGCATGTCGGGATTGTCCTTGCATTGGGCGTCCAGCGCGAAGCCGAACGAGGTCAACGCGCCGCCGTACATGACGTGATTGCCTGAGCGCGCGACCGAAAAACCGAACAGCCACATGACCGTGTCGATGGGATCGAAGCGGGGGTTGCCCCGGTCCACCTCCTGCATCTGCGCCTCGTAACGGTCGCAGCTCGTGGCGGCAACATCCATTACCGCCGCGCGGCCCGCGCCCGGCGCCAGCGCGCCGAGAACGAGCGCGACGCACGGCACGAGCGCGACCCAGGTACGACGCATCATGGTGCCGCGCGCGACGGCAGCACCCTGCTCACCAAGGGCGCGAAACGCGCCGCCAGCACCAGGGACTTGGCGGCCTCGATGTCCGGCGAAAAATACCGGTCGGCGTCGTAGCGCGCCACCCGGTCGCGGACCCGCGCATGCACCTCTTCCAGGCTCGCCGAGGAACGGGATGGCCGGTGAAAGTCGATGCCCTGCGCGGCGGCCAGCAATTCGATGCCGACCACGGCGGCGGCGTTCTCCACCATGTTGCCCAGCCGGCGGGCGGCATGCGTCGCCATGCTCACATGGTCCTCCTGATTGGCGGACGTCGGAATCGAGTCCACGCTGCGCGGCGTGGCCAGTGCCTTGTTTTCGGACACCAGCGCCGCCGCGGTGACCTGCGCGATCATGAAGCCCGAATTGAGACCGCTGTTCTCCACCAGAAACGCCGGCAGACCGCTCATCTTGGGATCGACCAGCACGGCCGTGCGCCGCTCCGAGAGATTGCCGATCTCTGCGATCGCCAGCGCGAGGGTGTCGGCGGCGAAGGCCACCGGTTCCGCATGGAAATTCCCGCCCGACAATACCTCGCCCTGCTCCACGAACAGCAAGGGGTTGTCGGTGACCGCGTTGGCTTCGAGGGCGAGCGTCGCGGCGCAGTTGCGCACGAGGTCGAGGCAGGCACCCATGACCTGAGGCTGGCAGCGGAACGAATACGGGTCCTGCACGCGGCTGCAATCGAGGTGGGAGGCGCGGATGGCGCTGCCCGCGAGCAGGTCGCGGTACTCGCGCGCCACGGCGATCTGCCCCGGTTGGCCACGGGCCTGGTGGATACGGTCATCGAATGGCGCATCGCTGCCCTTCAACGCGTCCACCGACATGGCGCCGGCCACCAGGGCCGCGCCGAACACGTCTTCGGCGCCGAACAGCCCGGCGAGGGCGAGCGCGGTCGACACCTGCGTACCGTTGATGAGCGCAAGCCCTTCTTTCGCGCGCAGCTTCAGGGGCTCGAGGCCGGCAATCGTCAGCCCCTCGGCCGCCGCGAGAATCTTGCCGCCGACGCGGACGTGACCCACGCCGAGCAGCACCGCACTCAGGTGGGCGAGCGGCGCCAGATCCCCCGACGCTCCCACCGAGCCCTGCGCGGGCACCAGCGGATACACCTCGTGGCGCAACAGCGCCAACAACGCCTCGACCAATGCCGACGTCACGCCCGAATGGCCGCGCGCGAGGGCATTCACCTTGAGCGCCAGGGTCAGGCGTACCACCGCGTCCGGCAACGGTTCGCCCACGCCTGCGGCATGCGACAACAGCAGGTTGCGCTGCAGGAGTTCGAGCTGTTGGGTGGGGATGCGGGTCTGGGCGAGCAGTCCGAAGCCCGTATTGATGCCGTAGGCCGCATCCCCGGCGGCGACGATATCTTCGACCAGAGAATTCGCGGCGAGGATGGACGACCGGGCGGCCTTCCCGATCGAGAGTTCCGCCGGGTGCTCGTAAATTTTTCGCAATTCGGCCAGCGACAGGATTCCGGCAGGGACGGGCGCCGGGCCGCTCATCAGGCGCGCCCGATCATGGGCAGGTTCAAGCCCTGTTCACGCGCGCACTCGATGGCGGCGGGATAGCCTGCATCGGCGTGACGCATGACGCCGGTGCCCGGATCATTCCACAGTACGCGCGCGATCCGCCGGGCGGCAGCCTGCGTGCCGTCGCAGAGGATGACCACGCCCGAGTGCTGGGAGTAACCCATGCCGACGCCCCCGCCATGATGAATGGACACCCAGGTGGCGCCGCTCGCGGTGTTGAGCAGGGCGTTCAACAGTGGCCAGTCGGACACGGCGTCGGAGCCGTCGCGCATTGCCTCGGTCTCACGGTTGGGGCTGGCGACGGACCCCGAATCCAGGTGGTCGCGGCCGATGACGAGGGGTGCGGACAGCTCGCCGCGTGCCACCATCTCGTTGAAGGCGAGGCCGAGCCGGTGCCGCTGGCCCAGACCCACCCAGCAGATGCGCGCCGGCAGACCCTGGAACTGGATGCGCGAGCGCGCCATGTCGAGCCAACGATGCAGGTGCGGATCGTCCGGAATCAATTCCTTCACCTTGGCGTCGGTCTTGTAGATGTCTTCGGGATCACCGGACAATGCCGCCCAGCGAAACGGACCGATGCCGCTACAGAACAGCGGTCGGATATATTCGGGAACGAAGCCCGGCACCTCGAAGGCACGCGCCACGCCGTGATCGAGGGCAACCTGGCGGATGTTGTTGCCGTAGTCGAACACCGGCAGACCCATGGCCTTGAAACGCAGCAGGTACTCGACGTGCTGCGCCATGGAACGCTGCGCGGCGGCGCCGGTGCCGGTGGGATCGCTCGAGCGCCGCTCGTCCCACTCCTCGACCGTCCAGCCCTGCGGTAAGTAACCGTTGACCGGGTCGTGCGCCGACGTCTGGTCGGTCAGCGCGTCGGGCGCGACGCCGCGCTCGAGCAGGGTGCCGAGCACGTCGACGATGTTGCCGAGCAGGGCCACCGACGTCGGACGGGCGGCTTGCCGTGCGGCCTCGAGCAGGGCGAGCGCTTCATCCAATGAACGCGCCTGACGGTCCACGTAGCCGGTTTCCAGACGCTTGTCTATGCGGCTCTGCCGGCATTCCACGGCCAGCATGTTGGCGCCCGCCATGGTGGCGGCCAGCGGCTGTGCGCCGCCCATGCCGCCGAGTCCGGCGGTGAGTATCCAGCGGCCCGCCAGGTTGCCGCCGAAGTGCCGCCGTCCCATCTCGACGAAGGTTTCGTACGTCCCCTGCACGATTCCCTGGCTGCCGATGTAGATCCACGAACCGGCCGTCATCTGGCCGTACATGGCGAGCCCCTTGCGGTCGAGTTCGTGGAAATGTTCCCACGTCGCCCAGTGCGGGACGAGATTCGAGTTCGCGATGAGCACACGGGGCGCGTCGGCGTGCGTGGGGAACACGCCGACCGGCTTGCCCGACTGCACTAACAAGGTTTCCTCTTCGGTGAGGGTCTTGAGCGTCTCGACGATGCGATCGAAACAGTTCCAGTCGCGTGCGGCCCGGCCGATGCCGCCGTAGACCACCAGCTCCGCGGGATTTTCGGCGACCTCGGGATCGAGATTGTTCATGAGCATGCGTAGCGGCGCCTCGGTGCTCCAGCTGCGGGCGGTGAGAGTGCTGCCGCGCGCGGCGCGGATGATTCTGGGCTGCAGGGGAGCGAGCATGACGGAACCTTAGGGGCGAAAACGCCCGGACATTTCGTAGCGGGAACCAGGGTAGAAGAGACGCGCGACGGAGGCGATCCGGTCCGCGGTCCAAGTGCGCCGGGTCAGGAGCAGGCAGGGCTCGTCGCCCGGCATCGCGAGCAGGTCACGGGTACGTGGGTCGGGCATCACCGCGCGCAGCACGTGTTCGGCCTCCCGCAAAGGCGCTACCTTCACCAAATAGTCATGAGGCGTGGCGCACGTGAAATCCATGGCCAGATAATCCGGCGCGAGCCTGGGCAGCACGTGGCGATCCTCGAGCTGGACGGGCCGCTCGTTCTCGAGGTGCACGATGATCGACCAATACAACTCCGCTCCCGGCGCGACGCCGAAGTCCTCGACGAGCTGCGCGCCGGCAGGCACGCGCTGCAAGATCACGACCTCCGCGCGATGCACGTGACCGCGTGTACGGATCTCGTCGGCGATGCCACGAATCTCAAGCGGATGAGCCTGCGCAGGGCGGTCGGCGACGAAACTCCCCACGCCTGCGACGCGTTTGACGATGCCTGCGTCGCTCAATTCACGCAGCGCGCGGTTGGCCGTCATGCGCGAGACGCCGAACGACCTGACCAACTCGGCCTCGGACGGCACGCGCGCAGCCGCCGCCCAGCGGCCGGACCCTATGTTGTCCAAGATGTGCTGTTTCACCCGCTGATAGTGCGGCGGCGCGGCGGGTGGTTTGTCCATGGCGCGCAGGGTAAGCTGTATAGACAGGTTGGGTCAAGGGCGGGGTGGGCCCAAGAGTTGCGGGCACCCGCTTGCCTTGCAGTACGCTGCCGGAGGCAGGACCGTTCAGGTCGGTGCGGGTGCCTTGGGTCCATTGGACGAGGCGCTTGCGGTGTCTCACTACGAGGTGCCCGCGGTTGTGCCTTGCGCCGAGGTTGATTTCCCGGAATCCTTGGCCATACGACGTCGATTGTGAAGATATAAGCTCTCGCCGACGAGTGCCGTCACTAAGATGGCAATGTTTGAGCAGAGGAAAACCCAGTTATGCAAGAGAACGCTGTACACCGTATAGCCGATCGACGCCGTGCATTGCCCGATAAACAGCCACTTAGAGACGCCGGCCGTCGCCCGCGTGCGCCACTGCGTGTAGACCTGACGAATTAAGGTGGCGAGCAAAATGAGGGAGCTGCCCCAGCCTAGAAGTTCGGTCATGAGTACACA
>CAZZVN010000039.1:0-35668 GCA_964657625.1 uncultured Steroidobacteraceae bacterium
GCATGTACAACATGGCCGTCGACCGTTCGTTCCGCATGGGCATGATGTGGTTCATTTTTTCCGAGGTGATGTTCTTCGCCGCTTTTTTCGGGGCGCTTTTCTATGCGCGCGAACTCGCGGTGCCCTGGTTGTCCGGCCATGGCGTCAAGATCTTCAACAATTTGCTGCTCTGGAAGAACTTCGGCGGCACCTGGCCGACGAACGGCCCGAACGCCCTGGGTCCTCGCGCCGACGGCAGCTTCGAGACGGTGGCCCCCATCGGGCTGCCGGCCATCAACACTGCCATCTTGTTGACCAGCAGCATCACCGTGACCATCGCGCACCATGCACTGATCGCGGGTCATCGTGCCCGCTTGAAGGTCTTCCTGGCGGCGACCTTTCTGCTGGGGTTCACCTTCGTGGTGTTGCAGGGCATGGAGTACCACGAAGCCTACAGCGAACTCGGCCTGCAGCTTGGCACGGGCATTTACGGCTCCACTTTTTTCATGCTGACCGGCTTCCACGGTTTCCACGTGACGCTCGGCGCCATCATGCTCACCGTCATCTGGTTCCGGGTCATGAAGGGTCATTTCACGCCGCAGCGGCATTTCGCCTTCGAGGCCGTGGCGTGGTACTGGCACTTCGTCGACGTCGTCTGGCTGGGCCTCTTCATCTTCGTGTACTGGTTGTGACCGACGCCGGCGAGACCGCGCGCTGGGGTCACCGGCATCAGGCGCACCGTCAGCGCGTATGCTGTTGCGGGTCTATCCACCCCTGCGAATAGGCGGCGAACAGCAGCACGAAGAGCAGCACCGACAGCCCGATACGCCAGGACAGTGCCTTCACCATCTTGCCGGCATCCTGCGGTTTGCTGCTCGACAAATGGAACAAAGCTTTACCCAGGCTGATGACGATCAGCGCCAGAAGACCCAGCACGACATATTTGAATTCCACGGTCCAGTATATCGTGCCCATCAAAGTCGGATCCCGCATCTTCGCACCCCGTGTGTTCACGTCGCTGTCGACCGTGGTGGTGCTCGTCCTGCTGACGTGGCTGGGCCGCTGGCAGCTGCAACGGGCGGACGAGAAACGCGCTCTGTTCGATGAGTTCGCGCGGGGCTCGGACGCGACGCGCACCATCGATGCCGCGACGCCCCTCCTGCCCCGCTACGCTCAGGTGGCGGCGCAGGGCCGCTACGACGGCTCACGTCAGGTGTTGATCGACAACATGTTCGACGCGGCCGGTCACGCCGGTTACTACGTCATCACGCCGTTCGCCCTGACCGGGGGCGGGTGGCTGCTGGTCAATCGCGGTTGGGTGCCGGTCGGTGCACAGCGCGCGAAACTGCCTCGCATCGACGTCGCGGACGGCATACGGCTCATTCGGGGCAGGGCCGATAATCTTCCCAGCCCGGGCATACGCCTGGGGGTCACCGCGCCGCTGCAGGGTCCCTATCCCGTGGTGAGCGCCTTTCCGACGCACGTCGAGCTCGAACACCTGCTGGGAGAATCCAGCTGGTCCCCCGCAGCCCAGGTAATGCTGCTCGATGCCGGTCAACCCGATGGCTACGTACGCGAGTGGCAGGCGCCCGGCTTGCCGCCGCTGCGACACGTTGCCTACGCCGTGCAGTGGTTTGGACTCGCACTCGCCTTGCTGGTGATCTACGTAGTCACCAATCTGCGCAAGCCGCTCGAGGCCGGAGCACTTTCATGAGCCAATACCCCGATTCTTCGAAGTCCGCCGCCGGCACAGCCCCGGCGCCGCGACAAGCCGGTCACGATCGCAGGCAGAGACGGCTGCTGGTCGGCATTGCCCTGCTGTTCTTCGCGCCGCTCGCCGTATCGTTCTATCTGTACTACGGGCGCGACAACTGGCGGCCCGGCGGCCGCGTCAACCGAGGCGACCTGATCGATCCTGCACGGCCCCTGCCGGAGATCCCGTTGCCGATCGCGGCGACGTCGGGAGCAGCGTCCCGCACCAGCCCCGATTTTCTCAGGCGCAAATGGACGCTGTTGTATTGGGGTACGGGCGGCTGCGATGAGCGTTGCCGGGTGCGTTTATACGACATGCGCCAGGTGCGGTTGGCCTTGAACCGTGACATGACGCGAGTGCAGCGGGTGTTCGTCGCCGAGGGCGTATGTTGCGACTTCGACTATCTGAACTCGCAGCATCCGGACCTGGTCACGCTGCGCGATACCGCGGAGGCGGCGCGCTTGCTGGCCGTGTTCCCGGCCATCGACGGTGTCGCGCCGCGCAACGCCGACCGCATCTACCTGATCGATCCATTGGGAAACCTTATGATGTCATACGCACCTACTGCGAAACCGAAAGGCATGCTCGAGGACATCAAACGGCTGCTGGGATTGTCGAGCGTTGGTTGACATGGCATCCGAGCTGCGTCTGCGGTGGTTCCGGCGTCTGGCCCTGGCGGGCGCCGTGCTCGCGTCTGCCGTCATCGTGCTGGGCGCCTGGGTGCGCCTCACCGATGCGGGTCTGGGCTGTCCCGACTGGCCGGGCTGCTACGGACATCTCTATCCCCATGCGGATCATCCCATCACCAAGGCCCTGCACGAGATGGTCCATCGCTACGTGGCGACCACGCTCGGCGCCATCATCACGGCGTTGCTCGGCTGGGCGGTCATCCGTCGCAAGGACCCCGGGCAGCCGCTGATTCCGGTGGCCTTGCTGTTCGTCGTGGTCTGCCTGCAGGGCACCCTGGGAGCGCTCACGGTGACGCTGCTGCTGAAGCCGTTGATCGTGACGGGGCATCTGTTCGGCGGCCTGTCGACACTCGCGCTGCTGTGGTGGTTGTCGCTCACGCCCGCACAGGTCGACGTCACCGACCGGGACGCGCGACTGCGCGCGTTCGCCCTGCTCGGGCTCGCGGCGCTCATCGTGCAGATATTTCTGGGCGGTTGGACGAGCACCAACTATGCCGCAGTCGCCTGTCCGGATCTGCCCACGTGTCAGCACTCGTGGTGGCCTGACATGGACTTCCGCGATGCCTTCGTGCTCTGGCGGGGGCTCGACATCGATTACGAGGGTGGCGTGCTCGCCAATTCGGCCCGCATGGCCATCCAGGTCACGCACCGCATGGGTGCAGTGGTGGTGGGTTCCGTGTTGATCGCGCTCGGGCTGACCTGTTGGCGGACCGGTTCCCGCACCCGCGTGGCCACCGCCGGCGTCATGATCGTCTGTGCGGTGCTGCTACAGATCTCGCTCGGCCTCGCCACCGTGCACTGGGCCGTGCCGTTGCCGGTGGCGACGATGCACAACGCGGGCGCGGCACTGCTGGTGGTCAGCATGGTCACGTTGCTGCGCGCGCTCTGGCCCGCCGGCACGGCGGCGCGTGGGGACCGGGTGGCAACCCCGGTGGGGCCGACCCCGGTGGGGAGTGCGGCCGCGGTGGGCAGGGTGGCCGTGATACCCTTGCCGCGTGCCGACCATGCCTGACAATCCGCCCCTGGCCACCGCGCCGTTGGCCGTCGGGACCCCGGCCCGCTGGCAGGATTTTCTCGAACTGACCAAGCCCAAGGTGAGCTTGTTGATCGTGTTCACGGCCGTGGTGGGCATGGTGATGGCATCGCCCGGAATGGTGCCGCTGCCGGCATTGCTGTTCGGCACGCTGGGCATCGCCATGGCCTCCGGTTCGGCGGCTGCGTTCAATCACGTGCTCGACCGGGGCATCGACGAGAAAATGGCGCGCACGCGGCGCAGGCCGCTGCCCACCGGTCATCTGCTGAAATGGCAGGCGGTGCTGTTCGCGAGCGGCCTGGGCGTGGGCTCGATGCTGGTGTTGTGGCCGACGGTGGGCGCGCTGACGGCGGCGCTGACCTTCTGCTCGCTGATCGGCTATGCCATGGTCTACACCGTGTGGTTGAAGCGGGCCACGCCCCAGAACATCGTCATCGGCGGGGCGGCCGGCGCCGCGCCGCCCGTGCTCGGCTGGGCTGCGGTGACCCACACCGTCGATCCGCATGCGTTGCTGCTGTTCCTGATCATCTTCACCTGGACACCGCCGCACTTCTGGGCGCTGGCCATCGCGCGTCGCGACGATTACGCCAAGGTGGGCATACCGATGCTGCCCGTAACCCACGGCATTCCCTACACGCGTCTGCAGATCGTGCTGTACACGATTCTATTGGTTCTCTCGACGCTGTTGCCGGTGCTGACCGGCATGAGCGGCCTGATCTATCTCGCGGCGGTGCTCGCGCTCAACGGTCGATTCCTGTATTTCGTGCTCGCGCTGCATCGCGCCAGGCGCCCGGACCTGCCGATGCGTACCTTCAAATTTTCCATCACGTATCTGATGCTGCTGTTCGCGGCACTGATCGTGGATCATTATTGCCGTCTGACGTCGTAGGTTCGCTGCATGCGCGCATCGTCCGCCTTCTATCGGCGCGTGTTTGCGCTCGTCGTCGCGGCGGTCCTTGGTTACGCGCTCGTGCTGCTCGTCGAGCCGTTCCTGGGCGCGTTGACCTGGGCGGCGTTCCTGGCCTTCCTGCTGTTTCCGCTCAACGTCCGCTGGCGCCGGTCGCTCAAGGGCAAGGGCCGCTCGGCCGGCGTGTTGACGGTGCTCGCCCCGGTCGTCATCCTGCTGCCCCTGAGCGCGCTGTCCATCGATTTCGTCGCGCAGATTTCCGGACTGCTGCAGAAGCTGCAGATAGCCGCAAAACAGTGGGATATCAAGAACTTTTCGGATCTGCAGCAGTTTCCCACCATTGCGCGGGCCAACGACTGGCTGCAGACCCACACGGGCATATCCGCCGGCCAGGTGCAATCCTACGTGGTCTCCGGCCTGCAGGACGTCCTGCAACGTGCCGCGAGCATGAGCGGTTCGTTCTTTCTCGGTGCGCTGGGGTCGCTGTTCAGTTTTGTCGTGATGTTGGCGTTGTTGTTCTTTTTCCTCCGCGACGGCGATGAAATCATGGCGCGGGCGCGCAGCCTCATCCCGCTGGACGACGAGCGCAAGGGCCGCTTGTTCACCCAGCTCGGCGCGGTGACGCGCGCCATCATGTTCGGCACCAGCATCACGGCGGTCCTGCAGGGCGTGCTGGTGGGCCTCGGCTTCGCGATCGCGAGCCTGCCCTCGCCGGTGGTGTTCGGCGTGGCGGCGGCGCTCTTGTCCATGCTGCCGGTGGGGGGCACGGCGTTCGTATGGGGTCCGGCGGCGATCTGGCTGTTTCTGGACGGCCGCTGGGGCTACGGCATTTTCATGCTGGCGTGGGGTTTCGTGTTGGGCGCGCTCGACAACGTGTTGCGGCCGGTGCTGATCTCAGGTCGGGCGCGGATCTCGGCGCTGGCGGTGTTCGCCGGCGTGCTCGGCGGCATCCCCGCATTCGGCGCCATCGGTGTCATCGCGGGTCCCGTGCTGCTGTCGCTGGTCATCGCACTGATCGAATTCGCGGAAGAAACCAGCAAGCAGTCGTCGGCCCCGTGAGCCGGCTGGTGCCCCTGGGGGCGCCGCGGCCCGTAGTACAATCGCCTCCCTGATGGACGTATCTCATCTTCTCGACGGGCTGAACGACGCGCAGCGTGAAGCGGTCGGCTCGCCGCTAAATGCGGCCCTGGTGCTGGCCGGCGCCGGCAGCGGCAAGACACGGGTGCTGGTGCACCGGGTGGCCTGGCTGATCCAGGTCGAGGGTGCCTCCCCCAACAGCATCCTGGCCGTGACCTTCACCAACAAGGCCGCGGGCGAGATGCGTGCCCGCATCGAAACCCTGCTGGGGCTGCCGGGAGGCGGGCTTTGGATCGGTACCTTCCATGGGCTGACGCATCGGCTGCTGCGTCTGCACTGGCGCGACGCCGGCCTGCCGCAAAACTTCCAGATCCTCGATTCGGAGGATCAGGCCCGTCTGCTGCGCAAAGTGCTCAAGGCGCTGGAACTGGACGAGACCCGCTGGGTGCCGCGCGAGGTGCTCTGGTTCATCAATGCCCAAAAGGACGAAGGCCTGCGTGCCCGGCACATCACGGACGACGGCGATCCGACCCGCCGGCAGTTAATCAAGATCTATGCGGCGTACGAGGATGCCTGTCAGCGGGGGGGCGTGGTGGATTTCGCGGAGCTGCTGCTGCGCGCCTATGAATTATGGCGCGACAACGCGGGGCTGCTGGCGCATTACCGGGCGCGCTTCCGGCACGTGCTGGTGGACGAGTTCCAGGACACCAATGCCATCCAGTACAAATGGTTGATGCTGCTCGGCGGGCCGCAGGGCCTGCCATTCGTGGTGGGCGACGACGACCAGTCCATCTATCGCTGGCGCGGTGCGCGCGTCGAGAACTTGAATCAGTTCCGCCGCGATTATCCGGCGGCCATGCTGTACAAGCTGGAGCAGAACTACCGGTCCACGGGCACCATCCTCAAGGCGGCGAACGCCCTCATCGCCAACAACGGCGGGCGTCTCGGCAAGACGCTGTGGACCAGCGGCGAAGACGGCGAACGGGTGAAACTGTACGCTGCGTTCAACGAACGCGACGAAGCGGATTTCGTGGTCAACCGCATCCGTGAATGGGTGGAACGCGGGGGCGCACGCCGGGAAATCGCCGTTTTGTACCGCTCCAATGCGCAATCGCGCGTGTTCGAAGAGGCGTTTCTCAATGCGCGCATGCCCTACCGGGTGTACGGGGGTCTGCGCTTCTTCGAGCGTGCGGAAATCAAGGACGCGCTGGCGTATCTGCGCCTGGTCTCGAGCCGTGCGGACGACGGTTCCTTCGAGCGTGTCGTCAATCTGCCGACGCGCGGCATCGGTGCGAAGACCTTGGATCTGCTGCGCGAAACGGCGCGCACTCATGGCACCTCGCTGTGGATGGCGGCCGGCGCCTGCGTGCAGGCGGGGCTCGCGCAGCGCGCCGCCCAGGCGCTGCAGATCTTCCTGACCCTGATCGAACGGCTGTCGCGTGAGGTTCAGGGCCTGGAGCTTCACGAACAGGTAGATCACGTCATCCAGGTGAGCGGACTGGTCGAACATTTCCAGAAGGAGCGCGGCGAACGCGGCGAGGCGCGGGTCGAGAACCTGCTCGAACTGGTCAGCGCGGCACGCGGCTTCACTCCGGAGGGGGAGACAGACATGCAGCCGCTGGAATCTTTCCTGGCCCACGCCGTGCTCGAGTCCGGCGAGGGACAGGCCGATCCCTATGACGACTGCGTGCAGATGATGACGCTGCATACGGCCAAGGGGCTGGAATTCCCCGTGGTGTTCATGACGGGGATGGAGGATGGTTTGTTTCCGCACCAGCGTTCGGTGGCGGATCTCGCAAGCCTCGAGGAGGAGCGTCGGCTGTGCTACGTGGGAGCCACCCGTGCCATGCGTCAGCTCTACATCACCTATGCGGAACAGCGCCGGCTGTACGGCGTGGACCAGTATGGCCAGCCTTCGCGCTTCATCAACGAACTGCCGACGGAGCTGGTTGAGGAGATACGCCCGCGCCTGCAGGTTTCACGCCCGTTGTTCGTCAAGCGCAGCACGGGCCTCGAGGAAAGCGGGCCCTCGAACATGCGCATGGGCAGCCGGGTGCGGCATTCCAAGTTCGGCGACGGTGTGGTGCTCAACTTCGAGGGCAACGGCCCGCAGGCCCGCATCCAGGTGAACTTCGAGGCCCAGGGCACCAAGTGGCTGATGCTCTCCTATGCCAATCTCGAGGTCGTGTAGAGTGGCGCGGCTGTGAAAATCATCATTCTTGGCGCAGGGCAGGTCGGCCGTACGGCGGCATACCACCTCTCCCGCGAGGAAGCGAACGACGTCACCGTCGTCGACACCGACGAAGAGATATTGCGCGACCTGCAGGACCGGCTCGACATTCGGACGGTGAACGGCAACGCGGCGAGTCCGCGCATACTCGAGGCTGCAGGCATCGCCGGGACTGATATCCTGGTGGCGCTCACCAACAGCGACGAGGTCAACATGCTGGCCTGTCAGGTCGCCTGGACCTTGTACCGCACGCCGAAGAAGATCGCGCGCGTGCGCTCAGCGGACTATACGGAGCGGGAAGGGCTGTTCGGCGAGAACGCCGTCGCCGTCGACGTGTGGATCAGTCCCGAGCAGCTCGTCACCGAATACGTCGCGAGGCTGATCCGGCATCCCGGTGCGCTGCAGGTGCTCGATTTCGCCGACGGCCGCGTGCGGCTGGTCGGCATCCGCGCGCGCCAGGGCGGCCCACTGGTCGGGCAGGCCTTGAAAACCCTGCGCGAGCACATCCCTTCAGCGGATGCCCGCGTCGCGGCCATCTACCGGGCAGGCAAGAGCATCAAGCCCGCCGGCGAGACCGTCATCGAGGACGGCGACGAGGTGTTCTTCCTCGCCGCCCGCGACGACATCCGCGTGGTCATGAAGGAGCTTCGCCGCGAGGAGAAGCCGGCGAAGCGGGTCGTCATTGCCGGCGGGGGCAACATCGGCTTCCGGCTCGCGAGCGAGCTCGAGGGCAAGAACCAGGTCAAGCTCATAGAACGCGACCAGCGACGTGCGCGCCGCGTCTCTGAAAAGCTCAACCGCACCATCGTGCTGCACGGCGACGCCGCCGACGAGGAGCTGCTGCTCGAGGAGAACATCGACAGCGCGGACGTGTTCGCCGCACTGACGAACTCCGAGGAAGCCAACATTCTGTCGGCCATGCTGGCGAAGCGTCTCGGCGCGCACAAGGTCATGGCGTTGATCAACAAACCCTCGTACGCGGAGCTCATCGAAAGCGGTTCCATCGATGTCGCCATCTCTCCGCAGACGGTGACCATCGGCTCTTTGCTGGCGCACGTGCGACGTGGCGACGTGGTGCGCGTACATTCGCTGCGGCGCGGCGCGGCGGAAGCGTTGGAGGTGGTGGTGCACGGCGACGCCGACAGCTCGAAGGTGATCGGGCGGCGCATCGAGGACATCGTGCTGCCCGAGGGCACCACCCTGGGCGCCGTCGTGCGGGGTGACGACGTGATCATCGCGCATCACGACACCACGGTGCAGCCCGACGACCATCTGATCCTGTTCCTGACGGACCGGCGCCACATCGAAGCCGTCGAGAAGTTGTTCCAGGGCTCCGCCTCCTTTCTGTGAAAGACGTTCTGCTGCCGGTCGCGCACGTGTTCGCCATGGTCATGATGGTGTTCGCGGCGACCATGCTCGCTCCGCTGGTGATGGCGGTGTGGGAGCTCGATCCGGCGCTGTGGTCGTTCGTCATCTCCGCGGTCGCGACCTTCGTGCTGGGTGCGCTGCTCTGGCTCGGTACGCGACGCTTCCGACGCGAGCTGAAGACGCGCGACGGCCTGCTGCTGGTGGCGTTGACCTGGGTGGCGTTGCCCGCGGTCGCCGGATTTCCGTTGTGGAACTATCTGCCGATCAATTTTACCGATGCGTATTTCGAGGCCGCCTCGGGTCTCAGCACCACCGGCGGCACGGTGTTGTCGGGGCTGGAGTACCTGCCGCGCTCGATCAATCTCTGGCGGCATCTGTTGAGCTGGCTCGGCGGGATGGGAATCATCGTGCTGGCCGTGGCCATCCTGCCGCTGCTCGGGGTGGGCGGCATGCAGATCTATCGCGCCGAAATGCCCGGACCCATGAAGGACAGCAAATTGACGCCGCGCATCGGGCAGACCGCCAAGCTGTTGTGGGCGGTGTATGCCGGGCTCACGGTGGCCTGCGTGGCCTGCCTCAAATTTGCCGGTATGTCATGGTTCGACGCGGTATGTCACGGATTTTCCGCGTTGAGCCTCGGCGGCTTTTCCACCTACGACGCCAGCATCGGGCATTTCAATTCGCTGGCCATCGAGCTGGTACTGACGGTGTTCCAGGTGCTGGCGGCGCTCAATTTCGCGACTCACTTCATGGCCTGGAGCCAACGCGGCGTCGCCGCCTACTTCCGTGATGCCGAGGCGAAGGCCGTGTTCGGCGTGCTCGCGGCGAGCTGTCTCGGTGTGGCCCTGTTCCTGCTCCTCAAGGGCAGCTATGCGGACTTTCCGACCGCCCTGCGTCACGCTACCTTCAACCTGGTGTCGATCGCCGTCGACAGCGGCCTGCACACCCAGGATTATTCGCGCTGGCCGATCTTCGCGCCCATGTGGATGATGTTTCTGAGCTGCATCGTCGCGAGTTCCGGCTCGACCGGCGGTGGCATCAAGATGATCCGTACTCTGGTGCTGGCGAAGCAGGCGAGCCGCGAACTGGACATGCTGGTGCATCCGAACATGGTGCGGCCGCTCAAGGTGGGGGGCAACGTGATCGCCAACCGGGTGGTTTTCGCCGTGCTCGCCTTCGTGTTCCTGTACTTCATGAGCGTGGTCACGCTGGTTTTTCTGCAGCTCGCGAGCGGGCTGGATTTCTTGACGTCGCTGTCCTCCATCCTCGCGTGCATCAACAATGCCGGCCCGGGCTTGGGGCTCGTCGGGCCCGGCAGCAACTACGGCATCTTGAGCAACTTCCAAACCTGGGTGTGTTCGGCGGCGATGCTGCTCGGTCGCCTCGAGGTGTTCACCATCCTGGTGCTGTTCACGCCTGCTCTGTGGAGAAAGTAGGCGCTTGCCCAGCCCGCGTGGCCGCTGTCGTGTGTTCATGATTGCCCTGATCCAAAGAGTCAGCGAAGCGCAGGTAAGGATCGACGATACCGTCGTCGCGCACATCGGCCGCGGTATTCTGGCCATGATCGGCATCCGTCCCGACGACGATGCAGACACGGGCGCCAGGCTATTGGGAAGATTGCTGGGCTACCGGATTTTCGCCGACGTTGACGGCAAGATGAATCTCGATCTTGGCGCAATCGGCGGCGATCTGCTTTTGGTGCCGCAGTTCACGCTGGCCGCCGACACGACGCGCGGACTGCGACCCGGCTTCTCGACGGCAGCCCACCCCGACCTGGCCCGGCCTCTCTTCGAAGGCCTGGTGCTCGCAGCTCAGGCACGCCATCCGCGCCTCGCCAGCGGCGTGTTCGGCGCCGACATGCAGGTGAGTCTCGTGAACGACGGCCCCGCCACCTTTTGGTTGGAGAGCGGTTGACCGATGACGCACGGCTCAACGACGTGTGCTTTGGCGTATCATTACAACGCCCCACGGGACAACGCGGAATCGGAGAAGCGAGATGTTCGATTCGAAAATGTTACTGGTCATCCTGGCCATCGCACTGGTGATATTCGGCACCAAACGTCTGCGCTCCATCGGCACGGACTTGGGCGCGGCCGTCAAGGGCTTCAAGCAGGCCATGTCCGACGGCGAGTCCGAGGAGAAGTCCAAACATTTGCGCCAGGATGCGGATTTCGACGCCGGTGTGGCCCCGCCCGGAACGGCTGCGCGCGAAGCCGAAGTCAAGGCGCCTCCCAAACCCCAGGCGTGACGGATTGCTGATCGACCATGCTCGATTTCGGGTTTTCGGAGATTTTGCTGACCTCCGCCATCGCTCTGGTGGTGCTGGGGCCGGAACGGCTGCCAAAAGTCGCGCGCCAGGTCGGAAATTGGATGGGCCGCGCACGTCTCATGGCGCGGCAGCTCACCGAACAGCTTGAGCGCGAGGTGAATGCCGAGGAGCTTCTGCGCGAGCACACCAAGACCATCGCACCCCCCCGTCCCGTGCTGCCCACGCAGGTTGCGCTGCCGACCACGGCCGCCGACGGCGCGGCGCCTGCCGTTTCGGGCAGCACCCCGCGCTCCGAGCCGTTGCCGGGAGAGTTTTCCAAGGCAGTGAACCCAGATGCGGCACCGGCCGGGCGGTCGCCCGCCGAAGCGACGGCCCGGCAGCCGGCTCCGGTGGTCGCCGTCGAAGATCACCGTATCGACACCCTGCATCTCGGCGATTCCCGCCCCACCAATGAATGACGCCGGTGGCGGACCGGGCGAGCCTGAGGGTCTCGCCGAAGGTACGCTGATATCGCATCTGTTGGAACTGCGAGACCGGCTGCTGAAGGCCATGCTGGCGGTCGGCATCTGTTTCATTCCTTGCGCGATCTACATGAACCAGCTGTTCTCGCTGGTCGCCGAGCCCTTGAAGCGCAAACTGCCCGCCGGCGCCACGCTCATCGCCACCAGCGTGGTCGCGCCGTTCACGGTGCCGTTCAAGCTGGCACTGGTGCTCGCCATCGGACTCGCCATTCCCTGCGTGCTCTACCAGGCCTGGGCCTTCGTCGCGCCCGGTCTGTACAAGCATGAAAAGAAACTCGCGGTGCCCCTGCTGATTTCGAGCATTCTGCTGTTCTACACCGGCGCGGCGTTCGCCTACTACGTGGTGTTCCCGGTGATGCTGAGCTTCTTCGTGGCGACCACGCCGAACGGCGTGCAGATGATGACCGACATGGGCAGCTACCTGGACTTCGTGATGATTCTACTGCTCGCCTTCGGTCTCGCTTTCGAGGTACCGGTGGCCACCGTACTGCTGGTGTGGACGGGCTTCGTCAAGGTATCGATGCTCAAGAAGAACCGCGGATTCGTGCTGTTGGGTATATTCATCTTCGCGGCGTTCGTCACGCCGCCCGATGCCGTGTCACAAAGTGCCATGGCGGTGCCGATGTACTTTCTGTACGAAATAGGGATCGTGATGGCGGGCATACTGCTCAAGGACAAGATTGCGGCCCGCGCGAAGGAAGACGCCGAACAGGCCGAGCGCGAGGCGGGCGTCTAGTGGCCGCCACCTTTTTCGGCCATCCACGTGGTCTTGCCACCCTGTTCCTCACCGAGATGTGGGAGCGTTTCACCTTCTACGGGATGCGCGCCCTGCTGGTGTTGTTCCTCGTCAGCGCCGTCTCCGTCGGCGGCTTTGGGCTGGACGACAAGACCGCCACCGCCATTTACGGACTGTACAACGCGGCCGTCTATCTGGCCGCCCTGCCGGGGGGCTGGGTCGCCGACCGCCTGATCGGCGCACAGCGGGCCGTGCTCGCCGGCGGCCTGGCCATCACCCTGGGCAACGCGCTGCTGGCCTCGTCCACGACGCCGCGCGGCTTCTATGTCGGCCTCGTGGTGATCGTGCTGGGGGTCGGCCTGCTCAAACCAAACGTGAGCGCCATCGTGGCGGGTCTGTATCCGGAGGGTGGCGCACGTCTGGATTCGGGTTTCACCATCTTCTACATCGGCATCAACATCGGAGGTTTTCTCGGGCCGATCCTGGCGGGCGAGGCTCAGATTCTGTTCGGGCCGCGAGCGGGCTTCGCTGCCGCGGCCGTATTCATGGCCATCGGTCTGCTGCAGTTTCAATTCACCCGGAAGCATCTGGGAGGCGCGGGCCTGCTGCCGGCCGGCATCCGCCGCAAACAGTGGCTGCAGCTCGGTACCGGCGCCGGCGCGGCTGCGCTGCTGCTCGCGGCCGTGAGCTTCGGCATGATCCAGGTCAATGCGGTGGGCCTCGCACAGGCAGTGGCGTACGTGATCGTGGCGATGGCGACGCTCTATTTCCTGTATTACTTTTTCGCCGCGGGCCTCGACCGCGAGGAGCGCCGGCGCGGCGTGGTGCTTTTGGTGCTGTTCGTGGGCTGCGCCTTGTTTTTCTCAGGATTCGAACAGGCCGGTTCTTCGCTGAACCTGTTCGCCGAGCGCTACACGGACCGCACGGTGGGCTGGCTCCATACCGAAATTCCGACCGGCTGGTTCCAGTCGCTCAATTCATTCTTCATTTTCCTGTTCGCACCGTTCTTCGCCTGGATCTGGATCGCCCTGGCCCGACGCAACCTCAACCCGTCGGCACCGGCCAAATTTGCGCTCGGCGTGATCCTGATGGGCTCGGGCTTTCTGGTCATGGCGGCCGCCGCGACCGTGGTGGCCTCCGGCGCGAAGGTGCTGCCCACCTGGCTGATCGTCACCTACCTGCTGCACACCTTCGGCGAGCTGTGCCTGAGCCCGGTGGGTTTGAGTTATTTCACCAAGCTCGCGCCGAAGCGTTTCGTGGGGCAGATGATGGGCATGTGGTTCCTCGCCACGTCGCTCGGCAACCTCGTTGCAAGCTTGATCGCCGGTGAGTTCGACGCCAACAACACGGCCGCGATGCCGGCCCAGTATCTGCACATCGTGTACTTTTCCGTGGGTCTGGGGACCGTGCTGCTCGCGATCAGCCGGCCGGTGCGAAAACTGATGGGCAGCGTGGCATGAGCCCGGCAACGGCGACTTCATCGCCGGTGCCGCCACCCCAGCTCACGGTGAAGGCGATCCTGCTGTCCATCGTTCTCACCGTGATCCTGGCATCCGCCAATGCCTACGTCGGGCTGTTCGCCGGGTTGACGGTGGCGACGGCGATTCCGGCGGCGGTGATCTCCATGGCCGTGCTGCCGCTGTTCGGGCGTTCCAACATTCTGGAAAACAACATCGTCGCGACCGGCGCTTCGGCCGGCACCTCGATAGCGGCAGGCGCCATTTTCACCTTGCCGGCACTGATCCTGCTGCATCACTGGAGTGTCTTCGAATATTGGTGGACCTTCGCCATCGTGGGCCTGGGCGGGTTGCTCGGCGTGCTGTTCTCCGTGCCGTTGCGACGCACCCTGATCATCGAGCAGAAACTGCAGTTTCCGGAGGGGGTGGCGGCCGCCGAGGTGCTGAAGATAGGTGCCAACCCCGGCGCCGGTGCGAAGATACTCGCGGGCGCGACGGTGGTGGGGGGCGTGTTAAAACTGCTCACGTCAGGTCTGCGATCCCTTCCTGAGGCCTTCACCCTGCAGAGCTACGTCGGCCAGCGCGGCATCGCCTTCTTCAGCTACGGCTTTTCGCCGGCGCTGCTCGCCGTCGGCTACATCGTCGGCCTGAACGTCGCCATTTCGATCGCCGCCGGCGGCTTGTTCTCCTGGTGGCTGGCCATTCCCTCGTACAACGCGTTCTGGTATCCGCATGACCCTGCGCTGATGCACGCGTTGGTCGGGCTCGATCCCGAGGGTGCCGCCTTTGCCATCTGGCGCGCGCAGATCCGCTATATCGGTGTTGGTTGCATGCTCACCGGCGCACTTTGGGCACTCTGGTCACTGCGCAGATCGCTGTGGTCGGCGGTCTCGAGCGGACTCAAAGTCAGCGGCAAAAAAGGGGTCGACGTACCGCACACCGAGCGTGACCTGCCGATGGGTGCGGTGTTGCTGGGGATCGCGGCGTTCGTGGTACCGCTGTTTTTTTTGTATCACGCCGTGGTCGGCAGCATCGGTGTCAGTCTCGCCATGGCCGTGATCATGCTCGTGGCCGGGTTCCTGTTCTCCTCCGTCAGCGGCTACATGGCCGGGCTCATCGGATCGTCGAACAATCCCGTCTCCGGCATCACCATCTGCACCATCCTGTTCGCGTCGCTGGTCTTGATGTGGATGGTGGGGGGGAAATCCTCCATCGGCGCAGTGGCGGTGGTGTTCATCGGCGCGGTGGTCTGCAACGCGGCGGCGGTGGCCGGCGATAATTTACAGGATCTCAAAGCAGGGCAGCTGGTGGGCGCCACGCCCTGGCGCCAGCAGGTGATGCTGTGCATCGGGGTCATCGCCAGCGCGGCGGTCATGGCGCCCGTGATGAACGTGCTGCTGTTCGCCTACGGCATCGGTGAACCCGCCCATCCCGGGGTCAAGGCGTTGCCGGCGCCCCAGGCCAATCTGGTCAGAGCGGTGGCGGAGGGCATGTTCGGCGGCACGCTGCCCACCGCCATGATCGGGCTGGGCGTCATGATCGGCGCTCTGATCATCGCGCTCGACCTGTATCTCAAGCGCCGCGGTTCGCGATGGAGCGCGCCGGTGCTGGCCGTGGCGGTGGGCATCTACCTGCCGCTCGACGTCACCATGCCCATCCTGGCCGGCGGCATCGTGGCGGAGATCGTGGATCGCTGGCACCGTCGCCACAGTGCAGGACAAGATCACGAGAAGCTCAAACAGCACGGCATGCTGTACGCGGCGGGGCTGATCACGGGCGAGGCGCTGGTCGGCATCTTCATCGCTCTGTGCATCTGGATCAGCAAGAATCCGCACGTGCTCGACGCCGGCCACGAACTCGCGGCGGGAAAATGGGTGGCTGCCGCCCTGCTGATGGGTCTTTGTTACTGGATCTTCCGCGCCGGCACGCCGCGGGCCAGCCGGTAGCGCGTTCGCCGGGCGAGCTGACCCGGGCCACGCTCAGCGGCGCTTGACGATGATGTCGACCTTGCCTTTGGAGCCCACCAAGTACGAACCGACCGCGCCCACCACGCTAACGATGAGGGCCGTCCAAAACGCGGCGCCGAAGCTGGCCACGTGCATGCCGGGAATCAGGGCGGCAACCAGCGCCACCATGCCGGCGTTGATGACGAGCAAAAACAGACCGAGCGTGAGCAGCGTCATGGGCAGGGTGAGCAGGATGGCGATCGGCCTCACCACGGAGTTCACCACACCCAGCAACACACCGGCGAGAATCAGCGTGACGGGATCATCGATCGTGATGCCCTGCACGCAGGCAGTAGCGAGCCACAGGCCGAGCGCGACGATCAATGCACGAATCAGCAGTCCAGGCATGGGTTCCTCAATAATCGAGTCCCGGCAAGCCGGGGTCTTTCGGTGGCGGCGGCGGCTTCTCAGCCGGAGGCGGGCTCTCGAGTGTGAACTTGATCCGTCCCAGAAGACGTTCCCAGCCCTGACGCATTCTCACATACGCCCGGTCCCACTCGGCGGCATCGGAGACACCGGAGCCGAGCAGGCGCAGCGTGGTCAGGTCAACACGACGGACATCGAGCAGGAAATCATCGACCACGGCGCTCTCGCTGGGCGGCAGCGCCGGGTCCTTGAGGTAGATGAGCCGCAGCCGGCGGTTCATGTCGAAAATGTCGATATGGGCCTCACGGGCGCCTTGCTGGCGCCTGCCCAGCCGGTACAGCCCCCCCTTGCGCGCATCGATTTCCGCATCCTGAGCGGACCAGATCCGCATGAGGCCGGGGTCCGTCAAGGCGCGCCACACGCGCGCCACGGGCACCTCCAGTTCCACCAGATGCGCGTAGCCTCGTGTGCCGGTACGGGTGGTGTTGCGGACTGGACTCATCGGATGGCCTTGGACTTGGCGCATCATTATTCAACAACGCAGGAGAAGATTCATGGCTTATGTCGATATCGTGACTGGGCTCGCAGTTCTACAGTTCGTGGTCTTCGGCTTCAGGGTCGGCGCGGCTCGCGGCAGGTACGGCGTGCACGCGCCCGCAACCTCGGGACACGAGGTGTTCGATCGGCTGTTTCGAGTGCAGCAAAACACACTGGAGCAGCTCATTGCGCTTATTCCAGGTCTTTATCTGTTCAGCCGCTATTTCAACCCCCTCTGGGCCGCGGGTCTGGGGGTGGTGTATCTCATCGGGCGCGAGGTATTCGCCGCCGCGTACGTGCGCGACCCCGCGAAGCGCGGCGCAGGATTTGGCCTCTCCTACCTGCCGACGATGATACTGGTCGTGGGCGGCTTGCTGGGTGCCGTACGACAGGTAGTGCATCCGTGAGACCGGGCCGGTCGGCGGCGATTCAGCGGTTGCGATCCCCGGGCCTCAACGCATCGACACCTGCATCCGGGCGGCGGCGTTGGCTTCCATCCAACTCTTGACGCGTTTGGCGTCGGCGACGCGGGTGAGCTTGCCGGCGGAATCGAGCAGCACGATCACCACGTTGCGTCCTTCGATCACCGCCTCCATCACCAGGCACTTGCCCGCCTCGGTGATGTATCCCGTTTTCTGCACGATGATTTTCCACGCCGGGTTCTTCACCAGGTTGTCGGTGTTGTGGAATTCGACGAGATGCCGGCGTACTCGGACCGTATAGCTCTCGTCCGTGGAGAACTCGCGGATCCTGGCGTTTCGCGAGGCGGCCAACACCAGTTTGGACAGGTCTTCGGGGCTCGCGACATTGTCGCTCGACAGGCCGGTGGGATCGACGAAACGTGCGGTGGTCATGCCGAGCACCCGCGCCTTGGCATTCATTGCTTTGACGAGGGCAGGCAGCCCACCGGGGTAGTTGACCCCCAATGCGTGCGCCGCCCGATTCTCGGAGGACATCAATGCAAGATGCATGAGATCGCCGCGCGTCAGCACGGTGCCCACGCTCAAGCGGGACGAACCGCCGCGCGGCAGGTTCGTCTCGGCAGGGGTGATTTCGAGCGGTTGCTCCAAAGGCTGCTTGGCGTCGAGCACCACCAGAGACGTCATCAGCTTGGTGATGGACGCAATGGGGGCCGGAATGCTGGAATTGCGCGAGTACAGCACGGAGGCGTCGCTTTGATCGACGATCAATACCGAATTGGACTTCAAATTCGGGATCGAGGCGGCGGCCCGTGAAGTCGCAGAAAAGGCGAACATGGCCAGTAAGGGCCCGGCCAGCGCCAACCAGAGAGCCGGTCTGCCTCGATCGATGGAGCGCATAAATTCCCAGTGCGGAGTTTAGGAGTGGATGAACATACGGCGCCGGTACGCAAAATTACGTGATGCGACACTAACTTTGCCATCTTTTGTCAGAATGTTCACTAAGTTCGTGTAATCCAACGCTGACAGAGAGGAGGAAACCAAGTACCCCGGGGGACAGGGGCGCCCGGTAGCCTAACGGGCCCTTGCGGTCATGGACCCCTTACGGCGCGCCGCAAGCACCTTGAGTTCCTCCAGAGCGCGTTTCACCACAGGATCGCGCTGCGCCTTGGGCGAGTCCGCCGGGGTTGCGGGAGTCGCGGGGGTTGTCGGGGTCGTGGCGGGGGCGGCTGTGACCGGCGTCTTGCCCTCCGGATCGAGTTCGATGTCGGGTGCGATGCCGCGGTGATTGATGGACACACCAGAGGGGGTGTAATACAAGGAAGTGGTGAGTTTGATGGCACGCACGCCGTCGCTCAGCGGCATGACCGTCTGCACGGAGCCCTTACCGAACGTCGTGCGGCCCATCAGTATGGCGCGCTGATGATCCTTCAGCGCACCGGCCACGATCTCGGCCGCCGAGGCGGAACCGCCGTTTACCAGGAGGACGAGCGGCGCGCCATGCAGCTCATCCCCGGGTTTGGCGCGCATGGCGAATTGCGACTCGGGGGTGCGGCCTTTCGCACTCACGATCAGACCGCCGTCCAGAAACACATCCGCCACGGCCACCGCGGCTTCCAGCACGCCGCCGGGATTATTGCGCAGATCGAGGACCAATCCACCGAGTTCGCCATGGTTGCGCTTGCGCAAATCCTTCAAGGCGGACGACAAATCCTCTCCGGTGGTCTCGCTGAACTGCGATATCCGAACGTAACCCAAGTCCGCCTCGGCAAGTTCGGCACGCACGCTGCGCAGTTCTACGCGTGACCTCTGCAGGGTGAATTTGAGCGGCTCCAGCGTCCCCGGGCGTAGGATGCCCACGTCCACCGACGTGCCGTCCTTGCCGCGCATGCGGCCGATGGTGGCGTTGAGCGCGTTGATGTTCACCGCCACGCCATCGATGCTGGCGACGATGTCGCCGGAACGGATTCCCGCCAGAGCCGCCGGCGACCCCTCGAACGGCGACACCACGACGACCTGATCGTCGACGATGGACACCTCGATCCCCACGCCGGAATATTCTCCCGTGCTACTGATCTTGATCTCGTCGTACTCGTCGCCGTCGAGATAGGCGGAGTAGGGGTCGAGCGAAGACACCATGCCGCGAATGGCCGCCTGCAGCAGCTGATGGTCGTCGACGGGGTTCACATAATCGCGTTCGACCCGGGCTAGGATCTCGGCGAGCATGCGCGCATCGGCCCAGGGGACGTTGGCATCCGCAGTCGACGGTTTGTCGGCGAGCACGCCACGCGCGAGTCCGATCGACAGACCGAGGACGAGTCCGATGGCGACCAGCAGGACGGAACGCGTTTTAGTGGCCATGGCCCGCGGCAGCATACGTCATGGAACTTCCTTCAACCAAGCTCTGGCATCCACCGTCCTGCGTCCATCCCGGATCTCGAAATAGAGCTGGGGCGTCGCCCCCGCTGCATCGCTCATACCGGCAATGACATCGCCCGGTGCGACCCACTCGCCCACCGACTTGTAGAGCACCTCGGCATGGCCGTACAGCGTCATGTAGTTGTCACCGTGCCCGATGATGAGCAGCAGACCGAGCCCCTGCAACCAGTCCGCATACACCACGCGGCCGTAGTAAGGCGCACGAACCTTCGCGCCGGGCGAGGCGTCGATCCGTACGCCGGAGAAACCGCGCGGCTCACCACCGTGGGCACCGATGCGACCCGCCACCGGCCACGCCAACCTGCCACGCAGCGTCTCGAAGCGCTGCTGCGTATCGACGGGGAACTCCTGCAGCACCTGGGCCAGATCGGCGACCAACGCCTCGAGCGCCTGCTCCTCGCGCTTCAAGCGGGCGAGTTCATCACCGCCGCTGCTCACCTGCCGGAGCACCGCGCGCAACGCCGTCGAGCGTTCCGCCCGCGCCTGGTGCAACTGCGTCAGCGCCTCGCTCGCGGCATGCTCCAGGGTCTCGAGTGCCGCCGTGGCACGCGCGATCTCGTCCACCAGGGTGCGATCCCGTTCCACCTGCGCTCGGATGCCCGCAATCTTGCCCGCGCGTTCATGCACGAAGTACGAGTAGTAGCTCAACAGCCGGCCGACTGCGGCCGGGTCGCTCTGATTGAGCACCAGCTTGAGCTGTTCCTGGGAGCCGAGCATATAGGCATTGCGGGCCTCCTCGGCCAGCGCATGGCGCTGTGCCACCAGCGTCTTTTCGATGGTGGCCTGTTCTTCGCGCAAGACCGTCTGATGGCGGGCTGCCGTCGCGCGGGCGCTGCGCAGACCGTCGAGGCGCAACCGGCCGGCCGTGAGACTCAGGTCCATCTCACGCAGGCGGGCATTCAGCGCATCGCGCGCGGCGAGATCGGTACCGAGCCGGGCCGTGAGGCCGGCGATGTGATCGCGCAACGCCGCTAGACGCGCCTTCGCCTGCAGGGACTCGGCACTGTCGGAACCTTGCGCAGGCACGCCGCCACAAAGCGTCAGCAGCAAGCAGGCCTGCAGAAACACGTTATTGATGGGTTTGTTCATGCGGGCGGCCACGGAGGGGAACCCCAAGCATACAGCGCGTCGGCGCTGCTATACTCGGCGGCCTCCAACGCTCGAGGTCTTGCGCATGCAGCGATTGTTTGAATACATTGCGCACCACCCGTATCTGGCGGGCGGCGCTGTGTTCGCCGCCGTGGTGGTCGCAGTCTACGAGGTTCGGGAGCGGCTGCAGGCGTTCGCGGCACTCTCGGCCACACAGGCGGTGCGGCTGATGAACCAGGGCGCCCTCGTCATCGATCTGCGCGACAAGGCGGAGTTCGACGTCGGCCATATCGGGGATGCGCGCAACGTGCCGGCGGCGGAGCTCGAAGCCCAGGCTGATTCGCTGAAAAAATGGCGTGAAAAGAACGTCATTACGTACGATGCCACGGGCAGCGGCGCCGCCGGTGCCGTGCGTACGCTGACCCGACTCGGCTTTACCAAGGTGTTCAATCTCGAGGGGGGACTGAATGCCTGGGTCAGGGACAATCTACCGCTGACGAAGACCGCGGCCGGCGGCAGGGCGGTCGTGAAATGAGCCAGGCGGCGGTCACGCTCTACGTCACCGGCTGGTGTCCCTACTGCCAGCGAGCCAAGGGCCTGCTGGCGCAGAAAGGCATTTCGTACACCGAAATCAACGTCGACGACGACGCGCGATTCCGTCAGGAAATGGTCGCGCGCAGCGGTCGGCGCACGGTTCCACAAATTTTTATCGACGACAGGCACGTCGGCGGCTGCGACGATCTGTTCGCGCTCGACGGCAGCGGCGAACTGGATCGTCTCATGCAGGGGGATTGATGAACGAGGTCAGAACAGAACCGGTGGAAACCATCGTCGGCGGCGTGCAGATCAGCCTGCAGAGCGTCTATTTGAAAGACTGCTCCTACGAGTCACCAAACGGTCCGCGGCTGCCCAACAACCAGGGCTGGGAACCAAAGTTCCAGCTCAACATGAACACTTCCGCCGAGGAACTCAGCCAGGACGTGCGGGAGGTGCTGCTCACCATCACCCTGGAAGCCAAGCAGGGGGATGCGACCCTGTATCTGGTGGAGGTGAAGCAGGCCGGCGTCTTTTCGATCGCCGGGGCGTCGATGGAGGATTTGAAGCGCTTGATCGGCAGCTTCTGTCCGAGCGTGCTGTTCCCTTACGCGCGCGAGGTGATCTCGGACCTGATCGTGAAGGGCGGCTTTCCGAATTTCCTGCTGCCGCTGGTGAATTTCGATGCCCTGTTCGCGCAGGCGTCGGAAGCGCCGGCGCCCTCGAGCCTGGTCAACTAGGGAGCCGTTCGGGCACGGCACGTGACTGCGCAAGAGCCCCTGGCGGTGATCGGCGCCGGCTCCTGGGGCACGGCACTCGCCGTGCAACTGGCCCGGGCGGGTCACAGCGTACATCTCTGGGGCCGCGATCTGGCGCAACTCGACGCCATGCGGCACGCACGCTGCAACGAACGCTATCTGCCGAACGCGGCATTTCCCGCCCGGCTCGAGATCACGCTCGACCTGTCCGCCGCCCTGGACGGTGTTCGTGACTCGCTCGTCGCGGTGCCCTCGCATGCCTTCCGATCGAGCCTCGAACAGCTTGCACCCCATCTGCACGCGGAGTCTCGCCTGGCCTGGGCCACCAAAGGTTTCGAGATCGCGAGCGGGTTGTTGCCACATCAGGTTGCCGGTCAGGTATTGGGCGACAGGCCGGGCGCAGTGCTGTCGGGTCCCACTTTCGCCAGGGAGGTGGGGGCCGGGCTACCAACGGCGATGACCGTGGCGTCGCGGGATGAATCGTTCGCAAAGGAACTGGCCGTCAAGCTCTCGGGGCCGGCGTTTCGTGCCTACCTGCAGACCGACATCGTAGGCGTCGAGGTCGGCGGCGCCGTCAAGAACGTCATTGCCATCGGCAGCGGCATCGCGGACGGCATGGGCTTCGGCGCGAACACGCGCGTGGCCCTGATAACGCGCGGGCTCGCGGAGATGATGCGTCTGGGCGTGAAGCTCGGGGCGGTGCGTGAGACCTTCATGGGTCTCGCCGGCCTGGGCGACCTCGTCCTCACGTGCACCGACGATCAATCCCGCAACCGACGCCTGGGCCTCGGTTTGGGGCGCGGCCAGTCACTGCAGGAGGCCCAGGCCGGCATACACCAGGTGGTCGAAGGGGTCTTCGCGTCGCGTGCCGTGTGTGCGGTCGCACAAACACTCGATGTGGAAATGCCAATCTGCCGGGAAATCTTCCGGATCATGCACGAGTGCAAACCGGTACGCGCGGCGGTCGAGGAGTTGATGGGCCGGGCCCTGCGGTTCGAGACTGAGTAACGGCCGGTCCGGCGTGCGCTTCAGCCGTGGCCCTCGAACCCCAATTTGCGCCAGACCTCGAACGCAACGATAGCGACGGCATTCGAAAGATTGATACTCCGGCTGCCGGGCATCATGGGAATGAACACCGAATTCGCGGCGTCCATTCTCCCGAGCACCTGCTCCGGCAGACCGCGTGTTTCCGGACCGAACAAAAACGCATCGCCGGCCCGATAATCGACGTCGCTGTAACGGCGGCATCCGCCGGTCTCGACCGCGAACACCCGAGAGTCCGCAAGCACCTGCAGACAGTCATCGAGGCTGGCATGGACCCGCACTCGGGCGAGTTCATGATAGTCGAGACCGGCGCGTTGCACCCGCTTGTCGTCGAGACGAAAACCCAATGGCTCGATCAGGTGCAGCGTCGCTCCCATGTTGGCGCACAACCGGATCACGTTGCCCGTATTCGGCGGAATCTCAGGCTCGTACAACAGCACATGGAACATGGCGCGCTCACGCGAAATATTCAGACGGATTCCGGCCGCTCGAGCAAGATCCGCTGGGTGGGATAGGCGAATTCGATTCCCAAGCGCGCGAACTCGTCGATGATGCGGAACAGGACCGACTGCTGCAGATCCATGAGCGGGTTGAGTTTCGGCTGCTGAACGAAATAGGACAGCTCGAAATGCAGCGACGAGTCACCCATGGTTTTCAAATGGCAACGATCGAAGCGGGTGTTGGCCTGTTCACGCACAATGTCTTCGAGCAACTTCGGAATGTGCCGCAGCGTGTCGCCCGGCGTGGTGTACGTCACGCGTATGGTCATGAGCGTGCGCTGCTCCGGCATCCGGCCATAGTTGCGCACGCGACTCTTGAGAATGTCAGCGTTGGACAGAATGATCTGTTCTCCTGTCTCGCTGCGCAACCGGGTGGTCTTGATGCCGATGCGCTCCACCGAGCCCGTGAAGGTGTCGATGTTCAGGCTGTCACCGACCACGAACGGCTTGTCCAGGGCGATGGACAGCGACGCGAACAGATCGCCCAGGATGTTCTGCAGGGCGAGCGCCACCGCGACGCCGCCGACCCCCAGACCGGCGAGCAACGCGGTGATGTTCACGCCGAGATTGTCGAGTGCCACGAGGATCAGCAGCGACCAGATCAACATCCGGGCCACGAAGTTGATGATGTCCAGAGAACCTGCGAACACGCGATCGGGACCGCGCTCCAGCTCCTTGAGTTCGAGATAGAAACGCACCGCCCGCACGGCCCACGATCCCACCTGGAGAAGCACCAGGATCAGCAGGGAATTGGAGACGATGTGCTGGATCCGCGCGGAAAATGTCAGGCTTTCCTGGGCGGCATCGAGCGCGAGCGCGAGCAGGAAAAACTGTCGGGTCCTCGAGACCAGATAGAAAAAAAGCCGCACGGGCAGCGAATGGTGTGGGGCGGAGTAACGTTCCGCGCGCGAAGCCAGCAGCCGCCGCGACAGGATCAGGCACGACCAGGCCGCCACACCCACGCAGGCTGCGATCAGCCATTCGCCCAACGAGTTGCCATAAAAAACGCGGGACGAGACGCCCAGCGTTCGCGCGAGAAGATCGGACATTGTCGCGCGGAGTATATCCGACGACGCGCCCGCCGCCAGACTCTGGTCGCCGGCCTCGGCTTAAGCGGCGTCCTCCATGCCCAGCTCTTTCATCTTCCGAGTGAGCGTGTTGCGTCCCCACCCCAGCAGCTTGGCGGCGTCCTGCTTCAGACCGTCCGCCTTGCGCAGCGCCACCCGGATCAGGATGCGTTCGACCTCCGGCACCGCCTGATCCAGCAGCCGCTGCGTGCCCGCCTCGAGTTCCTGCTCGGCCCAGTACGACAGCTTGGCCGTCCAGTCGTGACTGGTGGCCTGACCCACCGGCACGCCACCCAGATCCGGTGGAATATCCTCGACGCGGATTTCGCGTCCCGGAGCCGTGACGGTCAGCCGGCGGCAGGCGTTCACCAATTGACGCACGTTACCGGGCCAGTCGAACGTGACCAGCGCGGTTTCCGCCGGCGGCATCAGCAGCTTCGGTTCGACACCGAGTTCCTGACCGGCCACGCTCAAGTAATGGCGCAGCAGTTCCGGAATATCCTCACGGCGCTCGCGCAACGGCGGAATCTCGATGCGGATGACGTTCAACCGATGCAGCAGGTCTTCACGAAAATGACCCGACTTCACGCGGGTTTCCAGATCTTGATGGGTGGCGGCGATGACGCGTACGTCCACTTTCACGGGGGTCTGACCGCCAACCCGGTAGAACTCGCCCTCCGCGAGCACGCGCAACAGGCGGGTTTGCAGCGCCGGGGACATGTCGCCGATCTCGTCCAGGAACAAGGTGCCACCGTCGGCCTGCTCGAAACGGCCGCGACGCAGGGCATCGGCGCCGGTGAAGGCGCCCTTTTCGTGACCGAACAGCTCCGATTCGAGCAGATCGGCGGTGAACGCCGCCGTGTTGAGAGCGACGAAAGCTTTGCTGGCCCGGGGACTATGGCGATGCAGGGCATGGGCCACCAATTCCTTGCCCGTGCCCGATTCGCCGGTGATGAGCACCGTCATACTGGATCGGGAAAGGCGGCCCACGGCGCGAAATACCTGCTGCATGGCCGCGGCCTGGCCCAGCAGCTCGGGAATGCTGCGACGGGCAACCTCGACATCCGTGGAAACCGTGGCCTGCTGGGCGGCGCGACGCACGAGGTCCACCGCCTTGTCGATGTCGAACGGCTTCGGCAGATATTCGAAGGCGCCGCCCTGATAGGCGGCCACGGCCGCATCCAGATCCGAATGGGCGGTCATGACGATCACCGGCAGGCCGGGGCGCGACACCTGGATCTCCTTGAGGAGGTCCAAGCCGCTACGACCCGGCATGCGGATGTCGGTCATCAACACATCGGGAGTGTCGTTGCGCAGCGCGGAAAGAGCGTTGTCGGCCTGGTCGAAACATTTCGCGACCATGCCGCTCCCCTTCAGCGCTTTTTCGAGCACCCAGCGTATCGAGGCATCGTCGTCCACCAACCACACTTGCAGAGGCTTTGCAGTCATACGGAGTCCATGGGCAGAGAAATCACGAATATGGTCCGGCCGGGGGCGCTGTCGAACTCGATGAGGCCGCCGTGGCGGCTCACCAAATCCTGGGCTATACCCAGCCCCAAACCGGTGCCGTCGGAGCGACCCGACACGAGCGGATAGAAAATCGTGTCACGAATCTCGGCGAGAACACCCGGTCCGTTGTCCTCGAATTGAATGGAGGCGACCAGCCGATGGCGCCGCGCGCCGACGCTCACGTTGGTGGCGGCTCGCGTACGCAGCACCAGCCGCGGCGATCGCAGACCGCCGGCCGACAGCGCCTGTATGGCATTACGGCCCAGATTGAGCATGGCCTGGATGATGTGATTTGGATCCACCGTGAGCGCCGGCAGGCTGGGATCGTAATCACGGTCGACCGTGACTCCTTCCGGCGCTTCGCTGCGCAGCAGGTGATACACACGCTCCAGCAACTCGTGCACGTTGACCAGCTGCTTTGCCGGCGGCCGGCCCGGCCCCAGCATGGAATCGAGCAGATTGGTGAGACGATCCGCCTCGCTGATGATGACCCGCGTGTATTCACGCAGCGCCGGATCGAGCAATTCGCGCTCCAACAACTGAGCCGCACCACGCAACCCGCCCAGCGGGTTTTTGATCTCGTGCGCTAGCTGTCGCACCATCAGCCGGCTGCCGCCGAGCTGCGCCAGCAGTGCGTTCTCGCGCGTCAACCGCCGATGTTGAGTGATGTCCTCGATTTCGAGCAACAGACGGGGGGCGTCCTGCCCGATGGCGATCTGGGTCACCGCACAATCCAATATGCGGTCCACGCCCCCCGCTGCCGGCCACGCCAGTTCCCGCTGGACGACACCCTCGCCGCCGGAACGGGCGCGCTCGAACAGCACGAGCAGGGTGTCGGCCCCCCGCGCAAGATCGGTGAAGCGCCTGCCCAGCGCCTGGTTCTCGCCGAGCCCGAGCAGGGTCTGCGCCGCTGCGTTGAGGTAAGCGACGTTCAAATCTTGGTTCAGAACGAAAACGCTGGTCACCAGCGCGTCGAGCAGCTCGAACCCTTCGAGGTGGAGCGTTCGCAACTGCAGCTCAGCGGCCAAACGAACGACCCGCCCGCGTGTTTAGGGGGCTCAAGACTTCTTGTGTTGGGGAGACAGCTCGGAGGGTTGGCGCACGTAAAACATCACGCCGGGCGTGGTCCGCGAGGTGCCGGAGACCGGGTCGGTGACGGTCGCCGCGACGGAATAGGCGCCACGCGGCAGCGCCGGGAGCGTGATCGACAGGTTGCCCTGTTGATCGTCCAGCATCCGCCCGTTCAAGCTCCAGGAAACGATCTGTCCCGCCTTCAAAGCGGGTTCCAGCTGGAGCGTCGCCGATACCGCGTCGTCGCTGAAGAAAACCTGTTCGGCCTGCGGTGAGCTGATCGCGAATTGCGTGTAATCCAGCGGGGCACCCGCCGGTCTGGTTTGATTCGCGACGTTCGGCGCGGTGGCCGGTCCTGCCTGAATGCCACTGCTCGGAGTCGACGTCACGACGACCGTCGCGCCCGGCACGGCATGATCCGAGTAGTGCACCACGCCGGCCGCGTCCGTCCACGTATACACCACGGCCGCCTGTCCGTACCCTGCGACGAGCACCAAGAATGCCATCGACCAACGCCGTAAGTGCATGACTGGGAAGCATAGTCGTATCGTCCCTCGTCCACAAAGGCCCGGTGACGGCGGCGTGACCGCCGTCACCTTTCAGGTCATGGCAAATCCTACAGACTGTAGTACATCTCGATTTCGATGGGATGGGTGGTCATGCGCAGCCGCGTGACTTCCTTCATCTTCAATTCGATGTAGGCGTCGATCAAGTCATCGGTGAACACGCCGCCGGCCTTCAAGAACTCGCGGTCCTTGTCCAGATAGTCGAGCGCCATGTCGAGCGAGTGACAAACCGTCGGAATCTTCTTGTCCTCTTCGGGCTCCAGATCGTACAGATCCTTGTCCGCGGGATCGCCCGGGTGAATCTTGTTCAAGATCCCATCCAGACCCGCGAGCAGCATCGCGGAGAACGCGAAATACGGATTCGCGGTGGCGTCCGGAAAACGTACTTCGATGCGCCGGCCCTTCGGATTGGAAATCCAGGGAATACGGATCGAAGCGGAACGATTGCGGGCGGAGTACGCCAATTTGACCGGTGCCTCGAAGCCCGGCACCAAGCGTTTGTACGAGTTGGTACTGGCATTGGTGAAGGCGTTCAGGGCACGTGCATGCTTGATGATCCCGCCGATGTAATACAGCGCAATGTCCGACAGCCCGCCGTACTTGTCACCGGCGAACAGCGGCTTGCCGTCCTTCTGCAAGGACATGTGCACGTGCATTCCGCTGCCGTTGTCACCCACGATGGGCTTCGGCATGAAGGTGAGGGTCTTGCCGTACCCGTGGGCGACGTTTTGCAGGGCGTATTTGAGGATTTGAACCTCGTCCGCCTTCTTGGTCAGAGTGTTGGCCGCAACGTTGATCTCACCCTGGCCGGCGGTCGCCACTTCATGGTGATGCACTTCGAACTTCAAACCCATTTCCTCACAGGCCATGGACATGGCCGTGCGGATGTCCTGCTGGGCGTCCACCGGAGGCACTGGGAAATAACCGCCCTTGACTGCCGGACGATGGCCCTTGTTGCCGTCCTCGTAGGTCTTGCTGGAGTTCCACGCACCCTCATAGGCATCCACCTCGTAGGAACAGCCATTCATGCTGGAGCTCGAAGTGACCGTGTCGAAGATGAAGAACTCGTTCTCGGGTCCGAACAGCGCCGAGTCGGCGACGCCCGTCGATTTCAAATAGGCCTCGGCCCGCTTGGCGAGCGACCGCGGATCACGCTCGTAGCCCTGCATGGTCATCGGCTCTATGACGTCGCAGCGCAGGTTGACGGTGGTCTCCTCGTAAAAGGGATCGATCACCGCCGTGGACGGATCGGGCATCAAGATCATGTCCGATTCGTTGATGCCTTTCCATCCGCCGATCGACGAGCCATCGAACATCTTTCCATCCTTGAAAAAACCTTCATCGACCAGGCGCGTCGGCACGGTGACGTGCTGTTCTTTTCCTACGGTGTCGGTGAAGCGGAGATCGGCGAACTTCGCCTCTTTTTCCTTGATCAACTTTAGAACATCAGCCGGGGTCATTGGCGTCCTCACGGGGGGTTGCTAGCGGGTCCGGCGGTGCCGGGGTCCTGGGACAATGCAGCTAGTGTGCCAGTGTGACGTAGTACCGGAATCAAGCACTTGCACAGCGCGACCACGTCCTCGGCACCAAAACCATTCAAAGACGATCATAGTTTGCACTATAAAAGTGCGCACGCATGATGAGGTTATCCGCCAGGCGGCCGACTCGAATCAAATGATCGATTAGGGTGCAGGGCTGCCCCGCGCATCGTTCCGGCGCGCCGAAGGACGCGTCGCTATACTCGCGGCCGTCATTCACCGCGAGTCTACGATGGCCAAAGCCCTTCCCGCTCCGCCCCGCACCTTCCAAGAACTCATTTTCGTACTACAAAGCTACTGGTCGGAATTCGGCTGCATAGTCCTGCAGCCCTACGACATGGAGATGGGCGCCGGAACGTTCCACACCGCGACATTTCTGCGGGCGGTGGGGCCCGAGCCCTGGAGTGCGGCCTACGTGCAGCCCTCGCGCCGACCCACCGACGGCCGCTACGGCAACAACCCGTTCCGCCTGCAGCATTACTACCAGTTCCAGGTATGCATCAAACCCTCGCCCGACAACTTCCAGGAGCTGTATCTGGGCTCGCTGCGGGCGCTCGGCTTCGACCTGCTGACCCACGACATCCGTTTCGTCGAGGACAATTGGGAGTCGCCCACGCTCGGCGCGTGGGGGCTGGGGTGGGAAGTGTGGTTGAACGGCATGGAGGTGTCTCAGTTCACCTATTTCCAGCAGGTTGGCGGACAGGACTGCCGGCCGGTGATGGGGGAGATCACGTATGGTCTAGAACGGCTCGGCATGTACATCCAGGCAAAGGAGAGCATTTACGACATCGTCTGGACCGAGGGCCCCCACGGCGTCATCACCTACGGCGACATCTTTCACCAAAACGAGAAAGAGCAGTCCACCTACAACTTCGAGAAGGCCGATGTGGCGGCGCTGTCCGTCCAGTTCGACACCTGCGAGGCAGCGTGTCGTGCGTTGCTCGAGGACAAACTCGTGCTGCCGGCCTACGAACAGATGGTCAGGGCGTCGCACTCGTTCAACCTGCTCGACGCCCGTCATGCCGTGTCGGTGACGGAGCGGCAGCGTTTCATACTTCGGGTCAGAACGCTCGCCCGAGGAGTGGCGGAAGCCTACCGTGCAAGCCGGGAGGCGTTGGGATTCCCCCTGCTGAGGCCTGCGGCCGCGCAGGGGCTGCGGACCGACGGCGTGCCGTCGCGGAGTGGTTGATGGATACGCGGGATCTGTTGTTCGAGCTCGGAACCGAGGAGCTGCCCCCGCGTTCGTTGCTGGGCCTGTCGCGATCGTTGGAAGAGGGCATCGTCAAGGGGCTGGACCAGGCGGGTATCGCACATGGGCTGGCGCAGCGTTTCGCGACACCACGCCGTCTCGCAGTGTGTGTGTTGCAGTGCGCACAGTCTGCGCCCGACAGACGGATAGAGAAGCGTGGACCGCCGGTCACGGGCTCTTTCGACTCGGCCGGTCTACCCACACCAGCGGCGCTGGCCTTCGCCCGCAATTGTGGCGTGCCGGTTGCCGACCTTGGGCGCCTGCACACCGACAAGGGAGAGTGGTTGATATTCCGCGGCATCGAACCGGGCGCGTCCACCACCCGCCTGCTGGGCGATATCATCAATCAGGCGGTGGCGGCGATGCCGATCGCAAAACGCATGCGCTGGGGCGCGCACACCGCCGAGTTCATCCGGCCAGTGCGCACCGTCGTGCTGCTGTTCGGCGCCGACGTGGTGCCGTTGGAGGTCCTCGGATTGGCCTCGGACCGCGTGACGTGCGGACACCGCTTCCACGCCCCCGGCCCGATTTCGCTGTCATCGGCCGGCGCCTACGAAAGCCGGCTGCGCCGGGCCCGGGTGATCGCGGATTTCAGCGAACGGCGCAACCTCATTCGCAAGGAAGTCATGGCCGCCGCCGTCGCGGCGGGCGGCACGGCATTGATCGAAGATGCGTTGCTCGACGAGGTGACCGGCCTGGTCGAGTGGCCGGTACCGATCGCGGGTCGGTTCGAGGCGAGGTTTCTATCCCTGCCGCGGGAGGTCGTTATCGCCACCGTCCAAGAACATCAGCGCTACTTCGTTATCGAGGGTGCACGCGGCGAACTCACCGGCGGGTTCGTGACGGTGAGCAACATCACCAGCCGCGATCCCGCCAAGGTGCGTGAGGGCAACGAGCGCGTGGTGCGGCCGCGGCTGAGCGATGCCGCATTTTTCTGGGACCAGGATGTGAAGATTTCGCTCGACGAGCACGCGGCGAAACTGGGGGCCGTGACTTTTCAGACCCGGCTCGGTTCGTACGCCGACAAAACGCGGCGGATCGGTCAGCTCGCCGGGCTCATAGGTCGGCACATCGAGGCGGGCCCGCACTTGGGCCGAGCCGCCGTACTCGCCAAGGCCGATTTGATGACGGCCATGGTGGGTGAGTTTCCGGAGCTGCAAGGCACCATGGGTCGGTACTACGCCGAGGCCCAAGGGGAGCCGCATGACGTGTCGCGGGCAATCGAAGAGCACTACCGACCCCGCTTCGCGGGCGACGCGCTGCCCTCGGAAAGAACCGGTCAGGCCGTGGCGCTGGCCGACAAGATCGACACCCTGGTCGGCATCTTCGCGATCGAACAACGGCCCACCGGGGCCAAAGACCCCTTCGGCCTGCGACGGGCAGCACTGGGGGTGCTGCGGATCGTGCTCGAAGGCCGTTTGGAATTGAAGCTGCCGGAACTGCTCGATGCCGCCGCGGCACTGCAGCCCGTGCAGCGGGCCGGCGTGGCGGCAGAGGTGTACGATTTCATCACCGAACGGCTGCGCGGACTGCTGCTCGAGCGCGGTGACGGCACCACCGCAGAAATGATCGACGCCGTCCTTGCCGGACGGCCCGACTCCCCGCTCGATGCAGACCTGCGCCTGGCGGCCGTCAAGCAATTCGTCCTGCTGCCGGACGCGGGCGTGCTGACCGCCGTCAACAAACGCATCGCCAACATCCTGCGCAAGACCATGCCGACCACGGACACAGTGCAACCCGAGGCGTTCACCGAGGAGGCCGAACGCCTGCTGCACCGGGCGATCGGGGAGCTGCGGGTCCCCGTCGAGCGGGCGCTGCAGGCGCGGCGCTATGGCGAAGGCCTGCAGCTTCTGCTCGGGTTGCGCGCCGCCGTGGATGGTTTTTTCGAAGGCATCATGGTGATGGACGATGACCTTGCGAAGCGCAACAACCGCCTCGCGCTGCTGCGCGACGCGCAGCGGCTGCTCGGCGCGGTGGCCGATCTGTCGCGACTGCCGGGCTGAACGCATGCGACCGCTGAAATCGTTGTTGTTCACGGTGTACATGATGCTGTCCGCCTGCGTGGTCAGTGCGCTCATGACGTTGTGCTTCTGGTCACCGTACCGATGGCAGTTCGGCATGGCGCGGGCCTGGGCACGCGCCTTGTTCTGGGTTCTGGACGGGCTGTGCGGTTTGAAATTCAGCGTCGAAGGGCTGGAACGGCTTCCCCCGGGCAGCCACATCGTCATGAGCAATCACACCTCTGCCTGGGAGACGATCGCGCCCTTCCTGATGTTTCCGCCCCATGTGTGGGTGCTCAAGCGCCAGCTGTTGTGGATCCCCTTCGTCGGTTGGGGTTTGAAATTGTTGCGCGCCATTGCCATCAACCGGGGAGCCGGACACCGTGCGGTCAACCAGGTGCTCGAGCAGGGCCGGGCCCGGCTCGCGGCCGGGCTCTGGGTGATCATTTATCCCGAAGGCACCCGCGTGTCACGGGGCGAAACACGCAAATTCGGGGTGAGCGGCGCCCTCTTGGCCACCACCACGGGAAAGCTGGTGATTCCGCTATCGCACAATGCCGGGGCGTTCTGGCCCCGCCGTGGCATTTTGAAGTCACCCGGAACCATCCGCGTGGTGATAGGCGAACCGATCGCTTCGGCGGGCAAGAATCCGCGCGAGCTCAACGAAGAGGTGCGGCAGGCCATCGAAGCGGGGCTTGCGACGATCGCACGCGGGGCTTGACCAGGACGAGATGTGACCCGGTTGGCAGAGTCCGCAGACGATGCGGCCGCGCCCGGTGCAGATCGATAGACTGCGTCGTCATGCCGAACTTCGCAGCCGCGTGCATTCCCCCCCGTGAGGCCGAGCGACTGGCCGCCCTCTGGCAGCTCGGCCTGCTCGATTCCGCGCCCAGCGAAGGATTCGATCGGATCACCCGTCTTGCCGCGAAGACACTGGCCATCCCCATCGTGCTGGTCTCGTTGCTTGACGATTCGCGCCAGTGGTTCAAGTCGCGCGTGGGGCTCGATGCTTCCGAGACGCCCCGCGACGTCTCGTTCTGCGGTCATGCGATCTACGAACGTCGTCCTTTCGTCATTCCGGACGCGGCCCTCGACGAGCGTTTCGCCGCCAATCCGCTGGTGACCGGCCCGCCCTATGTACGGGCGTATCTGGGCATCCCGCTGTACACGCGTGACGGCCATGCCATCGGCACGCTGTGCGCCATCGATCGCGTACCGCGCAGCTTCGATGCGGTCGAGATCGCCACCCTGGGTGATTTCGCGAAGATCATCGAGGACGCCATCCACGCGCAGGAGGTCGCGGCGCAGACCGAACACGTGCTGCATTTCGCGAACGAAAGCGCGCAGCTGTTCCGGGACACCTTCGAGCAGGCAGCCGTCGGCATCGTGCACTCCGGCCTGTCGGGACAGCTGCTGCGCGTCAATCAACGCGCGTGCGACATGCTCGGCTACGAAGCGCAGGAACTGACGCAGCTCTCGTTCATAGAGATCACCCATCCCGAAGACGTGGCGCGCACTTCGACCGAGCTGCAGCGCATCGCGGACGGCGAAATAGACGACTTCTGCATCGAGAAACGCTACGTGCGCAGGGACGAGTCGACGTTCTGGGGTTCCCTCTCGGTGGCGCTGAAACGCACGCCCACGGGCAGGCCCGAATATCTGATCTCCGTGATCGAGGACATCACCCTGCGCAAACAGGCGCAGAGCGATCTGATCCGCGCACGCGATGCGCTGCAGAGCGAGGTGCATCAACAGACGCAGAAGCTCAACGAGAGCAACCAGGCGCTGCGCACCCATCTGAAACGCCTGCTGGATTCGGAGCGCGCGTTGCGGGTCATGGAGCACCGGCTGCGTTCGATCACCAACCACGTGCCGGCGATGATCGGTTATTGGAACCGTGAACTGCGTTGTGAATTCGCGAACGAAGGGTACCGCGACTGGTTCGGGGTCGCCCCCGAGGCCATCCTCGGCAGGACCATGCAAGATCTGCTCGGCGGCGCAATTTTCGAGGCGGTGCAGCCGCACGCACGCATGGCGCTGCAGGGTCACGAACAATATTTCCAACGCAGTCTGCCCAAGTTCGACGGCCGCGACTCCTACCTCGATGTCCGCTACATTCCGGACATCCACGAGGTGCAGACGGTGCGCGGTTTCTTCGTGCTTGCCACCGACGTGACGGCCTCGCGCACCGTTCAACTGGCGCTCGAGGCAGCCAATGCCAGACTCGCCAGCGACAGTGCCACCGATTATCTGACCGGACTCGCCAACCGCCGCGCGTTCACGCAGCGCAGCGAGGATGCCTGCCGTAATTTCGAGAAGACGGGCATCGGGTACGGGCTCATTCTGCTGGATTTGGACAACTTTAAGCAGATCAACGACAAGTTCGGCCACGACACCGGCGACGACGTGCTGCGCGCGGTGGGGAAACTGCTGCGCGGCCAGCTCAGGAACACGGCGGACATCGCCGCAAGGTTGGGCGGCGAGGAATTTGCCATGCTGTGTTTTGGTGAACTCGACGAAGCAGCCCTGTGCGAGATCGCCGAACGCATCCGCACCCAGGTCAAGAAGGAAACCATCGAAACCAGTCGAGGCCTCCTGCAGTTCGCGGGCACGTTCGGCGCGGCGTTGAGTCATCCCGGCGATCATGACTGGAAGGGCATCTACGCGCGTGCGGATGCCGCGCTGTACGAGGCAAAAGCCAGCGGCAAGGACCGGGTGCTGTTCGGCAGCGGTTACTCCGGAGGAGGCACCGGCCGCTTCCGCTCGCTGCGGGCCATGATGGGAGCCTGAGCCCAGGCACCGGTTGCGGGAAGGGCTCCTAGAGGCGGTCGCCGGACTGAACCTGCCACGCGCCGGCGGCCAACGCGTCGAGCGGCCCCGCCAGCGGCAGCAGCATGAAGTACCCCTCTCGTATGCGAAAGCCCAAACGGCGGGCCGCGCGGGCCAGCAGCGGATCC
>CAZZVN010000040.1:0-35625 GCA_964657625.1 uncultured Steroidobacteraceae bacterium
TTCAGGCGTGGATCGACGTGTTCGTAGAACGCATCGTCGGGACTGTCCACGTACTTGTCGGGCTGGTTGTTCTCCGCACACACGAACTCGCGCACCCCCTCCCCGGCCGGCGCACGCACAAAAATCCGCGTCACCGTCCACGGCTTCGCATACACCAGCGGATCCTCCATCGTGATCGTCCAGTCCAACTCGTTCGCATTCTTCTTGCGCACGTGCTCCGTCAAATGCACCTGGTCACTGTGCGGCACGAACATCACGTCAAGCACCGACTCCGCACGCACCCCCACCGTGTCGATCACCAACTCCTCCCCCTCCCAGTGCGCAACCGAGTCCCCCACAAACGTGTACTCCAACTCGTCCGCCGGGGGATGCTTGCGCCCGTCCGTCCAGATCCGCCGCGTCTCGTTGTACAACTCCGTGAGCACCGTCACCCGACCCGGATTCATCAAAATCTCCATCGGATAACTGCCACTCATCGTGCGCGGCATCCCAGGCGGCAAACACCGGCTCAACGGATCCCACACCCGCATCCCCGCACGCTGGCGCGCACGCGTCTTCTTCCACTCCGCCAGCCACTGCGCATTGAGCGGCGGCTGCTGATCCATCCCCGCATCCGGATCAAACGTGCGCCCCTGCTTCGGCGACAACGCCCACACCCCGCTCAAATCCACCGGCGCAAACGGATACCGCGCATACACTCCCGCCGCCTTGCCCGCCGCCTCAGCCCACACCGGCAACACCGGCCACAGCGCACTCAGCGCCAAACCCAGCACCACCACACGGCGCAAAATCCCCTCCCCTCTCACGGATGCGGCTCGCCGCCCGGCCCCGGCGCAGGACCCGCCCCCACCCCCGCAGGACCGCCACTGCCGCCCCCAGGCTTCTTGAACACCACGTCGTACAACTTCCCGCCGTCCGGTAACGTCACCATCAACAACCGTCCCCCAGGACTGCCGTCCTTCAACGGGTTGATCAACACGTCAATCTTGTCCCCACGCTTCACCGAATTGCGCTTCCACCCCGTACGCACCAGCTGCCCAGGCGGCCCAATCTCAATCGTCCACGTCGCCGCCGCACCCTTCGCATCCGTCGACAACACCAGCAGACGCGAATGCGGGTTCGTCCACTCAAACTCCTGCACCACCCCTTGAATCGTCTTCTCGTTGTCACGGTCAAACATGCCGTACGAATGATGCGCCTGCACCACCCCGCCCAACAGCACGCACACTCCCCCCAACGCCACTAACAATCGGTGTTTCATGATGCTCAAACCTTTTTATCGGTGATTTGCCGCTTCCGGCCCACTTTGCCGATATTCGCATCGGCGACGAATTATGCCTCCTCGCCGTGTCTCCGTCAAAATGACAGGTCGCCAGGGGAGGTCATGAGGTGATGATTGCCGGCGAGCACCTGGACCGGTTCCCGGTACCCCTGGCGTGCGGCGGACAACCGCAGAGACCTTGCCTCGGCCCGCTTTTCGGGCGTGAGCCACGACCGCTCGTGACCCCACAGACTCGGCCCGTAATCGCATTCGAAGGTCTGCCACGTGGCAGGATCGATGTTTCTTCCACCCCAACCATACTCCATCATGAACCCCGAAGGCGTGACGACGTAAAACGACGTCATCAAATCGTTGGTATGCCGGCCGAGCGTCACGCGGACACGATCTGGGTCCGTCAGGGCGATGTCGTATCCCTGACCCATGTCGTCGAAGGAGAACAGTTCGACCATGACGTGATGAACGCCGTCGACGCCGGTCTCCACCATGGCGAGGCTGTGGTGACGTGCGTTGATGTGGAAGAAATACGCCTTGAAGGGCCGCAGCGTGTAGTCGCTCAGCCGAAAGCCGAGCACGTCGCGATAGAACGGCATCACCTTGCCGATGTCACCGGTGGTCAGCACCACGTGTCCGAGCCCCAGCGCGCCGGTTCTGAAACCGGAGATGTTGCGGCCCGGCGCGAACGGCTCGGGCACCCGTACCGGGCTATGAAATGCCTCGAGGCGGTTGCCGAGCGGATCTGCGAATGCGATCAATTCCGCGACGCCACGCTGTGCGGCGAGACTCTGCGGCTCGCGCGTCACTCGCACCCCGGCCGCTTCGAGCGTGGCACCGAGCCGATCGAGCGCTGCGGCATCGAGCACCTCCCAGCCGAACAAACGGCAGCCTTCGCCGCTGCCGGGGGTGACGAAAAAACGCTGACGGTGATCGTCCATGCGCAGTTCCAGGCCGCCGCACCCGGCCTCGCCGACCTGCATGCCCAGCAGGGACGTGGCAAACGAACGCCAGTCGTCGAGCTTGTCGCTCGTGACGCCCACATAACCCAATGCAAGTAATTCGCTCACTGCAGCTCCGTGGAACATATTGTCGACGCTGAACGACCGGCCGACAGAATCTCACACAAACCGCGATTTAAACCAACTTTATGGGTCGCATTGGACTAGGATACCGCCGCGATGTTAAGCCGTGGCGGAGGTGATTATGAGCGACAACGACGAGAACGCGGCGCCCCCCCTCGAACCCGATGCCTGGCCCGAATCAATCGCCTCCCTGCGCAGCGGCTTCGCGGCACAACTCAACGTCTACAAGGTGATGGCACACCATCCCGCGCTGCTCTCGGCATGGACCGCCTTGCGCCAGCATGTCGTGATAGACAGCACTCTCAGCAAACGACACAGCGAGATCGTCATCCTGCGGGTGGGGCACCGCTGGGGGTCTGTGTACGAGTGGGGTCAGCACGTGGTCCGCGGACGTCAGGCGGGCCTCAGCGACGCCGATATCGATCGAGTGCGGCACCCGCCGTCGGAGTGGCCCGCAGACACCGCCGAGACGCTGCTCATGCAGGCCGTGGATGCCCTGCTCGACGACGGTCAACTCGCCGCGCCGCTGATCGCCCGGCTGCAGCGGCACATCGGTCGGACCGGGGTGTTCGACGTGATGGCCACCGTCGGCATGTACACGACGCTCGCCTTCATCGTGAAGACCTTTTCGACCCCGCTCGAGCCCGATATTCGCGCCGCCGCGGGCAATTTGCTCGCCTGATTCGATGAGCGGTGCGGAGCCCGTGGCGCAGCCGGTCGCGCCGGAACTGAGCGGCGGTTCGAAAGCGCGCCTCCTGCTCGCCAGCACCATCGGCTCGATGGTCGAATGGTACGATTTCTTCGTGTTCGCCGCGTGCAGCGTGCTGGTGTTCAGCAAGGTGTTTTATGCCGGGCTGTCGCCGTCGGCGGCGCTGCTGGTTTCGCTCGGCACGTTCGCTGTGGGCTTCATGGCGCGTCCCGTCGGCGGCATCCTGTTCGGCATCTTCGGCGACAAGTTCGGCCGCAAGCGGACGTTGGTCGTCAGCCTGCTCATCATGGGCATCACCACCATGAGCATGGGCTTGCTGCCCACCTATGCACAGATCGGCATGGCCGCCCCGATGCTGCTGGTATTGCTGCGAATCCTCCAGGGCATCGCCGTCGGCGGCGAAGCGACGGGTGCGCTGCTCATCGTCGCGGAATCCATGTCCGCACGCTATCGCGGCTTCTGGAGCAGCATTCCCATCGCCAGCGGTCCCGCCGCGAACGTGCTGGCGTTCGGGTTGCTCGGGCTGGTGCGCAATCATTTCGGCGACGAGGCATTCCTCGCGGGAGCCTGGCGCATCCCCTTCCTGGCGTCGGTTGTGCTGATCGGCATCGGTCTGTGGGCGCGACGCCGCATCGACGAATCGCCGGCGTTCGTCGCCCTGGCGGCAAAGGCGGCGGTGGACAAGGCGCCGCTGCGCGACGCGCTGCGGTACTTCAAGAGGCCGATGGCACAGGTATTCCTGGTCAAGGCCGGCGAGAACGTCATGCTGTATCTGTTCTCGACGTTCTTTCTGGTGCTGGCCACCACCTCGCTGGGCTTCGACCAGCGGATCGCCCTGCACCAGGTGCTGACCGCGTCGTTCATCGAGGTACCCGTCATCCTGCTCGCCGGTCTGGTCTCCGACCACATCGGGCGCCGTCCGGTCATCCTGGTCGGACTGTTGGGCACGGTCGCCGCGAGCTTCGTGTTGTTCACGCACAGCGCGGGGGTCGCTGCGGGAACGTTGCAATTGATGGTCATCGCCGCCTTAAGTTTTCACGGGGTGATCAATGGCGGGATGGCGGCGTTCTTTACGGAGTTGTTTCCCACCCGGGTTCGCTACACCGCACTGTCAGCGGGCTACCAGCTGGCCTCGGTGGCCGGCGGCTCGCTCGCACCGCTGATCGGCACATGGCTTCTGCAGCGCACCGGCACACCCGCCGCCGTGGCGGTGTACGCCGGCGTGATGGCCGCGCCGGCCATTCTGTGCGTGATATTTTCCCGGGAGACCCGCCGGACGAATCTGAACGCGGCTTGAGTCCTCAGGCCGGATCGAGATAATCCGGCGACAGCGCGGCGATGTCGCGCGCACCGGCGAGCAACATGGCCCGGCCCAGTTCATCGCGCAGATGAGCCAGCACGCTGGTGACGCCGGCACCACCGCCGACGCTCAAGGCATACAGCACGGGACGCCCGATGCCCACCGCCGCGGCTCCGAGCGCCAGAGCGCGCAGGATGTCGGTGCCGCGGCGCACGCCGCTGTCGAACAGCACCGGTCCGCGACCGTCGACGGCGCGAACCACCGCGCCCAGGGCGTTGATGGACGCATCGACGCCGTCCATCTGGCGTCCGCCGTGGGTGGACACAACCACGCCTGCTGCACCCGCCTCCATGCAGCGCGCCGCGTCGTCCGGCCGCAGTATCCCCTTCACCAGCACCGGCAGGCCTCCGCTGGCCTCGCGCGCGAAACCGACGTCCGACACGTCGAAGTCGCGCTTGAGGTCGTAGAAGGAACCGACGCCGCCGTACGCCCGATCGTCGTTGCCCACCGGCCGGGGCGCGGGCGTCGGTGAACCGAGGGTCAGTGCGCGGGCGGACTCCGGGTACCCCGGGCCCATGGCATCGACTACCAACATGATCGCACGGTAACCCGCCTTGCGCGCCCGTGCGAGCAAGGCACGGTTCACCGCAGGATCGGCGTTCATGTAGATTTGAAACCACTTCGGAGCAGGGGTGGCCTGCGCAATTTTTTCCATCGGATGGCTTGCGGCTCCGGACGCCACATACAGGGCGCCGAGCGCTGCGGCGCCACGCGCCACGGCGAGCTCTGCCTGAACGTGCACGAGGTCGTTCTGGCCCATGGGCGTGACGTAGAAGGGGAACGGCAGATCCAGTCCCAGCAGGCGCGTGCGCAGCTCCGCCCGGCCGAAGCCCTGCAGGCGCCGCGGACGTATCAACAGACTCGACAGCGCCAGCGTGTTCAATCGTAGGGTTACCTCGTCGTCCGTACCCCCGGCGATGATCGCGTAGGCCAGCGGCGACATCACCTGCCGCGCGGACGCTTCGAGGTGATGAGTGCTGATGATGTCGATCGGCCGTTCAGCGGAGCTCAAGCTCGTGTCGCCGGCGGGGTCGACCGGCAGCCCGGCGGGCTGGACCGGACGCGTCACCGCCGCCGCGCCCGGAGCACTCTCGAACGCCGCGGCCGCCACGGCGCCGCCCGCCACCGCAGAGGCTACGCCACCCACCGCCGCGGCGATGAGCTCGCGCCGGGAGGACTTGAAGCCGGTCACTGCCGCCGGGCGAGCGTCGACTGCATGCACTCGGACATGACGGTGAGAAAACTCTGGTATCCCGCGTCACCGACCACGAAGGGATTGGCTGCGCCGGTCTTGCCGGACGCCAGGGCATCCGCCTTCACCCACATGTCGTCGAAGAACGGATGATTCTGTAATTCCACGTCGACGTTGCGCGCGTGGGTCACTTCGGCAAAATGCGCCAGCGACTGAACGTACTGACGCAGGCCCTCGGTCGAGATGAATCCCGCATCGAGAATGGTGCCGCCGAAAATGCCGGCCATGTGCGTCCTGCCGCCCTCCTTGACGGGAAAGATGAAGCCGAGCGAACCCGGTGTGTGACCGGGAATCAAGTACGCCTTGAGATGCAGGTCGCCCTGCACGATCTCACCGCCGTCTTCGACCACCGCGTCACGGACCGGTGCCTTCGCCAGCATCCACGGCTCGGGATGCGGCGGCATCATGGCCGGAGGACCGGCCGCCATGACGTCCCAATCGGCCGCGGAGGCCACGATGCGGGTGCCGTAATGCGACTGAAAATACGGCGCGCCGCCGAAATGATCCGCATGTCCATGGCTGACGACGATGGTCTTCACACTGGCAGGATCGATGCCGAGCTTCGCCAGCGAGGGCAGCAGCACGGTGTCGAGTTTGTCGGAGTAGCCCGAATCGATCAGCAGTATCCCGGCCGAGGTCTTCAACACGAACATGACGGTGTTGCGGTCGCCGATCAACGCCACGTTGTCGAATATCCACTGCGGTTTGATGGTCTCCACCTGCAGGCTGCCGCGTGTGGGACCGGTCACGCACAGATACTGATAGGCATTCTCCCAGCGATCGCCCGCGGCCAGCTTGGCGGCGGCGCGATGCGCCGCCGCGGCTGCATTGTCGGGCAGGGCCGCAGGCCGCGGCGGCATGCCAGGCGGTGGTCCTCCCGCCGGTGATCCTGCCGGCGGCGGTCCGGCAGGTGGTGATCCACCCGCGGGTTGCTGCGCGGACGACGCCCCCGACCACATCCCGAGCGCCCCCGCCAATGCTACGATCGCGACTCCCAACCGCCTCGAAGTAGGTCCGGTCATGTGCATCAGAAGTGCGCCGTCACGGCGATGCCGAAAGTCTGCAGATCGTCGTAGCCGATGTCGTTGAAGAGCACGACGTTGCCGCTGGAGTTGGCGGCGATGTTGTCGACGATGTGCCGGTCGAGCAGGTTGTTGCCGTAGATCGACACGCCCCAGCGGCCGTCCGCGGTGTTGACGCCCATGTTGGCGTTCACCAGGGTGTAGCCGCCCTGGATGGTCAGCGGGTCGCCGAGGCTGCTGAAGTTCACGGCGCTGCGATAGTTCGCATTGAGCTGTACGTAGCCGGTGAACAGCGAACTCAAGGGTTGCTCGTAGCGGCCCGTGACGCTGCCGCTGGTCTTCGGCGTGTCCGGCAGCGTATGGCCGCTCAGATCCTGGATGCCGATGGCGGAGCAGCCCTGAGCCAGGGTCTGGCCCGTGTAGCACGACGCACCCTTGAAGTCCGTGTAGCGGGCATGATCGTAGGTTGCGCTCGCAGTCAGCGTGAGCGCGCGCGTCACGGCCCACGCCGCCGTCAGATCGACCCCCGTCGTCTTCGCCTGACCGGCGTTCTCGAAGGCCACGATGTTGAACGGCACGCTCGGAGTGACCACGGTGGTCTGGAAATCGTCGAAAATTTCGTTGTACAGCGACACGTTGAACGTCACACGCCGGTCGAAGAACTGGCTCTTCAAGCCGATCTCGTAGGAATGCACGATCTCCGGCTTGACCACGCCATTGTTGGTGGCCGCCAGATCGGCCGCCGTCGTGCTCAACTGATAACCGATGCCGGGTCCCTTGTACCCGCGCGACACGGTGAAATAGGTCATCACGTCGGGTGTGATTTCGTACTGCAGCCCGCTGCGCCACGAGATGTCGTTGTACTCGGTGGAGCCCGAGGTCGCATAGGGTCCGAACGGATCGACCACCCCGATCCGGTTCATCGACACGTACAACTGGTCCGTGGACCGGCGCAGGCCCGCGATGAAGTGCAGCTGCGACGTGATGTCGAAAGTCGCCTCGCCGAACGCGGCGTAGTTGTTGTTCTTCAAGCCTTCCATGAAATTCACGTCGAGCAGCGTGACGGGCGGGCCGGCATTCAGGCCGAAGCCCTGGTTCTCCTTCAGCTTGAGGCGGAAGTTGAACAGCCCGACCACGTAGTGCAACCGGTCGGCGACCGGCGACACGTAGCGGATCTCCTCGGACAACTGGTCGTACGCGACGTCGTCCGTATTCTTGTACTGCTGGCTGTAGGGATTGTCGGTGGGGTAGGGATCGAAGGACGTGTTGCTCTTGATGTCCCGGTACGACACGATCGTCGTGACGGTGCCATCGCCCACGGAATAGTCGGCCTGCACGGTATAGGCGCCAGTGTTGCCCTTGTCGAAGTAGGACTCGTCCAAGCCGCGCGCGGTGCGGTTGCTGTTGCCGGGCGACGTGCCGTGCGACAGCTCCCACTGCTCGATCGCCGCCCCGGAATTGAAGGGGTTGAAAAACGCCGGATCGAAGAAACGCACGGAATAACCGGTGCCGTTCTGGTTGTGACTGTCCCACTCACCGGTGAAATTGATGTTCAGGTTGTCGGCGGGCTGCCAGCGGTACTTGAAGCGGCCGCCCTCGCTGTTCTTGTCGTTCATGTACTGGCCGGTGTTGACCTCGTGGACCGTGCCGTCATGACTGAATTTCCAGGCCGTCACGCGCATGGCCTGGTCGTCCGTCACCGCGATGTTCGCGGTCGCGGAATATTCCCGGTCGTTCAGCGTTCCGAAAGCCGCCCGCAGCGTCGTGTCCGTCTTGTTGAGTTCGGGCGCGTTGGTGACGATGTTCACCAGACCGGCCGAGGCATTCTTGCCGAACAACATGCCTTGAGGGCCCTTCAGGACCTCGACGCTGTGCACGTCGACCAGGTCGGCGATCGCGCCCGCGGGCCGTGCCAGCGGCACGCCGTCGAAGGCGACGCCGACCGACTGTTCGAGACCGTACGAGGTGGACAAGGTCTCTACGCCGCGGATGTTGAAGGCGTCGTTGCCGGGGGTGCCGGTGTGGCGGAATTCGAAACCCGGAATCACCCGCGTGAGATCCGAGGTATCGGTGAGGTTCTGCCCTTCGAGGAGAGATTGGGACACCACGTCGACGGTCAGCGGCACCACCTGCAGGCTCTCGCTGCGTTTGGTCGCCGTGACGACGATTTCATCGAGCGCTCCACCGGCCACCGTGCTCTTGCTCGCGCCGGCATCCGGCACGAGCTCCGTCGTGGACGCATCGCTGGGCGAAGCATGCACGAGTGCTCCATGCGTGCCCAACAGGCAGGCAACCGCGATCGCCAGCCTGGTCGGAGCATGCTCCTTGAATTTCTTCATATCGAGATATCCCATTTTTAATCCGCCCATCGATCAAATGGGAGCTGTTGTCGTTATATGCCGAACCCGCGATCCTGCTCCCTGCTCTCGTCCGTCGTACGCACGCACCGGCGCCGACGAATCCTCCTATCGTGGAATCGCGTGGGGTGGCCCCCGGCCGTCTCAGGTCTGGGGCGGCGTGGGCGTCACCGGCGGCAGCGTCGAAGGACGTTGTCCCGCACCGGATTCGAGTTCCTTGCCGTCAGGCAGCTTGACCTTGACCAGCTCACCGCCCGCGGCGCCATCCTTGCGGGGATGGAAGGTGATGCTCACGTGGTCGCCCACGTTGAGATCGCTGTGCTTCCAACCACGGCGTATCAGATTGTTGGGACTCGGCCCCTCGATGTTCCAATCCTTGACCACACCGTCCGAGCCGGGCGCGGTGAGGATGAAATACGAATGAGGATTGGTGAGCTGGACCGACTTCATCGTGCCGTCCAATACCACCGATTTGGTGTTGTCGAACATGGCGAACGAATGATGAGCGTTGGCGACGCCGTCGAGCGCCAGCAGGGACACAAGGCACGCAGCCGTGATTGAGACTGATTTCATGAAAGGTTTCCTCGGACTCGAACGCGCAGCGAGATCATTTGGGGGCATCGCCGTAGGTCTGCCGGCCATCGGGCGTTATTTCGACCTTGCTGTTCTCGCATATGTACTCGATGAGTTCTTCGTCCGTCTTCTTGAAGATCGACGTGAAAGTGAAAGGCTTGGTGTACATCTCCGGATCATCCACGGTGATCGAGTCGACCAGCGTGTTCGGGTCCGTCCTCTTCAAATGTTCCACGACATGCATCTTCTCGCTGTGCGGCAGGCCGGTGAAATTCAACGTCGTCTCACTGCGCAGAGAAACCGTGTCGATCACCAGCGTCTTGCCCTCCCAGTGCCCAATGGAATGGCCCATGAAGCTCGGTATGACCTCGTCGGGATGCTTGTCCTCCATGAATATGGTGCGGAACATCCAGCCTTCCTCGAACAGCATGCCGATGAAGTTCGGCGCCTGGACGATTTCCACGGGGTACGGCGCGCCCATCATGTTGCCAGGGGTGCCGATCGGCAGACAGCGCGACGAGGTGTTGGCGAACGCGTGGTCGGTCGTTCCCATCACGACGCGCGACCGGTAGATCTTCTCCGCGGCGGGTCGCAACGGGATGACGGTACCGTCGCTCAGTCGGAAGTCTTTGTCGTCCGGCTTGGCACGGGTCGGGTTGACGCCGAGCGTGGGGTCATGCGTCCAAGCACCGGTGAGGTCGTCGCCCATCGGCACGGGAGCCTTGCCCGCCGTGGGAGCGCCGACGGCATTCGCCGTCAACAGCGTCGCCGCGCCCAGGGCGGCGACGAGGGTGAGGCCCGAAACTATGCCCGTACGCACGGCGTCTCGCCGCGAACTGTGAGAAACGCCATGGACTCGATCATTGGATGTCATAGTGCCGCCGTTTATTGATTGATAGTGAAGGCATCGCGGTGCGCGGACCCGGACAGTGCGCAAACCCGCCGAAGGTTGCCGTTGCAAGCAAACGACACGGCCTCGTTCGGGTCTTCAAAGGACGCCCCCATCATGTTGTTGTGCATTGATAGCCAAACCGCCGAGGATATTCTGTCGGAGATAACTGATTGGTGTCAACGATTATCGACTATGTTGTCATATCGAGGAAGTTGCCTATTTTTTGTTGTTCCGGGGCCACGCATCGACAGAATTGCGCCCCACTTTAAGGAGTGAATCCATGCCATTTTTCGTTCGTATCCGTTGCGCACGCCTGCTGCTCTTCATCGCCGCGCTGTTCGCAGGCCATGGCGCCCAGGCGCAATTGAAGTTCGCGCCCGGCGCCGGCACCGAAGGCCGGCACTGGTTGCCGGAACGGCCCACCGCGGTCAACCCGATGCGGCACTACATCGTCAACACGCAGGACAACGTCATCGTCACCACGCGCGACGGGACCCGCCTGGACGGACGGCTGCTGACGCCCGTGCTGCCCCCCGGCATGGCCGCGCCGCCCTGTCTGCTGATGAGCGACGGCTACGGCCGCACCAGTTCGGCCGCCGCCCCCGAGGATTCACCGTTGTTCGAGATCGCCGCGCGAGGCTATGCGATCCTGCACCTGAGTCTGCGCGGCACGGGACAGTCCGAAGGCGTCAAGGACCTGGACCTGTACAGCCATTACGGGCAGGACGGTTACGACGCCGTCGAATGGATGGCCCGACAAAGCTGGTGCAACGGGCGAGTCGGCACCATCGGCATGTCGCTGCTCGGCATCAGTCAATGGCTCACGGCCAAGGAAGCGCCGCCCAGTCTCAAGGCCATCGTGCCGGTGGTGGCATGCGGCGATTGCTACAGTCAGCTCTGGTATCCGGGCGGCATGCTGCCCGGTGTGGGTCGTGAGGAGCGCCGGATTCTCGCACCCACCGAATTTGCGGCCGCGTCCGCCCACCGTAATTTCGACGATTTCTGGCGGACTCGCACGGTGCTCGCCGACGACATGGCGGCAATCGCCGGGCGCGGCGTGGCAGCCTTCATCGCCGGCGGTCTGGACGATTACATGACCCCGTCCAACATCCGAGCCTACGAGCAGTTCGACGCGCCGGGCGGTGCCACGAAGCGCCTGTTCCTGGGTCCCTACGCCCACTGGTGGCACCTCGACTACATCGGCGAGGAACAGATTCGCTTCCTGGACCACTGGTTGAAAGGCGTGGCCAACGGCGCGGAGAACGATCCCCAGGTCACCCTGTACATCAAGGGCGCCAACGCCTGGCGGACGGAGGCGGCGTGGCCCCTGGCGGACGCGCATCCCGTCACCCTCCTCCTCGGTTCACTGCAGGCCAACGGTTCCGGGGCGAAATCTCCCAGAGAACTGCCGTACGATCCCCAACAGGGCCCCTTCCTGCCCGTGATTCTGAGCGTGGACAATCGTCTGGACATCGATCAGCGGCCCGACGAGGAAAAGGCGGTCACCTGGACCACGGCGCCGTTGAAGGTCGCCACCGAGGTGACAGGCTATCCGAAGGTCACGTTGTATGCCGCTTCGTCCACCGACGACGGTGACCTGGTCTTCGACATGTCCGATGTCGCGCCGGACGGCACGTCACATCAGGTGGTGCAGGGCTACTTCAATGCACCCCACACCTTCGGCAGCGGCGCGCCACGCGACCTGCCGCAACCGCTGACACCGGGCAAGGTGGAGCGATACCACCTCGAGCTGTATCCGACGGCCTACGTGTTTCAGCCCGGTCATCGAATCAGACTGGCTCTGGCGGGAGGTGCGAAGCTCGCACCTCACCAGGAGCACACCCAGGGGCCGGGCAAGAATCCACGGCCCTTCACCTGGACGCTGTACGCAGACCGCGACCACCCCTCGTCGATCGAATTGCCCATCATCGGCACGAGCTGGCGTGAACTGGCGCGCTGAAGCCGGGCATTGCCTGCGGGCCGCCTAGAAGTGCGCGGTCACCGCGATGCCGAAGGTCTGCAGATCCTCGTAGCCGATGTCGTTGAACAGGATGGTGTTGCCGCTGCCGTTCGAGACGATGTTGTCGACATAGTGTTTGTCGAGCAGATTCTTGCCGTAGACAGACACGCTCCAGCGCCCGTCGCTGGTGTTGACGCCGGCGTCCGCATTGAAGACGGTGTACTGCTTCTGGATGCTCAACGGATCGCCCAGACTGCTGAAGTTGACGGCGCTCTTGTAGTCGCCGTTGAGCTGGACGAAGCCCGTGAACAGCGAGTTGATCGGATGCTCGAAGCGCCCGGTGAGATTGACGCTGGTTTTCGGCGTGTCGGCCAGGTAATGGCCGCTCAAATTCTGCAACCCGGCTGCGCTGCACCCCTGGGCCAGGCTCTGGCCGGTGTAGCAGGACGCGTTCTTGAAGTCCGTGTAACGCGCATTGTCGTAGGTCGCACTCGCAGTCACGCTGAAGGAGCGGGTGACGGCCCAGCTCGCCGTCAGGTCGACGCCGGTGCTCTTGGCCTGTCCCGCGTTCTCGATGGCGACGATGGTGAACGGTGCGCTCGGGATCGAGACCGAGGTTTGGAAATCGTCGAACACTTCCTGGTACACGGCAAGATTGGCGGTGAGCCGGTGATCGAACCACTGACTCTTCAGGCCGATTTCGTAGGCATGCACGATCTCCGGTTTGACGATGCCATTGTTGGCGGCCGCGAGATTCGCCGCGGTCGTGCTCAACTGGTAGCCGATGCCCGGACCCTTGTAACCCCGCGACACCGTTCCATACGCCATGACGTCCGGGGTGAGTTCATACTGCAGGCCGGTGCGCCAGGAAATATCGTTGTATTCGGTGGAGGTGGACGTCGCGAACAGGCCGCCGAGCGACGCGGTGTTCGCACCGTATCGGTTCATTGACGCGTACAGCTGATCGGTGGAACGCCGGATGCCGGCGATGAAATGCAACTTCGAGGTGACGTCGAAGGTCGCCTCGCCGAAACCGGCGTAGTTGTTGTTCTTGAGACCCTCGTCGAAATTGGCGTCTGCCAGCACGAGGGCCGGCCCGGCGTTGATGCCGAAGCCGAGACTCTCCGCAAGTTTCAGGCGAAAATTGAAGACGCCCACGACGTAATGAATGCGGTCGGTGACCGGCGATGCGTAATGAATTTCCTCCGACAACTGGTTGTAGGCCACCTCGTCGGTGTTCTTGAATTCCTGCGAGTACGGATTGTCGGACGGATACGGATCGAACGAATCGTTGCTCTTGATATTTCGATACGACACGATGGTGGTGACGGTGCCCTGACCCACCGAGTAGTCCGCCTGCGCCGTGTAGGCGTCCGTGCGGCCCTTGTCGTAGTACGACTCGTTCAAGCCGCGCGAAGTGCGATTGGCGTCGCCCGGTGAAGTGCCGTGCGCCAGTTCGTAGGCCTCGATGGCTGCGCCGCTGTTGTTGGGCGTGAAGAAGCCGGGCTCGAAGGTGCGAATCGAATAGCCCGGCCCGTTCTGGTCACGGCTGTCCCATTCACCCGTGAAATTGATGTTCAGATCCTCGGACGGTTGCCAGCGGTATTTGAACCGGGCACCGCCGGAGTCCTGATTGTTCATGTACTGGCCGGTATTCTCTTCGTGGATGGTGCCGTCGTGGCTGAACTTCCAAGCGGTCACGCGCATGGCCGAGTCGTCGGTCACCGCCAGGTTCACGGTGGCGGAGTACTGCCGCTCGTTCAAGGAGCCGAAGGCGGCGCGCAGGGTCGTGTCATTGGTGTTGAGCTGGGGTGAATTGGTGACGATGTTGATCAGGCCGGCCGAGGCGTTCTTGCCGAACAACATGCCCTGCGGACCCTTCAAGATCTCGACGTTGTGCACGTCCACCAGATCGGCGACCGCGCCCGCCGGCCGCGCCAGCGGCACGCCGTCGAATGCCACGCCCACGGACTGTTCGACGCCGTAGGAGCTGGCCAGCGTCTCGATGCCGCGGATGTTGAAGGCGTCGTTGGCGGGCGTGCCGGTATGGCGGAATTCCAACCCGGGCGACAAGCGCACCAGATCCGCCGTATTCGACAGGTTGGCATTCTGCAACGCAGCCTGCGAGACCACGTCGACGGTCAGCGGCACAGATTGCAGATTCTCCGCACGCTTGGTCGCGGTCACGACGATGGTTTCCAGAGCATCGCCGGCCGCAGCTGCGGTCGCCGTGGCAGGGGTGAGCGCCGTGGAGGCGTTCGCCGGCGGTTGCGCCGTGTCGGCCGAAGCGGCCTGTACCACGAAAATACAACCCAGGCCCGCGGCCACGTAGAGCGGATGACCCGCCGTCGATGTTTTCATTGCCAACTCCTCGAACTGTTTGATCGGGGCCCGGCGCGACCTTGAATGGGTGGGCAGACGACCGGGCGTTGTTGTCCAGGGGCCTGCGGGGATTGTGTCGACAAAAACGCCCGAATGCCTCTATTGTCGATAATAGAGGTTAGAAAGCGCCGCGCTCAGGATTTACCGACTTTTACGTAAAAGTGTCGTTAATGTGCAACGCAACAGATGCTGTGCCAGCGACGGTGCGTCGAGGGGAGCGATCGAGAGGGAGTGAAGAATTCCGGACGCCAGCGCCCGAGGAGCGTCCGCCGCGGGTGGCTCCCGCGGCGGACAGCGAGCGGTCAACGCTGCGCGGCTTCCATCTTTTCGGCGAACTCGGCCCGCCACTGTGCCATGGGCTTGAAATCGGGACGTGCCTTGCACAGCTGTTCGACTTCGCTGTAGAGCTCGTCCGTGGGCTTTTCGAGGTCGATCAGCGCGCGGAACGGTTGGGTGATGTACCACTCGGTATCGGCGAACATCTCGACCCGGTTGTTTTCCGGATCACGAAAATACACGGACCATGCGATGCCATGGGTCACCGGAGCGATGTCCGTGGCCTCGCTGTCGCGGATCTTGGGGTATACCTTCTGAACCTCGGCGAGGGAACCGAGTTTGAACGATACCTGCTGCACCATCTCCTCGACGTCGGCAGGGCGACCGGGCCGCAAAATGAGTTGATGATGGTCCTTCGGGCTGCGGCTCATGAACGTCGGATTGCCGCCCGGGCCCAGATCCGTGACGACGAAGCCGATTTTCTTGGTGTAGAACTCGACCATTTTGGGCAAATCCTTGACGAATAGCCCGACGTGACTCAGTTGAGTCGACGATTCCTGTGACATTGTAGTGTTACACCTCGTTGAACTGTAGATTGCATGGCGGGGCCGCCTCAGGCCGCGCATTTTAAAAACTACCGCCGCCCTTCCGCCAATACCGAATACTCCCCTGCATATCAGGACAAGGTATATCGCGAAAGCACGGCGGAGGGAAGCCTATACTCAAACCTGATAGACGTGGTTCGCTTCTGCATTGGACGGGCCGTACTCTGCTTCGCCTATAGTCGCGGCCGCCGCGATGGCGGGCAGCCTCTCATTTTTTGGACATAATCATGAAAATTGCCTTCTTCGATTCTCAGCGTCTCGGAATCATCGACAACGACTCGATCGTGGACGTCTCCGACGTCGTCAAGGACATACCGCATACCGGGCCGCACGACCTGATGAGCGGACTGATCGCACGTTTCGATGCCTTCCGTGAACCGTTGCAAGCCGCCGCCAAGGCCGGCAAAGCGCTGCCTCTGGCGGGCGTTCGGCTGCGGGCGCCGCTGCTGAAGACGCCGAACATCATCTGCATGGCGGTGAACTATATGGAAGACGGCACGCGTACCGAGCCGCCGCAGATCAATGCCTTCATGAAAACGGCCTCCTCCATCATCGGCCCGGATGAACAAATCGTGCTGCCCGACGTGCCCGCCGTGGTGTTCGAGGGCGAGGCGGAAATGGCTTTGATCATCGGCAAGCGGACCGAGAACGTCGACGCCGTGAACGCCATGCAGCACATCTTCGGTTACGTGAACTTCATCGACATGTCGGCCCGCCAGGTCACCGCGGATCGCAACTCGTTCTACCAGAGCAAGTCGCGTCACACCTTCGGACCTCTGGGGCCTTACATCGTCACGGCGGATGAGATCAGCGACCCCCAGGCCTTGCAGATCAAGCTCTGGGTGAACGGCGTGTTGAAACAGAATTTCAACACCAGCGACATGGCACACAACATTCCCCGCTGCATCGAGTGGGTGAGCCACATTCACGCGCTCGAGCCCGGCGACCTCATCGCCACCGGCACCAACCATCGCGGCTTGAATGCCTTCCAGGACGGCGACGAGGTGGTGCTCGAAACCGAAGGACTCGGAAAGTTGCGCGTCACGGTGCGCGACGATCTCAAACGCACCTGGTCGCGCGAAACCCGTCTGGAAAGGCAGCAGAAGGGCCTGCCGGGCCTCACGCCCCAGCTCTCCGGCAAGCACACGGTACAAGCCTCCTAGCCGACAGGCAGAGCTTCCGCGCCGGCAGAAGCATAAGATGCTGTGATTTTTCGGGGGAATCTCAGATGAGCTCGCCAGTACGATCGCCGTGGTGGACTATTGTGGGGATATCGCTCGGCATGGCGGTCTCGTTTTCGCCGGCCATGCTCAGCGTCTTCGGGCTGTATCTCAAGCCCATGATCGCGGACCTGCATTGGAGCCGCACCGACGTGTCGCTCGGCGTGTCACTGATCTCCGTGGTGGCGGTGATCGTGACGCCCATCGCCGGCGTCCTGATCGACCGGTATGGCTCGAAACCGGTGATTCTCGGCGGTTGCCTGCTGCTGCCGCTGTCCATGCTGGGGTTCAGTTTCATGCCGCCGGTGTACTGGGCTTTCCTCGCCTGCGCGGCGGTCGCGGGCGTGGCCGCCTCGGTTTCCGCCCCCTCGACCTTTCTCACCGTCCCGCCGCAGTGGTTCGACGGCAATCTCGGGCGCGCGCTGGCCCTGTCGATCGCGGGCGGCAGCGTGGGACAGTTCCTCTCGCCGCTCGTCACCCAGCACGTGATTCAAAGCGCGGGCTGGCGGGGCGCCTGGCTCGCGATCGCCGGCATCATCACCTTGATCGGCATTCCAAACTGCCTCTTCCTGATCCGGGACAACGATGCTTATCGGCTGGCGCGGCGTGCCGTGGAGGACTCTCCGCTGATGATCGGGCACAATTTTCAGTCAGCGATACGTACTCTCAATTTTTGGCTGTTGTCGGTGTGCTTCGCACTTGGCGTCACCGTCGGAGTGGGCTTCGCCTTTCATGCGCCCGCCCTGCTCACCGACCGCGGCTACACTCCCGCGCAGAGTGCCTGGGTGCCCGCCATTCTGGGGGGCTGTTCCATCATCGGCAGGCTGGTGACCGGTTCGCTGCTCGACTTCACGCCGTTCGGCCGGATCGCCGTGATGTGCTTCCTAGGCCAGGGACTCGGGTGCCTTTTGATCTGGACCGGCTGGGGTGGGCCCACGCCGTTTCTGGCCGCAGGCTTGATCGGCTTCGCGCTCGGCGGCGAAGGCGACGTGCTCCCCTACACGCTGCGGCGCCTGTTCGGCATGCGCGCGTTCGGCAAGCTGTACGGCCTGTCCTTCGGCCTGTATCAGATCGGCGCCATCGCGGGACCGTCCATCATGGGCATCGGCTACGATTATTTTCATTCTTACTCGGCGATGCTGCTGGTGCTCGCGTCGATTGCCTGTGTCGCCGCATCGCTGGTGGGCGTGGCGGCGCTGCGTGCGCCCGGCACGGGATTCAAGCATCCCGAGAGCATCGCCACTTAACAGTGTCGTAACCCAGGAACCCTCATGCAATTTGCCATCGGCGACGTTCACGTCCACTCCATCATCGATTTCGACCGCAACGAGCTGCCGATCGCGCGGTTCCTGCCGGACGCCGATCGGGCCGTGCTCGCGGGCCTGCGCGATTTCCTGGAGCCGGAGCATGCCAATCTCACGAACGACACCATAAGCCTCACCATCCAGTCGTTCGTGCTGCGCGTGGACGGGCGTACCCTGCTTATCGATCCCTGCGTCGGCGAGCACAAGGAACGTCCCGTGCCGCCGGAATGGAACCTGCGCAGGAATACGGGTTATCTCGAGCGGCTTACCGCCGCGGGCGTGAACCCGGAAGAAGTCGACCTCGTGTTCTGTACGCATCTGCATTCCGATCATGTGGGCTGGAACACGCAGCTACGCGACGGACGCTGGGTGCCCACGTTCCCGAACGCCCGCTACTTGATCGGTCGTTCCGAGATGGCGCACTGGGAGAAGATGCTGGCGCTCGGCACCACGCGCTATTACGCCTTGGAGGATTCGGTGCTGCCGGTGGTGAGTGCGGGCCAGGTGGATCTGGTGGATGACGGCTACGAACCCGGTCGCGGCCTCTCGCTGCTGCCCCTGCCCGGACACACGCCCGGCCAGATGGGCCTGAACCTGCGCAGCGGCGGTGAACGCGCGGTGTTCTGCGGCGATGCGATCCACTCCCCCGTGCAGGTGCTATGCCCCGAATTGTCAGCGGGTCTCGACACGGATCGTAACCAGTCCAGGCACACGCGCATGGCGCTTCTGCAGAGCCTCGCCGAGAAAGGCGACTGGCTCGTGCCCGCGCATTTTCGCGGCACGCACCGCGCGCGCATCCGCGCAGTCGACGGAGGTTTCTTTCCGGAGTTCGCGGTTTAACCCGGTCGTCCGGCGCACATTTCCGGCGCATCGAGAGGATGTCCCCGCTGCCGGGACGCTAGGCCAGAGGGACGAGCTTCGACGACAAAAGTTTACGGTCGCGCGTCAGCAGCGGCACATTGTGGATCACACTCGTCGCCGCGATCAATTCGTCTGCGGGGTCGGAATGAATGTCGAGCCGCGTACTCGATCGCGCCACATCGGCCGTGAGCGGCCAAACATGAATGGCGCTCAGCACCCGGGATACTTCAGGATCGTCCAGGCTGATCTCGATTCTCTGAAGCTGCGCCAGCTTTGCAATTTCCCAAAATACGATTGCGGATACGCTCCACCGGTCGGCACGCAACAAACGATCCTCTCGCGCAGTGAGCTTGCCTCCCACGGCGTGCAGCAGCACGTGGGTGTCAAGATTCAGCATTCCATTTCTCGTCTGTGGAGAGAATTGGCCCGGTGATGGTCAGACGCCCTTTTAGTGCACCGATCAGCGAAGCTGACTCAGAGCCAATCGGAATGAGCTTGGCCACGGGCCTGCCCCGCTTCGTGATCACCAACCCTTCCGGGCCGACGTGATCCAATAGGGACAGACACTGCTCTTTGAATTTGGCTGCCGCAATTTGCTTCATGGACACACGATACAACTAGTCACCTATCATGTCCATATTCGCACGGGCTTCGTCCCCCTCAATGCGCCTTGAGCGGCCGCTCGATGGCGTGGCGGATCAACGCGCCGGTGCGGTACAAGCCATGCACCATCTTGCTGTAGGGCAGCGTCACGAACAGCGCCAGCACCAGTCCCAGGTGGACGGCGAGCGTCACGCCCATCGCGCCCGTGCTGCGCACACCGAGGAGCAGGAGCCCCGTGCCCGCGATCAGCAGCAGCAACAGGAGCAGCGCGCTTTCCGCGCCGAGCAGCTGCCGGGCGGCGGGCCCCGGATTACCCGACAGTTTCAGCCAGAACAGCCCGCTGCAGCCGATCATGAGCCCGATGCCGCCCAACGTGCCGAGCACCACCGGCACGCTGGTGAATGCGTAAGGAGCCTGCCAGCCTAGAAAATGATGGTAGATCGTCGCCACGGACGTCGATGCGAAACACAACAAGAATCCGTATGCCATGGCGTGATGCAGCCAGCGCCGACGGTCCGAGAAGCTTTCGTCGGTGTCGTTGCACCCATGACCCGCGCCTCCCAGGTAGCGCAACGTTGCCGCGTCGCGCAGTGCCTGCCACAGCGGCCGTGCGCTGAGCAGCTGTGCGGGACGGCCGCCCGCGTCGCGCCAGAAGCGCGAGAAGCCGACGCCGAGCGCCAAGAGCGAGAAACAGAACGGCACCGCCGCGGTCCAGACCATGACTTCGTAGGGAATCACGGCGTAGAACGCGGCGCCGGGACTCATGTCCTGCGCGGCGAACACGACGGCATGGTCCTGAAGGGTCATCACCAGCAGCAGGATGGCGGCCAACGCCACGGTCATCACCACCGCCATGACCAGACCGTTGCGCCGGTACGCCGCGGCGAGCGGCGCGGGCCACGCATACTGCGCATAACTCTCGTTGCGCACCTCCGCCAGCGTCTGTGGCACATTGATGCCGAACTCGTGCGGGGGGGCGTACTGGCAGGCGTAGTAACAGCCGCGACAGGAGTGGCATAGGTTCGCAAGATAATTCAGATCGCCGCGGGCGAACTCTCGGCGCAGCTCCATCGCCGGAAACACCGCGCAAAATCCCTCGCAGTAACGGCACGCGTTGCACACTTCCATGATGCGCCGCGCTTCCTGCCCGGCCTCGCTCAAGGCTGACGCGTCCGCACGCACCATCGACGTGGTCTCTTCAATACCCAGCATGTGCCGCCGCCTCTCGACCCGCGATGCGGCCGAACACCGTGCCGATGGTCATGCCGAAGCCGGCGAGATAGCCTCGCCCGAGAATGCTGCCCGCCATGATTTCCCCCGAGGCGAACAGGTTGGCCGACGGTGCGCCACCCTCCATGATGACGCGCGCACGCTCGTCCACCCGCACGCCGAGATAGGTGAAGGTGATGCCCGGACGCAGCGGATAGCCTATGAAAGGCGGCTTCTCGATGGTGCGCGCCCAGTTGGTCTTCGGCGGCTGGAGACCGTCGGTGTGGCAGCCGTCGAGCCGCAGATTATCGAAGGCGCCCGGCTGACAGGCGGCGTTGAAGCCCTGCACGGTGGCCTCGAGTGCGGCGGGATCGAGTTCGAGCTTGCGGGCAAGCTCGGCGATCGTGGCGGCCTTGATGGCCGGAAAGACGGACGGCATGAACAATCTCTCGCTGCGGCTGTCGATGATGGAATAGGCGATCTGGCCGGGCTGCTGAGCCACCAACCGTCCCCAGATAGCGTAACGCTTCGGCCAGACGTCCTCACCCTCGTCGTAGAAACGCTGCGCGGTGCGGTTGACGACGATGGAATACGGGACGCAGTCGAGCCGGGTGACGATGCCGCCATCGAACTTCGGCGAACGCGCATCGATGGCCACCGCATGGCACTGGGTGGGATCGCCCACCGAGGCGACTCCCTGCGCGAGCAGATCGCGCAGCACGCCGCCTTTGGCATAAGGCGTGCCGCGGATCAGAAAATTATCGGCCGCCGCGCCCCAGCTCTCCTTCAGCCAGTCGATGTTGGCCTGGAAGCCGCCGGCGGAGGCCACCACCGCCCTGGCGTGCAATTCTAGCGGGAACCCCTTGCTCGTGACGTTTATCTTGCGCACGTGCCCGCCGTCCAGGGTGATGTGGCGCACCTCGGTGTCGTACAACACCTCGATGCCGATGCGCGCGGCGTGCAGATAATACGCATTCACCAGTGCCTTGCCACCCCCGAGGAAGAACGCATTGGTGCGCGACAAATTCAGCGTGCCGGTGAGACTCGGCTGAAAGCGCACGCCACACCGCTCCATGAAAGGCAGGGCGTCGGCCGAACCACGGATGGTCATGCGAGCGAGGAACTCGTCCGTGTTGCCGGCGGTGACGCGCAGCAGATCGTCCCAGTACTCATCCTCCTCGTAGGCCTCGGTGAGCACCGAGGTGGGCGCCCCATGCATGGCCCGCAGATTGCGGGTGTGCCGGCTGTTGCCGCCGCGCATGGCCAGCGGGGCGTGTTCGAGCATGAGCACGGACGCGCCCGCCTCGCGCGCGGTGATGGCCGCACACAGCGCCGCGTTGCCCCCGCCGATCACGACGACGTCCCATTCCTGCGAGTCGACGCTCATTCGCGAAAGGTCAGTGCGGTGCCGGTACGGCTTTCCAAATCAGCGCGCGTGAGGCCGGGTACGTGGTCTATCACCTCGAATCCATGCGGCGTGACGTCGAGCACCGCGAGGTTCGTATAGACGCGTTTCACGGCGTGCGGCGCGGTGAGCGGATAGCTGCACTGGCGCACGAGCTTGGGCCGGCCGTCCTTGGTGGTGTGGTCCATGATCACCCACAGACGTTTGGCACCGGCCGCAAGATCCATGGCACCGCCGACGGCGGGCGCGGTGTCGTTTTCACTGGTGGACCAGTTCGCGATATCACCGTTGCCGGCCACCTCGAACGCTCCGAGCACGCACAGATCCAGATGGCCGCCGCGGATCATCGCGAAGCTGTCGGCGTGATGGATGTAGGCCCCGCCCGTGCGCAGGGTGACGTACTGTTTGCCCGCATTGACCAGCCAGGGATTTATCTTTTCCCGCGGCGGCGCAGGTCCCATGCCCAGCAAGCCGTTCTCGGAATGAAAGATCACCTCGCGTCCCAGCGGCACGTGCTCGGCCACCATGGTGGGGATGCCGATGCCGAGATTGACGTACCAGCCTTCGGGAATGTCGCCGGCGAGGCGGGCGGCCATCTGCGTGCGGGTCCACGGTGTCACGTTGTCTTTGACGTCCATCGATATCCTAAAGGTTGGGCCCGAAGATCGGCGGATCGCCGTAGGGCACGTGCAAGACGCGGTCCACGAAGATACCCGGCGTCACGATGTGCTCGGGATTCAGCTCGCCGAGCGCTACCACGTGCTGCGTCTGCACGATGCTGAGCTCCGCGGCGGTGCACATGATGGGATTGAAGTTACGCCCGGAGTCGCGGAACGTGAGGTTTCCCCACTTGTCCGCCTGCCAGGCCTCCACCAGCGCCACGTCGCCTTTGAGTGCGTACTCCAGCACCATTTCGCGTCCGCCGATCTCGCGTACTTCCTTGCCGCGCGCCAGGGTCGTGCCGATCGAAGTGGGCGTGAAGAAGGCGCCCACACCGGCGCCCGCCGCGCGGATGCGCTCCGCCAGGGTGCCCTGCGGGACGATCTCGAGTTCGATCTGACCGGCCTTGTACAGCTCTTCGAACACCACGGAACCCGCGCTGCGCGGGAACGAACACAAGATGCGGCGCACCCGGCGCAGCTCGAGCAGCCGCGCCAGACCCGCGCGAAAATTACCGGCATTGTTGGCGACGACGGTGAGATCCTTGACGCCCGCCTCGATCAGTCCGTCGATGAGCGCGAGCGGCTGGCCCACTGCTCCGAAACCACCGATCAATACGGTCGCACCGTCTTTCAGTCCGGCCATCGCCTCTGCCATGGACTGCACAATTTTATTGATCATCCGAGCCTCTTCAATTCACTGCCGGACGCACTGCATCCCCTGCTGCCCGGGCGGTGCGCGCCGCCGGCAACGGCAGCCCGACCACGGTGCGCAGCACCTGTTCCGCCGCGGCGGTGTCCAGGCTCGTGCCGCGCCACGCGATATGCTGATCCGGGCGGACCAACAGCTGCCGACGGCCGTACACCCGGGCGAGTGCCTCGCCCGTCAAATGCAGCACCGTCAACGGCACGCCATGACTTGCCGCCGCCGCCACCAGGCTCTCACTCGGCGGCGCATCGACGCACAGCAGCGTGAACCAGGTGCCGAGTTTGTCGTGCAGCGGCACACCGTCCGGCAGAATGACATTGGGCAGACGGACACCCGGCACCGTGCTCGGCTGATAGCGGCGGGTGTCGTTGGGCGCAGGCTCGTGTTCGTCGGTGCACACCGTCGGCGATCCGGTGTATGAATAACCGTACTCGATGCCCGTGCTCTCGTTTTCGAAGTTGCCGATCGCCGCGATGCCGCGGCCGAGTTCGGACAGCACCGCATCGTTGAGCGTGCCGCCGGTGTAGACGCCGGCCTGAGCATAGAGTGCGAATATCTGCCGGCGGGCTTCCATGTGCGAGCCTGAACCGCCGCGGTTGCGCAGGCCGATGGGCCGGCGCTCCGCCTCGTAACTGTCGAGCAGCTTCTGTCCCGCAAAACCGTGCAGCACCGCCGCGAGTTTCCAGCCCAGGTCGCACGCATCGCCGATCCCGGTGTTCATGCCATAGCCGCCGGTGGGAATGTATTGATGGGACGCGTCACCCGCGATCAGCACCCGGCCGCTCGCGTAGGCGTCGGCCACCAATAAATGCGGCGCCCAGCGGTTGGCCACCAGCACCTGATGATCTATCTGCTTGCCCAGGAATCTCACCAGCAGAGCGGACGGGTCGACGTTGGAAAAATCCCAATCGTCCGGCAACCGGCTGTTGAGCGACCAGAGGTCGCGGTCGTTCTGCGCGATCAAGGTGCCGAGCGGGGACTGGTAGTGCCAGGCCAGGCCCCAACGCTGCAGCAGCGGTGCCTCGGAGCGAAAATACGTGGTGAATCTCTCGACGATGCGGGTGTCGCCTTCCACGCCTATGTCCACGCACTTGCGGACGATGCTGCCGGCGCCGTCGCAGCCGACGAGGTAGCGGCAGCGCACGTGCTCGATCGCCCCGCTTTGCATGTCGCGCAGCGTGGCGGTGACGCCCTCCCGGTCCTGGACCAGGTTTTCGAAGGACGTGGCGAATCGCACGGTGATCTCCGGCGACGCATCCGCGGCCCGCTTGAGCACCGGTTCGATCTCCACCTGAGACACGCGCATGGGGGGCTCCACGGGCTGCGAGCCGTCGTTGTGGGTGCGGATCAGTCCGCGCTGCTCGGCCACCGTCGGATACCGGAATCGATGCAGTTCGTGGCCGGTCATGTGCGTGACCCAGGACACGTCGAAGCCGTTGCTCTCCGGGGTCGCCGCCTTGCGCAGTGCGGCGGTGAGTCCAAGACGCCTGAACAACTCCATGCTGCGCGCATTGGTGATGTCCATTTTCGGATGCTTGGTGGTCGTGCCGTTACGCTCCACCAGCAAAGACCGGATACCGCAGCGGGCCAGTTCCAGCGCCAGGGTCATGCCCACCGGGCCCCCTCCAGCGATCAATACCGGATACTCGGCGGCGCCATTGCCCGCAAATACGGGAGATTGCTCAGACATTCTTGTCCCCTTGCGCGAGTTAGGTTCGCGTATCGACGATTTTATAGCTTATCATTGTCACAGTATCGATATTTCGGTCCCAATTATGACTATTACCGCGAAAGCCTATGTGGTGGGCGCCTACGAGCACCCGACGCGCAAGGCCCCCGACAAATCCGTCGCACAAATCCATGCCGAGTCCGCCATCGGCGCACTCGCAGACGCCGGGCTCGGCCGTGAAGACATCGACGGCTACTTCTGCGCCACCGACGCCCCCGGACTCGGGCCGCTCGGGATGCTCGACTACATGAACCTGCGCGTGCGCCACTTCGACAGCACCGACATCGGCGGAGCGTCCTATATCGCCCATGTCGCGCATGCCGCCGAAGCCATCGCCGCGGGCAAGTGCAATGTCGCGCTCATCACGCTCGGCGGCCGGCCGCGCAGCGAGGGGCATTCCGGCACCATGGCCCGCCCCGCCGTCGCGAACGTGCCCGACGCGCCGTGGGAAGCCCCCTTTGCACCGGCCACCGTCAACATGTACGCCATGTGCGCGATGCGACATATGTACGAATTCGGCACCACCAGCGAACAGCTCGCCTGGATCAAGGTCGCCGCGTCCCATCACGCGCAATATAATCCGAACGCGATGCTGCGCGACGTGGTCACCGTTGCCGAGGTGCTCGAATCGCCGGTGGTATGCGATCCGCTGCGCCGGCTCGACTGCTGCGTCGTGAGCGACGGGGGCGGCGCGCTGCTGGTGGTGCGCCCGGAAATCGCCCGCACGCTGAAACGACCCCTCATCAAGGTGCTCGGTGCGGGCGAGGCCATGAAAGGCCAGCTCGGCGGCGAGGTGGATCTGACGTATTCGGGCGCCGTCTGGTCCGGTCCCACCGCCTTCGCCGAGGCCGGCGTCACACCGGCCGACATCAAGTACGCCTCGATCTACGACAGCTTCACCATCACCGTCCTGATGCAGCTCGAGGATCTCGGTTTCTGTGCAAAAGGCGACGGCGGTAAATTCGTTGCCGACGGCAATCTCATCTCCGGCGTGGGCAAGCTGCCGTTCAACACCGACGGCGGCGGCCTGTGCAACAACCACCCCAGCAACCGCGGCGGCCTCACCAAGGTCATCGAAGCCGTGCGCCAGCTGCGTGGCGAGGCGCATCCCGCCGTACAGGTGCCGAACTGCAATCTTGCGCTCGCGCATGGTACGGGAAGCCTGCTGGCGAGCCGTCACGGCAGCGCGACCCTGATCATGGAAAGAGAGTGACCGCGATGACCGAACGCAAACTCCCGACGCCGCCGATGAACCCGGAATCCGAGGCGTTCTTCAAAGCCGCCGCGGAGGACCGTTTTCTGGCCCGCCGATGCACGGCCTGCGGCAAGCTGCACTGGTACCCGCGCGCCGTCTGCCCTTTCTGCTGGGGTCCCACCGAGTGGGAGGAAATCGCCCGCACCGGTGAGATCTACAGCTACAGCGTCATGCGCAAGACGAACCCGCCGTTCGCCACCGCCTACGTCACGCTCGACGCCGGGCCCACCATGCTCACCAATCTCGTCGATTGCGATTTCGACGCCCTGCATATCGGCCAGCGCGTCGCCCTGGTGTTCAAGACGGCCGAAGGCGGCGCGGCCGTACCGTGTTTCACCCCGGTGGAGTCCTAGCGCCGCCACCCCCGCGACGCGCCCGGTGCCCGTCCGCCTCGGCGGGCCACCGCCCCCTCACGCAGTGCCGGCAAACGACACGGGCAGTGATCGGGCCACCCGTCGCAGGCACTCCGCAAAGGCCAGGGCCGCCGCGGAGGTGACCTTCTCGGCCCGGTAGAACGCCGTGATCGTGGTGCCGGGAAAGTCCCAGTCCCCCTCGAGCTCGCGTGAAGTCCCGTCGATGAGCGCCGGGGCAACCACCATCGACGATGTCACGGCGATGTACCCGGTGACCGGGATCAACTTGCGCACGGCGATCAACGAAGACGTTTCGATATACCGTCGTGGCAGGCTCAGCGACTGCCGGGTGAATTCCTTCTGCACGAGTTGATACAACGGACCGGGCGGCGTCGGCAGTATCCAGTTCTCCGTCGCCACCAACCGTTTCAGGCTGTGCGGCTCGTGACTGCGCAGCGCATGGCTGTTATGCACGAACAGACCCACGTGCTCGGTGGCGAGTGCCTCGGCCACCAGATCTTCGTAGCCCTCCTCGTTGATGCGTGTGCCCACCACCACGTCCAGTTCGCCCAGCCTCAGCAGCTTGAGCATGGCCTCGGTGGGGCCTTCCATGAGCCGGACGTGCGAACCCGGTTTGATCTTTTCGAATTCCTTGACCGCCAACGGCACCAGTAACGACATCGACAGAAAGGTACCGCCGCAGGCCAGCGGGCCGCCGGTGCGCCCCTTGACGATGTTGAGCGTGGTGCCCGCCCGTTCCAGCTCGCCGTCGACCGCGCGCACGTGCTCGAGCAGGGCTTGACCCATCTCCGTCGGATACACGCCCTTCGCCACCCGCGTCAGCAGCTTCACTCCCAGAGCCGCCTCCAGCTTGCCGATGCTGCGGGTCAGGGCCGGTTGCGACAGATGGATGGCCGCGGCGGCACGGTTGATGCTGCCGGCGTCGACGACCGCCTTCAGATGCAGCAGATTCTCGAAATGGCGGGATAACAGGTTCGGCATCGGGAGGTCTTCGGACCGCTGCGTTGGACGACGCGGAGGCGTCGCGAAGGGCGGACAATATGGGACAATTCCAGCGGACTGGCAAGGCTGACACGAGGAACCCATGATCGAAGAACGCTTCAAACCCCTGACTCTCGATGAGATGACGCCCGCGCAGAAACAGATGGCCGAATCCATCCAGAGCGGCCCGCGCGGCGCCGGCGTGCGCGGCCCCTTCAAGGCCTTTCTGCGCAGCCCCGAACTCGGCGAACTCGTGCAGCGGGTCGGGGCCCACATCCGCTTCAAGAGCAGCATCCCCGCCTATTTGAACGAGATGGCCATCATCATCGCCGGGCGCAAATGGAATTCCCAGGTCGAGTTTTGGGCGCATCGCGACATGGGCATCAAGGCCGGCATGCGGCCCGCGGTGGCCGACGCCATCGCGCTCGGGCTGCGGCCCGAACCGATCACCGCCGACGAAGCCATCGTGTACGACTATTGCCACGAGCTGCTGCACACCACCCAGGTCAGCGACGCGCACTACGATGCCGTGGTGGCGCGCTTCGGCGAGCAGGGTGCCGTCGACCTCGTCGGCGCGCTCGGTTATTACAGCCTCGTGTCGATGATGCTCAACGTCGACCGGACCCAGTTGCCGGACGGCTCCGAACCGCCGCTCAAGCCGCTCTGAATCCGAGGGATTGGTCCGCCGCTACGAGTTGACACCGGCGGCGGGCGTCTTCCACAGTAGGGGCAGCCGTCCGTGACTGAGGAATTTTATGACGGGTTTCTCGACCCATTCATGAACGGCGATCCCGACCAACGACGCGATCGCGAGGGCCATGACCATGAAGGCGATGCGACCTGACGCCATGACGTCGATTCCCAGTGCCCTGGGTATGATCCGCAGCCCTGCGACCACGAAGATGTGCGTCACGTAGATGCTGTAGGACGCGTTTCCGAGCTCGTCGAACAGCTTGAGGAATCGGACCCGCCCGGCGCGCTCCAGTTCCACCGCGGCGGCCACGAGGATGGCCGCCGGCGGTCCGAGCACCAGGGTCCTCGAAATGGACGGGAAACAGGCGTCGTCGAAAATCAGCAAGAACAGCGCTGCGATGAGCACCGGCAGGGCCGCCCTGCCCCCACCCACGAACCGCCGCACCTTTTCGAGCGCGGCCAGCAGCGTGCCCGCGAGGAACTCGAAGATCAGACCAGAGCCGTAGAACTGGAAGGCGTCGCCATGACCCGCCAGGGCGTTCAGGACGAGGAATGCGCCTCCGATGATCAGCACCAGCGCAAAAATCCGGGAACGCTTCGGCACCCACAACGCGATGGCGAACAGGACATAAAAAAACATCTCGAAATTCAGCGTCCATCCCGGTGTGATGACGGGCTTGAGCGCATCGACGACCGCCTGACCGGAGTCGGAGGAGAACACGGGATTCGGCCAGGGGATGAACAGCAGGGAGGCGATCACGTGATGAATTTCGAACTTGGTCGATTTGAGGATCTGCGGCAGGAAATAAGCCACCGTGGCCGCGATCAACGTCATGATCCAGTAGAGCGGCACGATCCGGACGAGCCGCCGCTTGAGGAAGTCTGCGACGGTCATCGATTTGGCGGCCGTCGACATCCACATCACGTAACCGCTCAGGACGAAGAAGACATCCACCCCGCATTTGCCGACTTCCAGGGCCGTGCCGGCAGGTCCGCTCAGCGTGTTGAACTGGATGGTCGCGTGAAGATACACGACCAGCAGCGCTGCGCCCGCCCGAAGATACTGCAGGGAGACGAGCGTACGGCCGCCGCCGGTGCGGGTGGATGATTCCACCGGGGTCGACGTGACGTTAACGACGCTTCCCCAGATCCATGAGAGTTCTCGCCATGGCGATGGTGGCGGTGGTCATGATGATGAAACTGAAGTCGAGCGCATTGAACCATCGGGATTCGGAAAGGTTTCCAATCATCTGCACGAACAGCAAAGTCAGATACAGCGCCCCCTGTCCCGGAAGCGTCTTGAGAATGCGCAACCCCTGACGCAGGAACGTGACCAGATACCCGAACAAACACACCCCGCCAACGGCGCCCAGATCATCGATCACGTCCAAATAGCCGTTGTGGCCCTCCGTCGGATAGAAGTACACGCGCTGAAGCATGATCATCGAGGGTGAGTTGGGGATTTCATTCCAATACGCCCCATAGCCGGAGCCCAGCAGGGGGCGCAGGGCGATATGCTCGTTGAGCACGGCCCAGATGGCGGTCCGGCCGCTGAAAGTTTGATCCTTGCCGGTGAGTGCCGTGATCGGTGACAGCAGCAGGTCGGACCCCGGCACCAGTTTCAGCACGGCGAGGGAGTACAGCAACAGCGCCAACACGAACATCGCAATGAGGTACGGCACGTAGCGTCGCAGTCCAGGCGGCGAACGCAGCATCATCAGCATCAGTACGGCGCCGAAGACCGTGGCCATGATCGATGTGGAACTTCGCGAGTGCAGCAGGCAGGTGCCGGAAATCACCGCACCTGCGACGGCGATCCAGGCCGGCGTCTCTTTGCACAGCCAGGCGTGCCACCACAGGATGAAGGCGGTCGTTGCCAGTCCCCCGAGGGCGTTTTTCTGCGCGGTGAGTCCGTGCCATGCACCGATCAGCTCGAGTTGGTTGCTCTGCTCGATCGCCATCTGAGGCTCCACCAGGACGAAGACGATGCATCCGACCAGCAGCAGGGTGAGCACCGGGCGCAGCACGGCTTGGAAACGCCTGTAATGCCATCCCGCGACCGCGAGCGCGATGCCGTCCAGCGCGATGGTCGATGCGGTTATCAGCCGTTTGGTCGTGATGGCGGGTTCTATGGACCACAGAATGCTGGCGGCAATCAGCCCGTAAAATACCAGCAGATACGGATTTACCCGCTTCAAGAGTTTCAGTACCACGGCCGACCGCGAAAGTACCAGCGCCAGGCCGATGCCGAGCAACGCCAGCCAGATGATCCGGCTGAACGCGCTGCCTTCCGGCGCGCTGATGATAACCGGCGCGCCTTCGATCGTCGGACCGGTGTACCTAGGGGTGAAAATCGTCGGTGGAACGGTTCCGAAAACGATGAGGACCCAGATCAGGAGGGCTGCCGTCGGCGAGGAACGCACGGGTGGCGGCGGCATGGGTGCGCCGTCGTCGGATCGAGCATTCGATGGTTGCGCACCCTGCCGACGCGGACTCGCCGACCCACCCTGGAAACGCGGCCGCAAATATTTTCCGCCCGGATGTTCCGACACCGGGCCACGCGTGCGCGAAGGGGGCAAGATTAGGAGGTCCTCGATGGAGCTTGTTGGCCCGAATATGCCATATCGTCGCCCGGCCGGGGGGCATTCGGTCACGTTCCAGGCGCGATCCCCGCGCTGTTCAAGCGGATGCGAACCAGGCTGCGCCGATCCGTGATGTACAACGTCTTGTAGTCCGGGTCACCGAAGGCGAGGTTCGTCGCAGGATCGTTCAGGAGAATAGTGCCGAGGTGCTTCCCCTCGGGCGACATGATCCATACGCCGCCGGGCCCGGTGCAGTACACGTTCCCCCGCCTGTCGACCTTCATTCCGTCCGGGCCGCCGATGGCCTTGTCGGCGCTCATGTCGACGAACACCCGTCCGTTCGCCAGCGTGCCGTCCGGCTTCACGTCGTAGCGGCGGATCCCCATGTTGCCGATGAACATGTCCCCCCGATACAAATTACCGTTGATGTACAGCACCTTTTCGTCGGGCGAAAAGGCCAGACCGTTCGGCAGGAAGTCCTGCGTGAGCACCTGCACCTTGCCGTCCTTGACCCGGTACACCCCGCTGAAGGGGATCTCGATGCTGGGCGTGTTGGGACGGGTGTCGGTGAAATAGACGGCGCCGTCCGATTTGACGACGAGATCGTTGGGACGGTTCAGCCGTTTGCCGTCATATCGATCCGCCACCACTACCCGAGTGCCGTCTTTTTCGAGCCGGACGATGGCGCGATCGCCCTGGGCGCAGAACACCAGGCGTCCCTCGCGATCGAGCGTGATGCCGTTCGACCCGAACGTGTAGACGAACAACGGCCCGCTGCGTGACAGATAGCCTTCGAAGCTGATCTTCGCCACGTCGCCCGTGTAGCCGCTGTCCTTCAGGAATACCGAGACGTCCTCGTCCTCACCCCAGCGGTAGATCACGTTGGCCGCGATGTCGCTGAACAACAAATGACCCGACCGGCCCTCGGGTATCCAGACCGGTCCCTCCGCGATCCCGTAGGCATTGGACTTCAGCACTTCCAAACGGGCGTCGGACGGGATGATGGCATCGAGCGCGGGATCGAGCCGAGCCACCGCCACGGACCCCTGCGGCGGTGGCTCGGAACGCTGTGACGCCGCCGCGGGCGCGGCGGACCAGGAGCACGACAGCACTGCAGCCATCACGACGACCGCCGTCGTGCACGAGTTCCTCACTCGCGCTGCGCCACCAGGCCCTGCGTGCATTCGGATATGACGGTGAGGAAGTTCTGATAATCCTTCTGTCCGACGACGAAGGGATTCGGTCCTCCCGGCTTGCCGTCGCGCAGGGCCTGGGCCTTCACCCAGGTGTCGTCGAATGCCGGATGATTCTGCAGCTCGACATCGACATGGTCCTTGCGCGTCACGTCGCCAAAATGGGCCAACGACTGCACGAACTGCTTGAGGAACTCAGGCTGCGTACGTGCTTCCGCCAGGATGGCACCACCGAAGATGGCGGCCATGCGTGTCTTGCCGTGATCCTTCACCGGGAATATCAATCCCAGCGAGCCCGGCGTATGACCGGGGACCAGGAACGTCTTCACGCGCAGATCGCCGAGCACCACCTCGCCCCCATCGCCGACGGCAACGTCCTTGGTCGGACCCGCGGCGGTCATCCAAGGTTCGGGATGCGGCGGCAACATGGCGGGCGGTTTGGTGATCATGTCCCAATCGGCCTCGGAGGCGACGATGCGGGTGCCGTAGTGCATCTGAAAATACGGCGCACCGCCGAAATGGTCCGGATGGCCGTGCGACACGATGATGGTCTTGACGTTCGCCGGATCCACTCCAAGCTTTGCCAGCTGCGGCAGCAGCGTCGATTCGACGGTGTCCGAGAAGCCGGTGTCGATGAGCATGACGCCGGCGGAGGTCTTCAACACGAACATGGCGGTGCTGCGATCGCCGATGATGCCCACGTTGTCGAAAATCCACTGCGGCTCGACGAGCACGTCGTGCATCTTGCTCGGATGCCGTCCCGGCACGCAGTAGAAATCGTATGTCGACTGCCAACGGGTGCCGGCTGCCTTCATTGCGGTCGCACGATGCGCCGCCGCGGCCGGATTGTCGGGAAAGACCGGAACCGGTGGCTCGGGAGGCAGGGCCCCGCCCGGCCCGCCGGGGGGCGTTTCACCGGCACCGCCGGGCGCCATGCCCCCCGCCGGCATCCCCGTATTCGGCGCGCCAGGCCCGCCGGCCGGCGGTGGCTGTTGCGCAGCCGCCGTGCCGAGCGCCGCGATCAATCCGCAACAGGCGGTCGCGGCCGTGACCTTCCTCGCGTAATACTTGACCCTGGTCATAAATCCAAGCTCCTCGGGTGATGGCGGAATACTTCGGGCGTCGCGCCCGTCACTGCGGCGGCGGTCCGCCAGCAGGTGCTGCACCCGGCGCGGCAGTCCCGCGCACCGAGCTGTCGGGCGGGGGTCCGTCCGGCATCAAGCGCAGTTCCTTGCCGTCCTGAAAACGTAGCGCCACCAACATGCCGCCGGCGGAACCGTCCTTGCGCGGATGGAACGTGACCGTCACGCGCTGGCCTTCACTGATGTCGGCGTGCTTCCAACCCTTGCGCACGAGTCCATTGGGACTCGGCCCCTCGATCTGCCAGTCCTTCACGGCACCGTCGGTGCCGGCCGCCGCAAGCACGAACCAGGAATGCGGGTTGGTCCACTGGACCGACTTCAAGGTGCCGTTGAGCGGCACCGCCTTGTCCATGTCGAACATCGCCAGGGAATGATGAGCTTCGACGGAAACGGAGAACGCGACAGCCAGCAGGCCGGCCGCAGCAGGAACGGAAAATTTCATGAACGGACCTTCCTTAAAGTAGCGCGCCACGACGCTGTCGAGAAACACGAACCGCGACCGGCGGTCGATGCAAATCGTTTGTCAACCACAGCTCCCCAGCTGGTTTGGTTGCAATCTTTTCGCGACTGTAAATGCGGGGTCGCGAAACCTCCAATACCGAAGGCGTCGACTCCTATCAGGTTTGAGTATACGTTATTCCCGAAAAACGAGAACGGTGACTCAATTGTCCCGGGTCTTCAGCCGCGGATCCGGATGGTCGTACTTCGCGTCGTCAGGGCCGGGGTTGTTATATTTCTCGTCAACCGGATTGTTATCCGCGCACACGTACTCGCGCACCTGTTCGGTGGGCGGCGAGCGGATGAAATGCTTGACGGCCGTCCACGGACGCGAATACACCACCGGATCCACCAACGTAATGGTCCAGTCGAGCTGATCCTTGCCGACGAGATGAACTTCCTCGGTGATGTGGATCTTATCGCTGTGCGGTATGGCCGACACGTCGAGCACACCCTCTTCACGCACACCGACGGTGTCGATCTGCAAGGTGCCGCCCTGCCAGTGGCCGACCGAGTCGCCCACGAAGGTGTACTCCAGTTCATCGGCGGGTGGATGACCGCGCCCGTCGGTCCAGATGCGACGAATTTCATTGAAGTTCTCGGTGATCACCGTGACGCGCCCCGGCGTCATCAGAATTTCCATGGGGTAGCTGCCGTTCATGGTGTGCGGCATCCCGGGCGGCAGACAATGGATGGCCGGATCCCAGATCTTCATGCCCGCCCGTTTGCGCTTGAGCGTCTTTTCCCACTCGGCCTTCCATTCCGCGTTGAGCGGAGGATCCGGATGCCGAGGATCTATCGAGGCGTCGAACGGCGACGGACCACTGCCATCGGGATTGGAGGAAAGGCGCCAGACGCCGCTGAAATCCGCACCGGCGGGGGGTGGCGCCTTTGCCGCCCAGGTGATCGATGACGCAGCACTCATCGCGACGATCCCGGTCAAAACGCCGGCCACGGCCTTTGCTAACTTCATCGTCTCACCTCGGCAATCGTGAAAATACAAAACTCATCGATGGACTCTGCGACGGGCGACCGTCGATCAAGGCGCACCCGGCGGCGGCGCACTCGGCAGCGCCCGCAGGCAGCCCCGACAATTCACGCCCACCAGGCAGCTTCACCGACACCAACACGCCGCCGGGCGAGCCGTCCTTCAACGGGTTGAACGTCATCTTCACCCGGTCCCCCGCATTCACGTCCGTATGCTTCCACCCCTGGCGCAGCAAAATGTTCGGACTCGGCCCTTCCACGTTCCAGTCCTTCACCACCCCGTCCATCCCAGGTCCCGTCACCACGAACCAGGAGTGCGGGTTGATCAGCTGCACCGACTTCACCGTGCCCTCGATCACCACCGATTTCGACCGGTCAAACATCGCAAAAGAATGATGCGCCGCCGCCAGGCTCGACACGCCCCCCAGCAACACACCGCCTATCACCGCAGATGCGAATTTCATCCGATTACCTC
>CAZZVN010000041.1:0-20165 GCA_964657625.1 uncultured Steroidobacteraceae bacterium
CTCGGACTGTGCGGCTTGCGCCGGCGCAGACTGCGCGCCTTGCGACGACGGGCGCACAACGGCGGGCGCAGTACCGGCTGCCGGGGCGGGCACAGCGGCGGCTGCCGGGGCGGGCGCGACGGTCGCCGCTGAGCTGGGTGCTGCGCCTTGCGCGGGCCCGGTGCCGGCCGGCGCTGCTCCCTTCTCCTCCCCAGCCGCGGCGGCGGCCTCGAGTATCAGAATCAAAGACCCCTCGGAGACCTTGCTTCCCGGTGCGAGCTTGACCTGGACGATGCGTCCCGCAGCCGGCGAAGGAACGTCCATCGCCGCCTTTTCCGTCTCGATGGTGATCAACGGGGTTTCCTTGTCGACCTGCTGACCGTCCTTGACGAGCACGTCGATGACGGCGACGTCCTTGAAACCGCCGATATCGGGAACCAAGACCTCGATGGGTGTTGCCACGAATTCTTCCTAGACCGTCAACGGATTGGGTTTCTCGGGATCGATGCCGAATTTCTGCATGGCCTCGCTCACCGTCTGCGGGCCGACCTTGCCCTCGTCCGCCAGCGCCTTGAGCGCCGCGATGACGACGTAGTGCCGGTCAACCTCGAAGAATCTGCGCAGTTCGGCACGCGAATCGCTGCGGCCGAAGCCGTCGGTACCGAGTACGACGTAGTGACCCGGCACCCATTGCCGGATCTGATCCGCCACGGTTTTCATGTAATCGGTGGAGGCGACGAACGGACCCGTGCAGCCCTTCAGCGTCTGACTGATGTAGCTCTCCTTTTGCGGCGCGTTCGGATGCAGCAGGTTCCATCGCTCGATCGCCAGCGCATTGCGGCGCAATTCGCTGAAGCTGGTCACCGAGTACACGTCCGCCGCCACGCCGTAGTCCTTTTCCAGGAGCTCGGCCGCGCCCAACACCTCGCGCAAGATCGTCCCCGAGCCGAACAACGTCACGCGCAGCTCCGACGACCCGCCCTTCTGCAGGGGATACATGCCGTTCAAGATGCCCTGCGCCGCACCGGCGGGCATCGCCGGATGAGCATAGTTTTCGTTCATGCAGGTGATGTAATAAAAAACGCTCTCCTGCTCCGCATACATGCGGCGCATGCCGTCCTGCACGATTACCGCCAGTTCGTATGCGTAGGTCGGATCATAGGCCACGCAGTTCGGCACCGTGCTCGCGAGCAGATGGCTGTGCCCGTCCTGGTGCTGCAGACCCTCGCCGGCGAGCGTCGTGCGCCCTGCGGTTCCGCCCACCAGGAATCCACGTGCCTGGCTGTCCGCCGCCGCCCAGATGAAATCGCCGACGCGCTGAAAGCCGAACATCGAATAATAGATGTAGAACGGCACCATGTTCACGCCATGGTTCGAGTAGGCCGTCGCCGCGGCGAGCCAGGAGCACAGACTGCCGGCCTCGTTGATGCCCTCTTCGAGGATCTGTCCCTGTTTGTCCTCGCGATAGAACATGAGCTGGTCCGCGTCCTGCGGCGTATAGAGCTGTCCGACGGACGAGTAGATGCCCACTTGGCGGAACATGCCCTCCATGCCGAAAGTGCGCGCCTCGTCCGGGACGATGGGGACGATGTGACGGCCGACGTTCTTGTCCTTGATCAGGGTGGTCAGGATGCGCACCAGGGCCATGGTGGTGGAGATTTCGCGATCCGCGGTGCCGTCGAGAAGGGAGCTGAACGCTTCGAGCGGGGGCACCACCAGGGGTGCCGCCGCGGAGCTGCGCTGCGGGACGTAGCCGCCGAGCGACGCGCGCCGCTCCTGCAGATACTGCATTTCCTCGCTTTCCGGAGCGGGCTTGCGAAAGGTGAGACCGCTTATTTCTTCATCGGAGATCTGGATGTTGAAGCGGTCGCGCACGGCCCGCAGCGCTTCAAGTCCGAGTTTTTTCTGCTGATGCGAGGAATTCAGCCCCTCCGCCGCCTTGCCGAGTCCGAAACCCTTGACCGTCTTGGCGAGGATCACCGTCGGCGCGCCCTTGTGCGCGACGGCCGACGCGTAGGCGGCGTACACCTTTTGCGGGTCATGTCCGCCGCGGTTCAGGCGCCAGATCTCCTCATCGGACATGTTGGCCACCATTTCCTTCAGCTCCGGGTACTTGCCGAAGAAGTGCTCGCGCGTGTAGGCGCCGCCCTTGGACTTGAAATTCTGATACTCGCCGTCGACGCACTCCTCCATCAAACGCTTGAGCAAGCCTTTTTGATCGCGTTCCAGCAAGGGATCCCAGCGCGATCCCCACAGCACCTTGATCACGTTCCAGCCGGCGCCCAAAAAGGCCGCCTCGAGTTCCTGGATGATCTTGCCGTTGCCGCGCACGGGACCGTCCAGGCGCTGCAGGTTGCAATTGATGACGAATACGAGATTGTCGAGCTTCTCGCGCACCGGCATGGTGAGCGCACCCATGGATTCCGGCTCGTCCATTTCACCATCGCCGAGAAATGCCCAGACTTTGCGGTCCGAGGGCGGCACGATACCGCGATGCTCGAGATAGCGCATGAACCGCGCCTGAAAAATCGCCGTCATGGGCCCCAGGCCCATCGACACGGTGGGAAACTGCCAGAAGTCCGGCATCAACCAGGGATGCGGGTACGAGGAAAGACCGCCACCGCGCACCTCCTGACGAAAACGCAGCAGCTGGCTCTCGTCCAGGCGGCCTTCCATGTACGCCCGCGCATAGATGCCGGGCGCGCTGTGCCCCTGCATGAACACCATGTCGCCGGGATGCGCGGCGCTCTTGGCACGCCAGAAATGGTTGAAGCCAACCTCGTACAGCGTGGCGGCAGACGCATAGCTTGCGATATGGCCTCCGTACTCGGAGCTCACACGGTTGGCCTGCACCACCATGGCCAGGGCGTTCCAACGCATGTAGGCCTCGTTGCGACGTTCCAGGGATCGGTCGCCCGGATATTCCGGCTCCTGGGCTTTGGAGATGGTGTTCAGGTAGGCGGTGTTCGGCTTGAACGGCAGATAGGTGCCGGAACGACGGGTGAAATCCACCAGTTTCTCGAGCAGAAAGTGCGCGCGCTGCGGACCCTGCGCACGCAGCACGGAATCGATGGATTCCAACCACTCCTGCGTTTCCGTGGGATCGATGTCTTCGAACGGAGAAGTCTGCGTCATGGGAAAGCCTTGCGCCGGGATGCGCGCATGCGCGGTCCGGTGTGTCCTGTTAAGATGGCAGGCACGTTACAGCGCCGATGCGCGAAGTGCCACTGCGGTGTTGGGAGCGCTATTTTCAGCGTTTGGTTTTTCACGGTCAAGCCAGGGAGTCCGTGGGCCGGCCTCTCCGGCCAGTCGCGCCTTGCGGTCAATTGATATGCCGATCCGCCTGCCCCTCGAAACTCTCCTCGTTCCGGTGCGCATGCTGCGCGCCCGGCCGACGGCCGCGAAACTTGTCCGCTACGCCTGCGCCATCGTGGTACTGCCGCGGGCGCCCACAGCGGGCGATTGGGCTGCGTTACCGTCCGGAGCGGCTCTGCGTGAACTGCATGGGCGCAAGGGTCGCCGGCCGGGGGATACGCTTCAGGTGCGCGTGGGACCCGCTGCGCAGACGCTGCTCATCGTGGCGTTTGCCGCCGACCCCGCCACCCCCTTCGAAGCGTTGCAGCACGCCGGACGCGTGGCGCGGGCCGCCCTGGACGGCGAGCCCGCGCTGCTCGTCCTATGGCAGCAAGGCTGCCGCCCGGAACTCGCCGACACCGCGCTCGTCGCGCTCGTCGCCGCACTCGAAGCGGCCCAGTTTCGTTTCGCCACCTTCAAGAGCGCGCCCGGGACCGTGACGGCGCTACGGCGCATCGACCTCGTATGCACGCGAAAAATTGCCGACCTGGACATGAACCTCGCGACGGCGGCGGGAAACAACCTGGCGCGCTGGTTGACCGCACTGCCGCCGAACACCCTCGACGCTGCGGGCTACCGGCGACTGTTGCAGGCTCTGGCGCGACGGTTGAAGCTCAAGTTCCGGTGCTATGGTGAGCCGCAACTACGCAGGCTGGGCGCCGGTGCTTTCCTCGCCGTCTCCCAGGGCAATGCCGCCCGCGACGCCGCCATCGTCCACCTGGCGTACCGGCCGGGCGGCACAGCGCCCGCCGTGAGCCTGGTCGGCAAGGGCGTGTGTTTCGATACGGGGGGCACCAATCTGAAAACACACAAGGGCATGCTGGACATGCACACCGACATGCAGGGCAGCGCCGTGGCGGTCGGCGTCCTGGTTGCCCTGCATGCATTACGCTCGCCGCTCAGCGTGGATTGCTGGCTGGCCATCACGGAGAACCGTGCGGGCGCCCTCGCATACAAACCCCAGGACGTGGTGACGGCCCTGAACGGGACCACCATACAGGTCATCCATACCGATGCGGAGGGTCGTATGGTGCTCGCCGATACGCTGAGTCTCGCCGCCCGTGCGAGGCCCCGCGCCATCATCGACTATGCCACGCTTACCGGCGCCTGCATCGGCGCGCTCACCGACCGTTACAGCGGCGCATTCACCAACCGGCCGTCGGCGCGCGACGCCATCGAGAACGCCGGCTCGCGCAGCGGCGAACGGGTATGGTGTTTTCCCATGGACCCCGATTACGACACCGACTTGGAGAGCAGCGTGGCGGACGTCCTGCAATGCACGGTCGATGGCCGGGGAGATCACATCCTCGCCGCGAAGTTCCTGGCGCGCTTCGTGCCGAAGGACATCCCCTGGCTGCACCTCGATCTCGCCGCCGGCGCCCGTGCAGGCGGCCTTGCCCACATCGGCACGGAGATCACGGGGTTCGGCGTGCGATACACGCTCGAGTTGCTGAAGCAGGGCTGGCCACCGGCGGGCAAGAGTCCGTGACCCGGCTGACTTTGAAACGGCCCGACGACTGGCACGTGCATCTGCGCGACGGTGCGGCGCTCGCCGCCGTCGTGCCGTTCACCGCGCAGCGCTTTGCGCGGGCCATCGTCATGCCGAATCTGCGCCCGCCCGTCACGTCCACGGTGCTCGCCGGGGCGTATCGTGAACGCATTCTGGCCGCGTTGCCGCCGGACTCCCGGTTCGAGCCGCTGATGACCCTGTACCTCACCGACGACACGCCAGCTGCCGAGATCGACTGCGCCCGGGCAAGCGGCTTCGTACATGGCATAAAACTGTATCCGGCGGGTGCGACCACGCATTCGGATCGGGGCGTCACCGACATCCGTCGCACCCATGCCGCACTGGATCGCATGGAAGAAAGCGGCATGCCCTTGTTGGTGCATGGCGAAGTCACCGGCGAGGACGTCGACGTCTTCGACCGCGAAGCACGTTTCATCGATGAGGTGCTCGTGCCCCTGCTCGAGCGTTTTTCACGGCTCAAGGTGGTGTTCGAACACATCACGACGGCACGCGCCGCGCAGTTCGTGATGCAGGCGCGGCCCGGGGTCGCGGCGACCATCACACCCCAGCATCTGTTGCACCACCGTAACGCGCTGTTCACCGGCGGACTGCGACCTCATTTCTACTGTCTGCCGATTTTGAAGCGCGAGCGGGACCGGCTCGCCTTGGTCGAGGCGGCCACCAGCGGCAGTCCGAAGTTCTTCCTCGGCACGGACAGCGCACCGCATGAGAAATCGACCAAGGAGACGGCCTGCGGCTGCGCTGGAATGTTCACCGCGCACGCGGCGATCGAACTGTACGCGGAGGTGTTCGATGCGGCCGGACATCTGGAGCGGTTGGAAGGTTTCGCGAGCCGCTTCGGGCCGGATTTTTACGGTCTGCCGTACAACGTCGACTACATCACGCTCATCAAGGAGTCCTGGGTGCCCCCTTCCGTATATTCCTACGACGGCGGGGCGTTGGTACCCTACCGCGGCGGCGAACTCGTAGCCTGGCGTCTTGCCGGACCGACACCCGTATGACGCAGCTTCCGCCCATCACCTTCGCCACGCGCTTTCGCGGTTTCCTGCCCGTGGTCATCGACATCGAAACCGGAGGTTTCAACCCGGCAACCGATGCTCTGCTCGAAATCGCGGCCGTGTTCGTCGACATGCGCAGCGACGGTACGCTGGCGCGCGGCACCACCACGCGCTTTCACGTGGTCCCGTTTCCCGGTGCCAACCTGGAGCCGGCGTCGCTCGCCATCACCGGCATCGACCCGTTTCACCCGCTGCGTCCCGCCATTCCCGAAGACGACGCCCTGCAACGCATCTTCAAGGAGGTGCGCAACGCGGTGCGCCTGGCGGACTGCTCGCGCGCCGTGCTGGTGGGGCACAACGCCTTCTTCGACCTGAATTTTCTCAACGCAGCGGTGGCGCGTACGCAGATCAAGCGCAACCCCTTCCATCCGTTTTCGAGTTTCGACACCGCCACGCTCGGCGGTGTGGCGTTCGGCCAGACGGTGCTGATGCGCGCGACGCTGGCGGCGGGACTCGACTGGGACACGGGATCGGCGCATTCCGCCGCCTACGATGCGGAACGCACGGCGGATCTGTTCTGCACCGTCTGCAACCAGTTTCAAGGCGTGTTCGACGCGAGTCGCCGACGCCTTGCCTCCATGGGACCGCTGGAAGTCGAGCCGGCGACTCCCGGCGATCCCTGACGGTCAGGCCGGAACGGCCCCCGCTTCGGCGAGCAATTGCTTCAGCTCGCCGCTCTGGTACATCTCGATCGCGATGTCACAGCCGCCGATGAGCTCTCCGTTCACGTACAACTGCGGAAAGGTGGGCCAGTTCGAATAGGTCTTCAAGGCTTCGCGCACCTCGGGATCCTCGAAAATGTTGACGTGGGCAAAGGTCGCCTTGCACGCCCGCAGCGCCCCCACGGTCTGGGCGGAGAAGCCGCACTGCGGAAAGTCGGGGGTGCCCTTCATGTAAAGCACCACGGGCGCTTCGGCGAGCTGGGCCTTGATTCGATCGATTGCACTCATTGAAGACTCCGGGTGACGTGGATGGCGAGCTTGACGACATTGTACGACAACCCTCGTCCAGCGACGCCTCGTTGCTCTATTGGGGCGCCCTGCCTATCCTTCCAGCCCATGCATTCGACGCCCAAACACCCCCCGGTACCGGTGCCTGCGGACCTTGCGCAGAACGTGGATGCCGCGCTGGCCGAGGACATCGGCGCCGGCGACCTCACCGCCGCGCTCATTCCGGCGGCGCGCACCGGGCGCGCCAGCGTCATCACCCGCGAAGCGGCGATCCTCTGCGGCGTGCCGTACGTGACGGCGTGTTTCGCCCGCATCGACGCGCGGGTGCGCATCGAATGGCAGGTCGCCGAGGGCGCTGCGGTGGTTGCGGACCAGCGCTTGTTCAGCGTGCAGGGACCGGCCCGCGCCCTGCTCACGGGCGAACGTACCGCGTTGAATTACCTTCAGTTTCTCTCTGGCATTGCCACCGCGGCGCACGCCTATGCCAGCCTGGTCGAGGGCACCGGTTGTCGTGTCCTCGACACCCGCAAAACCGTTCCCGGACTGCGCTCCGCACAGAAATACGCGGTGCGGGTGGGGGGCGCGTGGAACCATCGTATCGGTCTGTTCGACGGGATTCTGATCAAAGAGAACCACATCATGGCAGCGGGTTCCATCGCCCAAGCCGTGGCTGCCGCGCGCGCGTCGGGCGCGGCGGTGCCGGTCGAAGTGGAGACGGAGACGCTCGAGGAATTGCGCGAGGCCATCACCGCAGGCGCAGACATCGCCATGCTGGACAATTTCTCGCTGGAGAGCCTGCGCGAGGCCGTGGCGCTCAACCAGGCCGCGGCGCGGCCGCTCATGCTCGAAGCCTCGGGAGGTGTCGACCGGACCACGATCCGTGCGATCGCAGAGACCGGCGTCGATTACGTGTCAGTGGGGGGAATCACCAAACATGTGCAGGCCGTCGATTTGTCCATGCGCTTCGACCTGGATCCCTGACCGGAGCGCCGACGGGAGGGCTGCCGGCCGCCGCTAGCCGGTGTTGGCGGCCCTCAATACGCGCTGTGGCTGCGAGACGCCGTAACCTTGCGCGTAGTCGACGCCCAGTATGCGCAGCATGTTGATGATCTCCGCGTTCTCGGCGAATTCGGCAATGGTCTGCTTGCCGGTCAGGTGGCCGATCTCGTTGATCGACCGCACCATTTCCCGGTCGATCGGATCGTGCAGGATCTCCTTGACGAAGCTGCCGTCTATCTTCAAGAAATCGACCGGAAAATGCTTGAGGTAGCCGAACGAGGACAGCCCCGTGCCGAAATCGTCGAGGGCGAATTTGCAGCCGAGTTCCTTCAACGCCTGGATGAAGCGGTTGGCCTGCGAGAAGCTCGCGATCGCCGCCGTCTCGGTGATCTCGAAACAGATCTTCGTCGCGTCCAGACCGCTGCGTTGAAACTGTTCGATGACGTAGGGCAGGAATTTGTCGTCGCCCAGGCTCTGTCCCGACAGGTTGATGGAGCACATCGCAAGCTTGCGACGTTCGTCCGCCTCCGATACCAGCCAGCGGAATGCATTCTCGATCACCCAGCGATCGATGCTGGGCGTGATCCCGTAGCGCTCCGCGGCCGTCATGAAATTGTCCGGCGAGACGATTTTGCCGGCTTCGTCGCGCATGCGCAGCAGCAGCTCGTAATGCGCCCCGTGCTCCGGCACCTGCAGCGGCAGGATGGTCTGGCGGAACAGTTCGAAACGGCCTTCCTCCAGCGCCGAGTTGATGCGCGCCGCCCACTGCATCTCACGTCGCCGGCGCATGAGATCGATGTCGTTTTCCTCGAAGCTGTGCACGCGGTTGCGGCCGGCCTCCTTGGCGGCCTGGCAGGCGCTGTCGGCGGCCGAAAGCACCGAGGCGACGTCGGCGTTGTCGACCGAGATGGGCACCACGCCGATGCTCGCCCCCAGGCGGAAGGTACGCTCCTCCCAGCTGAACTTGAAGTTGCGCACCGCCTCGCGCAAGGATTCCGCCGTGCGCATCGCCTCGTCCAGCGAACAGCTCTCCAGCAGGATGCCGAATTCGTCGCCGCCCAGACGCGCGAGCGTGTCGCGCCACCGGACCTTCGATTTGAGCAGCGCGCCCACCTGGCCCAGCAGGGCGTCGCCCGCACTGTGACCGCAGGTGTCGTTGACGATCTTGAACTGATCGAGGTCGAGGCAGCACAGGGCGTAGGACGTTTCGTGCGCCTTGGCACTCTTTAGCGCGCGCTCCATGCGGCTCTCGAACTCGCGGCGGTTGACGAGGCCGGTGAGCACGTCGTGGCTCGCGTGATAGCTCAGTCGACGATTCAGTTCGCGCGCCTCGCTGACGTCGTGGAACACCAACACGCCGCCCGACACCGCGCCGTTGCCGTCACGGATCGGCGATGCCGTGCTCTCGACGTAGATCTCGTTGCCGTCGCGGCGGATCAGCAGCATGGGCCGCACCGACTTGATGGACCGCGTGCGGCGTATCGACACCGCCAGCGGATTCTCGAGCGGTTCGCAGGTCTCCTCGTGGAAGGCGCGGAAGATCTCCTCGATGGCACGGCCCTGGCTGTCCTCGAGACGCCAGCCCGTCAATGCTTCAGCCACCGGATTGAGGTAATCGATCACGCCCCCGGCATCCGTGGTGATCACCCCGTCGCCGATGCTCTGCAGCGTGATCTGCGCGCTTTCCTTCTCCCGGAACAACGCCTCTTCGTACAGCTTGCGCTCGGTGATGTCGAGCTCCACGCCGACCAGGCGCAGCAAACGGCCGTTCGCGTCCAGCTTGGCCTTGGCGCGGCTGATCACCCAGCGCCATTCGCCGCTCGCGTGACGCATGCGGTGCATGCTCTCGAAGATCGGCGTCTTGCCCGCCACGTGATCGCGGATGGCCGCCTGCACGCGCGACAGGTCATCGCCGTGCACGAGGCTGCGCCAGTCCGGGGTCTCCCCTGCGTCCACGTCCTCGTAGCCGAGCATGGTCTTCCAGCGCGGCGACAGGTACATGCGGTTGTTCAGCGTGTCGAAATCCCACAAGCCGTCGTTGGCGCTGTAGAGCGCGAGTTCATTGCGCTCCTCCAGATCGCGCAGCTGGGCCTGAATACCGATACGCCCGAGACCGGTGGCCAGGCTCGAGCCCATGAGCTTCATGAGCAGGTGTAACTGCACCTCCCAGTTGTCCCGCGGCATCGCGCCCGCGATCCCCAGCAAACCGGCCGGCCGGCCGTCGATGAAATACCCGATGAGCAGCACCGAACCCACGCCCAGACCGAACCATACCGCTGCGTCCTGCATCTGGTCGGGGCGGGGCATGCCGGTATCGCGAAATTCCGAAACGCGCAGCGGTGCCAGACGCGAGCGCAGCCAGGGCAGCACGCCCAGGTTCTGACCACGCAGCTGCTCCGGGTTGCCGGTGACCATCATGCCGCGCGCCACCCGAACCTCGACGAACGTGCTCGCGTCCAGATCGAGGTTCACGTGAAACGCAGTGTCGGAGCGGGTTGCCTCGCGCAGCAATTCCAGGTTGGCGAGGAGGCACTCGTCGGCCGTCGCCGCCGTCATGGTCTGGAAGTCGACCGCGATCTTGGTGCAGATGACGTCCAGGCCCACGGCCGGTTTGATACCGCGCCTCGGCCAGGCTTGCGGCGACAAGATGTCCGACGCGGTCAGGTCCGGATGCCGGGGATCGTTGGGTGCTATCGCCATGCGCCTTCAAGGGTCCCGATTTTACGATTGCAGTTGCAGATCAACAGTTTGCCATCCGATCCAAGATGAAAACCGAATGTGATACACAGTTCGTCACGCCCAAATTGCGCACCTACGCGCCGATTCTCGCATATGCTCTAAGGAATACAAGCTAAGCGATTGTATTGCTAGGGCTTGAGGGTAAACCCTCCTTCGAGCGCCGCCATCGCCTGTTGGTTAAGCGCATGCAAACGGGACTCCATCGTTGCCTGCAATTCGACGAGTGCATCCGGCGTCAGCCCCTTCGGCACGTAAACGGGTTCGCCTACCGCGATCACCACCTTTGCCCCCGGCTTCGGAATCACGAAACGATCCCACTGAATTCTCCAGGCGCGCGAGGCGGCGTAGGCCATCGGCACCATGGGCCGCTGCGACAATTGCGCCAGCAGCACGGCGCCGGGTTTGAACTTCCAGGGCGGCCCGCGCGGACCGTCCGGCGTGATGGCGGGCGAGATCCCGTGGTGCACCAACGCCTGATAGTAGTCACGCAACGCGCGGGCACCGGTGTGCGTCGAGGATCCCCGGATCACGTGGCCGCCGACGCGGCTCACCAGCAAGGCGGCGATTTCCCCGTCTACCGACGGGCTGATCAAGAACCCGAGTTTCACCGGGGCGGCAGGCGGGTCAAGCAGGAACTTTACGCAGAACAGCGTGTGCTGGTGCCAGTAGACCGGAATGAATGACGGCGCCCGGTTCAGCGCCGCGGCGATGTGCTGCGCACCGAGCACCCCCCGCAGCCGCGACCAGCCCCAGACCCTGCGCACCAGCCACAAGCCGACGGGAACCAGCATCCGGTACAGACGCAGACGGGTCCGGGTGAGCCGCCGCCCCGAGCGGGTCTGCTGATCATAGATGGAGTTGCGCAGACCGCCGTCGTCGGGCTTGTTGTTCACCGCCACATTCTCGATAACGCGGCTGCGCTCCGCAATAGCCCGCCGTGCCGGCTACGTTACAATGGGTGGATGCACACTCCGGCCCTTCCCCCCGGCCCCGCCGAAGGCTTCGATCTTGGCGGCACCGACGAATCGTTGCGGCGGCTCGGCGACTACTTCGAGCGGTTCGGCGACACCTACCGGGTGTTCGCCCCCGCACGCGGCGTCTATAACTACGTGATCCACCACCCTGACGACATCAAGCGCGTGCTGCTGTCGAATCACCGCAACTACACCAAGGGCGAGGGCATGGATCGGGTCAAGATCCTGCTCGGCAACGGCATCATGACCAGCGAGGGAGATTTCTGGCGCCGGCAGCGACGCATGATGCAGCCATGCTTCCATCGGCGCGTCATCGAGCGCTTCGGTGCCCTGATCCAGGAGGTGAACCAGCGCTTCGCCCTGCGCTGGGAGGCGCATGCCGCGCGCGGCGAGCCCATCAATCTGACCGACGACGTCAGCGAACTCACGCTCGACATCGTGCTGCGATCCTTGTTCGGCGACGACCTCGCACGCCTGGAACAGCGGCTGGGCGTCAACCCGTTCGAGGTGGTCGCCAGGGAGCAGAACCGCGACCTGAGATTCGCCTTCCGATTCCGCTCGTTGACCAAGCTCGTGGCCGAGCTCATCGACGCCCGGCGCCGCGAACCGGATCGGGAACACGTCGATTTCCTCAGCATGTTCATGGCCACCCGTGACCGCGACACCGACGCGGTCATGAGCGACAAGGAGATGATCGACGAAGTGCTCACCCTCATCGTCGCCGGACACGAGACCACCGCCGCCGCCCTGACCTGGACGTGGTACCTGGTGAGTCAGCACCCGGACACCGCGCGCGGCCTGGAGGCCGAAGCGGATCGCGTGTCGCCCGAGTTGCTGGGATTGGATGCCGCGGAGTCGCTGACCTTCACCCATCAGGTCGTCCAGGAAGCCTTGCGACTGTATCCCCCCGGCTGGCTCATCACCCGTCGCACCCTCGAGGCGGACGAGCTGGGCGGCTTCCCCGTCGCGCCGCGCACGGACGTGTTCATCAGTCCCTATCTGCTGCATCGGCATCCGCAGTTCTGGAGCGATCCCGACGTGTTCCGTCCGGAACGGTTTGCCGGTGCCGACGCCGCCGAGCGCCATCGGTTCTCCTACATTCCCTTCGCCGTCGGCCCCCGCCACTGCATCGGCGAAAGCCTGGCGATGTTCGAGATGCTGGCGCATGTCCACGCCATGTCGGGACGGTTTCGCCTGACGCGCGCCGACGATGCACCCATCGAGCTCGAGGCGCAGATCAATCTGCGGCCCCGCTCCCCTCTCATGATGACGGTACAACCACGATGAAGCACACGACCTTGCTCGAGGTCCTCGAGGGCAACCGCGGCGTCGATCGCACAATCACCCACGTGGAGGGCGAGAACGCCGAACGCAGCGTGAGTTATGCCGACCTGTACGCACGCGCCGTCGGCATCCTGCATCACTTGCAGGCGCTCGGCGCCCGGCGCGGCGACAAGGTGATCGTATTCTTGAACAACAACGAGCAGTTCCTGGACGGCTTCTGGGCGGCGGTGTGCGGCGGTATCGTGCCGGTGCCCCTGGCGGTGGGCATCAGCGACGAACATCGGCACAAGCTGTTGCGGGTGGCGCGCAAGCTCGGCTCCTGTTTCCTGTACACCGACGCCAAGACGCTCGAGCGGCTGGCCGTGCTTGCAGTCGCAGTCGGTGAAACGGCGACGTTCGACGCACTCAAGACACGCACCTTCCTGGTGGAGTCGATCACGGACATTTCGCGACCGGGCAAAATCCATCGGCCGCGTCCGGACGATCTGGCTTTCATTCAATATTCGTCCGGATCGACCAGCGAGCCCAAGGGGGTCATGCTCACCCACGGCAATCTGATGGCCAACATCTACGGCGCCACCGCCATCGACCACTATGCACGCGACGACGTCTCCCTGAGCTGGATGCCGCTGACCCACGACATGGGGCTGATCGGCTTCTTTCTCATGCAGTTCACCAACCAGGTACACATCCACCTGATGCCGACGGACGTGTTCGTCCGGCGTCCGCTGCTGTGGCTGCAGGTGGCGTCCCGCAAACGGGTGACCATCACGTGCTCCCCGAACTTCGGGTATCGCCACTTCCTCAAGGTCCTCGCCGGCCGCAGGCTCGACGATGTCGATCTGTCCAGCATCCGCTCCCTCTACAACGGCGCCGAGCCCATTTCGGTGGAGCTGTGCAACGAATTCATAGGCGCCCTGGCCTACACCGGTCTCAAGCGCCAGGCCATGTTTCCGGTGTATGGTCTGGCCGAGGCGAGCCTCGCCGTCGCCTTTCCGAAACCGGGTGTCGACTTCCGCTGGGTCAGGGTGAACCGGCATCGGCTGAAGGTGGGCGAACTCATCGAGCTCAATCCGGCCGGAACGCAGGATGTGCTCGAGCTGATGTGCGTCGGGACGGCGGTGCCCGACATCGATTTGAAGATCACCGATGCAGATCGGCGCGCCCTGCCGCCGGGTCACGTCGGCCACATTCTGATCGGCGGTGCGAGCGTGACGACCGGGTATTTCGGAGATGCCGAGGCCACCGCCGCGGCAATCGATGCCGAGGGCTGGCTCGACACGGGGGATCTCGGGTTCTTGCACGAGGGTGACCTCTACATCGCGGGGCGCAGCAAGGAAATAATATTCATCAATGGCATGAATTATTATCCTTACGATCTCGAGAACATCGCCCGGCGGGCACCCGGCCTCGACCTCAACAAGGTGGTGGTCGCCGGCATCGGCACCCCCGACGCGCAGGGCGAGGAACTGGTGGTGTTCGTGCTGCATCGGGGCAGCATGTCCGAGTTTTTACCCACCGCCCTCGCGGTCGGGCGGCTCATCAACGAGCACACGGGGCTGGAAGTGGCGCAGGTGGTGCCCGTCAAACGTATCCCGAAAACCACCAGTGGCAAGCCGCAGCGGCATCTTCTCGAGGAAGGCTACTCGACTGGTGAGTTCGCGCCGGACCTTGCGGAGCTGACGCGCCTGCGGACGGCACAACCCAGCGGTGCACAGAACACCGGGTCCGAGGTGGAAGCGCGACTGCAGTCCTTGTGCGAGAACGCCCTGCCGGGCAAACGCGTCGACGTCGACGACAACCTGTTCGAGATTGGTGCAAGTTCGCTCAAGCTCATCGAGATCCACGAACTCATCGACCGCGATTATCCGGGAATGGTGGATCTGACCGAGTTGTTCGATCACCCCACCATCGCGGCACTTGCGAAGTACATTCAGACCAAGCGGACGGCCGCCCCCTAGGGGTACTCGCGCCGTCGCGACGGCCAAAGCCCCTACAGCGACTTCCCGGCGCTGAAGGTGTCACACCGGTCGATGGAGCCGGAGTCGAAACCGCTGCGGAACCACTTGACGCGCTGTGCGGAGGTACCGTGGGTGAAGCTGTCCGGCACCACGGTGCCCTGTTCGCGCTTCTGCAGCGTATCGTCGCCCACCGAGGACGCGGCCTGCAGACCCTGTTCCAGATCGCCGGCCTCGAGAATGTGGTGGGCCTTGTTGGCTCGTGCGGCCCAGACGCCGGCGAAACAGTCCGCTTGGAGTTCGACTTCCACCGACACGCCGTGCGCTCCGCTCTCGCCCTGACGGGCGCCGAGCGCCTCGGCCTTGTCGGTGATGCCCAACAGCGTCTGCACGTGATGACCCACCTCGTGCGCGATGACGTAGGCGCGCGCGAAGTCGCCGGGCGCGCCGAACTGCGTCGCCAGTTGCTGGAAGAACGCCAGATCGAGGTACACCTTGCGATCATCGGGGCAGTAGAAAGGCCCCGCCGCCGTGCTCGCCTGACCGCATGCGGAAGCGACGCGGCCGGAAAATAAGTGCAGCTTGGGCGGCTGGTAGGTCTTGCCCATGCCCTGGAAATAGGCGCCCCATTCGTCTTCCGTCTCACCGACGATCTTGCGCACGAACTCCACCTGGGGATCCTCGGTGGAACCGGCGACGGGCGCCGCCTGCTGCGCCGTCGGCGCGGACTGCTGACTCGTGGAGGTGGTTTGCTCGTCCCCGCCGCCGCCCTCCAACAGGCTCAGCAGCGTGGCGGGATTGACCCCCATGAAGTAACCGATGACCACGATCACCAGCGTACCCACGCCGATTCCGGCACCGCGCCCACCAAAGCCTGCGCCCCGTCCGTCCTCGACATTGTTGCTCTCACGGCTGTCATCCAACTTCATTTCGATCCCCTTCTTGGTTTCAATCGGCGTTATACAAAGGCTTCTTGAGACGCCATCGACGATACGACCAAAGCCAGTCCGCCGGACTCGCCAGGACATCGCGCTCGCACGCACGCGCATAGCGTTCCGTGATGCCGTTGGCCTCCAACGTTTCCCGCCCGTCCCACAAAGGCTCGAATGCGACCGCATAGCGACCGCGGCGGACACGGCGCATCGCCACGTATAACACGGGCAGACGGGTGGCCCGGGCGATCTGCTCGGCGCCCACGTAAAAGGCGGTATCGCGCCCCAAAAAAGTGGTCCAGTAGCGCTTCTCCGACGACACCGGCGCCTGATCCGCGTTCATCGCCACCGCGCGCACCACGGCGCGCCGACGCAGGAAATCCGTCAACAACTCCTTGGCGGGGATCAGCCGCGCACCGAAGCGTGAGCGGATGCCAAGCATCAGCCGTTCGGCCCAGGGGTCGTGCAGAGGTTTGTAGGCGGCGTCCAGAGGGAAGCCCAATTGCAACGCGATGCCGTTCAACAGCCACTCCCAGTTGCAGAGGTGTGACGTCACCAGGAGCACCGATTGCCCCGCCGCCAAAAACTGACGGGCCGCGGGAAGATTGTCGATGTGCACACGCTCGACCAGCCCGTTGGCGCTGAGCGAGGCCGACTTCAAGACCTCGACCAGCACATCGCAGAAATTTTTGAGGTAGCGTTTATGGATGGCGACGCGCTGCGCCTCGGTGCGATCCGGAAACACCTGCGCGATCTGCTCGCGGATGACCCGGTGGCGATGCCGCACCACATAGTAGGCGAGCAGGTACAGAAACCTGGAAAAGCCGTACAGCGCCCACAGCGGCAGGCGGGAGACTATTTTGATCATTGGGAAAGAGCAGTGAAAGCCGCATCGTGCGCGGATTCTGCAAAGGGTGCCGACGCCTCCAATGCTTGGGTAGGCAGCACGCTGGTCGGTACCGACACCAACGCCTCCACCCGGGTCAGAGGCTGCAGCCGCTGCTCGCGAGCTGCGGTTTCAAGGTGGTTTTCATGCTGCATATTCCCATAAAACCCGTGGTATTGCCGGCTGATGACCGACGGACCACCCTTCGGCGAAGGCGACTATAGAGTCCCCGTCGGTCCGGTTCGGCGGCGGCGGTGCAGGAGGTAATGCAGTGGGATTCCCAGCAGGATGATGGCGGTGCCGAGCAGCGAGTTACGCGGCTGGTCAGCAAACGAGAAGACCAGTAGCACCACGGCTGCGATGATGAAGAGTGCGGGAACGACGGGATAGCCCCACACGCTGTAGGGGCGGTTTGCTTTTTCCGCTGCGGTCTCGCGGCCGCGGAAAACGAAGACCGAGGCGGTGACCGCAGCGTAGAAGAGCCATTCGGAAAAGATGGCGAGCGAGAAGAGGCCCTGGAACGTGTTGATGAGCAGCAGCAGCACGGAGGAGACGGTGGCCTGCAGGATCAGGGCGCGGGAGGGGGTCTTGAAGCGGGGGTGGACGTAGGCCAAAGCGCGGAAAAACAGGCCATCGCGGGCTGCAGCGAAGGGGATCCGCGCTCCGGTGAGCGATGAGCCGATGAACGTGGCGCCGTAGGAGATGGCGAGGCCGATTGAGAAGACCCATGCGGCCGCGGGACCAGCGCTCTGCAGGATGGCGGCGACGGCCGGCCGGTCGGCGTTGGCGATGACGGTGGCGGGCAGCACGAACTGAATCGCGGCGTTGGTCATCATGTAGAGAATGCCGACGATACAAACTCCACCGATGAGCGCCAGGGGCAGGCTGCGCTGGGGATTCTGAATCTCGCCGGCGGCGTGGGTGACATCGGACCAACCGTCGTAGGCCCACAGGGCAGCGATCAGAGCGACCATAAAACCGGGGAAGCCGCCGCGTGCTCCGGGATGATGGGTGGCGAAGTTTTCGCTCGTGCCGTGGCCGCCGAGGATGCAGATCCCGACGACGGCGAGGACCATCGCGACCTTCAGACCCATGAGCACGCGCTGGATGTTGCTGGCTTTGCGGGTGCCGAGAATATTGATTCCGGTGATGAGCCAGACGAAGGCGATGGCCACGAGCTGGCCGTAAACTACGTGCGGAAGGAAGGTGCCCGACAGGAAGGAGAAGGCAGGGAAGTTGCCCATGACGCGGACCACGCCCGAGGCGATCGACGCGATGGACGAGGGCTTGGCGATGGTGACCTGTGTCCACATGAAGACGAAGGCGGCGAGGTCTCCATAGGCGTCACGCAGGAAGGCGTACTCGCCGCCGTATTTGGGACGGGAGGCAGCGATCTCCGCGTAGGTCATGGCACCGAAGAGAGAAAGCAGGCCGCCGACGATCCACACCGCGTAGACGGTGACCGAAGAACCCACGGCGGCCATCATCTCGCGGGGCACCAGGAAGATGCCGCTGCCGATGATGATGCCGACGACGAAGGAGGTCGCGTGCGACGCACTCAGGACGCGCGGAAGTTCGTGCTCTTGGTTTGGGTCGGCCATGAAGGTTCGGGGAAGATTAGCGCAAAGACTGCGCGGCTCCTACGGGTTCCACCTGGGCCCTCGATGAGGCCACAACGAGTCGACGCTTGCCACGGGATGGTTCCAGAACTGTCATGTAACTCCATTAAGGTGAGGCTCATCGAAATCCCCGGAGCATCCTGGGGATCCGATGCGCGTACCGCGAACAATCAAACTCAAGGGAGATTACCGTGTTCAAGAAACTGCTGACCGCCAGCATGGCCCTCGGACTGCTGAGCGGCATCGGCGCCCAGGCCGATTCGGAGGATAACCCGTTCGAATCCGGGCATCACGTAAGGCATGTTCTGCTCATCAGTGTGGATGGGCTGCACGCACTCGATTTGACCAACTACGTCAACAGCCATCCGGACTCCGCGCTGGCGGACCTGAGTCGTCATGGCGTCACCTACACCAACAACTCCACGTCCTCCCCCTCCGACTCGTTTCCCGGGTTGGCCACGTTGGTCACCGGGGGATCCCCGGTCACCAGCGGCTTGTGGTACGACGACACGTACAATCGCGTGCTCTCGCCGCCCGCCGCCACGGATGGCCTCGGCAACCCCGGCGGCAATTGTCCCGGAAAAATTGGCACCAATGTGGCCTGGGACGAAGCGGTGGACAAGGACCTCACCCGGCTCGACGGCGGCGGTGGGCTCAATCCGAAGTATCTGGTGCGCGACCCCAACAACGGCTGCAAGACGATCCTGCCGCACGAGTATCTGCGGGTGAACACCATATTCGAGGTGGTCAAGGCGGCCGGCGGATTGACCGCGTGGACCGACAAGCATCCCTCCTACGAATGGACCAACGGGCCGAGCGGCAGGGGCGTGGACGATTTTTACGCCCCCGAAATCAATTCGATACCGGTCGCATTGCCGCAGTTTTCCGGTTGCTCTCCGGTTCCCTATGCCGATCCCACCCCTGACGACGGCTGGACGAACAGCTTTGCGGACATCCAGTGCTACGACTCCCTCCACGTCGAGGCCGTCCTCAATCAGATCGATGGCTACAACCACGACCGGTCCCGCAAGGTCGGAGTACCCATGCTGTTCGGCACCAATTTCCAGGCCGTCAGCGTCGGCGAGAAGCTGGCCGTCGATCCGGTGTCCGGCCTGAAGGGCGGTTACACCGATGTGCTGGGAACGCCGGGCCAGGCGCTGGTGGGTCAACTCGACTTCGTGGACCGGTCCTTAGGAAGGATGGTTCAGGAATTGAAACGTGAGCGGCTGTACGATTCCACGCTCATCATCGTCAGTGCAAAGCATGGCCAGTCACCGATCGACGTGTCGAAGCGCCGAGCCATCGGACACGGCCAGCCCACCGCGACCATCGGGGCTGCGGATGCGTTCGACATCTCCGATGACGGTTCGCTGATATGGCTCACCGATCCTGCGCTGACACCGGGGGTGGTGGCGAATCTGAGCACAGCGGCCAACCAGAGCGCGCTCGGAATTCAAGAGATCTTCGCCGAAGGAGCTCTGCGCAACAAGTTCAACAATCCGGCCGTGGACCCCCGCACGCCGGACATCGTGCTCAAGGTGAACACCGGAGTGATCTTCACCGGCGGCTCGAAGCTCTCCGAGCACGGCGGATTCAACGAGGACGACGTGCACACGGCATTGTTGGTGTCGCTCGACGGACTCGAGCACGCAGTGGTCAAGAGCAGCGTGCTCAACCAGCAGGTCGCACCCACCATCCTCAGGGCCCTCGGCCTCGATCCCGACAAGCTCGAGGCGGTGCGCAAGGAGCAGATACCGGTGTTGCCCTTCCTCTTCGGCGGGAAGGTCGACAACAGGATTTCGGGCTACTGACCGAACAACGTAGAGCGGGAAGGGTGCAGCCGCCGACGGCTGCACCCCGGCCGCATGGTGCCGCCTGATCGGCTACCTCCCGTCTCGACAC
>CAZZVN010000041.1:20265-35217 GCA_964657625.1 uncultured Steroidobacteraceae bacterium
AGCCGTTCTCCGCTCAGGCGATATCGATGGCAAGCCGCTTCAGTTCAGCCAGCTCGCAATGAGCGAGAGCGCCCTCGTGGGTGGCCCGCAACACCACGCGCGGCGCCTTGCCGGCGGCCAAGGCCTCCTGCCAGCGCGGCGCGCACAGGCACCATCTATCCCCCGCTTTGAGGCCCGGAAACCCAAAGCCCGGAACCGGCGTCGACAGATCGTTGCCACGCAGTTTGGAAAACTCGAGAAAGGCGTCGGTTACCACCGCGCAGACGGTATGACTGCCCGCATCATCGCGACCCGTGTCGCAACAACCGTTGCGGAAGAAGCCGGTCATGGGTTTCACCGAGCAGACTTCGAGCGGCTCGCCGAGCACATTGCGGGCGCTCGGCCGTCCGCCGCCCCCGCCGCCGTCTTCCTTCAACATCAGCCGCTCACGCATGGGATTGAGTGTACAGCAGGCTGCGCCCCGTTCCACGACGGACACCCAGTTGTCGGTAGCGTCGTGATAGCGAAAAACGTATGGTGCCGCAAAGAAGATTACTCGGCGCTTTGCGCCTCGCCCCTCCGGGGTCGCCCTGCGGGCGATCATCGCCGCTGCGCGGCGCTGTCGAACCGGCTTGTTGTCTGTCAGGGGTTCGAATTAGCACCGACAAACATTCGGTGCCGATGAGCGTCGCTGTGCCGGGAATAATTGGTGCCGCAAAGAGGATTCGAACCCCTGACCCACGCATTACGAATGCGTTGCTCTACCAACTGAGCTATTGCGGCAGGTATCAACGAAGGGCCAATATTCTAACCCGCGGAGCCGTCCGACGAAAGGCTGCCGACGCGCTTGGCCACGTCGCGCAGGGTCCGGGGCAGCGCGAAGATCACGTGCTCCTCGCGCCCCTTGAGTTCGTCCACCACCACGCCGCCCCACTCCCGGAGCTGGGCGATCACGCCTTGAACGAGCACCTCGGGCGCGGACGCGCCCGCAGTCACGCCCACCGTTTGGCCGGCGTCGAACCATTCGCGGTGCAAGAATTCCGGCCCGTCGATGAGATAGCCGGGAATGTCCGCCTTGTCGGCCATCTCCCGCAGGCGGTTCGAATTCGAGCTCGACTGAGATCCCACCACGAGCAGCACGTCGCAGCGCCCGATCAGGTCCTTCACCGCATCCTGACGGTTCTGGGTGGCGTAGCAGATGTCTTCCTTCACCGGCGCCTTGAGTCCGGGAAACCGGTGGCGCAACGCCTGGACGATATGCGCCGTGTCGTCCACCGAGAGCGTGGTCTGGGTGACGAAGGCAAGATGCTTGGGGTCACGTACCACCACGTGCTCGACGTCCTCCACCGTCTCGACCAGGTAAATGCTGCCGCCGAGCGACGTGTCGAACTGCCCGATCGTGCCCTCCACTTCAGGATGCCCGGCGTGGCCGATCAGGAACACCTCGCGCGCCTCGCGCGCATAGCGGGTCACCTCCATGTGCACCTTGGTGACCAGCGGGCAGGTGGCGTCGAACACGTTCAAGGACCGCCGCTTCGCCTCGCCCTGGACGACGCGCGACACGCCGTGGGCGCTGAAGATCACGGTGGCGCCGTCCGGAACCTCGTGCAGTTCCTCGACGAACACCGCGCCGATCGTGCGCAGGCGGTCGACCACGTATTTGTTGTGGACCACCTCGTGGCGCACGTAGATGGGGGCGCCGAACAGGTCGATGGCACGCTCCACGATGTCGATGGCCCGATCGACCCCGGCGCAGAAACCGCGCGGATTGGCGAGAAGTATTTGCATCAGGTGTTCCGCCTTGATTCGAACAACGCATCGAGCAAGAGACAGGCCGCGCCCACCGTGATGGAGGCGTCCGCCACATTGAAGGCCGGAAAGTATGCCCGGTCCCAGTGAAAGTGTATGAAGTCGATGACATATCCGAGCAGTATGCGGTCGACGCCGTTGCCAACCGCGCCCCCCAGCACCAGCGCGAGCCCCGCGGCCAGCAGGCCATGGGCACCCCGCGGCAGGCGGCACAACCAGGTCGTGATGCCGATGCTCACCACGACCGCGAGCGTGATGAACAGCCAGCGCTGCCACCCGGACGCAGACGCCAGAAAGCTGAAGGCGGCACCCACGTTGTGCATGCGCGTGATGTCCAGGATCGGCAGCACGGTGATGAACTCGAACTCGCCGAAATGGCGGACGATGTAGGCCTTGCTGAGCTGATCCAGCAGCACGATGACGGCCGACAAACCCAGCCAGCGGGCCGCCGGCGCCCGCCGGTCGACGACCACGACCTGTTCCAGGGCGCTCATGCGAAACGGCGCTCCTCGCCGGGTCCTTCGATGTTGCTCACGCAGCGTGCGCACAGTTCCGGATGCCGCGTGTCGACGCCCACATCCGCGCGCAGATGCCAGCAACGCACACATTTGGGCTGCGTGCTCGGCACCACTTCGATCCAGACGCCCTCGGCGCTGGAGGGCACGGCACTGCCCTGGGGGGTGTCGGTCTCGACGATCCGCGCCTGACTGGTGATGAGCAGAAAGCGCAGTTCGTCGCCGAGAGCGCCGAACCGTGCGGCCTGCGACGGCGGCACGAACAGCGTCACCTCGGCCTGCAGCGGCGCGCCGATCGCGCCGGCGGCACGCAAGCGCTCGAGGTCACGCCCCACGTCGGTCTTGAGCGCGACGAACGCCGGCCAGTCGATGTCGGACTCGCGCACGACGTCCGCCGGGAACTCGTGCCACAGTTCCAAAAACACGGATTCGCCCCGCCTGCCCGGCAGGAAACTCCAGGCTTCCTCGGCCGTGAAACTCAAGATGGGGGCGAGCCACCGTACCATGGCCTCCGCGACGTGATGCATGGCGGTCTGCGCAGAGCGCCGCGGTGCACTGTTCGCACCCGTGGTGTACAGACGATCCTTGATGATGTCGAGATAGAACCCGCCGAGTTCGACCACGCAGAAATTGTGGATGCGCTGGTAGATGTCGTGGAATTCGTAGTTTCGATAGGCGGTCTGCACCTCGTTCTGCAGGCTGAACGCTTTGGCGATGGCCCAACGATCGATCGCCACGAGCTCATCCCACGGCAGCAGGTGTTGCGCCGGATCGAAGCCGTCGAGATTGCCGAGCAGGAAACGCAGCGTGTTGCGCAGGCGACGGTAGGAATCTGCCGTGCGCTTGAGGATCTCGTCCGACACGCTGATCTCGTTCGAGTAATCGGTGGCGGCGACCCACAGACGCACCACGTCGGCCCCCAGGGTGCTCGTCAGCTTCTGCGGCACCAGCACGTTGCCGATCGATTTCGACATCTTGCGGCCCTTTTCGTCCACCGTGAAGCCGTGGGTCAGCACAGCCCGGTAGGGCGCCCGGCAATGCATGGCCACCGACGTGAGCAGCGAGCTGTGAAACCAGCCACGATGCTGGTCGGAGCCCTCGAGATACAGGTCCGACGGGGCGGAAATCTCCGGCCGCAGCTGCGCCAGGCAATGGTGCACCATGCCCGAGTCGAACCACACATCCATCACGTCGGTGGCCTTGTCGTAGCGGTCCGCCTCATCGCCCAGTAATTCCTGCGCCCGCAGATCGAACCACGCGTCGATGCCACCCTGCTCGACGCGCCGGGCGACGTCTTCGATCAATTGCGCGGTGCGCGGATGCAGCTCGCCCGAGACCTTGTCGACGAACAGAGGCAGCGGCACCCCCCACGTCCGCTGACGCGACACGCACCAGTCGGGACGTCCCGCGATCATGCCGCTGATGCGTTGCTCGCCCCAGCCGGGCATCCAATCGACATGCGCGATCGCTTCGAGCGCGCCCTTGCGCAAACCCGCCTGGTCCATGCTCATGAACCACTGGGGCGTGGCGCGAAAGATCACCGGCGTCTTGTGACGCCAGCAATGGGGATACGAATGGAAATGAGGTTCTCCCTTCAGCAGTCGATCGTGTTTGACCAGCACCTCGATGACGTGCGGATTCGCCTCGAACACCTGTTCGCCGGCAAACAGCGGGGTGCCCGGCAGAAACCGGCCATCGCTCCCCACGGGGTTGTCGATCTCGAGGTTGTAGCGACGACCCACGAGATAGTCGTCGAGGCCGTGTCCGGGCGCCGTGTGCACCGCCCCGGTGCCGGCGTCCAGGGTCACGTGTTCGCCCAGGATCACCGGCACGCGCCGATCGAGGAACGGATGCAGCAGCAGCAGATATTCGAGCATCGCGCCCGGCACCTCCGCAAGCGTGGTCCACGACGACACGTTCAACTTGGCCATGACGCTTCCGACCAGTTTGCTGGCCAGCAGCAGCCGTTCGCGCCGGTCGACGAGATCGAACTCGATCAGCGAATAATCGTACTGCGGATGCACCGCGACGGCCCGGTTGGCCGGCAGGGTCCAGGGCGTGGTGGTCCAGATGGCCAGCGAGATCGGCACGTCCTGGTCGAACCAGACATCGTCCGGCATCTCCCCCATCCCCAGACGTTGCGCCAGGTCACCCCGGTCGGCGACCTCGAAACGCACGTAGACGCTCGGGGAGGTCTTGTCCTCGTATTCGACTTCTGCTTCCGCCAGCGCCGAACGGCAGTTCAGACACCAGTGCACGGGCTTGAAGCCCTTGTAGACGTGGCCATTTTTGATGATGGCGCCGAAACCCCGCAGCTGCTCGGCCTCGAACCGCGGCAGCATGGTCAGGTACGGGTTCGCCCAGTCGCCGAACACGCCCAGACGCTTGAAGTCGCTGCGTTGGGCGTCCACCTGTTTGTGGGCGTAGGCGCGGCAGGCCTCCCGAAACGCCTTGGCGTCGATTTTCTGACCCACGCGGCCGTGCGTTTTCTCGACCTGCATCTCGATGGGCAGTCCGTGACAGTCCCAGCCGGGAACGTAGGGTGCATCGTAGCCATCCAACGTGCGCGACTTGACGATGATGTCCTTGAGTATCTTGTTGACGGCATGGCCCAGGTGGATGGCACCGTTGGCGTAGGGTGGCCCGTCGGTCAATACGAAAGGCGGACGGCCGCTGGCCCAGGCGCGGATCTTCCCGTACAGGCCATCGCGTTCCCACCGGTCGAGCATGCCGGGTTCGCGGTTGGCGAGATCAGCCTTCATGGCGAAGCCCGTGTTCGGCAGGTTGATCGTCGTTTTGTAGTCAGCCACTAGCCACCCTCGACAAGACCTCGCGAGCCTGCTCGGCATCGGTCTTCATTTGCACCACCATGTCGTCCAGCGAATCGAACTTCAGCTCACCGCGGAGTTTCGCGATGAATTCGACTTCGATGGGGCGGCCGTAGAGATCGCCGGCGAAATCGAAAATATGCACCTCGAGCAACGGTTCCACGCCGTTGACCGTCGGGCGGGTGCCGAGACTCGCCACACCGGCCAGCGGTTTCTCCCCGACGCCGTAAACGCGCACCGCCAGGATCCCCCACAACGGCGACTTGCGCCGCATCAAACGCAGATTGGCGGTGGGAAACCCCAGGGTACGTCCCAGTTTTTCCCCGTGCACGACGCGCCCCATCATCCGGTAGCGCCGCCCGAGTAGTCTGGCCGCACCCTCGCACTCGCCGCGCTCCAGCCGCGCGCGGATGGACGTGCTGCTCACGCGCAGGCCGTCGATGACGAACGGCGCCATCTGCTCGACGCCGAAACCGTGCGCGTCGCCCGCGGCCCGGAGACTCGCGATGGTGCCCTCGGCACGGCTCCCGTAGCGAAAGTCATCGCCCACCACGAGATGGCGGGTACGCAGGCCCGCGACGATCAGCTCCTCCACGAAATCACCCGGCGACATCGTGCGCATGTGCTGATCGAAACGCAGCGTCACCACGGTCTGCACTCCCAGCGACTCGAGCGCCAAAAATTTCTCACGCCAGCGCGTCAACCGGGCCGGCGCGCCGGCCGGATCGATGAATTCCCTCGAACTCGGCTCGAAGACGAGAACCGTAGGGGTGCAGTCCAATTCGGCGGCACGCCGCTTGACGAGTTCGATCACCCGCTGATGGCCGAGATGCACGCCATCGTAATTACCCACCGTGAGCACGCAACCCCGATTGCGACCCGCATCGGCCGGTCGGGAGATGTTGTGTAAACCGCGCACTAATTTCATGGCGAAAACCGAGGATTATACTCAAGTTTCAAAGCAGGCCGAAGGCCGATTTCCTCCGAATATTGACAACCGCACACGGCGTCCGCAGACTAAGCGGCTATCTTAAGGAGTCTTGCCTTGGCGAACACGAAATCTGCCGAAAAAGCCGCCCGTCAATCGACCGTGCATCGGGCACGCAACGACGCGCTCACGTCGCAGCTGCGAAGCGCCATCCGCAAGGCCACTCACGCGGTCAAAGCCGGCAAGCAAGACGAAGCCCAGGCAGCCTTGGATCATGCGACGCCCGTCATCGACAGCATGGTCAACAAAGGGATCATCCACCGTAACAAGGCCGCACGACACAAGAGCCGGCTGACCAAACAGGTTCGCGCCTTGGCAAAATAACGTCGTCTCGACCGCCGCCGTCCGCAGCTGATGCGCGTCCAATAAAAAACCGGCTCATCTGCCGGTTTTTTTATCGTCGGGCGTCGGTGTCCCGGGGCGTGGTCATCCTCCCGGTATCACTCCCCCTGTTGCCACTGCACGGTCTGCCCGTCCGCCTCCACGGCCCGCCCGGAAGCGTCCTTCACACGAGGATGCTCCTCGAGATACTGCATCACCGCGTGGGTCAGCGCCTCGGTACCCGCGCCCGTGACACCGGATATCTGAAACACGGGACCCTTCCAACGCAGCCGTCGCACGATGTCCTTGGTACGGCGTGCGGCCTCCTTCGGTTCGAGCAGGTCGATCTTGTTGATCACCAGCCAACGTTCCTTGGCGGCAAGATCTGCGGCGAACTTTTTGAGTTCTGATGCAATCGTGCGCGCATCCTTGACCGGATCAGCAGCAGGCCCGACCGGCTCCACGTCGATGAGGTGTAGCAGCACCCGGGTACGCTGCAGATGCTTCAAGAACCGGATGCCGAGCCCGGCACCGTCGGCGGCCCCCTCGATAAGGCCGGGAATGTCCGCCATCAAAAAGCTGCGGCCGGGACCCGCCGCGACCACGCCGAGATTCGGGTGCAACGTGGTGAAAGGATAGTCCGCCACCTTCGGCCGAGCGGCGGAAACGGCACGGATCAGGGTCGATTTTCCCGCATTCGGCAGGCCCAGCAGGCCCACATCGGCGATCAGCTTCAATTCGAGTTTTAGTTCACGCTTCTCTCCCGGCAGGCCAAGGCCGGCCTTGCGCGGAGTGCGGTTCGTGCTCGATTTGAAGCGGGTGTTGCCCCAGCCGCCCTTGCCGCCCTTGGCGACCAGCAGGGTCTGACCCTCGACGATCAGGTCTCCCAACTGCTCTCCGGTGTCCATGTCCGCGATCACCGTCCCCACCGGAATGGGCACATAACAATCGTCGCCCCCGTGTCCGGTGCAGTCGTTGCCGCTGCCGCCCTCGCCGTTCTGGCCCCGGTAGGTGCGTGAGATACGAAAATCGGCGAGCGTATTCATTCCCTCGACGGCCTTCAGATACACGCTTCCGCCGAGTCCGCCATCGCCGCCGTCCGGCCCGCCGAAAGGGGCGGACTTCTCGCGGCGAAACCCCACGCAGCCGCGTCCGCCGTTTCCGGCTTGAACTTTGAGCTTGGCTTCGTCGACGAATTTCATGGCATGAGGGGGATGAAACGAAAAGGGGGACAGGTATCGGCCCGTCCCCCTGAAGGTACGCCATGCGGGCCGGGATGCCCGCCGGAACCGGCCTTACTTCGCGAGGACCGACACGTACGTGTGCTGTTCTTTGCCCTTCACCGAAAACTCAACGACCCCATGCGCCTTGGCGAACAGGGTGTGGTCCGTGCCGATGCCGACATTCACCCCGGGACGGTAGACGGTGCCACGCTGGCGGATCAGGATGTTGCCGGCGAGCACGTTCTCGCCCCCGAACTTCTTGAGACCCAGCCGCTTGGAATGAGAATCGCGCCCGTTGCGGGTACTGCCGCCTGCTTTTTTGTGTGCCATGAGAAGTAAGCTCCTTGAATCAAGCCACGATGGAGGTGATTTTCACGTCCGTGTAGGGCTGCCGATGCGTACCCTGCCGCAGATAGTGCTTGCGGCGCCGAAACTTCACGATGCGGACCTTGTCGCCCTTACCATGGCTTTCCACCGTGGCCGTCACTTTTGCAGTACCCACGTACGGGGCGCCGAGGGTGACAGACGAACCGGCCCCGACGAGCAACACCTGGTCGAATTCCACACTGGACCCCTGGACCGCATCGAGCTTCTCGATCCGAACCACGGCACCTTCCTGAACGCGGTACTGTTTACCGCCCGTGGCAATCACGGCATACATCGTTTAACTCCTGGGGCTGCGTATACGCAAGATAGCCGCGAAGTGTACGGGGCGCCCGGCTTCGGGTCAAACTACGCAGTGGAACCCTCACCAGCCAACCACCAGGGCGGCCCATTCTTAGGTACCATGTTTGCATTCCCCTGGGCGCCTATGACACTAGAACAGATTCGGGACTTGGTTACCGCCGATTTCAAGGCCGTGGATCGGGTCATCAAACTCCGTCTGCACAGCCAGGTCGCCTTGGTGGATCAGGTGGCAACCTATATCATCTATTCCGGCGGCAAACGGCTGCGTCCGCTGTTGGTGCTGCTTGCCGCCAAGGCGTGCGGGCACGACCGCGAAGACCACGTCGATGCCGCCGCCATCGTCGAATTCATCCACACCGCCACCCTGCTGCACGACGACGTGGTGGACGGCTCCTCGCTGCGCCGCGGCCGGGAGACCGCCAACGAAGTGTTCGGCAATGCGGCGAGCGTGCTGGTGGGCGATTTCCTGTACTCGCGGGCGTTCCAGATGATGGTGACGCTCGATCGCATGGCCATCATGCGCATCGTTGCCGACGCCACCAACGCCATCGCGGAGGGTGAAGTGCTGCAACTGATGAACGCACACGATCCGAACACCACCGAGGCACGCTACATCGACGTGATCCAGCGCAAGACGGCGCGGCTGTTCGAGGCGGGCGCGCAAATCGGCGCCGTGTTGAGCGACGCGCCGCCGCTCATCGAGCAGTCGCTGGCACGCTACGGAAAACACATAGGCACGGCCTTCCAGCTCGTCGACGATGCCCTCGACTATCAATCGGATGAGGCCAGTCTGGGCAAGCACCTCGGCGACGACCTCGCGGAAGGCAAGCCCACGCTGCCGCTGATTTATGCCATGCAGCACGGCAGCGACGCCCAGCGCGACATGATCCGCCATGCCATCGAGAAAGGCGGCCTGGACCAGCTCGGGGAAATCACACGCGCCGTTGCAAGCCTGGGGGGGCTTGCGTACACTGCGCGACTCGCTCAAAGCGAGGCAGATCAGGCGCTTGCTGCGCTGGCGCCGCTCCCGGAAACCGTGTTCAAAGAGGGGTTGAGCGAACTGGCCAGGTTCGCGGTGGCACGCAAGCATTGATCGGTGGCATTCAAATCGGGGTGTAGCTCAGACTGGTAGAGCGCGTGGTTCGGGTCCACGAGGTCGCAGGTTCGAATCCTGTCTCCCCGACCAGTCGAAACGGGTTTCAGCGACCGTGCCATGATCCCCCGAGGCACGGTGCACGGAACTGTCAGGTCGTCGATGAAAAAGATCACTCCGCGGGATTTTCGCAACGCATTCGAAGCGGTCATGAAGGCGGAACGTGCCGCGTTCCGCACGGCGGTGAGCTTCGAGACCAAGTCCTATGTTTTTTTCCTGCGCTCCAACATCTATCCGAAGGTGGCGAAGCAGCTCGGCTTGATTGCATGGAACAAGGAGTATCACTCCCTCGAATCCATGTTCTACGAGGAGCGCGGCACGGACCAGGCGGGCAATCACACCGCGTACGCCCAATGGATTTCGGTGGCCCTGGAACACGAGCACGCCGCTGGCAAATCACACGAAAAGCTCAGCAAGCTGCAGGCGTTCAATGCGCCCTTGAAGGTGTTGATCACCTATGCAGCCGAAGGCCTGGAAACAGACCTGCTGCTGCGCCGCTACGAGACCGTCATGAGTTCGGCCGACGTGTTCGGCGACTTCTCCACGTTGCGCCAGCAGCTGGTGATTTTCGGCACGCCGAAAACCGTCGCTTCATGGCGTTTTTACGCCTACGAGAGCGACGGCTTCGTGCTCATGTTGCCGGGCTGAAAGCGCGGCCCCCCGGCGCCTCCTGCTCGGCGCCGGCGCCAGAGCCGGCATCGTACGGTGAAGCTCATCGCATCAAGCTCATCGGCCGCTAAACCCGCGGCTGCGAATGATTGCGTTCCTTGGTCCTGCAAATTTCGGCAGAGTCCGAACTCTTGCAGGTGGCGCAGGCGGTGAGACACACCACGAGCAAGATAAGAGCCAGGTTTTTCATCAGGGTCGTCCTCTGTCACCGTTTTGAAACCTCTGGATTCTAATCTTCCGGATATAAATTAGATGGTTTCAATAAGTAAGGGATGCAAGCAATGAACTCGAACTCGAAGTTGTCGTATGCCATTGCCGCGATTTTGAGCGGCTCCGGCTTCAGCATGGGAATCGCGCACGCGGCCGACTCGACGGCGGCGACCGACTCGGAAGGGATCCAGGAGATCACGGTGACGGCGCAGCGGCGTTCGGAGAGCATTCAGGACGTACCCATCACCATTCAGGCGATCACGGGCGAATCGCTCAAGGAACTCAGCGTCACGACCTTCGACGACGTGATCAAGCTGCTGCCCAACGTGTCGTTCGGCGGCAACGGGCCGGGCCAGGGCAGCATCTTCATGCGCGGCTTGAGCGCGGGGTCCGCGGGGAACCAGTCGAGCGCGTCGATCGCGCCGTTCCCGAACGTCGCCGTCTACCTGGACGATCAGTCCATGCAGTTTCCGGCCCGCAACCTCGACATCTACATGGCGGACATGGAGCGCATCGAGGTGCTCGAAGGTCCGCAGGGCACGCTGTTCGGCGGCGGCGCCGAAGCCGGTGCGGTTCGTTACATCACCAACAAGCCCAAACTCAACGTGACGGAAGGCAGCGCGGACGCCATGTACGGCACCACGGCCGGCGGTGACCCCAACAGCAGCATCAACGCCGTATTGAATCTGCCGCTGATCCCGGACACCCTCGCCGTGCGCGGCGTGATCTACAACGAGCGTCGGGGCGGCTACATCAACAACGTGCCGAGCACCTTCACCCGCAACAACAGCGATCTGGGCAGCTTCTACACCGGTTACACACCGGTCAACGGGATCTGCCCCAACGGGCTGCCCGGCACCACGCACTGCACCGTGCCGAACGCCCCGGTCGGCAACAATTATGCGCAGACGGGCAATGCCATCAATCCCGTCACGTACCAGGGTATTCGCCTCTCCGCGCTCTACCAGATCAACGACGATTGGAACCTGCTGGTCGCGCAGAGCTATCAGAACATGGAGGCGGACGGCGAGTTCGTGCAGTATCCGACCGGGTCGGACGGCCAGACCCTGGGGCGCGATCAGGTCACGCTGTTCACGCCCGCTTACGACAAGGACAAGTACGAAGACACCACCTGGACGGTCGACGGCAAGATCGGGGATTTCAAGGGCGTCTACACCGGCGGTTATCTGGTGCGGCACATCGACCAGCAGGCCGACTACACCAATTATTCGCGCAGTGCAGGCGGTTTCTATTACGCCTGTACCGGCGGCACCAGTCTGGGTGCGGGCACCACACCGACCTGTTACTCACCGGTCAGCTCCTGGCGCGATGAGGTCAAGAACACGCATCAGAGCCACGAGTTGCGCGTGAGCACCCCGGACGACTGGCAGGTTCGCGGCATCGTCGGCGCCTACTGGGAAGATTTTGAAATAGACGACGTGATGAACTTCAACTACAAGACCATCCCGTCCTGCACCGCGGCCAACCTCGCCACGTCGCTCGCCGGCGGCGCACCCTGCGTGGCCAACGTGACGACGGCGCCCGGTTCTACCGCCTCGCAGCCCGGCGAACGCGGTGACGCCACCGCCTTCGGCGAGGACCTGCAACGCGGCTACAAGCAGACCGCCGTGTTCGGCTCCATCGACTACGATCTGATCCCGAAGGTGCTCACCGCCACCGTCGGCACGCGGTACTACCATTACTCGGAATTCGAGACCGGGTCCCAGTACGGGACGGGAGCGAATTGTGTCAACGTGCCGAACGGCCAATGCACCGGCGGCAGCTACAAAAACATCAACGCAGAGGATTTGAACACGACCTACCACGGCTTTCGCAGCCGCGGGAATCTCACCTGGCACATCACGCCGGACACGATGGTGTATTACACCTTCTCGCAGGGATTCCGGCCGGGCGCCTTCAACCGTACGGTATCGGCCGTGGCGAACGATGCCGCGGGCAACCCGCAATACGAGAAACCGCATGGCTATGCGCCGGATTCTCTGACCAATCATGAAATAGGCCTCAAGACCGAATTCTTCGACCGTCGTGTCCAGCTCAATCTGTCGGCTTACCGGATGTACTGGGACAACGTGCAGCTGTTGTTCTTCAATCCCACCCAACTCGGCAACACCACCTTCGGCGTGAACGGCCCGAACTACACCATCACCGGCACGGAACTGCAGGTGACGGCCAAGGTCGTGGACGGCCTGACGTTGCAAGGATCGGGCTCCTACAACCATTCCGTGCAGACCAACTCGCCGTGCCTGGTCAACAACATCGCGACCAGCGCCGGCTACGGCCAGTGCATCACCGAGGTGAAGGGGGTCGCCTTTCAGAATCCGTTCGGCGCGCTCGGCACGGTGCCGGCCTTCTCGCCGTTGCTGCAGTTCAACATGCGGGCGCGCTACGACTGGTCGTTCAACGACTACAAGGCCTTCGTGATGGCCGGCGGCAACCACGTGGGCAGCATGTACAACGAGCCTGCGACCTACCTGGCCGGCGACACGGCGGGGGAGGCGGTGCCGACCACCACGTTGCTGCGCTACAAACAGCCCGGCTACACCACGTACGACGCCTCGCTGGGCGTGGCAAAGGACAATTGGACCGCACAGTTGTTTGGCACGAACCTGTTCAACTCCAATGCCAGTACGTTCACCTCCTCGGCGCAGTTCATCAAATCGGAGGTGCCGCTGCGGCCGCGGGTGCTGGGATTGCGCATCGGCTACAAGTTCTGACGCACGAATCGTTTGCAGTAGAATCCAGGCGGGCAGCAATGCCCGCCTTTTTTTTGAGGATGCCATGAGCACGGTCGAGGCCGATCCCCCGTTTGACCCCGGCGTCACGGCGCCGGTGGAGCAGGAACTGCACCGCGTGCGGACGCTGCTGAAAGCCCGCCGGTACGCGGACGCCCGGCAGGCCGCCGAGGCGCTGGCCGCACGGGTTCCCGAGAATCGCGACGTGCTGTATTCGCTGGCCGTGAGTCAGCGTTACACGAACGACATCCCGGCGGCGCTCGCCACGCTCGCAAGTCTCGAAACCCATCATCCGAGGTACAGCCGCCTGTTCCAGGAACGCGGGCACTGTCACGTGGCGACCCGCGACGCACCGCGCGCTATCGCTTCTTTTCTCGAGGGCGTGAACATCAATCCGGCGCTGCCGGCGAGTTGGAGCATGCTCGAGGGACTGTACCGGATGACCGGCGAGGCCGACAACGCCCGCACGGCCGCTGCGCACGTCGCGGCGCTCAAGCGCCTGCCGCCGGAAATCGTGAGCGCAACCAGCCTGTTCTCGGACGGCGACCTGCAACCCGCCGAGAATCTGGTCAGGGCGTATCTCCTGCGTCACGGCGACCACGTCGAGGGCATGCGCTTGCTGGCCCGGATCGGGATCGAGCGCGACGTCCTCGACGATGCGGAACTGCTGCTCGAAGCCGTGCTCAAGCTGGCACCCGATTACCAGGCCGCACGCTTCGACTACGCCCGCGTGCTGGTGGAGCGGCACAAGTATCACCGGGCCCGCGAGGAGCTGGCCGGACTGGTCGCCGCGCAGCCCGACAACCGCCAGTTTCTGACACTGCTGGCCCGCGCCCTCGCGGGGGTGGGTGAGCACGATGCGGCGCTGGTGGTGTACCGCCGGCTGCTGCTCGACACGCCGCAGGCGGCAGACCTTCATCTGTCGATCGCGCACTCCTTGAAGACCCTGGGCAGGCGCACCGACGCCATCGATGCCTATCGCGCAGCCGCGGCGGTGCGGCCGCAGTTCGGGGATGCCTATTGGAGTCTTGCGAACCTCAAGACCTACCGATTTTTGGATGACGAGATCGCGCGCATGCGCGCGGCGGAGTGCGCGCCGGGCACGCCGGCCATCGACCGCTACCACCTGTGCTTCGCGCTCGGCAAAGCCCTCGAGGACCGCGCCGAGTATGCGCAATCATGGCGCTACTACGAACGCGGCAACGCACTGAAACGCGCCGAGAGCCGCTACCGGCCGGAGCTGCTCGAGCTCAACACGCGCCTGCAGATCGAGGTCTGTACGGCGGAGTTCTTCGCCAGGCACGCAGGGGGGGGTGATCCCGCGGCGGATCCGATCTTCATCGTCGGTCTGCCACGCGCCGGTTCCACGCTGATCGAACAGATCCTCGCCTCGCATTCGCAGGTCGAGGGTACCCAGGAGCTCGCCGAGATTCCCCGGATCGCGCTGGAACTGCAGGGACGCGATCCTGAACTCGGCAATCCGCGTTATCCGGGCGCGCTCGCCGGACTGGGACCGGACGCGTTTCGCCGCCTCGGCACGACCTATTTGAGCGATACGCGCAGCTACCGTACGCAGCGGCCGCATTTCATCGACAAGATGCCGAACAACTTCCGACACATCGGGCTCATTCACCTGATGCTGCCGAACGCACGCATCATCGACGCCCGCCGTGAGCCGATGGCATGCTGCTTCGGCAACCTGAAACAGCTGTTCGCGAGCGGCCAGGAGTTCACCTACAGCAGCGAGGACATCGCCCGCTATTACCGGACTTACCTCGACCTGATGCGGCATTGGGACGAGGTGCTGCCGGGACGGG
>CAZZVN010000042.1:0-231 GCA_964657625.1 uncultured Steroidobacteraceae bacterium
CACTTTGGCGGGGCTGGCGGCGCGCATTTTGGCGGCGGCAGTGCGGCGGGCCATCTCGCGGGTGGTGGTGGCTATGGCGGCGGTCATTTCGTCGGCGGTGCGGGGCGCGGGTTCGGCGGCGATGCCGCACGCGGATACCACGGTGGGTTTGGCGGCAGGGCAGGGGGCCCCGGCTACGCGGGCGTCGGCTATCGTCACGGCTATTCGACGGGCGCCTATTGGAACGGCGGG
>CAZZVN010000042.1:241-8592 GCA_964657625.1 uncultured Steroidobacteraceae bacterium
GAGGGCGTACTACGGCTATGGGTACTCCTGGTTTCTGCCAGTGCTGCCGCTGGCCTACGCCACCTACTGGTACGACAGCGTTCCCTACTATTACGCCAATGACGTGTACTACACCTGGAATCCCGAGTACCAGGGCTATACCGCGACGGACCCGCCGCCGGTGGATCAAACCGCTACCGACGTCGGTGTGGACGCGTCGGGCGGGCCGGCGGTCGCGCCGGGGTCGGCGGGTGGATCACCGGGAGCCGACGTCGGTGCGCAGCTCTTCATGTATCCGAAGAACGGGCAGAGCCAGGAGCAGCAATCGGCGGACAAGCGCGAGTGCCAGCAGTGGGCTGTGGACCATGCCGGTGCGGACGCCGCCAATGCCTCTGACTACCGCCGCGCGATGATGGCCTGTGTGGAGGGTCGGGGCTACAGCGCGAACTGAGCCTGGCGGACTACGCGGCTATTTCCAACAGGTCGTCGAGGTATCCGTGCCGGTTGCTGCGGTGCTGGTGTTGGATGTTTGCTTGCCGGTGTTGTCGAGGTAAAAGTACAGGCACTGCGTGTCCTTCAGTTGATCGGGGGTCAACGGAATGGCGGTGACGGTGTAGCTCGAGGGCGTGTAAACCGTGCCGACGGTGGTGGGTGCTAGAGCAGATACCGTCACCGCATAGTAGCCGCTCCCAATTGCAAGGTTCGTGATGCTCGTGGTGGCGCTTGTGTAGCCTAAATTGGCCGCCACCGCGGTGTAGCCGATATTGGGGTTGGCGTTGATATAGCGTTCTTCGCGGCCCGCGAGATCCAGTAACGCGCTCTTCGCTTCCGTCCGCCGCGACTTGCGGATGGACGAGGTATAGGTGGGCACGGCGATGGAGACCAGGATGCTTGCCACCACGACGGCAATCATAAGTTCTATCAAGGTGAACCCGGCCATTCGTCTGTACCGCCGTGGCGGTGGCGTTGTCATGCGCGATGTCTTCATTGCTTTACCTCAGCTGTATCCAGGTCTGCCGGTTGATCGTAGTGTTGACGGGCAGGGAAATCTGCACGGGGGCGGCCATTTTGCCGGGATCGACTCCCTGGGCCACGATGTACGTGGTGCCTTCCTTGGTGTTGATCACCGTGGAGCCGCCTGTCATGGTGGATGTCGTTCCGACCATGCTGGTGTCGCCGTTGTTATCGGTGAACGCGCTGGTGTATAGCGTCGACACCGTGGTCGCCGCATTCCCGTTGGCGGTTGTGGTCGCCGTGGTTGTCGAAGTCGCGAAGCTGCCGCCCGAGAGCACCGACAGCACGTACGTCACCGCCGAGTCGACCGAGGTGGTGCATGCCAGCACCGCGTTGCTGGCGGGCACCGTGGTGTTGATGATCAGTCCCTGCTGATACAATGTAATCGGCGATACCACCTGCTCGGACGACCCTGGCAGCGTTTCGTACCAGCCGAAACTCCCCGAGTTGCACACTGTGCTGCTGGTGCACGCTTCCCACGTAATTGGCGTGTTGCTCGCGTCGATCGCCCCAGTTGTCGAATTCACTCTGAGAGTTTCGGCCCGTAAGTTGGACTGGGTCAAGGTATAGGGACTCGAGAGGTTCGTCGCCTTCTTGGCTTGAGCCGCAGTCAGGCTGAGGAACTGAGTCGACGAACTTGAATTCCAAGCAGCGTAATTCCAGTCCCATACCGTGTAGAGGCTCTGTTGCCCGCTAGCGTACGAAATCGGGCTTGTCGTAGTAATCTGTGTTCTTTGCCCGGTGCCGAAAGAAAGGGTGACAGCCGCGTTCGCGCTGGCTCCATAGATTTGCGCCGACGTCACGACCACCGCCGTCGTGATGGGTTGTCCCGAAGAGGTCGTGAACACCGGACCGCTGCTGACCGCCCAGTTCGACGCGGTGGAGGAAGTCAGATCGAACCGCCACACGTTGCCGAGCAGGTCGCCTGCGTAAACATAGTCGGTGATGTGATCGCCATCGAGGTCCGAGGCGGTCAAATAGGCAATGCCATCCGTGGAGGGTTTGGCCACGGTACCTGTTCCGGTACTCAGGTAGTAAAACGTCGTGGCTCCGCTGGTCTGGTTGATGGTCATCACGTAGATGCCCGCATCGCCGGTCGTGCTGTTGTACCCGTTTCCGAAAATCACGCCCCACATGCCGTTGTGAAGGCGTCGGATCAACGGAGTGCCGTAGGTATTACCCAGGTTTGCGCCGCACCCGGAGGAGTTGGAATTGCCAAGCAACCCGTTTAAGAGCCCGTTCAATAGGCCATTGCCATTATTGCCGTTACCATCACCGTAACAGGAGATGGTGGCAGGACCCCACTCGCCCACCACCAGTTTTGCCGCGTTGAGTTCGGTAAATGCCGTGGTTCCCGGCACGCTGCCCGTGGGGTCGGTAATATCGAGCGCATAGAGGGCGCTCCCGCCCGCGCCCAGGCCGCCGACGAGCCAGGTGTGCCAGACGCCGCCATAAAACAGGTCCCCGGTACCGGGTGGCGCGTCGACGAAAAAGTTGTGCGCATACTGGCTGTTGGAGTAGTCCAGTAGGCTGTTGCTGGAGTTGTGAATGGTCTGCAGCACTGCGCCCGGCATGTAGGCCAGCAATTCGGCGCCGTCGTTGGGTGCAGTCGTGGCCAGGAGATTGCCGCCGCTATCCTCGGTGCCGCTTCGAAAGCCGTGCAGAAAGCCGTCGTTGGAGCCCGAATAAACCACATTGACGCGGGACTGCTCGTTGGTCTTGAACGTCGCATAGAGCTGACCGCTATTCTCCGGAGTGGCATCGGTGGTAAGGCGATCTTTCCAGGTAAGCATGTAGGGCGAAGTTGGCGGACCCACCCATACCGGACTCGAATCGACGATGTCGCCCAGGATGCCGTCACGCGCACGGTACAGTCCCACGCCCGCGCTGTTGATCTCGTTCGTGCGTACGCCCCGCAGATAATTCAATCGATTCGCGGTGACCGACGAGTCACCAGCGTCGAGCACCGCCTGCTGCGCGGCGGTGATGCCGGTGGTCGAGCCCGGCCACTCGAAAGGAATCCCGGAAGTACCGGGCGTGGCGGTGGTGTCGTTGCCGTTCCAGGTCAGCATGACGCGGCTGTTCGGCACCTGGGCGTTGATGGCCGCATTCGACGTGGTGGTGGAACAGTTGCTACTCCCAGTGAGATTACACTGCGCGTCCCAATTCGCAAGACTCGCGATGGTGACGACGCCATTGGTATCGATCAGCGTATTAGCGGTGAGGCGTCCCGTCCAGTCGCTGGGGTCATAGTAAGAGTAGTACTCCTGGGCGTTGGTTTGTAGTTTCGACGTCTGTTGCTCGTTCGTCGCGGCCGATGCGGACGAGGTGGCCGGAGTAGCGGCCTTGAAACACAAGATCTCATGGATGTTCGTACTGCCGCCGGAGGAGCCCGCGAAACCGAAATACAGGCTCTTCGGCAGCGGCGCGTTGCCGGTGGCAATGTTATAGCTACTCAAGATGCTGCTATAGGCGCCGCCCGTGCTGTATGAGAGGCTGAGCAGACCGTTCTGGGTGATCTTCAAGTTATAAACGATGGGCGTCGCCTGCTGGCGATTGTAAATCCCCGACGCGTACTCGCCTGCGAGCGCTCCCACCACCGCGTAAGCGTTGGGGATGACAGCGTAGTCTGCCACCGGTTTTCCGGTGTTAACCCCTTTGTTCAACGAAGAGTAGTCCCACAGAGTTCCGGTCTTGCACGTGTTGGCCACCGCGGTCTGCGCCAGTGCGGTGCCGGCAAGGCTGCTCGGGTACTGGGTACCGTAGTTGGCGTTCAGCCAGGCCCAAGACACGTTGCCCGCGCCGCGCAGTCCGATGCGCTTCGGGACGGCGCCGTAGCCGGTGGCGGTGTTGTCGCCGGCATTTAGAAAATTTCCATATTCGTCGATGCCCAGCCCCAGGTAGGCCCCATCCAAACCGTTGTAAGGGCTGTTGGTGTTCGAGCAGGTGTACCCCAAGCTGCCTCCGTAAGCACCCACCCCGTTCCACGTAGCGCTAGCCGTGGGAGTCGCCGCAAATTGCGTGGCGTCGATCAGATAAAAGCTCAGGCCATCCGCACCGTCTCTGCCTGCGCCCCCGGAATCGCCGCGGTAACTCACCGTTTTGAACGTAATCTGCACACCCTGCCCCGAGTTGAAGGGGGACGAGGAAACGATGGCGCCGTTTTCGTTGTTGCCGTAGGGATAGCCGTTGGTGAACCGCAAAGCACCCTGACCGACAGAATCGGGCAGCGTGCTGGCATTACAGAACAGAGCACCGAATATGCTCGTTGGACAAGCCGTGCCGTTGTAGCCGCCCACCATGTAACCATCCCCTTTCGCGCCATAATAAGAGGACGAGATGGTGTTGCAGGATGGGATTGTTCCGGGCGATGTCGTCGACGTGCCGGTTCCTGCCGTCAGACACGCACCGTTGAAGAAATACCAGCTATTAGTGGTGGTCGCCTGGGTGAAGTCTTCGTTGGCAGCAGATTGAGCATGGCCGATGATGGTCCACGATGCCAGCCACATCGACGTCAATGCGATAAGTAGATGCCGGAACTTCATTACAGTCCTTGTTTGCTGCACACGGTGCTGCACACCACCTGCACGGTGCTCTCGACCACGGCAACCGTATTGCCGTTCAGTCCGTAGCTGAACGCATCCACTTGATAGAGTTCACCGTTTTGTCCATTCGAAGACGTAATAGCGCCGACGTCATAAATATAAAACCCGGGCGACTGGTAATACACGTCGGCGACGCCGGTGTTGGTGGTCAGCCCGCTCACGTTCATCCCCACCGGCCGGTAGGTGGCCCCTGCGCTCCACGGCACGGCCGTCGCCGTGATGCCGAGACTGGCCATTGTGTTATTGCAGATCAGCACGTTTCCAGCTGCAGTGTTGGCGTTGATCACAGTCGCGGTGCAGGCCTTGGCGGCGGTCGAGTTGGTGTTGTTGGAAACTGCGGTGGGCGCAAGGCTCAGATTCTGTATCCACCATTCCGCATAGTTTTCCGTGCTGACCGCAGCCTGCAGCGCGCGCTGCTTCTCGCGCATGTTGCCGGCAATTTTCTCCTGTATGCCGAAGCTGCGAAAAATGCTCAAGGCCATGAGGGTGACGACGATCAGCAGCAACAGGCTAGTCACCAGGATGATTCCGCGTTGCCGCGGCTGGGCGGACTCGAGAGAACACTGCATGCTCACAACCCCAGCTGATTCATGACGCTGACCTGACGTTGCAGCGTCACGGTCGGGGGCTGCCCCTGCGGATTCGCGGCGACGTATAAGGGATTGCTAAATTCCAGCGCGATATGCACGGAAATGACGTTGCCCCACGCATTTGCCTTCGTTACCTGTGTCGCGTTCATATAGGTGTCGACGTTATTACCCGTGCCCAGCGTGTTCACGCCATAGAGGACGCTCAGATTCGTCACGCCGGCCACCAACGGGTAGGCGGTGCCGTTCTGGTTGCAGACCAGCTGTCCCGAGGGATTGACACTGAACGTATTGACATAGGCATAGACGGCGCCGGTTGTGTTCGAAGTGCCGGTGCAATTTAAAATACCGTCGTTATTGGCCGTCGCGAAGCGCACGGTGATGACATCGCCGGGGGGCGTCGCGCTGTCCGTCCCGGTCATCGATTGACCGGCGGACATGGCCTGTGTTGCTCCGGAGGCACCTTGCGCCAAGGCCAGCATCGTCGATGCCGGAGTGTTGGCGACCGGACTCGGGTAATAGCCGGTTTCCTGGACTACGTCGGTGATCATGGACATGGCGAGGCGTTCGCCGTCCTGGAGTTGCGCCAGCTTGCCTTGGCTTAGGAACACCCGTTTATTGCTCTGCACGAGCGTGCCGAGACCTGCCAGCAAGAAGAGACCAATGAACAGAGCGATCATAAGTTCGATGAGCGTGAAGCCCTGCTGGGTGCGTGCACGCAGACGCTGCTCCCTGCGCGGGCGGCTTTGCATGTTAGGGCACCACATAAAGGGTATAGGCAGTGGTGGTCATGGCGTTGCCTTGGGACTGCTGATTGATGGCGGCCTGATGTTCCGTCCAATTCAACTGAATGGAACAGTTGGGCGGACCAGCAACTGAGACCGGGCAATTGATCGTCGCCAAGGGATAGGCGAGCGCCGAATTGAGGTCCGCTACCCACTGATGCAGGTCATACGCGGCCAGGTTCGCTGCCGTACAGGGGGTGGCGTTGCCTGATAGACAGCTGACCGTCGATGACAGCGCCGCGTCGCTCGGCGTAATCGTGGTCCCCTGCACGGTCACGCTGAGTGCCGTCGATCCTGCGGCCCAGTAATTGCGGTTTGCATGCATGCCAGCAGCAATGCTGGCCGCTTCGATGGCAGCAATGGATCGCTGGCTGGCGGTTCCGGTGCTCGCGTAGGCCAATGCTTGTATCTTCGCGAGGCCGAGCATCCCCACGCCGATGATGATGAGGGCGACCAGCACCTCGATCAGGCTGAACCCGACTGACCGCCGCGCAAAGTTCAAGTGTGCCGGCTTCACGCGCATCACGTGTTTCATAAGCAGGGGTTGCCGTAGGTCTGGATGCTCATCATGCCTACCATGGTGACGTTCAGGCAGCGGGTGGAGGCGTTCGATGCGGGGGTGGCATGCAGCGTGATGAGCGTTCCGCTGGCGAGGCCGGCTGCGAATCCTTCCCTGTTGAAGCTGATGATGCCCACGTTGTTGGAGACGAATGTATCCGTCCCGTTGAACGCAGCCTGAACCCTGAATACCGTGTCGCCGGCATCAATGCTGCCGTTGCGGTTGAGGTCGGAAAAGACGATCCAGCCGTTGCTCCAGGTGTAGTTGTTCGTTGAGCAACTCGTGCCATTCGTCGAGACGCACGTGCTCACCGTCAGTCCTTCCTTGATCGCTTCGGCGCGGGCAAATTGCAGGTCTCCCAACAGGCCATTGCCCTCTGCCGCAATCCGATTGGAATTGGTGACGTATTTATAAGAAGGAATGGCAATGGCCATCAGTATTGCGGCAATGCCCATCACCACCACCATCTCGAACAGGGTGACCCCGCGGATCGCATGACGGGCTGCACGGGCGTCGCCGCTAGGGCGAACGATGGAGATGGATGAATGCCTCACGCCGTGGATCTTAGTGCGCGAGACTTGCTCCAAACTGACGGATCGCGCTGCGATTAGAAAAACTGCGACGGCGTTCGCATTTTGCTGGCCATCACGGAAACACCACCTGCACTCGCGTCTTGGGTCGCGCGCTCGCGCCGATGGACATCTGGACGACGGCCCAGCGTGCGGCAAATATGTGATTCCGCACGCAACTCCGCCATGCCGTGTTGCGAGCGCAAGTTTCGCGACAGTTTTGGCCCATTAAGATGTCGCCATGACATCCATGCCCAACCGTCTTGCCTGCCAAAAAACCGCAGGTTTCACGCTCATCGAACTGATGATCACCGTGGCGATCGTTGCCATCCTCTCCGCCATCGCCTATCCCAGCTATCGCAATTACGTGATTCGGGGACAGCTGGTCGACGCCACCAACGGCCTGTCGGCCATGCGTGCGAACATGGAGCGGTATTACCAGGACAATCGTACGTATCTGGCGACGGGCACGGCGAGTCCGCCGTGCCTGACCACTTCGGTGGTGGGCAGCTTCCAGCTCTCGTGCACCGTGACCGCCACGCCCGCACCGGGCTACAGCTTGCAGGCCGTGGGCGGCGTCAACGGAAACAACAATACCAAGGCGTTCACTTTTACCGTGGACAACTTGAACAACATGGCGACGTCAGTCGCGGCGCCGGCGCCTTCTGGCTGGGCCTCTTGCACCACCGGCTGGGTGACGAAGCCCGGCGCATGTTGATAGCCCGCGCCATGCAGTCGCGGGGATTCACGTTGATCGAGGTGGTGATCACCATCGTCGTGTTTGGCATCCTTTCCGCCCTTGCCGTTCCCTCGATGTCCACCTGGATCAGCAACGTCAAGGTGCGGACCGTGGCCGACGGGTTGCAGAACGGCATTCGCCTGGCACAGGCGGAATCCTTGCGTCGCAGCCGGCAGGTCGTTTTTTCCCTCACCAACAGCACCAATCCGCAAACCAGTCTCACGGCCACCGCCGGGGGCGCATATTGGTCCGTGAACGTCATCCCGTCCATGACCGACAACAGCGAAGCTACTGCCGCCTTCGTAGAGTCGGGCGTGCTCACCGCCAGTACGGGCTCGGGCGTGACGATTTCCGGCGGGCCTGCCGAGATCTGTTTCAATTCGGTGGGTCGGCTGGTCATCAACACTACGACCGGCGTTGCAGGCGGATCGTGCGGCCTCCCCACCACGACGCCTCCCAAATGGACCTATCTCGTGCAGAAAGCCGGTGCGGACCGGCCGCTGCAGGTGCAGGT
>CAZZVN010000042.1:8692-34923 GCA_964657625.1 uncultured Steroidobacteraceae bacterium
GGCCTGATGGGTCTCGAAGCACGCGCCATCAACTTCTCGTCGGATGCGCAGGACCGTAATCGCGCGGCGCTGTTCGCCAACGACGTGGGCAGCACCATGTGGCTGGCGGGCACCGTTACGATTCCCGCCGCCACGATGACAGCCTGGCAGACCGCCATCGCCGATCCCACGAAGACCGGTCTGGCCAACGGCACCCTCGGCATCGCAGCGGTCGCCAACACGACGAACGCAGCCGATATCACCATCACCTGGAAACCGCCTTCCCGAACGCAGCTCGACACGTCGAGCTCGCTGACGACCCGCGTGATATTGCCGTGATGCGTCTTTCGCACGATGCACGCATTGGGGTTCGCGGCGCGCTGCACGGTCAGCGTGGCATGACGTTGATCGAGCTCATGGTGGCCGTGGTGATCGGACTGGGCCTCACCCTTGCCATCACCAGCCTGCTGATCACCAGCGAAAACCAAAAGCGCACGACGACCTCGACCAACGACGCCGAGCAGACCGGCGCCTATGCTTTTTATGCGCTGGATCGCGCCCTGCGCAGTGCGGGGTCCGCCATCGCGGAGTCTGCGTATCCCACCGATCATGGCGTGCTCGGTTGCCGCATGAACGCATCGGGAAGCGGCGCGACCCTGCTGCCACGCACCGGGGCTTTTCCCGCGCCGTTCCAAAAGTTTCTGGGGGGAGCGCCCTCCGCGCTTCGTCTGGCGCCGCTGCTCATTGCCTACAACCAAGACCCGAGCAGTGCCTCGGACGTCTTGGTGGTGATGGGAGGGTCGGGGGCCGCCGGCGGCGTCTCCCGCTTGGTCACGGGTTCGGGCAGTTCGACTTCCCTGGTCCTGGACAATACGGTGGGCTTTTCGACCAACGATCTTGCGTTGGTGAGTCAGAGCGGAACCCCAGACTGTCTGCTGGAGCAGGTCAACAACACGGCGTCATCGACGATAAATTTCTCCGGCACCTACTACACCACCGGCACCCCGACGTCCCTCTCCACGCTGTCGACGAGTTCGGGCACCTACGTGACGCCCATCGGCAATGCAGCGGCGAACAATGTCGTGTTTCAGTTGTTCGGCGTGGATGCCAACCGCACCCTATATAGCTACGACCTGCTGCAAAATCTGAAACTGGTGCAAGGTTCCGGCATCGATGCATCGCAGGCGATTGCGGACGGCGTCGACCAGATGCATGCCATCTACGGCATCGATAGCAATACCAACGGGATACAAACCACGTGGGCCAGTCCGAGCTTGGCACCCTATGACATCGCGTCCGTCATGGGAAACGTCAGCACCATCAGATCGATAGTCAGCGTGCGGGTGGCGCTGGTTCTGCGCGGCAATTATTACGACAAGAACGCGGTGTCTCCCCCGACCCTGACCTTCTTCAACGGTCTCATAGACTCGGCGGGGAACTCGTTGAAACAAACAGTGACCCTGGCCAACGATCAACTGCACTACCGCTATCGAGTCTTCGAATTCACAATACCGTTGCGCAACATGCTGCTGCTGAACGGAGCACCTACCTCGTGAGGCGTCTGTTTAAAGCTGTCCATGGCCGCGAACGAGTGGTGGCGCGCGAACAGGGCGTGGTGCTCATCTTTACCCTGATCGTCCTGTTGATCCTCAGCATCGGCGCCGTCGCCCTGGTCCGGTCCATGAACACGTCCTTGTTCAGCGCGGGCAATCTTGCATTCCGCCGCGATCTCGTCAACCAGGGTGAACAGGCCTCCTCCGTCGTGCTGGCACTGTTCAAGACCGGCGGCGCACTCGTCAGTTCGTCGACCACGATGGCCGATCAGATCGCCAACAACTACAAGGCCACCATGCTTCCCGTCAACGCGCAGGGTGTGCCGAACGTACTGCTGAACGATGCCAATTTCAGTGCCGTGGGAACTGCGAGCAACGACATCGTCACGGGTGCCGCAGGAGACGTCAAGGTTCGCTACGTCATCGACCGCCTGTGCAGCAGCACCGGGGCCGCGAGCAGCCTGCTCTGCGTGCAGTCTTCTGCGGCGCCCACCGGGGGCACGGCCAATTCGGCCACCGCCGTGCCGCCCGCCACCGCCACCGTTTACCGGTTGAGCGTACGTGTCACCGGACCCCGCAGCACGCAGGTTTTCCTGCAATCCACCTTCACCAAACCGGACTGAGCGCCATGCAACGGATTTTCTCGCGGTCGGTGACCACTGGCGTGGCGGCCTTGCTCGGCATGATTTACGCGGCGGTCGGCACGGCGGACTCGACTACGACGGTGACGCTGGCCGATCAACCCGTTTTCGCGGGAGGAAACGTCCCCGGCAATCTGGCGTTGGCCTTGTCGGTGGAATTCCCGACGGCGAACAGCGTCGCGAACATCGGCGACTATGCGGACGCGCAAGGTAACGATACGAAGGAATATTTGGGATATTTCGATCCGCGCAAGTGCTACGACTACGTCTATGTTCCGGGGACACAGCCCACCGGGTATTTCCAACCCAAGAGTCTTTCCACGGATACCAATCATCATCGTTGCTCTGGTCTGTGGAGCGGCAATTTCATGAATTGGGCCACCATGCAGACCATCGACCCGTTTCGATGGGCGCTGAGCGGAGGGTACCGAAGCGTCGACACAACCAGCCTGACGATCACCGAGAAAGCATGGCAGTCCGGGCAGGGAGGTACCGGTAACTTTCCGAATCGCGGCACATTACAAGGAAGCAGCCAGACCAACGGCAATAAGCTGCTTTCGACCTATGTGCCTCTGGTAACCCCTTTCGCATCGACCGATTTCAATCTGAACATTGCGGGACGAGGCAACACGATGGCCTTCACCCTGTCTTCCATCCCGGCGACAGCGGCGGCATTGTTAACCACCCCATCTCCGACGGATTACACGCAGCCGTCCGACGTCTATGGCAACGGTCTTCTCGGTTATCTGTTGGGGCAAATTCTGCCCTCCGCCTTCGACGTATACGTGCGCGTCAAGGTCTGCGATCCCACCGCCGGCCTCGAGGCCAATTGCGTGAAATACGGCAACAACTACAAACCGGAAGGATTGCTTCAGCAATATTCCAACAAGGTCCGCTTCAGCGCCTTCTCCTATCTCAACGGCGACGGCGCGACCCGCCAGGGCGGCGTCATCCGGGAGCCCATGGGGTTCATCGGGCCGACCTACCCGCAGCCGACATCGTCCTCCGTCGTGGCCAACACCCGGGCCGAGTGGGACGGCACCACCGGCATCATGAACAACAATCCGGACCCGCTGTTGTCCGGTACGACCACCGTCGCCGGGACGCAGAGCGGCGTGATGAACTATCTCAATAAGTTCGGGGAGACCGCACAGAAGTACATGAGCGACGACAACGTCAGCGAACTGTATTACGCGGTGGTGCGCTACTACGAAAATCTCGGCAACGTGCCGCAGTGGACCAACACGCCGTCCACGGCGGAGTTGGATGGTTTTCCAGAGGCGATCACCTGGGACGACCCCATTCTGTACGCGTGTCAGAAGAATTTCATCCTGGGCATCGGCGACGACCATACCCACGTGGATTACAACGTGGGTGGCGCCACCGATTACTCGGGCAGCCGCCCCAAGCCCACCGCGGTATCGAACGACAACTTCAACCAGGCCACGATCTGGACCAGGAACCTGCAGGCGCTCGAGGGGATTACGCAAAACCCGTTCTGGGCGGCCGGTGCGGGCCAGGCTACGTATTACATCGCCGGCCTGGCCTATGGTGTCCACGTCAACGACATACGCCCGGATACGACCAACCCCACGTTGCTGGGCAACCAAACCGTGTCGACGTATTGGATGGACGTCGCAGAGAACCAACGCGTCGAGTACCTCAATCCGTATTACCTGGCGTCCAAATATGGTGGCTTCTCGGTAACCCTGCCGACGCCGCCCGCAACCTACAACATGACGACAGCACTGGCTCAAGGACAATGGTGGACTAGTGGGCTGCCGAACATCGTCATGAACGGAGGTGCCGGCTCCGCAGTGCCCCCCGACAACTATTTCGTTGCGAGCAACGCCGGGCTGATGGTGTCCGGATTGAAGGCGGCGTTTCAGAACATCGGCAACACGGTGAACGCGTTCACGACGGCGTATTCGCTGTCTCAGGCCAGCGTGTCAACCGGAAACTCGTCTTTCTCGGCGTCCTATGATTCCAGCAATTGGACCGGGATCATTACGGGGTCGACGCTGAATTTCGACTCCTCCGGAAACGCGCTCGCCCCGACGGCGACTTGGGCGACCAGCACCGCGCTCGAAACGCAACTGGCGGGAACCGGTTCGCAAACGGCGCGCCGTGTCGCCACCTGGAACGGCTCCACGGGGGTCGCTTTTCAGACGGCCAATTTGTCGAGCGCCCAGCTCACGGCCTTGACACCGAGTTACTCGACCGCCACTACGCCACCGCGTTACCTCAATTATCTGCGCGGCGACCGCACGGATGAAGTGGGTTCGACGGTGGCCGGCAGCAGCAAGTCGCTGCGCGCGAGAACGCTTCTGCTCGGTGACATCGTCGACGCGACGCTCACGGCGGTGTCGGTGCCGAGCCAGACGTACTCGGAGAGCGTCAATCCGAATTACGGCAAGTTCAAGAGTGACAATGCGGCCCGGCAGCCGATGGTGTATGCGGCCGCCAACGACGGCATGGTGCATGGATTCGTGGGATCGAGCCTCGTGGAGCAATTCGCCTACGTTCCCAGTGCGGTCATCACAGGCCCCAACAACACACCCCAGGTCGACGGACTGGCGCAGCTCGGTAATCCGACCTACTCGCACCATTTTTACGTCGACGCGACACCGTTGACGTTTGACATCGATCTGAACCGCACCGGCGGCACCACGTCTCCCTCCTCGTCGAACTGGGCGACGTTGTTGATCGGCGGGCTGGGCAAGGGCGGGAAGAGCTATTACGCCATCGACGTCACCGATCCCGTGAAACAGATGACGACCGAAGCGGCCGCGGCGACCAAAGTGAAATGGGAGTTCACCGACAGCACCATGGGCTACAGCTTCGGTGCGCCCGTGGTGGTCAAGACCGTCAAGTATGGCTGGGTGGTCGCTTTCACTTCGGGCTACAACAACAGCGACGGCTACGGGTATCTGTACCTGGTCAATCCCAACACGGGTGCCTTGCTGCAGAAGATCGCGACGCCGTCGGCATCCAGCGGCATGACCCAGGCCGCCGCCTATGTTCAGGATTATTCGGACTACACGTCGGATTCCATTTATGTGGGTGATCTGAACGGCCAGGTGTGGCGCTTCGACCTCACGGGTACGCCGGCTGTGTATCCCCAGCCCACACTGATTGCCGTGGTCAAGGATGCCGCGGGCAATGCGCAGCCGATCACCACCGCGCCGCTCATCGAAATCCACCCGACGACGCGCAAGCGCTACGTGATGTTCGGAACCGGGAGGTTGTTGTCGTTCCTGGACGTCGCGTCCACGGCGGCGCAAAGTTTCTACACCCTCATCGACGGCACCGCGGGCGGGTTCTCCACGATCACGACAGCGTACCAGCCGCGCAGTGACTCGCGATTTTTGCCGGTGACGAACGTGGCCGCGGGCATCACGCTGACGCCGACCATGAAGGGGTGGTATTACGACCTGGGCGCCGACTCGAAGACAGGGATAGCCCGGCGCATCATCTTGAATCCCAAGGCATACAACGGCATCGTCTCGTTCGCTGATTTGTTGACGACCGGGGACGCGTGTTCTCCCAAGGGCACGAGCTATGTTTATGCCGTGAACTACTCGAACGGTGTCTCGGTGCTGGGTGCGAACACCAGCGTTTCCACATCGACCGCTGGCGTCACGTACAACGCCACAGGAGGCTACTACGCCATCGGCAGCGCGGTGACGGATCTGCGCTTTGCAAGCGTCAACGGTAAGACGGAGCTCATCGCCGGAGACGCGATGGGCGACATCGTGCAGGTCTATGCCTCGCTGGGCAGTGTTTTGTCGACACGCCTGCTCAACTGGCGTGAGATTCCCACCGCGGATTGAAGGGTTGTCGCCCGGAGCGTCTCCGCTCAGGGAAACACCACCTGCACCCGCGTTCCCCGGCCGCCGGCGCCGGCGCCGATCGATACCTGGGCGCCGTACTGCAACGCGATCTCCTCGACGATGGCAAGTCCCAGCCCGCTGCCGTGCCCGGGTGAATTGGGCAGCCGGTAGAAACGCTGCCGTACCCGCTCCCGCTCCGTGTCCGGAATGCCGGGCCCGGTGTCCTCCACCACCAGATAGGCGCGGCCCCCGAGGCGTCCGCTCCGCAGCGTGACGGCGCCGCCCGGCGGCGTGTATTTGAGTGCATTGTCGACCAGATTTCCGAGCAGGTCGTCGAGCAGCGCCGGATCGGCCGTGGTCGCGGCGGCGTCGACCTCGATGCCCAGATCGAGGTTCAGGCTCAGTGCACGGTCGACATGGCGCGCCGCCACCTCCCGCACGAGGGCGTCGAGATGCACGATCTGCCGCTTGTTCGCGACATCCAGTGCGGGGTCTGCGCGTGCCAGCGTGAGCAATTGATTGGCGGTATGGGCGAGCTGCCGGCTGCCTTCGCGCAGCAGGGCGAGTCGCTCCCGCATCGGTGCGGCGGCGGGTTCCGCCAGTAGCAGTTCGATCTGCGCCTGCATGCCCGTGATCGGGGTGCGCAGCTGATGCGCGGTGTTGGCGATGAACTGCTGCTGGCCCCGTACGGAGGCGCGCAGCAGCTCGAACAGCCGGTTCAAGGTGACGGCGACGGGCGCGATCTCCTGCGGTACTGCGTGCGTATCGATGGGACGCAGATCGAGCGGCGAACGCAGCGCAATCTCTTCGCGCAGCCGCTTCATCGGTCGCAGCCCGAGTTGAATCCCCACCCACACCAACACCAGCGTGACGTCCAGCTGCACGAAGTCCCAGAGCAACGTGCCCATCAGTCCATAACGCGCCGCCGGTTCCGTGGCGCTGCGCAGGTCGGCCACCGTCAAAGTCGCGCCGCCGTCCGGCGGATCGAAGCGTATGCTCAGCGTGCGCACCCTGTGTCCGTCGATGGGCGTCGGTGCAAAAGACTGGGGGGTTCCCGCCGGTAGCAGTGCCACGGGCATCCGCGCGTCGCCGGCCAACAAACGACCTTGCGGGTCACGCAAGGCGTAGGTCATCGGCGCATCCGCGGTGGGAACTGCCAGCGGCCTGCGCGCCGCGAACTCGGCGCCCATCGCCGTGGCCGCCTCCCGCAGTCGCCGGTCGCTGTCGACCACGCCGGGCGCCACGCTGTTGAAGTAGTGCACCAGCGCGCTGCCCAGCGCCAACAACATCAGCGGCACCGCCAGCCAAAACACCAACCGGCGGCTGATGGACGAGGTCACGCCACGGTCGCTTCTTCCAACCGGTAGCCCAGGCCGCGCAGGCTGCGGATCGTCAAGGCGTCGCCCACTTTGGCGCGTAGTCTCGACAGGTGCACCTCGACCGCGTTGGGAGTGACGTCGTGTCCGGGACCGGCGAGGGCCTGTTGAACCCGTTCCTTGGCGACGATCTGTCCGGCATGGCGCACCAGACACTCGAGCAGCGCCCACTCCCGGCCGGTCAGTTCGACCGGGGCATCGTCGATGCACAATCGGTGCCCGCGCAGGTCGACGCTGACCCGGTCCCACCGGATCATGCCATCCAACGCACCGCCGGCACGGCGCAGCAGCGCACGGCACCGTGCAACGAGTTCGGCGGGCTCGAACGGTTTGGCCAGGAAATCGTCGGCGCCCAGATCGAGCGCCTTGACCTTGTCGTGCAAGGTGCAGCGGGCGGTCAGAATGAGCGTGGGGAGGTCGTTGCCGCTGCGGCGCAGCCGCCGCACCCAGGTGAGGCCGTCGGCGCCGGGCAGACCCACGTCCACCACCGCCAGCGCGAATTCCTCGCACTGCAATGCCGCCTGCGCCGCCTCGGCGCTGTTCACCCGATGTACGCCGTACCGCGCGGCGCCCAGACCGCGCGCCACCGCATCGGCGACGATGTCGTCGTCCTCGACCACCAACAGGCGCAGGCTCGGAGCCACGGCCGCGCGCGACATCTCAGACGTCGCCGACGGCTTCGGCATCCGGTTCGACGGCAGAGCGCCCTGCGGCGAAGCCCGAACGCCGCGGCGGCACCAGCAGTCGCAGCTTGGCGGCGTACGCCTTCCCGAACGCCTCCGTGAACAGATGCGGATAGCCATCCGCCGGACGGTGCGCGAGACCGGGAAACATCTCGGCGTACAGGTCCCAATATTTCGCCTTGTTCTGTGTGCCGAACACTCCGCGTTTGCTCGCCCGCTCGAAACGTTCCTGCAGATCCTTCGGATCGAAGCGGCCGAGGAAGTCCTCGAAGGCGGCGTGCATGGCGGCGAGCGAGGCAACGTGCTGCGCCTTGAGCTCGCGGAAGTTCTCACGCACCGCAGCCACCGGCCCCGCGCGCTTCGACATCGTGTTCAGCAGCCGCACCAGCGCTTCATCGACGCCGCGCGAAAAATTCAGGGGCGATTCGGGGCCGTCGGCAGTCGGGGCCGGTATGCGGAAATGGTTGCGGAAGTCCTGACGGCCCTGGTTCAGATCCATGAGACCGAGAATGGATTCGCGCAACAGTTGTCCCGCCACCTGCAGCGCCTGTGCGCGGGCCTGCGCACTCAAGGACTGCGGCTCGATGCCGGCGCCACGACAAAACGCCGCGAATCCCGCCTCGACGTCCCCGGCGGCCGGGGCATCGAACTCCGCGGCGCGTGCCGTGCCGGCCGCCCCGGTGGGGGGCGCCGGTCGGGTGCCCGACGCCGTGCCTGTGCCGCCCGTCGCCGCCGCTGTACCGTCCAGCATCGCCTCCGCAACGTCCGGCGCCGCGCCGTTGCCTGCACCCATGGCGGCTCCGCCCAACGACTCGGTGGCCTGTTTGAAGGGCCGGGTCATCAGATGCCAGGGTGTGGCGGGCGGGGACTCCGGATCGTCTGGGTCCATCGCGCAGGCGTCTTCGCCCTCGGACAGGGTGGCGGCCGCCGCGAGCTTCGATTCCGCGCCGGGGTCCAGCAGTTCGCTGACATCGAGCTGCGCGCCGAGATCATCGGCGGTGGCCTTGCGTACGGCCGACGACGCCGCCTGACCGTCGTGGGCCACGATGGCCCCCTCGTCCGGCGGAAAGTCGTTGCCCTGTTCGAGCGTGACCCGCAGTTCGTACTCGCCGAGGCGGATGAGGTCGCCGTCCTTCAGGCCATAATCGTGATATTTTCCGAGGGGAACCACCGCGCCGTTGATGTAAACCCCGTTGGAGCTGGTGTCCACCAACACATACGCGCCCTTGCGGAAGTCGACGCGGGCATGTTTGCCGGACAGGTAACGTTCCGGGTCGGGTAGACTCCAGTCGTTGTCCGTCGCACGGCCAATGGTGCCGCCATGCACGCCGAATACCTTGGAAGTCAGTTTTCCGAGTCGCGTCCCGTGCTCGCCGACGACGCTCAACCGCAAGGTCATAGCTCACTCCATCAATGGATACGGCCGGGCCCGAGGGTTTGCGCTAAGTGCCCGTGTAATATGATGAAATGCTAGCAATGCCGGGAGTTCACTGAATGGCTGCGAGTCACATTTTCAAAGTTTTGTTCGTCAACCAGGGCAAAGTCTACGAGATCTACGCCCGCAAGGTGAGCCAGGGCGGCCTGCTGGGTTTCATCGAAGTCGAGGAACTGGTGTTCGGCGAGCGTTCGACGGTGGTGGTCGATCCGGCGGAGGAGAGGATCAAGGCCGAGTTCAACGAGGTGAAGCGCACCTATCTGCCCATGCATTCGGTGCTGCGCATCGACGAGGTCAAAAAACAGGGCGTCAGCAAGATCGTCGCTCTCGAAGGCTCGAACGTCGCGCAGTTTCCCGTGCCGTTGTACACCCCGGGCGGCGATTCGAACGCCCGCAAATAATTGCCCACCGGAAGGTCGCATGTTTAGTTTGCTCGGCGCACCTGCCCTGTCGCAGTTTCGGCTCGATAAGCTGCTGCACGCACTGCAGGGTCACGATGCCCGCGTGACGGGGCTGTCCTCGCGCCACGTCCATTTCGTCGATGTGTCCCGGCCGCTCGACGACCAAGCGCTCGGTGTCCTCGGCAAGTTGCTCACCTACGGACCGCGTCCGGGCGTCGGGGCGGACCGGGGACGGTGCCTGCTCGTGACCCCGCGGGTGGGAACGGTGTCGGCATGGTCGAGCAAGGCCACCGACATTGCCCGCGTGTGCGGACTCGAGGGCGTGCGCCGCCTGGAGCGAGGCACGCTCTTCTTCGTCGAGGCGCAAAGCCACCTGAGCGCGGCCGAACTCGCGGGGCTCGGGGCGATGCTCCACGACCGCATGACCGAGTCGGTATGGGGGGTGGGCGACGTCGATGACGGCGCCGCGCACCTCGCCGCGAGCCTCGTGGCGTTGGTCGAGGCCGGCGGCTTGTTTCACTCGGGGAGCGCGCGCCCGTTGCGCACCGTGGCGCTGGGCGCCGACGGCCACGCGGCGCTCGCGGCGGCCAACGCGCAGTGGGGGCTCGCGCTGTCGACGGATGAAATCGATTACCTGGTGCAGGCCTTCGGCCGGCTCGGCCGCGATCCCACCGACGTGGAATTGATGATGTTCGCGCAGGCCAACTCCGAGCATTGCCGGCACAAGATCTTCAACGCCGATTTCATCATCGACGGCACGCCGCAGCCCGCGTCGCTGTTCGACATGATCCGTGCCACCTACGCCCGCAATCCGGCGGGCGTGCTGTCCGCCTATCGGGACAATGCCGCCGTGATCGAAGGCTCGACCGCCGTACGCCTGTTCCCCGATCCGCACACCCTGCGCTACGACGGCGTGCTCGAACCGGTCGACATCCTGTTGAAGGTGGAGACCCACAATCATCCGACCGCGATTTCGCCGTTCCCGGGCGCCGCCACCGGTTCGGGCGGCGAGATCCGCGATGAAGGCGCCACCGGCATCGGTGCCAAACCGAAGGCGGGACTTACCGGTTTTTCCGTATCGAATCTGAAAATCCCCGGCGCGCTGCAGCCTTGGGAGCAGGACTTCGGCAAGCCGGCGCGCATCGCTTCCGCGCTCGACATCATGCTGGCGGCGCCGCTCGGGGCGGCCGCCTTCAACAACGAATTCGGGCGCCCGAGCATCTGCGGGTACTTTCGCGTGTTCGAACAGGGGGTCCGCGGGCAGGGGGGGCGCGGGCAAGAGAGTCGCGGGGAGGGCGGCCCCGTCGTGCGCGGTTACCACAAGCCCATCATGATCGCGGGCGGTCTCGGCAACGTGCGGCGCACCGACGTGGAGAAACGCGTGGTCGTGGCCGGCGCGCCGTTGGTGGTGCTGGGCGGTCCGGCGCTCTTGATCGGGCTGGGCGGCGGTGCGGCGTCGTCGGTGGGCAGCGGACAGAGTTCGTCGGATCTGGATTTCTCGTCGGTACAGCGCGGCAATCCCGAGATGCAGCGGCGCGCCCAGGAGGTCATCGATCGCTGCTGGGCCCTGGGTGCGGACAACCCCATTCTGCTGATCCACGACGTGGGGGCGGGCGGACTGTCGAACGCGCTGCCCGAAGCCATCGCCCACAGCGGGCGCGGTGGGCGCATCGAGCTGCGCAAGATCCCGAGTGCGGAATCCGATCTGTCGCCGATGGAAATCTGGTGCAACGAAGCCCAGGAGCGCTACGTCCTCGCGCTCGTGCCGGGCAGCCTCGAGCGCTTCGCCGCGTTGTGCGAACGCGAGCGCTGTCCCTTCGCGGTGGTGGGCGAGACCACCGACGATGGACTGCTGCGGGTCAGCGACGCGCAGCTCGCGACGACGCCCGTGGACATGCCCATCGACGTGCTGCTCGGCAAGGCGCCGCGCATGACGCGCGACGTGCGCAGCGTCGCCCGGGCGGTGGCGCCCCTGTCCACGGCGGGCATCTCGTTCGCCGAGTCGCTCGAGCGCTGCCTGAACCTGCCGACGATCGCCGACAAATCATTCTTGATCACCATCGGTGACCGCAGCGTCGGCGGTCTCATCAGCCGCGATCAGATGGTCGGCCCCTGGCAGGTTCCCGTCGCCGACGTGGGGGTCACCGCGAGTGCCTACGAAGGGTACTCCGGCGAGGCCATGGCCATGGGCGAGCGCGCACCGGCCGCGCTGCTGGACGCGCCCGCCTCCGGCCGTCTGGCCGTGGCCGAGGCCATCACCAACATCCTGGCGGCCGACGTCCGCGCCCTGGGCGAGATACGGCTGTCGGCGAACTGGATGGCCGCCTGCAACGAGCCGGGCGAGGACGCCGATCTGTACGCCACCGTGCGCGCCGTGGGCGCCGAACTCTGCACGGAGCTCGGCATCACGATACCGGTGGGCAAGGACTCGTTGTCGATGCGCACCGCGTGGACCGACGCCGCCGGCGTGCACGCGGTCGTCGCGCCGGTTTCACTGGTGATTTCCGCGTTCGCGCCGGTGGCGGACGTGCGGCGCACGTTGACGCCGCAGCTCGATCTGTCGCGCGCATCGCGCCTCTTCCTCATCGATCTGGGGCAGGGTGCCGACCGGCTCGGCGGATCGTGCTGGGCGCAGGTGTGGGACCTGCGCGGCGGCGTGCCCGCCGACCTCGACTCGCCTGCACTGCTGCGCAATTTCTTCGACGCCCTGCGCGAATTGAAAGAGCGTGGCCTGGTGCTCGCCTACCACGATCGCTCGGACGGCGGGATGTTGATCACACTGCTGGAAATGTCCTTCGCCAGCCGCTGCGGACTCGACATCGAGGTGTCCGCCGCCGATCCCCTCGCCGCCTGCTTCGCGGAGGAGCCGGGCGCGGTGGTGCAGGTCGCGACGACCCATGCGGGCGAGGTGCGCGAGATCCTGCAACGTCACGGGCTCGGCGACTGCGTCGTCGATCTCGGCGCGCCGCAGGCCGGCGATGCCGTGCGCATCACGACACAGGGCCGCACCCTCTACACCGCGTCGCGTATGGCGCTGCACCAACGTTGGAGCGCGACCTCGTTCCGCCTGCAGGAGCTGCGCGACAACCCGGAATGCGCCCGCGAGGACTACTCGCGCCTGTCGGAGGCCGACGACCCGGGGCTGCACGTGCGTCTGGGCTACGATCCCGCGGAGGATGTCGCGGCGCCGATGATCGCCCGTGGCGCGCGGCCCGCCCTCGCCGTGCTGCGCGAGCAGGGCGTCAACAGCCAGACCGAAATGGCCGCGGTGTTCATGCGCGCGGGCTTCGATGCCTACGACGTGCACATGAGCGACATCCTCGCCGGCCGCGTGCCGCTCGCCCGTTTTCACGGCCTCGTCGCCTGCGGCGGCTTCTCCTACGGCGACGTCCTGGGCGCGGGCGAGGGCTGGGCGAAGTCGATCCTGTTCAATGCTCGCGCGCGCGACCAGTTCAGCGCGTTTTTCGCGCGCGACGCGACGTTCACGCTGGGGGTCTGCAACGGCTGCCAGATGCTCGCCGCGCTCAAGGAACTGGTCCCCGGCGCCGAGCGCTGGCCGCGCTTCGTGCGCAACCGCTCGGAGCAGTACGAGGCGCGTCTGGGATTGGTGCGCGTGCCGCAGTCCCGGTCGGTGCTGCTCGCCGGCATGCAGGACAGCGTGTTGCCCATCGTCGTGGCGCACGGCGAGGGGCTCGCCGAGTTCGCGACCGCGGAGGGCGCCGCCGAGCTTCTCGCGCAAGGGCAGCTCACGCTGCAGTTCGTCGACAACCATGAACGGCCGGCGCTGACCTATCCCGCCAACCCCAACGGTTCACCGCTGGGCCTCGCGGGGGTGTGCAGTCGCGACGGGCGGGTCACGGCCCTCATGCCGCATCCGGAGCGCGTCTTTCGTACAGTGCAAAATTCGTGGGCGCCGCGTGACTGGGCTGAGGATGGAGGCTGGATGAGGCTGTTCCGCAACGCGCGGGTGTTTCTCGGCTGAAGGGGCGGTGCGCGCCGGACGACCATCGCGCGGGTGCCGTCGCGCGCGGGCGACCGTCAGCCGGCGCGACTCAGGCGCCCGCGTCCGCCGGCAATGCCCGCTGCCGGCGGACGGCGAGGGCCTGCACCAGTTTCGCCTTGCGCACGAAGCTTTGATACAGCAGGTCGCGCATCACTTCCAGCAGCGCCCCGGCGCGCGCCGCATCCAAGAACGGCTGCTGCGGCCAGGGATCGTTGTCCGAGCCGAACAGCACCGTCCGGATCACGGCGAAGCTTTCGTCGTCGAGTTCGCCGAGCGTGCGGATGTGCTGCAGCGTGTCGAACAACTCCAATTTGCCGCGCTCGCCGAGTTCACGGAACAGGGACTGGGCGGTGCGCCGGGTCATGGCGGCGAAAGCGTTGAAGCAGTCCGCCGAGTAACAGCGCAGCGCCTCCTTGAAGAGCTGTTCCGCCTCCCGGGGCAGGTACGCGAGCTCTCGATCGAATTGAAGTTCGTCCTGTGCGGTGAGGCACGCGGTCATCGCCTCATCCCGCCAACGGTTTGTAGCGGATGCGGTGGGGCTGGACCGCCGCGTCGCCCCTGCGGCGTTTGTAATCCTCGACATATTCCTGATAGTTGCCCTCGAACCAGGCCACCTGCGAGTCGCCCTCGAAGGCGAGGATGTGGGTGGCGATGCGGTCCAGGAACCAGCGGTCGTGGGAGATGACGACGGCGCAGCCCGGAAACGCCGCCAGCGCCTCCTCGAGTGCACGCAGCGTCTCGATGTCGAGATCGTTGGTGGGTTCGTCGAGCAACAGCACGTTGCCGCCCGACTTCAGCACCTTGGCGAGGTGCACGCGGTTGCGTTCGCCCCCCGACAGGTCGCCGATGAATTGCTGCTGTTGCACGCCCTTGAAGTTGAAGCGTCCCACGTAGCCGCGCGAGGCCGTCTCGTAGTTGCCCACCTTGATCAGATCGAGGCCGCCGGAGATCTCCTGCCACACGGTGTTCTTGTCGTTGAGCGCCTGCCGCGACTGGTCGACGTAGGCGAGCTTCACCGAGGGGCCGACGCGGATCTCGCCGCGGTCCGGTGTGTCCATGCCGGCCAGCATGCGGAACAACGTGGTCTTGCCCGCACCGTTCGGCCCGATGATGCCGACGATGCCGCCCGCCGGAAGACTGAAATTCAGATTCTCGATCAGCAGCCGTTCACCGAAGGCCTTGCGCACCTCCTTGCATTCGATGACCAGGTCGCCGAGCCGCTCGCCCGGCGGAATGTAAATTTCATTGGTCTCGTTGCGCTTCTGGAATTCCTGCGAGGAGAGTTCCTCGTAACGCTGCAGGCGTGCCTTGGACTTTGCCTGGCGCGCCTTCGGATTGGTGCGCACCCATTCGAGCTCGCGCTTGAGCGTCTTCGCCAGCGCGTCCTGCTGGCGCTCCTCCTGGGCGAGCCGCTGGCCCTTCTGTTCGAGCCAGGAGGAATAATTTCCCTCCCAGGGAATGCCGTGACCGCGGTCGAGCTCCAGTATCCACTCGGCGACGTTGTCGAGGAAGTAGCGGTCGTGGGTCACCGCGATCACGGTGCTCGGATATTCCTCGAGGAAGTGCTCGAGCCACGCTACCGACTCGGCATCCAGGTGGTTGGTGGGCTCGTCGAGCAGCAGCATGTCGGGCTTCGACAACAACAGCCGGCACAGCGCGACGCGACGCTTCTCGCCGCCCGACAGCTTGCCGATCACCGCCTCCCAGGGCGGCAGACGCAGCGAGTCGGCCGCAATCTCGAGCTTGCGCTCCAGTTCCCAGCCGCCGACGGCGTCGATCTGGTCCTGCATCCTGGCCTGCTCCTCCATGAGCTTGTTCATCGCGTCGTCCGACATCGGTTCGGCGAAGCGGTCGCTGATGGCGTTGAACCGGTCGAGCAGGCTCTGCACGTCGCCGACGCCCTCGCCCACCACCTCGCGCACCGTCTTGCTCTCATCGAGCAAGGGCTCCTGCGGAAGGTAGCCCACCTTGATGCCCGTCTGCGCCCGCGCCTCGCCCTCGATCTCCTGATCCATGCCGGACATGATCTTGAGCAGCGTCGACTTGCCGGAACCGTTCAACCCCAGCACGCCGATCTTGGCGCCCGGAAAGAAACTCAACGAGATGTCGCGCAGGATGACGCGCTTGGGCGGCACGACCTTGCCCACCCGGTTCATGGTGTAAATGAACTGAGCCATGTGCTACCTATGTTGGAATGCGGGGAACGCCTGGCCTAAATTATCCGCGAGTCGCCCAAACTTGTCACGGCGATTACCTCGTTCGCATGATAAATTTACGGTGATGTCAGTGCTCGTCGCCGTCGTCTCCGGAGAGGCCATTGCCCGCTATGGGTTCGGTGACGGGCATCCTTTTGGAACCGATCGCCACGAGCATTTCATGCGCGAGTTGAGCGCGCAGGGCCTGGCTGGCGCCGTGCTGCCGCTCAGCCCACGGGCCGCCTCGGCCGCCGAACTGCAGGCGTTCCACACGGCGGCCTACGTCGACTTCGTGCGGCAGAAATCGCTGCACGGCGAGGGCTTTCTGGACGGTGGCGATACGCCGGCCTTCCGCGGCGTGTACGAGGCGGCGAGCGCGGTGGTCGGCGCGACGTTGGTCGCCGTCGAATCCTTGATGTCGGGCGCGAGCCGGCGCGCGTTCGTGCCCATCGCGGGCCTGCACCATGCGGCACGGGACCGCGCGGCGGGATTTTGCGTGTTCAACGACTGCGGTGTGGCGATCGAGTTGCTGCGTACCCGCTACGGAATCCGACGCATCGCCTACGTCGACATCGATGCGCATCACGGCGACGGCGTGTTCTACGCCTTCGAGGACGATCCGGAACTCGTGTTTGCAGACATCCACGAAGATGGTCGCGAGCTGTACCCGGGCACCGGCGCGCGCGAGGAAACCGGACGGGCGGCCGCCGTCGGCACCAAGCTCAACCTGCCGCTGCACGCGGGTGCCGGCGATGCCGAGTTCCGGGCGGCGTGGGCCGAGGTCGAGGCGTTGCTGGCGCGCCATCCCAGCGAGTTCATCCTGTTTCAATGCGGCGCCGACAGCCTGGGCGGCGATCCGCTCACCCATCTGCGCTACACCGAGGCGGCGCATGCCCATGCGGCGATGCGGCTGTGCGCCATCGCCGACGCTCAGGACCACGGCCGGGTGCTGGGAGTGGGGGGCGGCGGCTACGACCGGCGCAATCTGGCGCGTGCCTGGACCGGGGTGGTGCGCGCCTTTTTAGGGAACCTCGACGGTATACGCTAGACTAGCCGGCTAGCTTCCGGGAGATTCCGATCATGTTCAAGGCGCAGATGACGATTGCCGATTTCGATCCCGAACTCGCCCGGGCAATTGCGAGCGAGCGGACCCGGCAGGAAGATCACATCGAACTCATCGCCTCGGAAAACTATACCAGTCTCCGGGTGCTCGAAGCGCAAGGCTCGGTGCTCACCAACAAGTACGCGGAAGGCTATCCGGGCAAACGCTACTATGGCGGCTGCGAATATGTGGACGTGGCCGAGCAACTGGCCATCGACCGGGCCCGGGAGCTGTTCGGTGCGGCCTATGCCAACGTACAGCCGCACTCCGGCTCGCAGGCGAATGCCGCCGTGTACCTGGCCCTGCTCACTCCGGGGGATACCATTCTGGGCATGAGTCTGGATCACGGCGGACACCTCACCCACGGCGCGAAGGTCAATTTCTCCGGAAAGTTGTTCAAGGCCGTGCAGTACGGCATCCGCCCGGACAATGCCGAGATCGACTACGAACAGGTGGAGCGGCTCGCGCAGGAACATCGTCCGAAGATGATCGTGGCCGGTTTCTCGGCCTATTCGCGCATCATCGACTGGGCACGGTTCCGCGCCATCGCCGACGCCGTCGGCGCCTATTTCTTCGTGGACATGGCGCATGTGGCGGGCCTCGTGGCGGCCGGCGTGTATCCGAATCCGGTGCCGCTCGCCGACGTCGTCACCACCACCACACACAAGACCCTGCGCGGACCGCGCGGCGGCCTCATCCTCGCGCGTCCGCACGCGGAGCTGCACAAGAAATTCAATTCGATGGTGTTTCCGGGGACCCAGGGTGGTCCGTTGATGCACGTGATCGCCGCCAAGGCCGTGGCCTTCCTGGAAGCGCTGCAGCCCGAATTCAAGGTCTATTCCCGGCAGGTGGTCACCAACGCGCGCGCGATGACGACGGTGCTGCAGCAACGTGGTTACAAGATCGTATCCGGCGGCACCGACAACCATCTCTTTCTGCTCGATCTGATCGACAAAGACATCACCGGCAAGGATGCCGACGCCGCGCTCGGCCGCGCACACATTACCGTCAACAAGAACGCGGTGCCGAACGATCCACGCCCGCCCATGGTGACCAGCGGTCTGCGCATCGGCACGCCCGCGATGACCACGCGCGGTTTCAAGGAACCGGAGGCGCAAACCCTCTCGCATTGGATCGCCGACGTGCTCGATGGCCGCGGCGAGCCATCGGTGATCGAGCGCGTACGCGCCGAGGTCGAGGAGCTATGTGGCCGATTCCCCGTGTATGGGTGAGCGCGGACGCTAACCAGCCGCCGCCGGGCTGATCGCGCATGCACTGTCCCTTTTGCAGTCATTCGGAGACCAAGGTCATCGACTCTCGACTGGCGGGGGAAGGGCGGCAGATCCGGCGGCGTCGCGAGTGCCTGGCATGCACCGAGCGCTTCACCACCTTCGAGGCGGCCGAATTGCTGCTTCCGACCGTGGTCAAGACGGACCGCAGCCGCGAGCCCTTCGACGAGCACAAGCTGCTGGCGGGCCTGTTGAAAGCCCTGGAGAAGCGCCCCGTGGGGCGCGAGGCCATCGAGGCGGCGGTGGCACGCATCTGCCACAAATTGCGCAGCCTCGGCGAGCGCGAGATCCCGTCCCGCGGCGTGGGAGAGATGGTCATGGAGGAGCTGCGGCATCTGGACGAAGTCGGCTACGTGCGCTTCGCCTCCGTCTACCGCAGCTTCCAGGATGTCGAAGCGTTTCGCACCGAGATCGATCAACTGCGCCGGCACAAACGGCGGCGTGAGCCCAGCAAGGATCAGCTGCCGCTGTTGCCGGGCGATGAGCCGTCCGCCGCACCCGACGAGCGTCGCAAATGATCGGCGGTGAACGACACGGCGGCCCGTCGCCGGCACACGCGGCGTACATGGCGCGGGCACTGGAACTGGCGCAACGCGGGCTCTACACCACCCTCCCCAATCCGCGCGTGGGCTGTGTCCTCGAGCAGGACGGCGCGATCGTCGGCGAGGGCTGGCACGAGCGGGCCGGCGGACCGCACGCCGAAGTGATGGCATTACAGGCGGCGGGTGCCCGAGCCCGCGGTGCCACGGTCTACGTCACGCTCGAGCCCTGCAACCATGCCGGGCGCACACCGCCGTGCGCGGACGCGTTGATTGCCGCCGGCGTCGCCCAGGTGGTCTGCGCCGTTGCCGATCCGAACCCCGCGGCGGGGGGCGGCATCGAACGCCTGCGGGGCGCCGGGATCCCGGTGACGGTGGGTGTCGCGAGCGACGCCGCGCGGGCGCTCAACGTCGGTTTCTTCTCGCGCTTCGAGCGCCGCCGGCCCTACCTGCGGCTGAAGCTCGCCATGAGCCTGGACGCCCGGACCGCGGCCGTTGCCGGCGGTCCGCGGTGGATCACGGGCGAGGCCGCGCGCGCCGACGTGCAGACCTGGCGTGCGCGCAGTGGTGCGGTGCTCACGGGCGCCGGCACCGTGCGCGTCGACGACCCGCAGCTCAGCGTGCGCCTGGCTTACGGTCCGTGGGTGAGGCAGCCGCTGCGGGTGGTGCTCGACCCGGGCCTGACCTGCGCACCCGCGGCGCACGTGTTCGCGAACGGCCCGGCGCTGGTGTTCGCGGCCCCGGCCAGCGGGTTGGCCGACGAGCCTTCCTGGGGTTCGGGCGTCGAGCTCGAGCGGGTGCCGCGCGCGGCGGGTGGCCTCGATCTCGCGGCGGTACTCGAGCGCTTGAACGCCCGCGAGGTCGACGAACTGTTGGTCGAATGCGGGCCGCGTCTCGCGGCGTCCTTCTTGAGCGCGGACCTCGTCGACGAATTGATCCTGTACGTCGCGCCGATTTTTCTCGGCGCGACTGCGCCCCCGCTCGCTGCATTGCAGGGACTCACGGGGGCGATCGGGGGGTGCGCGGCCGGTGTGCCGTCGCGCTTCGTTTTCAAGGATCAGCGTGAGTTCTTCCCCGATTTACGTTTGATCCTCACACCCAGAAGGAACTGACATGTTTACCGGCATCATCGTTGCAACCGGCCGCGTGTCGTCGATCCTCGACAAGGGTGGCGATCTGGAACTGGGCATCGAGGCCGGTGCGCTCGATCTCGCGCGCATGGTCTTGGGCGACAGTGTGAGCGTGCAGGGTGCCTGCCTCACCGTGACCCGTCTCGCAGCGGGCGCCTTCTTCGCCGACGTGTCGCGCGAGACCATGGCGAAAACCACGCTCGGCACGCTCGCGCCGGGCTCGCGTGTGAATCTCGAGCCGAGCCTGCGGGCGGGTGATGCGTTGGGCGGTCACATGGTGAGCGGTCACGTGGATGCGGTGGGAACCTTGACCGCGGCGCACCGCGACGCGCGCTCGTGGCGGATGCAATTCGAGCTGCCGGCGTCCTTGATGCGCTTCGTCGCGCCGAAGGGATCCATCTGCATCGACGGCATCAGCCTCACGGTCAACGAGGTGGCGGAGCGCCGCTTCGACGTCAACATCATTCCGCATACCTACGAGGTCACCACCCTCGGCGAACACGCCGTCGGCAGCGGGGTCAACATCGAGATCGACGTCATCGCCCGCTACCTCGACCGGCTCATGACGCCGGCGGCCGGCTGAGCGGCATGGCCGGCCTCAATACCATCGACGAAATAGTGGCTGACCTGCGCCTCGGCAGGATGGCCGTGCTCATGGACGACGAGGATCGCGAGAACGAAGGCGATCTGATCATGGCGGCGCAGTGCGTACGTGCCGCGGACGTGAATTTCATGGCCCGCTACGGCCGCGGGCTCATCTGTCTGACCTTGACGCGCGAACGCTGCCGGGAGCTGCGCCTGCCGTTGATGGTGGGCGACACGGACGGCTCCCACGGCACCAATTTCACGGTCTCGATCGAGGCCGCCGAGGGTGTCACCACGGGCATCTCGGCGCAGGATCGCGCGCACACGGTCAGGACGGCGGTGGCGCCCGACGCGCGACCCGAGGACCTGCGCCGGCCGGGCCATATTTTTCCGTTGATGGCGCAGGCCGGCGGTGTGCTCACCCGGCCGGGTCATACCGAGGCGGGCTGCGATCTGGCGCGCCTCGCAGGCTATTCGCCGGCCGCCCTGATCGTCGAAATCTTGAACGAGGATGGCACCATGGCGCGCCGCCCCGAGCTCGAGAAGTTCGCGGCCCTGCATGCCCTCAAAATCGGCACCGTCGCGCAGCTCATCCGCCACCGGTTGGAAAACGAGCCGCCGGGGCGGGTCGGGTCCGGGCCGCGAGGAATGGAGTAATGGTCGCGCGGCATGCGATGATGCGCCGCTTCGCAGCGAGGGGAACGTCGTGTCCAGTGTTCAATCGAGGATGATCGAGGGCGACCTGCTGGTCCGGGAGCTGCGTTTCGCGATCGTCGCCGCGCGTTTCAACGACGTCGTGGTCGAGCCCCTGATCCGCGGTGCCGTGGATGCGCTGGTGCGTCACGGAGCCGCGGCGGGGCAGATCGAGATCGTGCGCGTGCCGGGCGCCTTCGATATTCCGCTCATCGTACGCAAGCTTGCAGTGTCGACCCGGCACGATGCGGTGATCGCGCTCGGCGCGGTGGTGCGCGGCCAGACCCCGCATTTCGATTATGTCGCGGGGCAGTGTGCATCGGGTCTGGCCGCCATCGCGCTCGACACCGGCGTGCCGGTGGCGTTTGGCGTGCTGACCACGGACACCATGGAACAGGCCATGGACCGGGCCGGCGGCAAGGCCGGCAACAAGGGGGCCGATGCGGCCCTGGTCGCCGTGGAACTGGCCAATCTGTTGCGCCGTCTGGAGCCCTAGATTCGTGTCGATTCATCGTGCCCGTAGCCTCGCCCGTCGCCTGGCGCTGCAGGCGCTGTACCAGTTGCAGATGAACGAGCGTTCCTGGCAGGACACCCATCGGCAGTTCGCGGAGGATCCTGAGGCCGAGCGTGTCGACCGGGACTATTTTCTGCAGCTCATCGAGGCCATCGCGCCGCATCGGCTGGAACTGGACGAACGGTTGGCGCCGCTCAGTGAGATACCGCCGGCGGGACTCGATCCGGTCGAGCACGCGGTGCTGTGGCTCGGCCTGTACGAACTCGAATCCTGTCCGGAACTGCCCTACCGGGTGGCGCTCACGGAGGCGGTGCAACTGACCAAGCAATTCGGTGCGACGGACGGTCACAAATTCGTCAATGCCGTGTTGGACCGCGCGGCGCGGCTGCTGCGCCCGGACGAGTACGGCAAGGCGCTGTGATGGGGCGGCGTCCCGACGCGTCCTCCCTCGGCGAATTCGATGTCATCGCGCGCTACTTTTCGGGCATCGACCGGGCGCGGGGCGGGGCGCAGGCGCCGCGGGCCGACGTGGTGCTCGGCATCGGCGACGACGCCGCACTGCTCAGTGTCCCCGCCGACTGCGAACTCGTGGCCGCCGTCGACACGCTGGTGGCGGGACGTCATTTTACAGAGGGCAGTGCCGCCCGTTCCGTCGGTCACCGCGCGCTTGCCGTCAATCTGAGCGACATGGCCGCCATGGGAGCCACGCCGCGGTGGGCGACGCTGGCATTGACCCTGCCCAGTGTGCAGGCCCGCTGGCTCGAGGAATTCGCCACGGGTTTCAGGGAACTCGCCGAAGCGCACGACGTGGCCCTGGTCGGCGGCGACACCACCGCGGGACCGTTGACCATGAGCGTGCAGATTCTCGGCACGGTTGCGCGCGGTACCGCGCTGCGCCGGACCGGCGCGCGGGTGGGCGACGTGCTGATGGTGACCGGCACCCTGGGCGACGCCGGCGCCGGGCTCGCGTGCGTCCTCGCGGGCAATGCCGGCGCAGGCCCCGCGCAACACCTCGTACGCCGCTTCGAGTATCCGACGCCGCGGGTGGACTTCGGCACCGCGGCGCGCGGCGTCGCCACGGCCGCCATGGACCTCTCCGACGGATTGACGGGCGATCTGCCCAAACTTGCGGCGGCCAGCGGCGTGGGCGCACGGGTGCACGTCGAGCGTCTGCCGCTGTCCGCCGCCCTGATGAATTTCGCCTCGCTGCGCCAGGCCCATGACTGGGCGCTGGCGGCAGGCGACGACTACGAGTTGTTGCTCAGCGTGCCGCGCGAGCGCCTCGCCGAGCTCGCGGCGCTGGCCGCAGGGATGAGCGTGCAGCTCACCGCAATCGGTGAAATCCGCCCCGGACACGCCGTGCAATACCTGCTCGACGGGCACGAATTCGCCGCCCCGCCGCCGGGCTACGATCACTTTCGCTGAGGCACGACCCAAATCACAGTTTGGCGTCACGGCGCCCCGTATCCTCTGGCCCTGAACCCAGCGTCGCTGCGCATCAGACGGTTACCCTTGACCCCCATCCGGCCACCCCCCGCGAAGTTACCGAACGGTCGCGAATCACTGCCTGAGAAAATCGGCAAATACGTGATCATCAACGAGGTGGGCCGCGGCAGCACGGGCGTGGTCTATCTGTCGCACGATCCCTATTACGGGCGCGACGTCGCGATCAAGGTGTACAACGTCGATTCCACGGGCGACGAGAGCCGCAAGCGCATCGCGCGCAAGATGTTCCTCTCCGAAGCGCACATGGTCGGCATGCTCCAGCATCCGAACATTCTGCCGATCTACGACGCGGGCGAGGAGAACGGTCACTGTTACATCGTCACCGAGCACGTGCACGGCGCCCGTACCCTGGCTGCGTACTGCCGTCCCGACAACCTGCTGCGCGTGGACGACGTCGTCGAACTCATCTACAAGGCGGCGCGGGCGCTGCATTACGCCCACAGCCGCGGCGTCATCCACCGCGACATCAAGCCCAGCAACATCATGCTCACCTCGGAAAGCGAGGTGCGCATCATCGACTTCGGCATCGCCCTGGTGGCGGACTCGGAGATTTCGCGCATCGAGGGCATCGCGGGCAGCCCGTCGTACATGTCCCCCGAACAGGTGCAGTCGGTGGAGCTCACGAATCGCTCGGATCTGTACTCGCTGGGCGCGGTCATGTACGAGCTCCTGACCGGAACCCGGCCGTTCCGGGCCGGCAATCTGCAAAAGCTGCTGCACCAGATCGTGTTCGCCACGCCGCCGCCCATCCATACGCTGCGTCCGGAAATCCCGGAGGAACTCGAGACCGTGACGGCCATGGCGCTGCAAAAGGATCCGGAAAAACGCTACAAGACGGGCCTGGACTTCGCGGCCGCACTGACGCGCGTGCACCAGAAGCTGCGAGCGCGCTACAACCGCCTCGATCAGCAGGAGCAGTTCAGCCTGCTGCGCAAGCTCAAATTCTTCCATGAGTTCTCCCACGGTGAGATCTGGGAAGTGCTGCGTGCGAGCAGCTGGCAGGATTACGCCGGCGGCGAGGAGATCGTCAAGGAAGGCGAGATGGACGACCGCTTCTACATCATCGTGCAGGGCAGGGTGACGGTGGAACGCTCGAGCCGGGCGCTCGGCCAGCTCGACAGCGGGGACTGTTTCGGGGAGACCAGCTACGTGCGGGGCGCGAAGCGCACCGCGACCATCAAAGCCGCCGGACCGGTGACGGTCATGAAGGTCAGCTCAACGCTCCTCGAGCAGGTTTCGGCGGAATGCCAGCTGCGCTTCAACCAGGTGTTCCTGCGCAGCGTGATCGAACGTCTGCAGAGCGCGGAACGGGGCTCCGCCAGGGCCCGCGCGACGGGCGTCAAAGCGGCGCCCGCGACGCGCGGTGCCGCGGGCGAGTCCTAGACCGCAGCGTCCTTGTCACGCTCGATGAGCGCGTACGCCGAATGGTTGTGGATCGATTCGAAATTCTCCGATTCCACCACGTAGGCGCGCACGCGGCTGTCCGCGTCGAGCGCGGCGGCAAGATCGCGCACCGTGTCCTCGACGAATTTGGGATTGTCGTAGGCCCGCTCGGTCACGTATTTCTCATCGGCCCGTTTGAGCACGCCGTAGACCTCGCAGGATGCCTGCGCCTCGGCCACGTCGATCAGTTCCTCGAACCACATGGGTGCGCCGAGCTTCACGTTCAACGTAAGATGCGAACGCTGATTGTGCGCCCCGTAGTCGGAGATATTTTTCGAGCAGGGACACAGGCTGGTCACCGGCACCACGACCTTCAGCCACACCTGCGTGCCGCCGTCTCGATGATCACCGCAGAACGTGGCCTGATAGTTCATCACACTGCGGGCGCCGGACACCGGCGCCACCTTCGTCACGAAATACGGAAACGTCATTTCCAGACGCCCCTCGGTCGCGTTCAGGTATGCCGTCATGTGTTCGACCAGGGCGGAGAATGACTGCGCAGACACCGTTTCCAGGCGGTGCAGGAGCTCCACGAAACGCGACATGTGGGTGCCCTTGACGTCGTGCGGCAGGTTCACGACCATTTTGAACGTCGCGACCGTGGCCTGTTCGCCCCGCGCCCGGTCCATCACCCTGACGGGGTGCATGATGTCCCTGATGCCCACCTGGTTGATGGGAATGCGCCGCAGGTCGGTGCGACCCTGCACGTCTTCCAGCGCGAGGGCTTGCGGTCTTTCGACGGGGGTGACGACATTCATGCGGGAGTCCTCGGCGGGTAATCCGCAGGACATGGTGCCGATGGCGATTATTTCAATCGAAGCGATTGCGGCCGAAGCGCTTGCGGCCACCGACCCACGGCGGCCTACGCGATCGGCCTAGACGGGGCCTTTGTCGGTCGGAGTATCCCCCGTTTCGAAATTCTCCACCACGATGGCGCCGGCCTTGCTCAACAAGATCTCGACTTTCTGCTCCGCTTCCTTGAGCGCGGACTGACAGCCGCGCGTGAGCAGCACACCGCGTTCGAAGGCGGCCAGTGACTCCTCGAGCGGCAGGTCGCCCCGCTCGAGGCGGTCCACCACCGCCTCGAGTTCACGCATCGCCGCTTCGAAATCGACCTTGGGTTCGGGCTTGGGGCTGGAGGTTGACATAAGCCAAACGGTACACAGGCGCGCAACGTGGGTCAACGCGCACGGCACGGCTGGCGCACGGTGCATCTGGCGGTGGGACTGTTCTGCCTGGTGGTTATGCCGCCACTGGCGCTGCTGTTGCGCAGTCGCCCGCCGGTTCGAGCCGCCGGCGCGCCGGCTCCGGCTGTCGCGTTACGGCGGATC
>CAZZVN010000043.1:0-19043 GCA_964657625.1 uncultured Steroidobacteraceae bacterium
GGGCTCAACGGCGGGGCGGGGCTCAACGGCAGGCTTTGATGAAGGTGCGGGGCCGGGCGCGGCGCCCACGGGAGCGGCCGGCCGTGGCGCCGCGGCCTTCGCTGCCTGATGTTCCCTGGCGATCGAGATGACGGTGTAAACCACGGCTCCCAAACCGAGGATCCCGAGCAGCTTGTACACCAACAGACCTATCACCGGCACGACGTAGAGCAGGCTCACCAGCAGGCCGCCGACCAGGACGGCCATTGCAGGATGTCCCGCGATGCCTGCGCGTCGTCCCAGCACACGTTGTCCGAGCCACGCCAACACGACGGCCGTGCCGAACAGCACGGCCCCGAGCAGCAGGATCGCGACGAAGGGCACGGCGGCGATGCCGATCAACGTGATGCACAACAGCAGCACCAGCACGGGGGTAAGCAGCACGCTGAGCAGGGCTGCCAGCGTAGTGCTCCCCGGGTGGGTGTCGAGGGTCTGCACGCAGCGGCTCAGCGCAGGCTGGAACAGCAGCGCGAGCAGGACGTAGAAGGCCAGAAATCCGAACGCGAGAGTCCATGCCCAGCCGAGACCGGGCGCGAACGCCAGCGGGCGGCCGTAGACCAGACAGCGTGTGATCCAGGTGTGCAACCAGGCGCCACCGAACCCGCCTGCCAGCACGTTCTCGATCCGGCCATGCACGACGGCGGCCGGGTCCCGGTGCAACGCGCCTAGCACCGCCACCACATCGCCGTCGATCTCGGCATGGGGCCCGAGTTCCACGTCGCCGAGCACCGCCACCACGTCGCCGTCGACCTTGCCGTCGACGTAGGTGCCGCCCAAAATCGCGACGGCGTTGCCGCTGAGGGGACCCGTGACACGCGTGTTGCCGAGAACCGAAACGACGTCCTCGGCGGCGCCCTCGCTGGTGGCGGAGCCGAGAATGGAGACCACCGATTCGGCCGTGGCGCCGTTCGACAGCGTCGCATCGTGGCCGATGCCGACGACGTCACTGCCGTGCCGGTCGTGCCGCTCATGCCAGCGGTCCGGCGCAGACTGCGGGGGTTCCGGCTGCGCGGTCACCGTGGTTGCACACAGAAGTAACAGCAGCGTTGCTGCCCGGCGAAATGGCGCAAAGTTCATTGGTTTCACCTGTGGGTGTGGGGTCGTAGATAAAGAATCTGATACGCGATGGCGCCGAGTGCGAACAGCATTCCGTACAGCGCCGTGGCCGCCGCGAGAGCGGCCTCGAGCCACTGCAGTGGAACGAGCCGGGCCAGCGCGGCGGCCGGATGGATGAGGCTCGCCACCAATTCCAGGCTGGCGTGCACGCGTGCGAGCAGCAGCGCGCCGGGATCGAGAAGCGGCCGGTAGGCAGCGAGTGCCGCACCGCCGTCCCGCCACGTCAACACCACCAGCGTCATGCAGACGAGAACGAACGTCCCGCGCGCAAACGGCGGCCAGTGCGAAAAACTCCGCCGCCACCACGGCAGCGCCGCGCGCCGCGCGAGTTCCTCGAACACCCGGGCCTGCAGCGTGCGCGGTGCAGACAGCGGGGGGAGCTCGCGCAGGATGTCGTCGAGCCATTGCGCACGTTGCGCTTCTCGCGCTTCCCGCGCCTCCTGTGCATCGCGGAACTCCGGCGCATCCGCTGCTTCGTGCGGTGTCATGGCTCGAACCCGCCGCGTTCCAGCAGCGACAGAAGTGCGGTGCGGCCGCGGTTGATGTCGGTTTTCACCTTCGACAGCGAGACTTGCAGCCGGTCGGCAATCTCCTGGTAGGAGAGTTCCTCGAAGTGATGCAGCACGAGCGGCAGGCGTTGATGTTGCGGCAGTTTGCGCAGGGCCGCATCCACCCAGCGTCTGCGTTCTTCGGCGCCGAGCACCGCGAACAACGTCTCCGGGGCCTCCCAGTCGGTATCCGGCCGTGCATGCGGATCGTCACCCGGCGGCGTCAGTTCGGAGAACAGGCGCCAGCGTCGTCGGTGGCGGGTGAGATGATTGAGCGCCAGATTCGTGGTGACCGTCTTGAGCCAGCCACCTGCCGTGGCGCTGCGGCTCAGCTCCGGAAAATGTTCGTACGCGCGCAGGAAGACTTCCTGAGCGATGTCCTCCGCCAGCGCCTCATTCCCGGCCAGGCGGGCGGCGGTGGAGTAGACCATGTCCTGATAGTCGCGCATGAACGTCGTGAATTCTGCCGGCCTGATTGCCAATGGTAGCTTCTGCAAGAGGTGTGTTCGTTTCATGCCAGAACACCGCAGGCCACGGAAAGTCGCAGAAAGTTGTAGGGTCGGCGGTTTCAGGTCCCCGAGCGGGGCGCGGCGTCCTTGCGGAACACCACGATGTGCTGTACCGGCAGACGTTCGGAGGTGCGCTCCCACCTGAGCGGGAAGCCCTGCATCTCGCGTCGCACCTGCTGTTCGCTCATCTTGTGCAGTGCCTTGATGGGCACCTGGGGATCTTCGGCGCGGTATTCGACGAACACCATGCGCCCGCCCGGCTTCAACGCCCGCACCACGCTCTGCATGACCTCGTGGGGAAAGGCGAGCTCGTGATACACGTCCACCATCACGGCCACGTCGATCGAGTCGGGCGGCAGTTCGGCATCGTCGACCCTGCCCTGTACCGCCACGACGTTCGTCGTGCCGGGCTGCGTCGACAGCTGTTTGAGCAACGCGACCATCGGCGGCTGGACGTCGACGGCATAGACCTTGCCCGGTGCGACCCGCGCCGCCAGGCGGCGCGTCAGATAGCCGGACCCGGCGCCGACGTCCGCCACCGTCATGCCGGGCGCGAGGCGTAATTCCTCCACCAACCAGTCCGGCCGTTCCTCCCGTTCCCGGCTGGGACGGTCCAACCAGGGTGCGCCGTCGAAGCCCATCACCTGGGCGATTTCGCGGCCGGCGTAGAACTTACCGATGCCGTCGGGACTGGCCGCGCCTTCGCGATAGACTGGCGCCGCGGGCGGCGCGACCAAGGGCGCCGCGACCGGCTGAGCCGCAGCGCGCGCGGTGTAGCCCACCGCGCCGGCGGCGAGGCACAGACAGGCCACCAAGGTCAGCCTGCCGCGCAACGGCAGGTACCAGCCGGGCAGCCGGCACCGCGCCGTCACGCGCCGGTCCTGCCAGTACTGCGCCAGAAAGCCCAGGATCAGCAACCCGCTCGCGGTCGCGGGCGAGAGCAGCAGCGCCGTCCAGGCAAGCAACGCCGGCACCACGCTCCAGGCGAACATCCGGTCACGGTCGCGGTCCCGGGGGCCAACGACGGGCGAGGTCATGGCGAACGCCCAGTGCAATGCACCGACGAAACTCAAGATGACCGCACCGTAGGCGATGAGCGCGCGGCTGCCGGGACCGGCATAGACCGGGCCTCCCGCGGCGGCGGCGCACGCCGCGCCGGCAAACGGGATCAGGCCGCCATAGCCCAGCCAGGCAACGACCGACGGCGTGGAGCCGACGTTGGACATTGTGGATTCGACGTTGGACATCAAAGTGCTGAACGCCGGCTCAGGCGATCAACGTCATGCCGCCGTGCTGGGCCGACTCGCGATCGAAGGTCATCGTCCGGTCGCAACCGGCGGCCGCTGCGGACCGTTCGATCAGGCAGTCGGCGAAATTCGCGTTCGTGTTGCGGTAGGCGCGCAGCGCCTTCCAGACGATCTCGGACCGTTCGACGCGAAACTCCTTGGTCCGCAGCAGCCCCTCGAGCGCCGCCACCAGCTGATCGCGGTCCAGCGTGTAGGCCGAGCACAGTATCCAGGCGAGTTCCACGACCGCGACCAGCGGGATGAAACCGGGCACGTCCACCGACAAGGACTCGATTAGCCGGGTCGCGAGCGGCGAGTGCTTCGCGTCGTCCTGCATGATGTAGCGCGCCAGCACGTTCGCATCCAGGCCGATCATGCCGGGGCTCCACAACGCTCGACGGCGGCATTCATGTCCGCGATGGAGACGGGCGTGCGCGGCGTGCCGCACAAGCCCTTGAGCACGAGCATGGAGCGCGTGGCGGCGATGAACTCATAGCGGCCCGGTGAGACCAGCACGAACTCGACGCGGTCGCCGGTCGTCACGCCGAGCGCTTCGCAGACTTCGGGGGGGATGGTGATCTGGGCCTTGTTGGAGAGCGTGGCAGTCGTCATCCCGGCATTATAAGGCCGATCGGCGCGCCCGGGCGGGCCCATGGGACCCCGCTCGCCACGCGGCATCGGCGGGACGGGCCCGGCTCGGCCGGCTCAGTGCCGCCGGGCTCGGTACCGTGGGCTCGTTACCGCGGGCTCAGCGCTGGGGGTCGTCGTGCCGGTACACAAAGCCCTGGGCGTTCACACGTTCGCCCGGCTTCATTCCCGCCGGACATTTGCCCACGTAGCGCTGATCCTGGGTGATGGTCTCTTCCGTCTTGCCGTTCAACGCCGGCTGATAGACGGCATGCGTCTCCATGTGCGCCGAGGATTTCTTCTTGAAGGCGGAGGTCCCGGTGGACAGGATGGTCACGCCGGCGACGTCGCAGCGCGACGCGGAAGAGAACTTGCCCTTGCCGAGCGCCTTTTCGAGCGTGGTGCAGCCCTTGACCGATTTCACCTGCGCATTGGTGGCCCTGTCGTAGGCATGATCGCGGCAGAGCGAATAGCTGTACTGCGTCATCTGTTGCGCCGGCAGTTCGAGGCTGTCGCCGCGAATCTCCCACAGTCCGGGCTTGAGACTGGGCGGGCCCGCGGCGCAGGCGGCGAGGAGCGCGGCGAGCAGTGCGGCGCCCGAGGCCCTCACACCGCACCGCCCCCGCCTGCCCGCCGACGCCATCAGTACCCGAGTGCGATCGAGGTGGGCTGCACCCCCGACGCTTGGGTGGCGGGCACGTTCGGCGTGAGCGAGCCGTCCGTGCCGATGAGATATTGCGACAGGGTGCTGGGCATGGTCGACGGCGGCGCTCGATTCGTGGCGTACAGATATTTACCGGTCGGGTCCACCGTCACCGACGACACTCCCGCCCCGGCCGCGACCGTCGGCACGGTCAGCGCCGTGAGCACCCCGCCCGTGCCGATCGAGAATTGCGAAATCGTGTTGCTGCCCGAATTGGCCACGTACAGATAGCTACCGGTGGGATCGATGGCGAGGCCGAACGGATGCACACCCGTGGCGACGTTCGCCTGCACGGCGTTTGGCAGCAGCGCGCCGCCCGCGCCGATGTCGTACAGCGTTACGTCGTTGTCGTTCACGTTGGCGACGTAGACGTACGTGCTGGTGGGGTCGACCACTACGGCGTTCGGCTCCGCGCCCGTGACCACGGTCGGGATTGACATGGGCGTGAGCGCCCCGTCGCTGCCGACATCGTACTGCGACACGGTGCCGGCCGCGTTGGGCGTCGAGAGACCGCCGGAGCCGTAATTGGCGACATAGGCATACAGTCCGTTGGGGGCGATGGTGACCGACGCCGGTTTGGCGCCTGCCGTCACCAACGGCACGCTCATCGGAATGAGAGCCCCGTTCGCGCCGATCGTAAACTGTGACACGGTGCCTGCGCCATAGTTCGCCACATAGGCGTGCAGGTCCGCCGGATCGATGGTGACCGAATTGGGGTTGTGACCGGTCGGCACGGTTCCGGTGCCGACGGGGCTCAACACGCCGCCCGCGCCGATGGTGTACTGGGAGACGGTGTCGTCGCCGTAGTTCGCCACGTAGGCGTACTCACCCGTGGGCTCCACCGAGATGGAGAACGGGTTGTGTCCCGAGGCGATGGTGGGCGTGCTGAGCGGGGTCAGAGTGCCGTTGCCGGCCACCTCAAACTCCGAGACGGTGTTGTCGGTGAAATTGGTGGCGTAGGCATAGATCGTCGTGGCGACGGTGAGGGTCACCGCGGGCGACGTGACGGAACCCTGCGCCGCCGCCGAGACGGCAGTGGTCCCGACCGCGACGGCCTGGGCAACGCCCTGGGAGCCGTTCGCATTGCTGATGGTGGCCACGCCGGGGGTACCCGAGGTCCATACCGCTGTACCGGTCAGGTCCTGGGTGCTGGCATCCGTGTAGGTGCCGGTGGCCTTGAACTGCAGGGACGAGGGGTGGTTGCTGCTGCCGGCGGAGATGGTCGGGTTGGTGGGCGTGACGGCGAGCGAGACCAGGGTCGCAGCGGTCACGCTCAACGTCGTCGAGCCGGCGACGGCCGTGCCGTTTGCGGTGGCGGTGGTCGTCGCGGTGATGGTTACGGGCGCGGTCGACACGCCGACGCCGGTGGCGATGCCCTGCGATTGCGGCGCATTGCTGATGGTCGCCGCGGGTGTCCCGGAGCTCCAGACCACCGCCGCCGTGACGTCGCCGGTGGTGCCGTCGCTGTAGGTGGCGGTGGCCGTGAACTGCTGCGTGGTGCCTTTGGCGATGCTGGGCGAGGCCGGCGTCACCGCGATGGAGGCGATGGTGGCCCCGGTTACGGTCAGGGTCACGGCGGGCGCTGCGACCGTTCCCGAGGTCGCGCTGATGGACGTGGTTCCGACGGTCAGGGCGGTCGCCAGCCCTTGCGAAGGCGCGCTGCTGCCGATGCTCGCCACCGCGGGGTTGCTCGACGACCAGGTCACCGAGTCCGTGAGGTCCTGCCGGGTCTTGTCGGTGTATGTGCCCATGGCGACGAACTGTTCCGTGGCGCCCTTGGCGATGCTGGAGGTGGCCGGGGTCAACGCGATGGACACCAGGGTGGCCGCGGTCACGCTGAGGGTGGCCGTGCCGGTGATACCGCCGTCGGTGGCAGTGACGGTGATGGGCGCCGTCGACACCCCGACCGCGGTGGCGAGACCCGCGCTCGCGCTGACATTGCTGATGGTCGCGACCGCAGTGTCCGAGGTGCTCCAGGTCACGACGCTGGTGAGGGTTTGTTTCGAGTTGTCAGAGTACAGGCCCGTGGCGGCGAATTGCTGGACGGACCCGTTGGCGATGCTGGGTGTCGCCGGCGTCACGCTGATGGAGACCAGGGTGGGCGCCGCGGCGCCGCTGCCGCCGCTCGAGCCGCCGCCTCCGGACCCGCCACCGCAGGCGGCCAGCAGCCCCGCGCATCCCAGAAAAAACGTGGTGGCGACGAGACGCAGCACGGCGCTGAGGCGACGCGGGAAGGCGGGCAGGGCAGCTGTACTCATACGGAAAACATCCAGGGTGGCAGGCGGCGCGTCGCAACGCGAAAGCAGCCCCGTGGCCGCAACCTAAGAAATTAGACTCATGCAGGCTAAGCGATGGCCGGCGACGGAATCGTGAAGTGCTGCTCAGTTCGACGGCGGCGCGCCCTCTGGACGCCATCACCGCGGGCGATTTCCACTGCGCGGTTGCAGTGCTACGCTGCCGCTGCCCCACGTTGCCAGGCCGGACGCCGGAGTACCCTTGTCACCCGATCGATTGCTCGAAGACGACGAACCCGCGGCCTGCGTGGTCAGCGGACGCGAGGGGCGCTCGAATTTCGTCATCGTGGTCGACCATGCGAGCCTGCGCATTCCGCGTCGCCTGGGCGATCTCGGCCTGCCGGCGGCGCAACTGCAGCGTCACATCGCCTGGGACATCGGTGCCCTCGAGGTGGCACGGCGCCTGGCGGCGGCGCTCGATGCGCCCTTGGTGGCGCAGAATTACTCACGCCTCGTCATCGACTGCAACCGCGATCCCGCCGTGGCCAGTTCCATCCCGACGTCGGGTGAGCGCCTGCAGATTCCCGGCAACATCGACCTGACGGCGGCGGCGCGGACCGCGCGCCGGGTGGAAATCTTCGAGCCCTACCACCACGCGATACGCACTCTGCTCGACGAACGCCGGGCGGCGGGTCGGACCACCATTTTGGTGGCCCAGCACAGCATGACCCCGGTGTTCATGGACGAGCGGCGCGAGATGCACGCCGCCGTGTTGTACAACCGCGACCGGCGTATTGCCGGACTGCTGCTCGACAGCCTGCGGCGGGAAGCGGGCCTGCACGTGGCCGACAACGAGCCCTATTTCGTGAGCGACGAGACGGACTACACCATCCCGCGCCACGGCGAAGCACGGGGACTGCCGCACGTCGAGATCGAAATCCGCCAGGATCTGGTGAGCGATGCGCGCGGCCACGCCGAATGGGCCGCCCGCCTGAGCCGCGCGCTCCTGGACGCCGAGCGGGCCTTCCTGGACGCGGCGGCCGCGGGTTAGCCGTGCCGGGTCGGCGGGGGTTGGGCGGGGGCGGGGTCGCGGATGGGCTGGAGGCCGGGCCACGGGCTCCGGCCCGCAGAAGGCCCGCCCGTTACCATTCACGGCAGGGTGTATCGGCAGCGACTGGCGTCGCGGTCGTGCGTCATGCGCGCCATCATGGGACCGGTATCTTCGCCGTCGACCAGCACGGGGGGATTGGGATAGATCAACTGCAGGGCGGTGCCGCCGTGCAACTCGTCTGCCGTAAACGCGGGCTCGTCCGGGTTCTCGACCTCGACGGGATCGATGACGGCGATCCGCAAGCCCGGGTCGCGCAGCCGCAGCCGTTCGACCGTGCCCAGGAAACCCTCCGCATGAAAGCTGCCGGTCAGGTGCAGCAGCTTGTAGCCCGGATGGGCGCGCAGGGCTTCGATGATCGACTCGGCCATGGTGTCGTCGCGCGCGGCCTGGGCGGCGAAGCTGCGGTCGGCTTTCGACGCGGCCGCAGCCGCAGCAGTCGCGGCTTCCGTCGCGACCGAATCGCCACCGTGCGAGGGTGACCCGCTGAAGAACTGCAGGTATTTGTCGCGATAGGGGCCGGGTCCGACGTGCACCTGCCGCGCCACGGTCGCGCGCTCGGCCGGTGGGAAACGGTCGAGAATGCCGAGACCCCACTGTCCCACGCAGCTGATGGCCCAGCCGGGAGCCTCGGCGGCGATGACCGGCAGCGCATGAGCGCGGGCGAACAGCAGCAGCGGCCGGTAAGACGCGGCGTAGTTGTTCCAGGCGCGGCCCCGGTCCATGAGCGTGGCCTCGCCGAGGCGTCCGCCGAGGTAGTCGTCGACGACGCCCTGCACGTCGCGTTCGAACTGCTCGAAGGAGACCACCCAGCGTGCATCGTGGGCGTACAGCAAGCGCAGCAGTTGCATCTGTTGCAGGTGCACGCCGGGATGGCCGTGGCTCTCGCCGTAGACGACCACATCGTAGCGTGCCAGGGCGGCCGCCAGCTGCGCTACGGAGACCACTCGCGGCGTACCGCCGCTGCCTTCGGTGAGGACGAATGCGCTGTCGTAGAAGTCTACGAACGGGCGGCCCAAACGATAACGCCCGTCGGACCGGGGGTGCAGCGCGCAAGCGCCGAGCAGCAGGCAGGCGCCGAGCAGTGCGCCGGCGAGCTGGAGGGCCGGGCGGAAGAACGTGAGCATGGTGTCGATCATATCGCGCCTGCGGCGTGGAAAAGGCTGTTGCTCGAAGGGCGGGCATGTTAGTAACAGAAAACACCCCGGGAGATTTACGATGAGTGCGACCGCTGATGAGCTGGCGACGGAGGTACCGCGGTTGCGTGGCGGGGCGTTGGGACTCATCGAGATGGTGGGGCAGTCGCTCGCCGCGGTCGGCCCCACGCTCACGCCGACCTTGAACATTGCGGTGGTGGCGGGGCTCGCAGGTGCCGGCTGCTGGCTGTCGTATTTCATCGGCACGCTGGGTGTGGTCATCGTGGCGGCGAGCGTGGGCACGCTGGCGTCGCGGCATCCCGAGGCGGGTTCCTATTTCGTGTACATCGGGCGTACCTTCGGTGCGTTCGCGGGGGCGCTGGCAGGCTGGGCGATGATCAGCGCGTACCTGTTCACGGCAGTGGCGACCACGTTCGCATTCGTGATTTTTCTCGGCAACGTGCTGGGGGCGTTCGGCGTGGCGTTGCCGACGGGCGCGCCGGTAGCGATGATGGTGGCGCTGCTAGGCACGGCGACCTATGCGGCTTACCGCGACGTGCGCCTGTCGTCGCGGGTAGGGCTGGTCCTCGAGGTGATTTCCGTCGCGATCGTCGTGACGATCACGGTGCTGTTCGTGCGCCTGAAGGGCACGCTGGTGGATCCCGTGCAGTTGCACGTGAGCGCGCTCAAATATGGCACCGTGTTCTCCGCGTTGCCCTTCGTGATCTTCAGTTTCGTCGGCTTCGAGAGCGCAGCGACGCTCGCCAAGGAGTCGGCGAATCCGCGCCGGAATATTCCGCTCGCGGTGATGGGTTGTGCGGCGTTCTCGGGCATCTTTTTTACCGCGATCGCGTATTTCATGGTGCTGGGCATGGGCGACGATGCGGCGTCGCTGGGGGCGAGTTCGGCGCCTTTTGCAGACGTGGCGGCGAAGGCGGGCCTGCGCTGGGCGTCGTTGATCGTGTATTTCGCGGCGCTGATCAGTGTGTTCGCCTGCGCGCTGGCGAGCCTCAACGCGGCCGGCAGGCTGCTCTTCTCGATGGGCAGATATCGGTTCCTGCATCGTTCCATGGGTTCCATCCACGACACCCACCGCACCCCGCACCGGGCGGTCCTGCTGTGCGGCGCGCTGGCGGCGCTGGCGTGCATGGCGCTGGCGCCGCTCGGCGCGTTGAATGCCTTCGGCTACGCAGGCACCTTCGCGAGCTTCGGCTTCGTGGTGGTGTATTTCATGATCTGCATCGTGGCGCCGCTCGACCTGCGGCGCAGCGGTCAGATGCGCTCGCGTCACGTGTTGACCGCCATCGCGGGTGGCGCTCTGATGTTGTTCGTGATCTTGGGGAGCGTGTATCCGGTGCCCGAATATCCGTACAACCTGCTGCCCTACCTCTTCTTTGCTTACATGGCGGCGGGGGCGGCATGGTTCGCGGTGCTCAAGGCCAGATCGCCGCAGACGCTCGCGTCCATACGCGACGACATGGAAGGCTGATCCCGGAGTGAGCGACGGGCGTTGTATGATGCGACTTCATTCTGGCCGGCTCGAGGAGCATTCATGTCATCCATTCTCGTGACTTGGCGCGGGACGTTGACGTCCGCGCTCGTGGTGGGCGCGCTCGGCGCGGTCTTTTGGTATTCGCCGCTCTACGGCGCGGAGTCGCCGGTCATCATCGCGCCGCCCGTCGTGGACAATCCCAAAGCGCCGGGCGCGACGCAGACGGCGGTGTTGGCGGGCGGTTGTTTCTGGGGCGTGCAGGGGGTGTTCGAGCACGTGCGCGGAGTGCGCAAAGTGGTGGCGGGATACGCAGGGGGCGAGCGCGGCACCGCTCAATACGAGACGGTGAGCTCCGGCTCGACGGGGCATGCCGAATCGGTGCGGATCACCTTCGATCCGGCCCAGGTGTCGTACGGCGAGTTGCTGCAGATCGCCTTTTCGGTGGTCTACGATCCCACCACGCTCGACCGGCAGGGGCCGGACGTCGGGACGCAGTACCGCTCGGAGATCTTCTACCTCGACGACGTGCAGAAACACATCGCCGAGGCGTACATCGCCCAGTTGAATGCGGCGCGTTCGTACAAGCGGCCGATCGTGACGCGGGTGGAGCGGTTGCCGGGGTTTTATCCGGCGGAGGATTACCATCAGGATTACCTGGTCCGCAATCCGACGCAGCCCTACATCGCGTACAACGACCTCCCCAAGGTGGAAAATTTCAGGCGCACGTTTCCGGCGCTCTACAGCGACCGGCCGGTGCTGGTGAGCGCACGCTGATGACGGCGGACGCGGCGGCGGCGATCCTGCCGCGCGGTTGCACGTTCGCGCCGGGCGACCATGCCATTCTGGCGCGACACTGGTTCCCGATCGCCGCACTGACACAGGTCGCAGCCATGCCGCTCGCCGTGACGCTGCTCGACGTACCGTTGATCGTGTACCGTGCCGGATCGGCGTTGCGGGTGGCGCGTGATCTGTGCCCGCATCGCGGCGTGCCGTTGAGCCTGGGCCGGGTGGAGGGCGAGGAACTCGTCTGCGCCTATCACGGCTTGCGCTACGGACCGGACGGCCAATGCCGGAAGATTCCGGCGCAGCCGGGCGTGCGGCCGCCGTCGCGCTTCAAATTGACGATGTTCCCGGCCGTGGAGCGCTACGGGCTGGTGTGGACCTGCCTCGATCCGCAGGACGGCGAGCCCGCGCTGCCACCGTTTCCCGAGTGGGAGGATCCGTCGTTCCAGCCCATCCTGCCGCCGTTCGTGGACATCGCCGCGTCGGCCGGACGGCAGCTGGAGGGCTTCGTCGATGTCGCACACTTCGCCTGGGTGCATCACAAGACCTTCGCCGATCCCGACAATCCCGTGGTGCCGCTCTACAGCACGCAGATCACCGGCCACGGGTTGCGCACGGAATACTGGAGCGACGTCAGCAACTACCCGAAGGGACTGCAGCACCTGGCGCCGGCGGGGTTCCGCTGGCTGCGCGTGTTCGAAGTGTACGCGCCGTTCGCCGCGCTGCTCACCGTGCATTTTCCAAACGAGGGACGGCTGCGAATCCTGAACCTCGCCAGTCCCGTGTCGGCCCGGCGGACGCGACTGTTCGTGCCCCTGGTTCGCAACTTCGACACCAACGGATCGCTAGACGACGTGTATGCGTTCAACGCGAAGATTTTTGCCGAGGATCAGGCCATCGTCGAACGTCAGTGCCCGGAGGACCTGCCGTTGGAACTCGACGCCGAAGTACATTTCGCGGCCGATCGCACGTCGGTCGAGTATCGACGGCTGCTGAAGAACATGGGGCTGTCGTTCTCGCAGACGGCATAGCAGGCGTAAGCATGGATACGATCGGCGACTCGCTGCTGGCGGCGCAGAACAAGGCGAAGGCGTTGTTCGCCGCCGTCCTCGCCGAGGGCATGATTCGCGCCGGCAGGCTCGAGAGCGAACTGAGCGCCGACATCCATGCGCTGGCGCGCTCCCGGTTCGGGCTGCGCCGGCATTGGCACAAGCGCATCGCGCGCTCCGGACCCAATACGTTGCTCGGCTATCGCGACGATCCGCCCGATCGGGCGCTCACCGCCGACGACATCGTTTATCTCGACTTCGGGCCGGTGTTCGAACAGTGGGAGGCGGACTTCGGACGCACGTACGCGCTGGGTGACGATCCGGCCAAGCACCGCTTGATCGCGGATCTCGAGGCGGCGTTCGCGCGCGGCAAGGAGCTGTACCGGTGCACGCCCGGGCTGTCGACGGGGGCGTTGTACGACTTCATGGCGGGCCTCGCGCTTGAGTACGGATGGGAGTTTGGCGCGTCCACGGCCGGGCATCTGATCGGTCAGTTCCCGCACGAGCGCGCGCCGGGCGCTGCGCGGCATCTGTCCATCCGGCATGGCAACGAGCTTCCGCTGCGGGAGCGCGGCATCGACGGAGGCATTCGCCACTGGATCCTCGAGGTGCACTTCGTGGACCGCGCCCGGCAGATCGGCGGTTTCTACGAGGAACTGCTGACCTTGTAGAGGCACGAGACGCGCGGTTCATTGCGCTCGAGGCGAAACTGAAGATGTAGCAGGCGCAGAGCGGGCGGCCGGGCGGGCCGGTGATGGGTGCAGTATAGTTTGTGCATTAAAGGTGGCGGGGGAGTTCCATGTCGATTGCTTTCATTCTCAACGGCAAAGCGGTCACGTTAGACGTCGATCCCACCATGCCGCTGCTGTGGGCGGTGCGCGAGGGGGCGGGGCTGCCCGGGACCAAGTTTGGCTGCGGGATGGCGTTGTGCGGGGCCTGCACCGTGCATCTGGACGGTGCCGCGATCCGTTCGTGCGTGATGCCCCTCGCCGCCGTGGCCGGCCGCCACGTCACCACCATCGAAGGCCTGACCAGTCCGCAGGCGAAGGCGGTGCAGGCAGCGTGGATCGAGTTACAGGTCCCGCAATGCGGCTACTGTCAGTCGGGCCAGGTCATGTCGGCGACCGCCCTCCTGGAAAAGAACTCGACGCCGAGCGATGCCGACATCGACGCCGCGATGAGCGGCAACCTCTGCCGCTGCGCTACCTATGGCCGCATCCGTGCGGCCATCCATGCCGCGGCCCAATCCATCAAGGCGTAATTCATGACACTCACCACGACGCCCCCGCGCGCCACCCGGCGTGCTTTCCTGCAGGGCACCGGCAGCGCCGGCCTAGTGGCGCTCACCATCGGCTTCGAATGGGCGGGAGGCTCGCGTCGTGCGCTGGGTGCGGGCGTCGCGCCTGCCGCCGTTCCCGCGGCCGGCTCCTTCGTGCCCAATGCGTTCCTGCGCATCGGTGCGGACGACAGCGTCACCGTGATCGCGAAACACGTCGAGATGGGGCAGGGGTCCTATACCGGCATCGCCACCATCGTCGCCGAGGAACTCGATGCGGATTGGGCGCGGGTGCGCGTCGAGAGCGCGCCGGCCGATGCGAAGCGCTATGCCAATCTCGCCTTCGGCACCATGCAGGGCACGGGCGGCTCGTCGGCCATGTCGAACTCGTGGGCGCAGCTGCGCGAGGCCGGCGGCAAAGCGCGCGCGATGCTGCTCACCGCGGCGAGCAGGGAGTGGCAGGTGCCCTTCGAGGAGCTGCACGTGGAGCGGGGCGTCATTCATCACCACGACGGCATGCGTCAGGCCACCTTCGGCTCACTGGTGCAAAAAGCCGCTGTGCTGCCCGTGCCCGACAAGGTTGTGCTCAAGGATCCCAAAGACTTCAAGCTCATCGGGCAGCGTGCGCCGCGGGTTGACGTCGCGGCCAAGGTCGATGGCACGGCGCAATTCACGCTGGACGTCACGATGCCCGGGCTGCTGGTGGCGCTGCTGAAACGGCCACCGCGCTTCGGCGCGACCGTGAAGTCCTTCGATGCCGCGCCGGCCCTGGCGCTGCCGGGCGTCGTCAAGGTGGTGCAGGTCCCGCGCGGCGTCGCGGTGGTGGCGCAGAATTTCTGGGCCGCCAAGCGCGGGCGCGACGCCCTGGTCGTCGAGTGGGACGAGAGCCGGGCGGAGATGCGCAGTTCCACGGCCATCATGGCCGAGTATCGGCTGCGCGCCGAGCAGCCCGCGCAGTCCGCGCGCAGGGACGGCGATGTGGCGCAGGCGCTGCGCACGGCCGCGCACACCGTGTCCGCGAGCTACGAGTTCCCGTTTCTCGCCCACGCACCGATGGAACCGCTCGATGCGGTGGTGAAGCTCACCGCGAACAGCTGCGCCATCTGGGCGGGGGATCAGTTTCAGACCGTCGATCAGAGCAATGCGGCGAAGACGGCCGGTCTCGATCCGCAGCAGGTCAGCATCCACACCCTGTACGCCGGCGGCAGCTTCGGCCGTCGCGCCAATCCGGGCTCGGACTACATCGTCGAGGCGGTGTCCATCGCGAAGGCGTTCGGCGCCGACGGCACCCCCATCAAGTTGCAGTGGACGCGCGAGGACGACGTGCGCGGCGGCATGTACCGGCCCATGTTCTTCCACAAGCTCGAGGCCGGCCTCGACGCGAAAGGCGAACTCACGGGCTGGCGGCACCGCATCGTCGGTCAGTCCATCATGGCGGACACGCTGTTCGCCGCGATGATCAAGGACGGCATCGATCCGAGTTCGGTGGAAGGCGCGGTCAACATGGCGTATCCCGTGCCCAACGTCTCGGTGGAACTCGCCACCACCAAGACCGGCGTGCCCGTGCTGTGGTGGCGCGTGGTGGGCAGTTCGCACACCACCTTCGCCGTGGAGGCGTTCATCGACGAGGTCGCGCACGCGGCGGGGCAGGACCCCTTCACGTTCCGCCGCAAACTGCTCGCCGCCCATCCGCGCATGCTCGCCGTGCTGGAGCTTGCGGCGGACAAGTCCGGCTGGAACAGCGGCCCGCTGCCGAAGGGCCGGGGCCGCGGCATCGCGGTGGCCGAGGCTTTCAAGACGCTGGTGGCACAGGTGGCCGAGGTGAGCGTGGACGAGGCCGGCCGCGTGACCGTCGACCGGGTGGTGTGCGCGGTGGATTGCGGCGTGCCCATCAATCCGGACGTGATCGTCGCACAGATGGAGGGCGGCATCGGGTTTGGACTGGGCGCGGTGCTGCATGGTGCGATCACGCTCGAGGACGGCCGGGTGCAACAGGACAACTTCAACGGCTATCGCGTCCTGCGCATGAACGAGATGCCGAAGATCGAAGTGCACATCGTGCCGTCCACCGAGGCACCCACCGGCGTGGGCGAACCCGGGGTCGCGCCGATCGGCCCGGCCGTGGCCAACGCGGTGTTCGCAGCATCCGGCAGGCGACTGCGCGTGTTGCCGTTTCCGAAACCGGGGGTCGCGTGAGCTCGCGCGCGCGGGTCGACACGCGCAGCCTGGCGCGGTCGCACGGGCGCGTCGCCCCCGCGCTGCTCTGGAGCCTCGCCGTGGTGGCCGTGGTGGTGGCCGTCGGTGTCTACTTCGTCGTGGCGCCGCGGGCCACCGATTTTGCCGGGGGCAGTCGCGTCGCGCTGGCGCAGTACCCGGGGCGGGACCCCACCGGTGCACCCCCGGAGCTCAAAGACGCGAGCCTCGTCGAGCGCGGCGAGTACCTCACGCGCGCGGCGGACTGCGTGGTGTGTCACACGACGAAAGACGGCGTGCCGTTCGCCGGCGGCCGTGCCTTCGTGCTGCCGTTCGGCACGCTGTACTCGACCAACATCACCCCGGACGCGGACACCGGCATCGGCCGCTACACCGACGGGAATTTCCTCGACGCCGTGCACAAGGGCATCGGCCGTGCGGGCACGAAGCTTTATCCGGCCATGCCGTACACCAGCTACACCGCCATGTCCGATGCCGACGCGCTGGCCATCAAGGCCTACCTGTTCACCCTCGCGCCCGTGCATGCACCGGCCCGCGCGAACACCCTGTCGTTCCCGTTCGATCAACGCGCCCTGATGGGCGTGTGGGCGGTGCTGTTCAATCCGGACCGGCGGTTCGAGCCGCACATCGACCGCACTCCCGAGTGGAACCGCGGTGCGTATCTGGTCGAAGCGCTGGGTCATTGCGGCGAATGCCATACGCCGCGCAATCCGGCGTTCGCCCTCGATCACCGCCACAAGTTCGCGGGCGCCATACAGGCCGGCTGGCGCGCCTACAACATCACCGCGGACCCGGCCAGCGGGGTCGGTGCCTGGAGCGATGCCGATCTTGCGAGTTATCTCGCGGTGGGCCACGCCGACGGACACAGCACCGCGTCCGGTCTGATGGGCGAGGCGGTGGACGCAAGTCTCAGCCACCTGCGGCCGACCGACATCGCCGCCATGGTCACGTATTTGCGGTCCGTGTCGCCGCTCGCCACGGTCGATCTCAAACGGCCACGACTTGATCCGGCGCCCGATGCCTATGCGCAGGACACGGAAGGCCAGAGCGCGAACGCGCCCGAGTCACACGGCGCCGCGGTGTATGCCGGTGCCTGCGCAGGGTGCCATGGCTGGACCGGCGTGAGCCCGGTGCTGCCCTGGGCCACCCTGACCGGCACGCGCGCCGTGAACGATCCCACCGCCACCAACGTGGCACAGGTGATCCTGCGCGGCGCGCAGCGACACGGCGTCGACGGCGCCGTCATGCCCGGGTTCGGCGCCGCGTATTCCGATGCCGAGGTCGCGAGCCTCGCCAACTATGTCACGCAGCGCTTCGGTAATGCCGGGTCGTCCCTGACCGCCGCCCGCGTCGCCGCGTTGCGGCGGGCCGACTGACATGGACGACACTCCTCCCTGGCTCGAGGCGGCGCGCGCGCACTGGCAATGGCGTGGGCAGGCGCGGCCGCCGTTTGCCCAGACGCCGGCGGCGGGACAGGAGTCGGTGTGGGATTATCCGCGGCCACCGGCTCTGGTGGCGGACACGCGCGAGGTGGTGGTGCGGTGGGGAACGCGCGAGTTGGTACGTACGCGTCGCGCCATCCGCGTGCTCGAGACCGCTCACCCGCCGAGCTTCTATCTGCCGTGGGACGACGTGGCGCGCGAACTGTTCGAGGCGGCACCGGGGTCTTCGCTGTGCGAGTGGAAAGGACCGGCCCGCTACTGGAGCCTGGTGGACGGCGGGCGCCGCCTGCCCCGCGTGGCGTGGAGCTACCCGAGCCCGCTCGCGGGGGCGGAGACACTGGCCGAGTGCGTGGCGCTGTACCCTTCTTCCCTCGACTGCCGGGTCGACGGCGCGCCGGTGCGGGCGCAGCCCGGCGGGTTCTACGGGGGCTGGATCACGCCAGAATTGGTGGGGCCGTTCAAGGGCGAGCCGGGCAGCGGCGGTTGGTGAGGCGGCGGGTGAGAGGCGGCGACGCGGGGGGAGGCGATGTGCCGATCAGGCGGGACGCCAATAGGTGACGATTAGACCGCCGGCCACCACGAGCGCGCCGCCGAGCACAGTGGGCAGCGTCGGGACGCCGCGGAATACTATGAAGTTGATCACCTGCCAGATCACGAACAACGTGGCGATGTAGAGCCCCACCACGCGCCCGAACTCCAGCGGCGCGAGATTCAACAACGCGCCGTAACCGAACAGCAGGGCCGCCCCCGCGACGAAGAGTGCAACGCGCGCCGGGCCGGCGTGATCGTGGAGGGCCATGCGAACCACCGCGTCGCCGCTCACTTCGAGCAAGGTGGCGATGATCAAGAACAGCACAGGGGGGAGGTGTTGCAGTGACCTTAACATGGGCCATTGTTGCACGGCGGGGTGGCGCCAGCCTCCCACTTGACAGGTTCGAGCTCGGACATCAATGTATATACATACCTATGTATGTACTTGGAGATAGGCGTGCCTCAAATAATGCTGTACCTGGACGAGGAAACCGAGCGGCTCATGCGTCAAGTCGCGGAGCGGGAGGGCCTGCCGTATAGCCGGTGGGTTGCCGGACTCATTCGCGCAGCCGCCCGCAACCGATGGCCGGAAGAATTCCTGCAATTGTCGGGATCCTTTTCCGACGCGCCGTTGGCGGAGGAAACGCGTGCTTTCGATACACCGGATTTGCCCCGGGAAGCCTGGTGAAGTACGCGCTCGACACGAACACGTTGAGCTATTTCTTTCGCGGCGAGGGCCACGTGGGGCAACGGCTGCGCTTGGTGAGGCCCGCCGACATCGGCATCCCCGCACCGGTGCTCTATGAGTCACGCTACGGCATACTTCGATTGGGGTCCAGCGCCCGGCAAACCGCGTTGCTCGCGGCTCTGGATCTTGCCATCGAGACGCTTCATGTCGTCAACTTCGACGCGAAAGCAGCCGAAGCGGCGGCGCGAATTCGCACGCAGCT
>CAZZVN010000043.1:19143-20544 GCA_964657625.1 uncultured Steroidobacteraceae bacterium
ATCACTCCTCCCGTCGATTGGAATTCTGAAATATCGCGGGCCGGGCGAGCGGCATCAGGCATTGATCCCGAACGTCCCCTCAAGGAATTCGGCTTTCCAAAACGGCCACCGACCATGGCGGACTATCCGCAGTTCGACTGGGATTACGCACGCACGCACCGGGTGGAGTCCATTCCGCAGGGCGGCATCATCATTCACTTGAACGACAACTGCGTGGTCGTAATGACCCCTCTTCCATTCGCATCCTGTTCGCCGTTCAAACGCGAGGCGAATGGCGAGTTGTTCAAGCACATGCGCGATCCTGACCGCCCCGGTGATGCACGTCTGCCGTGACGCGCCACAGGACCGCGACTCAACGCGCGAGCGACGGCCGCCACAACGGCACACCCGCATGATCGACGATGTCGATGCGCGTGCCGAAGGCGGTCGACAGCCAGTCGCCCGCCAGTGCCTCGTGCACGGTGCCGTGGCCGACCACGCCGCGGGAGCCGAGCACGATGACGCGATCCGCGCTCAACGCCAATGACAGATCGTGAATGGCGCTGACCACGGCCACGCCGCGCTTGACCTGCGCACGCAGCAGGCGCACCACGTCTTCCTGGTGCGGAGGGTCCAGGTGGGTGGTGGGTTCGTCGAGCAGCAGCACCGAGGCTTCGACGGCGAGGGCGCGGGCGAGGTGCACGCGCTGGCGCTCGCCGCCCGACAACGTGCTGACGCGGCGTCCGGCGAACGACAGGCAACCGGTGGCCGTCATGGCGCGGTGGATGGCGTGATCGTCGTCGACGTGTCGCGCATTGAGCCAGCCGCTGTGGGCAAACCGACCCAGGCCGACGACTTCCGCGGCCGTGAGGTCGGTGGGTTCGAAGGCCTGCGCGAGCCAGGCGAGCCGGCGTGCCCGCTCGCGCCGCGGCCAGACTGTGTGCGGGCGGCCGAACAGGGTGAGCGACCCCGCGCGGGGTTTGGCGAGGCCCGCGAACACCCGCAGCAGCGTCGACTTGCCCGAACCGTTGGGCCCGACGATCGCAGTCCAGGTCGCCTCGGGAACGTCCAGCGAGACGGCCTGCAGCACGGTGGTCGCGCCGTATCCCATTGTGAGATCGCGGCAGGACAGCGCCGGGTGCGGGTCTGCGCCCCCTGGGTCATGCATGACGATTGCGGCGCCAGAGCAGGTAGATCAAATAGACGCCGCCGACACAGGCCGTGACGGCGCCCACCGGCAGCTCGGCGGGACGTATCGCGCCGCGGCTGACCAGGTCGGCCGCCTGCAGCAGCGCGCCGCCGCACAGGGGCGCGCCGATCAGCAACTGGCGATGATTGACGGACAACGTCTCGCGGACCAGGTGCGGCGCCATGAGCCCCACGAAGCCGACGATACCCACCTGGCCGACGGCGGCGGCCGTC
>CAZZVN010000043.1:20554-34109 GCA_964657625.1 uncultured Steroidobacteraceae bacterium
ACGATGCCGAGCAGCGAGAGACGCAGTGCCGGCAGCGACATGCCGAGCGAGCGCGCCGTGTCTTCGCCGAGCGTCAACGCATCGAGTCCGGACGACAACCAGAGCGCAGGCACAATGCAGACCGCGAACACGCCACCGAGCAGAGCCGCGGACGACCAGCCCACGAAGCCGGTGCTGCCCAATAAAAAAATCTGCATGGCGCGCCAGATCTCCGGCCGGGTGAGCAGCACCAGCGTCGTGACGGCGCTCAGCAGAAAGCCGACCACGATGCCCGCGAGCAGCAGGTTCGCCGTCTGCAGGACCCCGCGTGACAAGGCGATGGTCAGGACGATGGCGGCGCCCGCGCCGAGGCAGGCCGCTCCGGTGATGCCGAGCTCCCCCGCCCAGGCAAGCGCGCCCAACGAGGCATCGGCTGCGAGCAGGCTCAACGTGACGCCGAGCGCAGCGCCGGACGCGGTGCCCAACAGGTAAGGTTCGGCGAGAGGATTGCGGAACACGCCCTGCGCGATCGCCCCCGACAAGCCGAGCAGTGCACCCGCGCACCAGGCACCGAGCGTGCGCGGCAGACGGATCTGCCACAACACCACGGCGGAGTGCGGGTCGGGCGACAGCAGCCAGTGCAACGACGTGGCGAGGCTCGAGGTGCCGACGAGGATGCCCGCGGCCGTCAACGCCATCGTGAGCGCAAGGCAGCACGCGAACCAGCCGAGCAGACGCCGAGGCGCGCGCGCTGCGACGAACGCCGCCTCGTCCGAAGCGCCCGCATCGTCACCCGCGGCATCATCGGCATCGTGCCGCGCGCCGGGCGAGCCGGCGCTCACGGCGCCACGCGCTCGAGACAATCGGCCATGGCGCGCATGCCGGCCACGATGCGCGGGCCGGGACGCATCACGGTATCGTCGACCTCGGGGCCGAACGAGCAGAAGCGGTGCTCCCGCACCGCGCGGAGGTCGGTCCAGCCGGGACGCTCGGCGAGATGGGCGGCCTCCGCGGGCGCGATGAAAATCACGTCGGGCGCATGCCGCACCACGTACTCGGGATTGAGCTTCGGGTACGCACCGAGATCGGCGCTGACGATGTTGCGCGCGCCGAGCAGCGCCAGCAGCTGCCCGATGTACGACGCCGGCCCGGCGGCGTACAGCCCCCGATCCAGCTCGAAGTACACCGTCGGTGCCGCGGACACGCCCGGCACCTGGCGCCGGACGGCAACGTCGTGCACACCCTGCGCGATGCGGTCTTCGAGTTCACGCGCCTGTGTGTCGAGGCCCAGTATCCGCCCGACCAGCGTGATGCTGCGCGCGATGTCGGCGTAATTCTCACTGTCGATGACGAAGCAGCGGATGCCGAGCTCACGCAACCGCGTATCGAGCCGGTGCGAGCGCGTGAGCAGCACGAGATCGGGCTGCAGGCTCACGATCAACTCCACCTGCGCGTCGTCGAGACCGCCGGCCTTGGGCAGCGCCTGCACCGCGGCGGGCCAGTTGGAATAGCGGTCGGTGGCGACCAGACGAGTGCACGCGCCGAGCGCGCAGACTGTTTCGGTCAACGAGGGCAGCAGGCTGACGATGCGCTGCGGTGCAGTCGGGAACGCGACGTCGCGTCCCAGGTCGTCGCGCAGCAGGAGCGGCGTGCCGGCGCGGGGCGCGACGGCGGGCACCGCCGCGGCTGGCGCTGCCCCGACCGGCGTCGTCCCGTCGAGCGCTGCCCCGGCCTGGCCTGCCAGCAGTCCCATGAGGACCAGCACGGCGCGGCGTCCCGTCATGGCGTGGGCGATTCGTTCCACACAAAACCGGCGGGCGGCATGCGAACCAAAAAATGCCCTTTGATGCCCTGCGGCCAGCGCTCGTACGGCACGACGCCGTCGACGGTAAGGAGATATTGTTCGATGAAATCGAGCAGCGCGTCCGAGTGCTCGGGCGTCGGGCGAAAATTGCCGAAAATATAACCCAGACGGTCTGTGCTGCGCAGATGCGTGATGCAGTGATTCTTGCAGGCGAACAGACAGTCCATGGGTTGAATGTCGAGACGGTCGCGGAGTGCATGATCCCTGAGACGCAGTGCGAGCAGCGCCGCAAAAGCCGCACCGCCGCGTACGCCGCGCGCATCGTCGGGCGACGCACGCGAATGACGGCAGCTGGAGCAGACGATGAGGCACGTCTCGGACGGGCAAGGTTTCAGCATGAAGGCTGCGGAGTCTGCCCGCGATCGGTGGGAGGGTCAACGCGCCACGCGGGACCGCGATGCGCCGCGCGGGACCGCGATGCGCGGCGAGGGACCCGCGCCGAGCGCCCGCTTGACCGCACCGAGGTTTTGCGGCACCTTGCGCACACATGACAAGTTCCCCGCACGGGGATTGAAAGGGAACTCGGGTTGAAGGCCCGGGCTGCCCCCGCAACTGTAAGCGGTGTGCCTCGCATCGAAGACCACTGGACTTTGGCGTCCGGGAAGGTGATGGGGGGACGTGAGCCGCGAGCCAGGAGACCTGCTTGTCTTGGTCGCCCATCGTGCAGCCGGGGTGTGCTGAACGAGCGGAAATTCCCGAGCGGCGACGGAGCTGACTGCGCGTGCGCGGGTCCGCGATGTCGTGTCCATCGGGCACGCATCGCTTCCCGGCGGCGCGGTCGACGGATCGTCGTCACGTGAGGGAGATGCTTTGAACTACCGTTTTTTTATCGCGCACCTGGGTGCGCTGTGCCTGCTTGCGGGCGTCGTTCGTGCGGACAGCGACGCGTCGGCCGACGTCTCGCCGCAGGATGAGGTCGTGGTCGTGGCGAATCGCATGCCGGAACCGCTGTCGAAGGTGGGCGCGTCGGTGACCGTGCTGTCGGCGGAGGCCATCGAGCAGAGCCAGGCGGTGTCGGCGGCGGATCTCCTCGCGCGCACGCCGGGGTTGAGTTTCGCGCGCAACGGCAGCATGGGATCGGCCACTTCCGTGTTCATCCGCGGCGCCGAGAGCGCACAGACCGTGGTGCGCATCGACGGCGTGCTGTTGAACGATCCGTCGACCACGGGCGGCGGCTTCGATTTCTCGAATCTGCTGACGGGCGGCATATCGCGCATCGAGATATTGCGCGGGGCGCAGTCGACGTTGTACGGCAGCCAGGCCATCGGCGGCGTGATCGACATCACCACCGCCGAGCCGACGCGTCCCTTCGGCGGCGGCGTGACGTTCGAAGGCGGCTCGCACGGCACGGGGTACGTGGCCGGCGACGTCGGCGGCAGGCAGGACGGATTGTCGTGGCGCGTGACGGGTAATTATCTCGGCACCAGCGGCTTTCCGTCGTTCGATACGGCGTACGGCGGCGCACGGCGCGACGCCAGTCAGATCGGCGGGGGCAGCGGGCAGGTGCGCTACGATCTCACCGACCGCCTGCAGATCGACCTGCGCGGCTACGTCACGCAGGCCCGCACGGATTTCGACGGCTACGACACCCCGACGTTCGCGTTCGGCGACGACAGCGAGTACGGCAGGACGAACCAGACCGTGGGCTATGCGGGCCTGAACTGGACTCCGTTCGACGCGCTGTCGCAGCGTTTCGCGTTCCAGTACACCGGCAGCGAGACCCGTAACTATGATCCCGCGGTCATGGCGGCGAGCACCGAGACGTACTACGGCATCGGGCGCAACTACCGCGAGGAATACCAGGGCACCTGGCAGATCGCACCCGCCTATCATGCGGTGTTCGGGGCGCAGCACGAGCGTTCCACCTTCGATACGGACACGCCGGCCTACGACGTCGCGCCCGCGCCGCTGGGCGGCGCGGTGTCGCTCGACAGCGGCTACGCACAACTGCAGGCCGAAGTAGTGCCCGGGCTCAATCTCACCGCAGGCGGACGCTACGATCACCACGACGTCTTCGGCGGGCACGCCACCGGCCAGGCCGCGGCGGCGTGGGCGCTCGCCGACGGCGCCACCGTGCTGCGCGCAAGCTTCGGGCAGGGCTTCAAGGCGCCCTCGCTCTACCAGCTCTACAGCGACTACGGCAACCGGGCGTTGCGCCCGGAGGAGTCGAACAGCTGGGATGCCGGCGTGGAACGGCATGCCTGGGACGGGCGGGTGACGTATTCGGCGACCTACTTCGGGCGTCAGAGTCGCAGCCTGATCGATTTCTTCGACTGCGCCGGCCCAGCCACCGGGCTGTGCAGCACGGAGCCGTACGGCTATTACGCCAACATCGCGCGGGCGCGGGCGCGTGGCGCCGAACTTCAGGCCAGCGTCGCGCCGGCGACGGCACTGACCGTCGCCGGCAACTACACCTACACCGGCACCCGCAACGAATCGGCGGGGTCGGCCAACTACGGCAACCAGCTGGCGCGCCGTCCGTCGCAGACGGCCAACCTGTCCGTCGACTACCGCTGGCCGCTGGCCGTGAGCACGACAGTCGCAGCGCGCTACGTCGGACGCAGCTTCGATGACGCCGCGAATCAAACCTCGCTCGGCGGTTACGTGCTGGTCGACCTGCGCGCATCGTATGCCGTGCTCGACCAGCTCAGTGTGTATGCCCGCATCGAGAACGTCGGCGGCAAACGCTACGAGACGGCTTACCAGTACGGCACGCCGGGGCGGGTGGCGTATGCCGGGGTGCGAGTAACGTTCTAGGCGAAGCTGGAAAAAGTGATGCCTGCATGGCCACAGTCGGAGGACCCACCAGGTTGAACCCGTCCATCGATCTCGTCGAATCAGCCGGGCGACTCGCCCTGGCGGTGCTGTTGGGCTCCGCGATCGGCTTCGAGCGACAGTGGCAGCAGAAGATGGCGGGTCTGCGAACGAATGCCTTGGTCGCGCTCGGAGCGTGCGGTTTCGTGGTGTTCTCGGCCCTGGTCAATCCCGCGGACCCCACGCGCATCGCCGCCCAGGTCGTGACCGGAATCGGCTTCCTCGGCGCGGGCGTCATTTTGCGGGAGGGGATCAACGTGCATGGGCTCAACACCGCGGCGACGTTGTGGTGCTCGGCCATGGTGGGCACGTTCGCGGGTGGCGGTTATTGGGGTCCCAGCCTCGTGGCGGCCGGATTCGTCGTTGGCACCAATCTGTGTCTGCGCCCCCTCGTACGCCTCATCAATCGCCGCACCGTCGTCGCGAACGATGCCGAGACCTATTATTCGGTAACCCTTACCTGCAAGAGCGTGGAGGAGGCGCATCTGCGTTCGCTCCTGCTGCACGCGCTATCGGAGGATGACTTGGGACTTCACCGGATGGACAGTGCCGACATCCCGGATACCGCCAAGGTTGTCATCACCGCGCATGTGATCGCCGCACGACGCAATGATGCGGCGCTCGAACAGATCGTGGGGCGGCTGAGCCTCGAACCCCTGGTGACTGCGGCCACCTGGCAGGTCGATCGGGCAGTACTTGAAACCTGACGCCGCGGGCGCGCCCCCGGTCGCCCCGCCGCCTACGGGAAGGACAGCTCCGCTTCCCCGGTGATGGCGACGAAGGTGGGCGCGCCTTCACGCACCACGCGCACCAGCAGCGGAGCCTGCGGGGTGGGGACCGGCACCTTGACCAGGTCGAGGGCGTCCACCAGTTGTTTGCTGCCGGCGTGGGTGATCAGATCGCCGACCCGCAGGCCGGCGAGCGCGCCGGGGCCGGCAGGGCGCAGCTGGGTGACGATGACACCGCTCTGCTCGTCCGCCGCCTTGATGGCCTTGCGGATGTCGGTGGTGGTGTCGGCGACTCCCAGGCGCAACGCGGGTATCCAGGTGTCCTGATCGCCGTTCAAAGCGGGGTCGGCCGGCGGGTCGGGGAGCTTGCCGATGGTGAGCCCGACCGACTGCACCTTGCCCTCGCGCAGCACGGAGGCCGTCACCACGGCGTTCGGTTTGAGGCGCGCCGTGACCTTGCTCAAGTCGCGGAAATGCACGGGAACCGAGCCGACGCTGAGCAGCACGTCGCCCACGAACAATGCACTGGCGGCAGGGCCCTGGGCATCGACGGCCGTGACCAGGGCGCCGGTGGGTTTTTTCATCCCCAGCGCGCGGGCCAGCACGGCAGTCGGCTCCTGGGCCGAGATGCCGATGTAGCCGCGTTCGACATGGCCATGGGCTTCGAGGTCGCCGGCCACGGCGGCCACCGTTTCGGCGGGTATGGCAAAGCCCAGTCCCACGGACCCGCCGGTGGGCGAGAAAATGGCGGACGTCACGCCGACCACGGTGCCGTCGCGGCTCATGAGCGGTCCGCCCGAATTGCCGTGGTTGATGGCCGCGTCGGTCTGCAGAAAATTGATGTAGGGGTCGTCTTCCAACGTACGGGCCCGGGCGGAAATGATGCCCGCACTGACCGACTGCCCCAGCCCGAAGGGATTGCCTATGGCGATCACGGCATCACCCACCGACACGGACGCGGAGGAACCGAGCTTCAAGGCGGTCAACCGGCCGGCGTCGATCTTCAGCAACGCGATATCGGTGACGGCGTCGGCGCCGACGATCCTGGCTTTGAACTCGCGCGAATCGTACAGGCGGACACGCACCACCCGGGCGCCCTGGACGACGTGGCGGTTGGTGACGATGAGGCCGTCGGCGCGGATCAGGAAGCCGGAACCGAGTGCGCCGGTGGCGCGGTCCTCGCCGCTCGGGTTGCCGCTGGCACCGGACAGCAGCTTACGGATCAGAGCGCCGACCGCGTCGTAACCCGCATCGGTGTTGGCGATCTCGGCGGCACGCTGGCCGGCGCCGACGCTCTGCTCCTCCACCATGACGGTCACCACGCTCGGCGCGACGCGCCGCACGAGCGCGGCGTATCCGGACGGCAGGGTGTCGCTGTCGGCAAAACTGGTGCCGACGAACGCGGCGAGCAGGCCGAGCGTCGCGAGACAGGCGGAGGTCTTCACCACCCGAGGCCGGGTCCGTAGCCGTACTCGGGACCCCAGGGTCCCCAGGAATTCCAGTTCCAGGCGGGATCGGCGTAACGGTCGGCGGTCAGCGACTCCTCGTCGGCGAGCCGTCGCTGTTGACGGTCATGCTGGTACTGACCGTAGGCCTGCTGCGAGCCGACGTACAAACAGTGACAGACCACGGGATCGGCGTAGACGTAATGCACGCTGTCGCCCTTGACCTGCTGGACGAACTTGCGGGAGGGAAGCCGGGCGAGCATCGCCTGACGCTCGGGCGTGTTGGCCGGGCGCACGACGAAGCCGGCGGCCGCCAGGTTGTCCTCGTGCTGAACGATGGCCTGCTCCCGCGTCTGGCAGGCATCGAGGGCGGCGACGCTCAGCAGGAACACGCCCAGCGTGCCCGCACGGAAGTAGCGCACCGCAGATCGGGAGCGAGGGCCGGCAATTGTCATAGAGATCCTTGAGGCCGCGAACGCGGCGCGGCAGCTTCGAGGCCGTGAGTTTAGCGCAGCAACTTCAGGGATCTTTGTAGGGCCGTACGCCCGGCGAATGTAGGAAAAGAGCGCTGTGCGTCAATGGCTGCCGGTGGCCGGCGGCGTGGCTGCCGTGGTCACGGCCACCGCGGCCCCCGCCGTTGCGCCGGGCGACGCTGCAGGAGGCAGCGGCGCAGCAGGCACCGTCGTGTCGCTGGCGGCGGGTTTCAACGCCGAGGCGTCGGCTTCCAGGCCGACCGTGGCCAGCACGCCGTCGGCTTTCTGCAGGACTTCGTGGGCATAGTCCCAGTTGATGGCCACGGTGGTGTCGCCGACCGCCGCCTTCAACAGATCGGAGAACTGATCGAGGTTGGGTTCGAAGCTCTGCCCCTGAGCGTCCACCGGGGGGTGGGCTTCGAGCAGCAACTCGCCATCCACCCAGGCGACCTTGACCGGCTCGTTGATGAGGCGCACCGGTGTGCCGACCGGGATCAGCGGGAACAGGGCGGCGACGTCGTCCGGATACATGCGGATGCAGCCGTGGGTCACGGCGAGACCGACGGCGACCGGGTTGTTGGTGCCGTGAATCATGTAGGTGCCGCCGCCGGCAGCGAGCCGCATGGCGAAGGCCCCCAGCGGGTTGTCGGGACCCGCGGGCACCACCGTGGGCAACGGATCACCCGCCGCCTCGTGTTCCTTACGAACGGACTCGGGCGGATGCCAGACCGGGTCCTTGATCTTGCCGATCACGTGCGTCAGCCCGAGCGGCGTGCGCCAGTCCATCTTGCCGATGCTCACCGGGTAGGTGATCACCTCGAGCGGGCCTTTGCCCTTGGGCTTCGGGTAATAGTACAGGCGATGTTCGGGCAGGTTGACGACGATGCCCTCGTGCGGCCCGGGCGGCAGGATGTGCCGGCCGGGGATGATGACATGCTTGCCCGCGCCCGGAATCCACGGGTCAACGCCCGGATTGACGCGGATGATCTCCTCCGATCCCAGGCTGTACTTGCGGGCGAGGTCGTACAGCGTGTCGGCGTAGACGGTTTCGACGGTCTGGTCCTGACCCATCACCACGTCTTGTTTGTTCGCAAGATCGAACTCGGTGGCTCCCGCGCGCGGGGCCGGAAGGCCGAGCGTCAGGGCCAGCGCGACGGTGGCGCAGGCCAGGCCGGGAACGGTGCGGGACGGGAACGTTGCGATGCCTTTCATGGCCCAAGCCTAGCATGAGCGGATGTGAATTTAGCGTGATCGCCGCACGTCCAGCCTCATTTGGCGGCGTACGCGGGAATGATCCCCGGCAGGAAATATTGCTGCACGATGACGATCACCACCAGCGCGAGGGTGAGCACTATGCTGTGCAGGAAGGTGCGTGCCAGCACCGCGCCCTCCTGACCCTTGAGGTTCGTCACCGACACGCCCGTGGCGATGTTCTGCGGCGAAATCATCTTGCCGAGCACGCCGCCCGAGGAATTGGTGGCGGCGAACAACAGCGGATCGAGATGCAGCTGCCGCGCCGCCACGGTCTGCAGATTGCCGAACAGGGCGTTGCCGGACGTGTCGCTGCCCGACAGGAAGACCGCCACCCAACCGAGGAACGGCGAGAACAGCACGAAGGCGCGGCCGGCGGAGGACACCGCGAGGCCAAGGGTGTAGGCGATGCCGGCGTAGTTCATGACGTAGGCGAGCGCCACGATCAGCATGACCGTGACGACGGCCACCCAGATCTGACGCAGCGTCACCCTGGCGCACCGCATTACCTCGATCACCGGCAGGCGCACCACCGCGGCGGTAAGCAGCGCCGCGCAAAGAATCGCCGTGCCGGTGCCGAGCGGCTGAAAGGTCCATACCGCCGCGTACGGTTTGCCCTGGTAGAGCGTGATGGTCACGAGTTTGTCGAGTCCCGGCCACGCCACGGCGCGCTCGCCGAGCTTCGCCACCTGCAGGAAGGTCCAGACGATCACCGTGGCGGCCACGATGATCCACGGCAGCCAGCCCTGCCAGGGCGGGACGTTGCTGACCTGTGCAGTCGCGCCGTGCCCGGGCGTGCGCGTGACCGCAAACTCGGGTGCCGCCCGGGGCCGCCAGAACTGCAAAAAGAGCAGTGTGGCGCCGAGCGAGCCCAGGCCTGCGAAGACGTCGGTGAGCGTGTAGTCGAAGTAGTTGGCGGCGGCGAACTGCGTGACGCCGAAGCTGGCGCCCGCCACCAGCAGCAGCGGCCACAACGCGCGCAGCGAGCGCCGCCCGCCGTACAGCGCCATGACGTAGCACGGCAGGCTCGCGGCGAGCAGCGGCAGCTGGCGGCCGATCATGGCGGCAAGGGCGGGCGTGGGCAGTCCGGTCACCGCGCCCAGCACCGTCACGGGCGCGCCGAGCGCGCCGAAGGCGACCGGGGTGGTGTCGAAGATGAGCGTGAAGACCAGGGCGTCGAGCGGCGCGAAGCCCACCATGATGAGCAGCGACGAGGTGATGGCCACGGGTGCGCCGAAGCCGGCGATACCCTCGAGCAGCGCGCCGAAACAGAAGCCGATGACGATGAGGATGACGCGGCGGTCGTTCGGCAGATGCCGGATGACCCATTCGCGGAAGGCATCGAAACGGCCCGACGCCACGGCGATGTTGTAGAGCAGCAACGCCGCGATGACGATCCACATCACCGGCCAGAGCGCGAACACGGCGCCGTTCGCCGCCGCGGCGAGTGCCAGCGGCGCAGGCATGTGCCAGACGCCGACGGCCACGCCCAGGGCAACCGCCAGGCCCGCCGCGGCCGCGAGCCAGGCGGGACGTTTCAGCACGCCGAGCAACACCAGCACGGTGGCGATCGGCAGTACCGCGACCAGGCAGGAGGCCGCCAGGCTGTCGCCGACGGGTGTCAGAGGCTGCTGGAACACCGTCAGCCCGAATATTGACGCGGGAACAAGATCCGGAAGGTGGTGCCCACGGCCCGCTCGGATTTCATCTCGATGCTCGCGTCGAGGATGTCGCACAGTCGTTTGACGATCGAGAGGCCGATGCCCTCGCCGGCGTTCTCCCGCGTGGACTTGAGCTGTTCGATGGGTTTGACGGCGACGGTGGCGTCGCCCGGCGCTTTTTCGAAGGCCTGCGCGAGCGGCGTGCCCGAATCGGTGTGGAAACCGGGGCCGGTGTCGACGATCCGCAGCTCCCACCGCTTGGGGTCGTCGGCGTCGCTGTCGCCCCAATGCACCGTGATGCCGCCTTCATGGGTGAACTTGACGGCGTTCAAGATGAGGTTCTGCGCGATGCGCCGGATCTTCACGGCATCACCGTCGGCCGCGAAACCCGGCGGACCTTCACAGTGCAGGACCAGATGGCGTTGCTGCGCCAGGGGCCTGATACCCTCGCAGAGCTGCTGCATGATGGACGCGATGTCGAGGGGTTCTACGTGCCGCTCCTCGCGACCCGCCTGCAGCCGCGCCAGGCTGGTGACGTCGTCGAGCAGATGATGCAGCGAGGTGACGTTACGCATCAAAATCCGCACGAACTGGTCGCGGGAGGATTCGCGCAGGTTGTCGTGCGTGAGCCCGACCGTGGCATTGGCGACCACGCCCAAATTGCCGCGCAGATCGTGGGCCGCCTGGCGCCACAGGTCGCCGCGTTGCTGCTCGACGTCGCGGATCTCCGCCAGGGCAGCCTCCAGGTCCGCGACGTGACCGGCCGCCTCCTGCTGTTGCAGCTGAAAATACTGCCCGATGCTCTCTTCGATCCCGGCGCTGCACAACGCCGCCCACAGCCGCCGCGCCGTGGCGATGGCATCGTGCGCGATCCCCGGATGGGTCTCGCAGTAGGCATCGAGTTCGGCCACCACGGTCTCGTTCAGCTTGCCGAGCTCACGGGTGACCTCGCGCAGGTCGTAGCCCTGCTGCCAGCGTTGCAGGCCGTGGGCGGCGGCGGATTGCTGGGCGGCCGCGGTCAGCGGTGCCGACGTGGCGGAAGGCGGGTGGCGCAGCTGTTGTTCGAAGCTGTTGAGCAGGGCGGGAATGTGGTCGTAAAGATCCGCGCGCGGCAACGCATCGCCGCGTTGCAGCGCGGGGTCGGCGATGACCGCACTGCGCCACGTGCGCAATATCCTCTCGTGCCGGTCCCGCAGATACTCCGCCAGGGCCGCCATGTCTTCGGTCGACTCACCCACCATTTTCACCACCACGTCGCTCCGGCGGCCGGCATCGGCCGGTCTGGTTGTGTATCCCCCGCATCCCGGGCGTATCTTAGGCAGCTTCGGGCGGATTTGACACTTTTGTGCGCAGCGGCACGCCGCCTCAGCTGGTTGGGAGAGTTAATGACCAAGCTCACCATGCACACGCTCGTCTGGCTCGGCCTGGCCGTTTCCGTCACGGCGTACACTTTCAGTCGAAGCGGAACCCGGCCGAGCGTCGGTGAGCCGGCGCCCAACTTCGAGATCGTCGCGTTCGACGGCCATAAAACGCGGCTTGCGGACCTCAAGGGTCGAGTCGTAGTACTGAATTTTTGGGCCACCTGGTGCGGTCCTTGCAAGCAGGAACTGCCGCTGCTGTCGAGTTATTACCGCGCGATGCACGAGCGGGGCAGTGACATCGAGATATTCGCGGTCGCCACCGAGGATTCGCTGTCTCCGCAGCAGCTGAGACCGGTCCAGGCGCTGGTGAATTTCCCAATGATCAAGCATTTCAGCGGCGAATATGGCCCAGTCAAAGCCATACCGCTGAACTTCGTGATCGACCGCTCGGGAGTGCTGCGTTACGCCGAGGCAGGCGCATTCACGTTGGATCGAATGAACGCTATTTTGAGTCCGCTGCTGGCGCAGCCCATCAAGGATCCTGGTGTTGGTGACGTGGACAAGCTGTAGTAGAGCGTGTCCACGTCTCGGCGACTCAATCGGATATTTGATGGGGCACCAATTACTGCAACCCATCGCGGATCGTCGACCCGTCTCGGTCACGAATTTTTATATCAAGCGGTTTTTCCGAATCATCCCGGTGTACCTGCTGGTACTCATCGTCTATGCCACGCTGCCGGGGCTGCGCGAATCCGCAGGTATGCAGCCCCTGTGGAAGTTCGCGACCTTCACCGAGAATCTCGGTTTCGACGGAAGTTTGGGTCGTGCGTTCTCGCATGCGTGGTCGCTGTGCGTCGAGGAACATTTCTATCTGGTGTTTCCCTTGCTGGTGGTGGGACTGTCGTTCTGGAAGATTGGACGAGGGACGGCCTGGATCGCAGCAGCTTTATTGATCGCAGGAATCGCGATTCGCGTCTTTCTTTGGCATGGCCTGGTGAAATCGGACGATGCCTACGGACCCTGGTACTGCTATATCTACTATCCTACTTATTCGCGGCTGGACGGGTTGCTGGTCGGCGTGTGCGTGGCGGCCACCCAGTGTTTTGCACCTGCGCTGTGGCAGCGCCTCACCGGCAGGCCATCCCTGATACTCGTCATCGGTGCAGTTCTCCTTTTTGTCGCTTGTTCAATTTCCCAGAACCGGTTGGGGCTCCTCGCCAGCGCGGTATCGTTTCCGTTGGTTGCCGTGGCCTACGGGTTCATCGTGATCGCAGCGGTCAGTCCTCGAAGCACACTGCATCGCGTCCGTCTGCAGGTCACCGGGTTCGTCGCCGCCGTGTCCTATTCGCTTTATCTGATACACAAAGTCCTTATCCACGTCACGCAGTCGCACCTGGCTGGCGCGCACGTGAACATCGACGGGACCCTCGTGTTCCTGGTGTGTACAGCAACTTCTCTGGCAGCTGCGTGGACGCTGCACATCTGCGTAGAGCGCCCGTTCATGCGAGTGAGGTCGAGAATTCTGGCTCGCCGCGGCCGAAGTCTGGGCCGACTCGACACCGTGCGTTCGGCGGGATGAGTTGGGGAGCGGGGCGTGAGATCAAATATAGCGCTGTGGGTGCTGTTTTCAACGGCGTGCGGTTTGACGAGTGCATACACATTCGTAGTCTGGATCGATTGGGGATTCGCCTTTCGAAGTGGCACGGGATGAGGGCGGTTCTTACATCGTCGTCCCTTTTGAACAGATGTTGATTGCAGTTGGTGTGGTTTTCATCTGGCGGCGTGTCCGCAAGCTAGGGGGGTTAGAGGTACTCTGGCACAGTGATCGGGACGACGCTTGTCGAGCGTCGCCGCACCTAGGAGGCGTGTAGGCGCGTGCTTATTTGCCTCTAGACGGAGGATGGAATGGACAAGGAAGCGGAAATGATCATAGTCCGGCGGGCGTTCGCGAAGCAGATTATGACGGCCGCGGACGTGCG
>CAZZVN010000044.1:0-15061 GCA_964657625.1 uncultured Steroidobacteraceae bacterium
GAGCGCTTGCATGGCATGCAAGAGGTCGGCGGTTCGATCCCGCCTGGCTCCACCAGTTTTTGTCGATTTGCGATTTTCGGCCTGCGTCCCCATCGTCTAGAGGCCTAGGACACCACCCTTTCACGGTGAGAACCGGGGTTCGAATCCCCGTGGGGACGCCACGTTTGCCGCCGATGGTGCGGGCTTGCGGGGCGGCGCGGGGCTCGCAGACTCGCCAGGCGGTGCGCGCTGCGTCCTTTGACGATCCAAATGGAGCAGTGTTCGGCGTTTTGGCCAAAAGCAAGCCATGTTCTTTTAATGGCCTACCGAACCAAACCCCTGGTGTCTGGTTGGTTGAGAAATTCCCCCACCGTGAGATTCACCAGTGTCGGTCGGTCCTGAAAAGTGCCGTGGCCCGTTCCCGGCACCAAGAATAGTTGCGCGTGCGGCAGACCTCGAAATATTTCGGTGGTTTCTTCGATCGACGTGAAGTCATGATCGCCCGCCACAACCAGCGCCTGCGACTGTATTTTTTTCAGGTCATCCGGATTGATCACGATCGACTGCGCCCATAACCAATAGCACTTTGTCACCATGGCAATCCAATGGTCAGAACCGTCCGGACTGACGGCTGCGTAATTGGTTCGAAAAGAGGGCGGGAGCTTAGCTGCGAGCTTTGCCACTCTTTCTTCGAGCTCCGCAGGCGGCAATTGCTTGCGTGCCTCCAGCTCATCCGGAGGCAGGCCGCGAAGATTCGCACCCGAAACAATGATGTGACGGACGAGTTCCGGATGATCCCGGGCGAGCAGCAACGCAATGTCCGCACCGTCGCTATGCCCAACGACATCCACGGGGCCGACCTTCAGTGCACGTATGACAGCCGCCGTATCGTCGGCCATGAGCTGGTAGCTCAGCTGCCAAGGGCCGTCCGGGCTGTGACCGTGTCCTCGCTGATCGATGCCGATCACCTGGTGTTGTGCCGCAAAGTAATCGCGTTGTTTGGCGTATGCGCTGTCAAACGACATTAATCCGCCGTGCAAGAAAAGCACGGGCGATCCATGGCCGACGGACTCGACGTAAAGTCGAGCGCCGTTAACGGAATAGTACTCGTGGGTGACGCCTTCGCTTTCAGCAAAAGCAGGGATGCTAACGAAAGCGCCGAACGCGACGAGAAAGACAGCTATCACGTGGTCCACCGCATGACTGTGTCAAATTGCGACGACAACTGCAATCCCGCAACCGCAGAGCCGTTCGCGTCAACTTTGGTCCACCCCTCCTACAGCACGAGCAATTGCTTTCTTGTCGCCCGCCTGACCGCGATTGGCGAGATGCCGGCGTCGAAAGTCACCAGCCTGCCCGCGTGCCGAACGGCTAGGGCGAGCAGGTAACAGTCGGTGAGCTGACGCGGTCCGTGAATGCGGCTGGTATCGACGACCTCCGGATCCAACAGACTGACAGCATCGGGCCAGAATTCATGGACGTCTTGACGACAGGCCGCGGCCAGGCGTTCGGCGATGGCCCAAATCGGCAAGCGGTTGGGGTACGCCGCACTCGACATCACGCGAATGCAGCCGTTTTGCGTGATCGGACAGGATGCCCAGCCCTCTTGCGCGTGCTCGGTGAACCAGCTCAGGGCGGTAACATGCGATACGTGGTCGCTGTCCAACAAGGCAATCAGCACGTTCACATCGAGTAATGCGCGCACCTCGTCAAGTGCGCCTAATACGTATCTTCATCACGCAGCTCGTCGATCAGGTCGTTGCTGACGATACCGCCTCGTGGCGCGAACGGTCTCAGTCCATGCACTGCCACGGGCTCGCGCCCGACGGGTTGATACGGCGAGGCGGTCAGCGCGCGTCGCGACAGCTCGGAAATTATCTCGCCCATCGTTTTCCGTTCCCGCGTGGCCCGTTCCTTGACCGCCTGTAGTACGTCGTCTGCAATGTCGAGCGTGGTTCGCATGCACTTGATGCTAACGCATCACGCACCATGAGGTCCACAGGGTGTGCGACTGACGTGGATCGCGTGCGCCCATCCGAAGCTGTGCTTCCGTCGCTTATCCACCGGGAACCTGGGCACGTATGATGCGACCGCAACGCATCCCTCGGGGCGAGCATCATTTGAAATTCCTCGGTAAGTTGTCCCCGACGTCATGGCTGACCACCAAGACGGTATTCTCCCAGTTGTTCGCGCTGGTGTTGTTCGCCGTCCAGGCGCCGGTGCTCGGTCCGCGGGCGTTCGGCCTGATCTCCATCGTCATGGCCTTCGTGGGATTTTGCGAGTACGTGGCCGTCGAGGCGGCGGCGGAGTCGTTGATCTCGATTCGCGAAATCGATCATGAGCATTTCGACACCATGACCACCGTGAATCTCGGTCTCGCCCTGCTGCTGGGCGCCGGCGTGTACTTCGCCGCGCCGCAGATCGCCGTGTGGTTCGGCGATCCCGAATTGGTGCGGATCTCGCGCTGGATGGCGCTGCTCCCCGCCGTCAGTGCGCTGACCGCGGCGCCCACCGCGGCGACCAAGCGTGACATGTTGTTCCAGCCGCTCGCGCTGCGATCCATCGGCGGGGTGCTGGTGGGAGGAGTCGTCGGTCTGATCCTGACGCTGACCGGCGCGGGCGTCTGGGCGCTGGTGTGGCAGGCCATCGTCAGCCGGCTGATGGTGCTGGCGGTGCTCTGGTACATGGTGCCGCTGAAGTTCCGCCTCGGTTTTTCCGCGCGCCATTTTCAGGACCTGCTGGTGTTCGCCGCGCCCACCCTGGTGTCGCGCCTGTTGACCTGGAGCTGCAATCAGCTGCCGCGGGTCATGCTCGGCTTGTACTGGGGCTCCGTGGAACTCGGCTTGTTCAGTCTGGCGGCGCGCCTCGGCGATCTGGTGATGGAGGTGGCCGTGGTCCCGCGCTATGCCGTCGCCCGCGTCGAACTGCGTCGCTATGCGCTGGACGCCGAGGGCCTGCGCGCCGCGGTCAAGCAGTCGCTCACATTGCTGACCGTCCTGTCGTTTCCGCTGTTCTTCGGCGCGGCCGCCGTGGTGCCCACCCTGTTCCGGGTGTGGCTCGATCCGCGTTGGAATGGCGCCATCCTGCCGACGCAATGCCTGCTGCTGACCTGCGTGGGACTGGTGACGCAGTACCTGAGCGGTGCCACCTTGCTGGCCATGAACTTTCAAAAATCCGAAGCGGTGGTGTCGATCGCCCAGACCATCGCGACCGTGGCGGTGGTGGTGATTTGTGCACCCTTCGGCCTGGTCGCGGCCGCCGTCGGCATCGCCGCCCGCCCCTTCCTGCTGCTGCCGCTCTGCGCCCACCTGGTGAAACGCCACTGCGGGCTGTCGGCCGAGGATGTGTTCAAACCGCAGGCACCCGCCCTTGCCGCCAGCGCGGTGATGGGGGTCAGCATCCTGCTGCTGCGGCGCGCGCTGCAGGGCGCCGTACCGGACGTGGTGGCCCTGCCTTTGCTGGTCGCCGCCGGAGGCCTGGTCTACGTCGCGCTGATCAGAATGCTGATGCCTGCGGTGGTCGCCCAGTTACTCGGCCGATTTGTGACGCAATCCTCCGATCGACCCCGCTGAGCGTCACCCGGCCGCCGGGCGCACGATATAATGTCCTCCTCAAATCCAGCCGTGGAGACATCCAACATGAGCGCCATGCCGGCCGAAGCCCCGCATCCGGGGGCAACGGTCCGTGATCCGAGCGGGCAGTTCCGCCGCGACTACAACCGTGCCAATTTCATGTTCAAGCATGAATTGGCGGGAAACCCGCTGTTCGAGCCGGCCAATCTGATCGAGCTCACTCGGCGCATGCCGGATCATGGCGAACACTACTGGTCCAACGGCAAGGTCGCCGTGGAGAACACCTGGTCCGACGGTACGTCGGGCCGTCGCTCGTTGCAGGACACCATCCGCGACATCGAGCACAACAACTCGATCGTCATCCTCAAGCACACGGAACAGGATCCGGTGTTCGCCCCGTTGTTGCAGAACGTGCTCGCCACCATGATCGAGTTGTGCGGACCCCGCATGCGTGAGGACGTCACCATCGGTGAGGTGCTGATCTTGATCAGCTCGCCCCTGCGGGTGACGCCGTACCACATGGATTCGGAGACGAATTTTCTGCTGCAGGTCAGAGGCGACAAGTGGTTCCACATCTTCGATCACGCCGACCGGGAACTGGTGACGGAGCGTGAGCGCGAAGAATTCTTCGCCATCAGTCGCAATCATGCCGTGTACCGTCCCGAGCTGCAGGCCGGATGCAATAAATACGATCTGCTCGCGGGCTACGGCGTGCACGTGCCGCCCTGCGCGCCGCACTGGGTGCAGAACCGGGACAACGTCTCGGTGGCGCTCAGCGTCAACTACGAGCTGCGGTCGGTGGATCGCCTGGAGAAGCTGTACCGCTTCAATCATCGACTGCGCAGGCTGGGGGTGCGTCCGGAGGCGCCTGCCGCCTCGCCCTGGCGCGATACGCTGAAGCTTACCGCGGAGGAGGCGGTGGCGGCGTTGCGCTCGTTCGGTCGACGGGCCGAGCCCAGGCCGTTTCAGGTGTGGACGCCGCCGCCGGCATGACGCTGGACTGCCAGACCTCGACTCTCGCTTCGGCGAAGAGAAGGGTGGCGGGCGGTGGATGCGTCGAGCGCCTCATGAGTGTGTGATCGAAAAATTGCGTCACGTGAGCCGCCACGATGTGGAGGGCTCGCCGTGGTTCGATGCTGCCGGTGCCCGGCGCCTTGCGCAAACCCCGGCGCAGGGCGGCGTCGGTGAAGTTCAGATGCGCGCTGCCCGCGATGGTCACCTTCATGCCGCCGTTGCGGCGCAAATTCAGCGCCAGTTGCGAGTAATCGCGTTGATCCAGGAGTGCGTTGTAGCGCCGCTCGGGTTGTGCAGAGGAAAGATCGTCCGGTCCCGGCATCACCAGTTCTTCACCGATGAAGAGATAGGGGGGTACCACGCCGTCGCGCAGGGCCGCGCCCCAATGACGACCGTCGATGTTGACGACGGCGCCGACGCGAGCATCGCGCGTGGCAGTCTCCGCGGCCACCGCACCTCCGAAGGAGAAGCCGGCGATGCCCACGCGCCGCAGGTCGAGGCGGCCGAAGAGCGCCCGGCACCCGGCCGCTCGTAAGCTCGTCAGCTGGTCGAGCACTGCACCTGCATCCGCGGCGCGCGATCGCACGCGTTGTTCGGCGAGCGCAAGCGTGCGCCGATAGGCGGCCTTCGAAGAATAATCCAGACGTGGCGGACGGTCGCCGGATCCTTGCGGGTAGGTCACCGCCGCCACCGCATAGCCGTGGCTCGCAAATTCCGTGATCAGGAAGCGGTTGTCCACGGCGGCGCCGGGCCAGCCCGGAAAGTACAGCACGAGCGGCAACGTCTCCGGAGTGGCGGCGAGCGCGGCGTCCTCCTCGGCAACATCCTCGAAGCCCCGCCGCCATGTCAGGAATCGTGCCGTCCAGGAGCGCGGCCTGAAGCGACCCGCGGCGGGATACCAAAACTGAACCGCCAGCGGCATCGACGCACCCGGCCATCCGGTCAGCGCCGCGGTACGGCCCACCGACCCGGAACCCGTGGGTGCGGCGGCCGGAGGAAGGATCTTAAGTCTTCGAGTCCGACGCGGCGGCCGTCGTCCCCAACGCGGCGACGATGTGGGCCGCCATCTGCACGGAACCCGGATCCTGGAACATCGTGAAGTGATTTCCTGCGACGAATTTCACCTCGAGGCCGTTCGGCACGAATTCCTGCCAGCCGGCGTGTTCCTGAAAAAACCATCCCGTCGGTTCGAGTTCGCTGCGCAACAACGTGACCCGGCCGCCGTAGCGTTTCGGCACGTAGGCCGCCGTGAGACGTTGCAGGTATGCCAGCAGCCATTGATCGTAGGTCTGCAGCGTCGCCTGACCGTTGTTCAGCGACTCCTCCGTGCGCCTGCCCGATCGGCTGAACAGGCGCTTGAGCCGTTTGAAAAGCGTGCGCTCCGAGACGAAAGCCCACAGCGACTTCTCGCCCGACGTCATGCGTCGCAGGTCCGCGAGGATCAGCTGGGCACGCAGCGAATAGCCCGCGACCATCCCGCGCAACGCCGGCTGGCGCTTGAAATAGTTGGGCACCCAGGAGTCGATCAGGAACAGATGCGAGACGGAGCGCTGCTGTTCCTCGAGCTGACGCGCGATCTCGAAGGCGAGGGCGCCGGCCACGCACCAGCCCATCAGGTCGTACGGCCCCTCGGGCTGCACGCGGCGGATGAGCTCGACGTAGGCGGCCGCAATCTCCTGCAAGGTCTCGGGCAACGCGGCATCCTGCACCGACGGGTCGAACAATTGCAGCGAATACACCGGCTGTTCGGGTCCCAGATTCTTCGCCAGACCGTAATAGATGCCGGTGTTGTTGATGACGATCAACGGCCGCTTGGCGCCGGTCGCCTGAATTTTCACGACCTGACGGAAGTCGAACTCACGCGGATCGTCCTGCGCCAGCACGGCGGCGAATTCCTGCAGGGTGGGTGCGAGGAACAGCGTCGCGAGCTTGATGCGCCGCCCGAACTCACGTTCCACCCTCGCCAGCATGCGTGCGGCGAGCAGCGAGTGGCCGCCCATCTCGAAGAAGTTGTCCGCCGCGCCGATCGACTCCACGTTCAGCATCGATTGCCAGAGCGCGGCGAGATGTTCCTCTATTTCACCGGAGGGGGGCGCCTGCAGCCGGCCGCGGTTGTTGCGGTCCTTGGCCACCTTGAGCGCGTTGCGGTCGAGGGCGCCCTGCGCGGTGCGCGGCAGCGCGTCGCGCAGGACGATGGAGCGCGGCTGCATGGCGGCCGGCAACAGTTTGATCAACGAGGCGCGCAGTTCCGCGCCGAGCGATGCGTCGTCCGGCGGCACTCCGGGCACGATGCGGGGCACCACGAACGCTTCGATGGCGCCGTCCACATAGGTCACGCCCGCATCGGCGACATCGCGGTGACGTCGCAGCGCGCGCTCGATCTCCCAGGGACCCATTTCACGGCCGCGATGCGCAAAGCTGTCATCGCGACGCCCGAGATACTCGATCCGGCCGGTGCTCAGCAGACGTGCCGACGCCCCGGTGGGGAACAGCCTCGCCCCGGACTCGCTGCTGAGGGTTGCCGACAACGCCTTCTCGGTCAGCCCGTCGCCGGTCACGTACAACTCGCCCACCGCGCCGACGGCGGCGGTCTGGCGGGCGGACTGCAGGACGTAAAGCCCCGAGTTGGCGATGGGTTCGCCGAGCAGCGTGGCCGATTCCCGGGACTTGACGTGCCGGACCGCGGACCAGATACCCGCCTCCACGACGCCGTACACGCTCCACAGGGCACCGCCGCCGGCGATCAGGCGCTCGATCAAACGGCCGTTCAGATCCGCGGTGGGGCTCAGCATCTTGAGCGTCGCAGAGCCGCTCCATTCGGCGTCGAGCAGAGCATTCCACAGCGATCCCGGGCCGAACAACAGCGTGGCTTCCGAACGCTGCAGGAGCTGTGCCAGGGCACGTCCGCTTTCGAGGTCGCGCTCGATTGCGACTGCCACGCAGGCGCCGGTGAGCAGCGGCAGGAGCATTTCGACGACGGCCGGTCCGGTGCCGAGGGGCGATGCGGCGACCAGCACGTCGCGGCTGTTGATGCCCGGACGCTTCGCCAGCGAAAACACCAGATTCGTCAGGTTGCGGTGCGAAAGGTTGACGGCCTGCGGTGCATCGGCGCCACGCGAGTCGACCAGCGTGCAGGCGGTGGCATCGGAATGCCAGGAGGGCACCGACTGCAAGGCGCGCACGGTGTCGATGCCGAAGCTCAATGCCGTCTCGAGCTCGATGATCTTGACGGCGGCGTCGCCCAACGTGGCGCGTGACAAATCCTGGCCGATCACAGCCGTCGCACCGGTGGCGCGAACCACCTCGGCGCGTCGCGCCGGAGGATCGCCCGCGTCCATCGGGACGTATCTTGCACCGGTCTTGAGCACGGCGAGCAGGCACAGCGGCGATTCGATGCCTGGCGTCAGGCAGACACCCACGCGCGAGGCGGGGCCCACACCCTGACCATGCAGGAAGGCCGCGAACCGGTCGACCGCCGCCTTCAACTCGGCGTAGGTCCATTGCCGGTCGCCGCAGGTCACCGCCACGGCGACGGGCGAGCGGGCCGCCTGCGCGTCGAACAACTGCGTCAGCGTCAGGTCGCGCGGATACAAAGTGCGGGTGTCGTTCAGACGCGTGAGCAGCGCACGCGGCTCGTCGGTCGCCGCCGCCGGCAGCGCCAGGACGAATTCGGACACCCGCTGCGAAGGGTCGGCGACGGCGCTTTCGAGCAGCGTGTAGAGATAGCCGAGCAGTCGTTCGGCGGTGGCGCCGTCGAATTGATCGATGTTGTACTGGCACGAGACGCGCCAGCCGTCCGGGCGCTCGACCATGAACAGGTTCAGATCGTAGATCGCCCCGGCGGGCAGGGAGGGCATGTCGGTGAGCGAGAAATCCGTATAGACCGTGTTCTGAATGAAGGTCTTCTGGAAGATGAAGTTCACCGAGATGGGCGGCGTGTTGGCATCGCTGCGCTCGCCCTTCACCATCCCCAACAGCACTTCGATGGGAATGTTCTTGTGTTCGAGCGCCTCGCCCAGCGTGTCGCGCACCCGTTCGACCAGGGTGCCGAACGTCGGATCGTCGCTCAGGTCGTTGCGCAGGATCAGCGAGTTGACGAACTGGCCGATCATCGGCTCGAGTTCGACCTGGTCGCGCCCCGACACCTGGGTGCCGACCACGATCTCCGTTTCGTTCGTGAAACGCGCCAGGGTCGCGCACAGCGCCGCAAACGCGGTGGCGAACAGGGTGGCACCGCGCTCGGCGCTCAATGCCTGCGCACGCTGGGTGAGATCGCGCGGCAGCACGCGCGAGGCGATGGCGCCGTTGGTCGTCGGCATGGCCGGCCGCGGGTGATCCGCCAGCACCTTGAAAGGCTTGATGCCCGCCAGCTGCCTGGACCAATAACGGGTCTCGGCCTCGGTGCCCCGTATTTTCAGCCACTCGAGATGCCACTGGGAGTAGTCGGCATATTGGATAGACAATTCGTCGAGCGCGATCTCGTTGCCGTAGCGCAAAGCGTCGTAGATGACGCCCATCTCGCGCGCCATGATGCCGATCGACCAGCCGTCGGAGACGATCTGGTGGGTGGTCACGAGCAGGATCGAAACGGTCGGCGAGAAGCGCAGGCACGTGGCGCGCAACAGCGGACCCGCGGCGAGATCGAACGGCGCCCGCGCCTCCATCACGCCGATCCGGTCACCTTCCGAGTGCTGCGCATCGGAGGCGAGATTGCTGAGGTCGATTTCGTTGAGCCGGAACCGCGGGTTCGGCAACACCCGCTGCACCGGCGCTCCGTCGATCTCCGGAAACACCGTGCGCAGCACCTCGTGGCGCTCGATTATCTTCATCCAGGATTGTTCGAGGAGGTCGGTGGCGATGCGGCCTTCGAGCCGCCAGCGTACCGCGACGTTGTACGATGAATTGCCGGGATCCAGACGGTCGAGCAACCAGAACCGCTCCTGCGCCGCCGAGCAAGGGAAGTCGGTGCCCGCCGCGCCCGCCGCGCCCGACGTGGGGTCGCCCGCGCCGGACGGCACCGCTTCGAGCGCACCCTTCTCCGCCGCCGTGGTGGAGGCAGCCGGGGTGGCGGAGGCAGCCGTGGTGGCCGTCGCGCGTACTTCGAACATCTTGCCCGCCGGTTTCGACATGAATTCGCTCAGCTGGCCCGCCGGTTGCGCTTGAACTGGCCGAGGGAGGGCAGCGCCGCAGACGCAACCGCCGCGGGCTCGCCGTTGCCGGCGTCGGCCACGGCCGCGAGCGCGGCGGCATTACGCAGCTGCAGGAGCTGCTTCGCACTGATCTTGATACCGACCCGGTTGGCCCGGGCGATGATCTGGAAGAGCTGTATCGAGTCCGCCCCGAGCTTCAACAAGTCGTCCGTGAGTCCCACACGTCCCATGCCCAGCACCTCCGCGAAGATTTCGGTCAATGCCACTTCCGTCGGCGACGTCGGGGCCACGAATTCTTGGCTCGAGGTCAGCGTCGCCTCCGGGATCGGCAGAGCCGCCCGGTCCAGTTTACCGTTGGGCGAGAGCGGGAGAGCGTCCAGCCGCACCCAGGCAGACGGTATCATGTATTCCGGCATTTCTTCCGCGAGAAGCGCACGCAATGCCTCCGGCGCCCGGGCGCTGCCCGCCGGCTCGACGTAGTAGGCGACGATGCGCGCTGCAGCAGGCGGGTCCTCCCGCAAGATCACGGCCACGGCGGTCAAGGCCGCTTTACGGGTCAAAACCGACTCGATCTCGCCCAGTTCGATCCGAAAGCCGCGTAGTTTGATCTGGTGATCGATACGCCCCATGACCTGCAGCGTGTCGTCGGGCAGCCAGCGCGCCAGGTCGCCCGTGCGGTACAGGCGGCCCGGTACGAACGGATTGGCCACGAACTTCTCCGCACTGAGCGCAGGCCGCTGGTAGTAGCCGCGGGCGACGCCGTCGCCACCGATGTGAAGCTGGCCGGGCACGCCCGCCGGCACCGGCTGATCGTTGTGGTCCAGAATATAAAACTGAGTATTGGCGATGGGGCCGCCCACCGTGATCGGGGCCGTGCCCGCACTGACCCGCGTGCATGACGACCATATGGTGGTTTCCGTGGGTCCATACATGTTCCACAGTTCACCACCGCCCACCAGCAAGCGATCGGCGAGTTCACGCGGCAGCCCCTCGCCGCCGCACAGCATCTTGAATCCGGGCTTGGCGCGGAAGCCGGCTTCGAGCAGCAGGCGCCAGCTCGCCGGCGTCGCCTGCATCACGGTGGCGCCGACCTTCGCGAGGTTCTCGAGCAGCCGGTAGCCGTCGATCACCGCGTCACGTTCGGCGATGACCACGCGGGCTCCCTGCACCAGCGGCAGAAACAGCTCCAGCCCGGCGATGTCGAAGGAGATCGTGGTCACCGCGTAGAGCACGTCATCGCGGGTCAAACCGGGCTCGAGCGCCATGGACGTCAGGAAGTTGACCACCGCGCCGTGCGATATTTCGACGCCCTTGGGCTGTCCGGTCGATCCCGACGTGTAGATGACGTAGGCCAGATCGTCGGCGGCAACCCGTACCGCCGGCGCCGCCGGGGAGGCATGGGCGATCGCGGCGGCGTCGCGGCGCACATCGATGAGTGGCGTACCGGCGTCCACCAGCGAGGCGTTCTCCGATCCATCCGAGATCAACGCGGCCACCTTTGCCTCGCCCAGGATGTAACGCAGGCGGGCAGCCGGATGCTGCGGATCGAGTGGAACGTAGGCGCAGCCTGCCTTCATGACCGCGATCAGAGCCACCAGCATGTCGAGCGAGCGCTCCACCGAGACGCCCACCAGGTGTCCGGTTTTGACCGGTCCGGCGATGCGCGCGTGCAGCAGGCTGGCCATCTGGTTGGCACGCTGATCCAACGCCGCGTAGGTGAGCGAGGCGTCGCCGAATTGCGCGGCGATGGCGTGCGGGGTCGTGCGCGCACGCGCCTCGATGAGGGTGTGCACGGTGCCGTTGCGCGGATAGTCGGCGGCGGTGGCGTTCATGCGCTCGACCAGCCGCTCGCGTTCCCCGGCAGGCATGCACGGTGCGCTGTGCAGCGGCTGGGTCGCATCCGCGACCAGCGACTCGAGCAAGGCCTGGTAGCAGTCGAGCCAGTGCGCCACGGTGGATGCGTCGAACAGGTCGGTGTTGTAGTCACAATCCAGGCGCAAACCGTCGGCCGACTCGATCACGTTCAAGAACAGATCGAAATTGACGAACGCCTTGGCGTTGGGGGCCACATCGAGCGTCATACCCGGCAGATCGATGCGGTCCGCCAGGCGCTCGAGATTGAACTGGACCTCCGCCAGGGGCAGGCGGCCCGGTTCGCGCGGCAGGGCGAGTTTGCGCACCAGGGTGCCGAACGTATAGTTCTGATGCTCGTAGGCATCGAGCACGCGCCGGGCGGTCGCGGACAGGTACTCCGACACCTTGGTGGCACGGGTCCAGCCCCCGCGGATGGGCAGAAAGTTGACGCAGTGGCCCACCAATATCTGCTCCTCGAGCAGCGACTGACCGGCCGTCGGCACGCCGACCACCACTTCGTCCTGGTCGGCGAGCCGGCCCATCAGTGCCTGGCAGGCCGCGAGCAGCGTCACGAACAAGGTGCTGCCCTGACGTGCACCGGCCTTCTTGACCGCCTGATACAAACGGGCATCGATGCGACGGCAGAGGCTCGCGCCATTGAAAGATTTCTCGGCCGGCCGCGGCCGGTCGGTGGGCAGCTGCAGCGGGCCCGGCCGCTGCGCGAACTGATCCAGCCAGAATTTTTCGGTCCTGGCGAGCTCGCCGGCATCGCGCACGGCCTGGCTGCGGGCGTAGCTGCTGAACGTCAATGCCGGCGGCAGGTCTGCCTGGCGGCCGGTGCACGCCGCGGCGTAGATTTCCGCGAACTCGTTGACGATCACGTTGATGGACCAGCCGTCACAGACGATGTGATGCGCGGTCAGCACGAACACCTGCAGGTTGGCCGCGAGCTTGACCAGATGGCCGCGCACGCACGGTCCCGCCACCAGGTCGAACGGGGTGCGTGCATCGCGATCGATGAGCCCGTCGAGCGCGGCCTGCGCGGCGTCCGGCGCACGGTCCGAGAGGTCGGTGACGGAAAAATGGAATTCGTGCGTGGCGGCGACGTTCATTTCCTCGCCGGTGCTGCTGAAGGTGGCGCGCAGCGCATCGTGACGCACGACGATGCGGTTCAACGCCGCCTGAAAGGCCGTCGCGTTCAGTTCCCCCTGCATGCGCAGGCTGACCGACTCGTTGAATGCACAGGACGCCTCGTCGCCGAGCTGGGCCGACAACCAGATTTCGAGCTGACTTTCGGTCAGGGGCACGCCGCGCGCGGCGACCGGGGCGGGGTCGGCGGCACCGACCGCCACCGCAGCAGGGTGGGCGGCGACCGCCGCGACCGCGATGGGTTCAGCGGCGCTTGCCGCGACCGCAGCCGGCGCAGCCGGTCTGCCGGCCCCCAGGATGCCAACCGCCTGCAGCGCCTCGAGGCTCTCCTCGAACGTGTCATAGATGCGCTCGAAGTCTGCGTCCGAATGCGCCGTCGTCAGGAAGCAGGGGAAGCCCTCCTGGATGTGCACGCCGCGTTCGCGCAGATGGTAGTAGAACAGCGTGGCGAGCGGATGCTCGCCATGGAAATTGAAATAGAACCAGCTCGAATAGGTTTCGATCTTGGTCGCCACGCCGTGGCTCGAGAACAGCTCGTTCAGGCGCGCCACCAGTCGTGACGTTTTCGCCGCGAGGTGCTCCTGGAGCGAGGGCCCCTGCTGCTGCAGATGGGTGAGCACGGCATGCATCGCGGCGAGCACCAGCGGATGGCGCACGAAGGTTCCGGCAAAGAACGTCACGCCGACTTCGGGAAACGACTCGTCGCCGAAACGCCACTGGCCGCCGTCCAGGGCGTCCATGAAACGCGTGTTGCCGGCCAGGATGCCGACGGGCAGGCCGCCGCCCACGACCTTGCCGTAGGTGACCAGATCGGCGCGGATGCCGGCGACCGCCTGGATGCCGCCCGTATGGACTCGAAAACCTGTGACGACTTCGTCCATGACGAAGGCGGTGCCTGCGGCCTCGGTGATCTTGCGGACTTCGTGCAGGAACTCGAACGGGCGCAGCTGCGGATGGCGGCTCTGCACCGGCTCGACGATCACGGCGGCGAGTTCTTCGGCGTGCTCGCGGATCCACTCGAGGGTGGCCGGCGTGCCGTAGTCGAGCACGATCATGTTCTCGACCTGGGAGGCGGGAATGCCCGGCGCGACGGGCATGGAGCGGGGTGCCGCGCTGCCCTTCTGCACGCCCTTCACCAGCACTTCGTCGAACTGCCCGTGATAATCACCGTTGAAGATCACGATCTTTTCCCGTCCCGTCACGGTGCGTGACAGGCGCATCGCGGCCATGACGGCCTCCGACCCGGTGTTGCAGAACGTCATGCGTTCATTGCCGGTCAGCTCGCAGAACAGGGCGGCAACCTTGCCGGCGAGGTCGGTCTGCGGACCGATGGCGAAGCCGCGCTCGAGCTGGGCTTTGACGGCTTCGACGACGAAGGGCGGCGCATGGCCGAAGGCGGTCTGGCCGAAACCGTTCACCAGATCGATGTACTCGTTGCCGTCGACGTCGTAGATCTTCGATCCCGACGAGGTGGTGTTGACGACCGGATAGACCATCTCCTTCCACTCGGTGCGAAACCCGGCCGCGGCGCGCGGGTCTGCGAGCACGCCCCGATGCTCTTGGGTGAAACGCTTCGAACCTGCGGTCTTGCGGGTGTAGCGCTCGACCAAGGCATCGATGTGGCGGCGTTGTTCCGGCGTGGTCACGCTGTCCGCAGATTTCTTGCCGGGCACGAACACCGCGAAACGCGAGGGAGGTTCGACCACGGGTTCCGGTCCCGCCGGCAGCGCGGCCGCACCGATGGGCGCGACCGCGGCCGGTGGGTCCGCCACCGGTGCGACCGTCGCCGCTGCCACCGGGGCTGGCGCGACTGCTGCCGGTGCCACCGCGGCCGCGGTCACGACGCCGGCCGCGCCCTGCAGCATCTCGAATTGCCGGTTGATCAGTTGCGACATGACCTGCAACTGGTCGCGGAACAGGCTTTCCATCCCGGACCCGGCCGCGAACGGCGCAGTGGCGGTCGTCATGACCCGCGGCGCGGGGACGGCCGCCGGCAGGGCTGCAAGGACCGCCTGGCCGGTGGCGGGGGGCGGCGCCGACGCTGCCGGTGCCGAGGCCATCGAGGGCGACTGCGCCGGGGCGGGCATTTTCTCCGCCAGGAAACGCGCCAGCGCGGGGATGGTCGAATAATCACCCAGCAACTGGCGGAAGGTGATCTTCACCTTCATCTGATTCTGGACCTTTTGCGCGACCTGGGTCAGGAACAACGAGTCGTAGCCCATCTCGAGAAATGTCGTCTGAGCATCGGCCGGGGCCGGCTTCTCGCCCGACAAGTCCTCGAATATCGCGGCGATCGCCGCGCCGACTTCTGCCGTGCGGTCAAGGGCTGGACTTTGCTTCATC
>CAZZVN010000044.1:15071-33600 GCA_964657625.1 uncultured Steroidobacteraceae bacterium
CGACAGGCTGTGGCGTTGCGACCGGCTGCGGTGTCGCGGGCTGTGACGCTGCAGCGGGCGTGACTGATCGGTCGACCGCCGGGGCGTCGACCCAGTAGCGGCTGCGTTCGAACGGATAGGTGGGCAACGACACGCGTGACCGCGCTCCGTCGTGCAGGGCGGTCCAGTCGGGCAGCGCGCCGTGGATCCATGCGCGACCCAGTGCTTCGAGCAGTGCGTCGCGGTCGTCGCGTGCGTGCGTTGCGTCCTGCATGGACGTGATGACCGGCACCGCGCGTCCGCGGGTGGCCTGCGTCGCCAGCGTCGACAGGACGTTGCCGGGCCCGACCTCCACCAGCATCGCCGAGCCGGTGGCGACGCGGGCGATGCCGTCCGCAAAACGCACCGGCTCACGCGCGTGTCGTGCCCAGTAATCGGCCGAGGTCGCCTGCGCGGCGTCGATCCAGTCTCCGGTCACGCACGACACATAGGGGAGGGTGGGCGGCGCCAGCGCGACCGTGTCGAGCAGTGCTCGCAACGGCGCGATGACCGGGTCGACCATCGCCGAGTGGAAGGCATGCGAGGTGTGCAGGCGGCGCATTCCCGCGCCGCGCGCGGAGAGGTCCCGTTCCAGCGTGTCGATGACGTCGAACGGACCGGACACCACGCTCAGGGCAGGGCCGTTTATGGCCGCCACGCTCGCGCCCGGTCTGAGCAGCGGCAACACGTCCGCTTCGGACAGGCGCACGGCCAGCATGGCACCGCCGGGTAACGCCTGCATCAGCCGGCCGCGCGCGGCGACCACGGTCAGCGCCTGATCCAGCGACAGGACTTCGCCGAGCACCGCTGCGACGAACTCGCCGACACTGTGCCCGATCATCGCTGCAGGTTTGATGCCCCAGCTCATCCACAAGCGTGCCAGCGCGTATTCCACGCTGAACAGGGCGGGTTGCGCCGCCACGGTCGACATGAGCCGTCGTCCGGCGTCCTCCGAGTCTTCGCTCGGATACAGCAGGCCGAGCAAGTCGTCGTCCATGAGGGGCCGCAGGATGTCGGCGCAGCGCTCGATGGCCGCTCGGAACACGGGTTCGTGCGTGTACAGGTCGCGGCCCATGCCCGGATATTGCGCGCCCTGCCCGGGGAACATGAACACGACGTCCGTGGCGTGCGACGGCCGCACCCCGGTGTGCAGGCCACGGCCCTGACCCGCGCCGGTGTCACCCTCGAGTTTGGCAATGGCCTCGGCGGTGCTGCGCGCCACCAGGCACATCCGATGGTCGAAGGCGCGGCGCCCGGTCTGCAGTGTGTAGGCGACGTCGGCCAGCGCTTGTGGCGCGGTGGAGGTGCGCAGGTGGGCCGCGAGATTCAGCCGCGCCGCGTCGAGCGCCGCTGCGCTGCGGGCCGACAGCACGAGAAGCTGTGGCCCGTCGGCGGCCGCCGGCGCGGGCCGCGCCGCAGCCGGGGAGCGGGCGAGGGCGGGCGCCTCTTCGAGCACCACGTGCACGTTGGTGCCGCCGACGCCGAAGGCGCTCACGCCTGCGCGCCGCGGCGTCCGGGTCTGCGGCCACGGAGCGAGCGTCGTGTTCACGTAGAACGGCGTCCTCGCGAAGTCGATCTGCGGATTCGCCCGTTTGTAATGCAGCGAGGGTGGCAGTACGCGGTGCTCGAGCGCGAGCGCGGTCTTGATCAAGCCGGTGATGCCGGCGGCCGCATCCAGATGGCCGACGTTGCCCTTCACCGAGCCGATGGCGCAGAACTGCCCGCTGTCCGGGTCCGCGGCGAACGCCTTGGTGAGACCCGCGATTTCGATCGGATCCCCGAGCGGCGTCGCCGTGCCGTGGCATTCGACGTAGCTCACCGAACGAGCCTCGATGCCCGCACCGGCATGGGCCATTTCGATGACGGCGCTCTGGCCGTCGACGCTCGGCGCCGTGAAACCGACCTTGGCGGCGCCGTCGTTGTTGATGCCGGCACCGCGCACCACGGCGTAGACATGGTCGCCGTCCGCGATGGCCTCTTCCAGCCGCTTGAGCAGCACGACGCCCGCGCCGCTGCCGAAAATCGTGCCGGTGGCGTCGGCGTCGAACGGACGGCAGGTACCGTCCGCCGAGACCATGCCGCCTTCCAGATGCTGGTAGCCGCGCTTTTGCGGGAAGGTCACCGACACGCCGCCCGCGAGCGCCATGTCGGACTGGTACAGCAGCAGGCTCTGGCAGGCCTGGGCCACCGCCAGCAACGAGGTCGAACAGGCGGTGGCCAGCGTGAAGCTCGGGCCGCGCAGGTCCAGTTTATAGGACACCCGGGTCGCCAGAAAATCCGCACCGGCGCCCAGCAATTTGGGGTATTCGCCGACCTGGTAGCTGCTGGTGAACTCCTCGATGGTCCGGCGGCGGCCGAACACGTTGTTGAGGAAATAGGTGTTGATGCTGGCGCCGGCGAACACGCCGATGGAGCCGCGGCAGGCCGCGGGGTCGTAGCCGGCGTCCTCGAGGGCCTCCCACGCACATTCGAGAAAAATTCGGTGTTGCGGATCGGTGAGTTCCGCCTCCCTGGCATACATGCCGAAGAACTCCGCGTCGAAGCGTTCAACACCCTCGAGGATGGGACGCGCCTTGACGAAGTTGGCGGCGCTTCGAATCTCGGCGCTGAAGCAGTCCTCGAGTTCAGCGTCCGTGAAACGCGTGATCGATTCCGTGCCCGCACAAAGATTACGCCAGAACTCGGCCACGTTGCCGGCGCCCGGAAAGCGTCCCGCCATGCCGATGATGGCGACTCCGCCGACGATCTCTTCGGGCGGTGTTGCGCCGGCGGAGGTGTCTTCGCGTTCGCTCATTGCGGTCGCGGACGCGGCGCCACCCGCGCACGCGCCAGGGCGGCACGCTGCCGTCCGGCGCGTTCGTCCGCGCTCAGGCCGTGGCCCGCCGTCGCGGCGCCCTGCACGCCGCGCGCCGTCGTCGACCCGCGGCCCGCGATGTGGGCGGCGAGCGCGCTGATTCGCGGATACTGGAACAAGTCCACCACTGTCAGATCACTTTTCATATCGGCGACGATTGTTGCGTGTACCTGCAGAAGTTGAAGCGACGTGCCGCCCAAATCAAAAAAGTTATCCTCGACTCCCAGCGCGGGCAGGTCGAGGACTGTGCGCCAGATCTCGATCAAGCGGGTTTCCAACGCGTTGCCCCGCGCGGCGCCGGCGGCCGGTGCGCCCGGCATGGCGTCCGGGAGCGTGAGGCGTGCCCGATCCACCTTGCCGGTCGGGGACAGCGGCAGGGCGTCCAGGACCACGAAAGCCGCCGGCATCATGTGCTCGGGCAGCTCCTGCCGGACGTGCTCGCGCAGCTTCTCCAGCAGATCGGCGTGGGGTTGCCTCGGCTTGACGAAGGCATAGATCTTGCGGGGACGACCGGCCACGGCCGGTGCGGTCACGGCCGCATCCTCCAGCAGCGGACTGCGCCGCAGCGTCGCTTCGATCTCGTCGAGCTCGACACGCTTGCCGTTGATCTTCACCTGACGATCCACCCGGCCGAGGAATTCGAAGTTGCCGTCCTCGCGCCGGCGGACGCGGTCACCGGTGCGGTACAGCCGGGTGCCCTGCGTCGCATCGAACGGATTCGCGACGAACCGCTCGGCGTCGAGTTCCGGCCGGTTCAGATATCCCAGCGCGAGCCCCGCACCGCCGGCATACAACTCGCCCGCCATGCCGTCGCGCACCGGCGTGCCCGTCTCGTCGAGCACGTACACCTGGGTGTGGGCGATGGGCGTCCCGATGGGGATGGGCCCGTCCGCGCCGCCCGCGGGGATCGTGTAGCAACAGGTGAAGGTCGTATTCTCGGTGGGGCCGTAACCATTGATCAGCCGGCAGCGCGGCAGTGCACGTCGTGCCCTGGCGACGTGCGACGGGGACAGCACGTCGCCGCCCGCCAGCAGCTGGCGCAGCGGGGCGAGTCCCTCCAGGCGGTGGTCGACCATCAAATGAAACAAACCGGCCGTCAGCCACAACGTCGTCACACCATGCAGCGCGATGTGTGCCGCCACGTCGTCGAGCGAAGGATGCACCAGCGTCACCACGCCGAGCTTCGCACCGTTCAACAGGGCGCCCCAGATCTCGAAGGTGGACGCATCGAATGCGAGCGGTGCGAGCTGTAGATGCACCTCGGCCGGTCCCAGTTCGACGAACGGATTCTCGATGACCAGGCGCGTCACGCCGCGGTGAGGAATGCGCACGCCCTTGGGGTGTCCGGTGGAACCGGAGGTATACATGATGTACGCGAGATCGTCGGGCGTCACGGCCGCGCGCGTCGCCGAGGGCGCCGCCGGCTCACCGCCCGCGGGCTTCGCACCCGCCGCCACCTCGTGCAGATCGAGGGCGGGGCCGCTCCAGAAACACAGCCCGGGATCGGCGAGCAATCCGGGCTCGATCAACATCAGGGCGGGGGCACAGTCCTCGTACACGAAGCGCAGTTGGTTGAAAGGGTAGGCCGGATCGAACGGCACGTAGGCACCGCCCGCCTTCAGGATGCCCAGCATGGCGATGACGGCATCGATGCTGCGTTGGGTGAACAGTCCGATGTGGTCGCCGTTGCCGAGTCCCCGCGACACGAGTTGGTCCGCGACCCGGTCCGAACGCCGCGCCACCTCGGCATAGGACACCTGTCGGACGTCGTCCGCGACCGCAATACGATCAGGCATGCTGCCGGCAACCTGGTCGAAGGTTGCGTGGATCGTGGCGTGCATCTTCATAGGATACGATTCCCGGCAAGGGCGGCGTTGTGCAACCCTAAAATGGCTGGACCCTGGTCAAAGTGTCGATGACTTCACATATCTTTGCAAACTCGACGCCCCCGCAGGCGGGACTCACCGCCTTGTTTCCCGACGCGGTGAAGGTCGTCGAGCGCCGCTCGCCCGGCGATCCGGCGGAGCTGCTGCCCGCCGAGTCAGATTATGTAACGCGGGCCGTGCCAAAGCGTGTACAAGAATTCGCCGCCGGCCGCGCGTGCGCCCGGGGCGCCCTGGCGTCGTTCGGCGTCCATGATTTCGCACTGCGTGCCGCCGCCGACCGTCAACCTCTGTGGCCGGACGGTTACGTCGGCAGCATCACCCACACCGCCGGTTTCTGCGCCGCCGCCGCCGCGCGTCACGACGCGGTGCTCGCCCTCGGCCTCGACAGCGAGATCGTCGGCGCACCGACTGCCGAGCTTTGGCAGACCATCGCACGCCCCGCAGAACTGAGCTGGGTGCGTGCGCTCGCCGACGCCGAGCAGGCGGCCGCGATCACCCTGTTGTTCTCGGCGAAGGAAGCCTTCTACAAGTGCCAATACCCCCTGGTGGGAGAGTGGCTGGACTTCCACGACCTGTGCATCGAGGTGCCGACGTGGGGCCGGGCGTACGGCGAGTTTCGCGTCGGCACGACGCGCACGCTGCGCTTTGAACGCCACGCCCGCCTACCTGTGACGGGCCGCTACGTGTTCCACGAAAACTTCGTCTCGGCGGCAGTGACGGTACTGCATCAATAGGCCTTGTCGTCGCGGAAGACCTTGATCACCGTCAGCAGGATGATCTTGATGTCGAGCATGGGCGACCAGTGCCGCAGATAGTCCAGGTCGAAGTTCACGCGTGCCTCCATCTCCTCGAGCTGCGCCGTTTCGCCGCGGCAGCCGTTGACCTGGGCGAGTCCGGTGATGCCGGGCAGCACCTTGTGGCGGACCATGTAGCCCTTGATGAGTTTGCGGTATTCCTCGTTGTGGGCCACCGCATGCGGGCGCGGACCCACCAGGCTCATGCGCCCCTGCAACACGTTGATCAGCTGGGGCAGTTCGTCGAGCGACGTGCGCCTCAGCACGCCGCCGACGCGGGTGATGCGGGTGTCCACGCGCGAAGCCTGGCGCACGTGCGCGCCGTCCTCGGTGACACGCATGGTGCGGAACTTGTAGACGCCGATCTCCCGGCCGTCGAGACCGTAGCGGCGTTGCTTGAAGATGACCGGGCCGGGCGATGACATCTTCACCGAGAGCGCCACCATCGCGAGCAGCGGCAGCAGCAGCAGCAGTATCACCAGCGACAGGCCGATGTCGGTGAGACGCTTGGCGACGCCCCGGTAGCCGTAGAACGGCGTCTCGCACATGGCGACCACCGGGATGCCGTGAATGTCGCCGGAACGCGCCTGGATGAGGTCGAAGACGAAAATATCGGGAACGTAATAAATCGAGGCGGTGGTGTCGCGCAGATCGTCGAGCAGGTCCATGACGCGTTTGACGTGCCGGATGGGCAGCGCGATGAAGATCACATCGGTGCGGTTGACCTTCACGTAGGCGCCGAGATCGGCCAGCGTGCCGACCAGCGTCGCATCCGGCTCCATGCCGAGACGGTCGCTGCTGCGATCATCGAAAAACCCGGTCACCGAAATCCGCATGGCCGGGTTGTCGCGCAGCCGCCGCGCGAGCTCCAGGCTGCTGGCGTTGTAGCCCGCGAACACCGCCTTGCGGCTGTCGAAGGCATTGATGAGAAATCGCCGCATGATCTCCTGCATTCCCAGCGTGGCGAAGATCAACGCCAGCGGGGTCACCGCCGCCCAGGTCAGGAAGACCCGGCGCGGATACGCCTGCAGCGGCGACTTGGTGACGTAGCCGATCGCGAGCAGCACGGCGAGAATCAACAGCCATCTGAATATCACGTCGACCACCGCGGAAACCCGCGGCGAGGTCAGCTGCGTGCTCACGTCCCGGGGCGGCTGGACCAGAATGAGACACAGTACCGCGACGATGACGATGGCGGAGGACGACGGATCGAAATGATCGCCCAGCAGGATGATGGTGAGATACAGGCCGGCCACCGCGACCACCGCGGGGAGGATGGCCTGTGCGCCTGCCAGCAGCGCGATGAGAAAACTCTGTTTGGCAAGCAGCGGTTGGGTCATCTCTATCCAGGTCCCGGGCAACTCTTCGAGGTTAAGGCGGCGTCGCAAGCATTATCTTCGAACGTCAACGCCTCCGACGTGACCTATCTCTTACAAAGTTAAATTCCCCGGACCAATGGTATTCTAAGACACCATGACAAACGTTCCATTACTCGATCTTAAGGCACAGTATGCACAGATACGCGCGGAGGTGATGCCGCTCATCGAGCAGGTGTGCGCGGGCCAGCAGTTCATTCTCGGCGAGCACGTGCGTGCCTTGGAAACTGAACTCGCCGGCTATTGCGGATGCGCCGCCGGTGTCGGCGTCTCCTCGGGCACCGATGCGTTGCTGATCGCGTTGATGGCGCTGCAGATCGGGCCCGGCGACGAGGTGATCACCTCGCCCTACACGTTCTTCGCCACCGCCGGAACCATCGCCCGCGTCGGTGCGCGGCCGGTGTTCTGCGACATCGAGCCCGCGAGCTTCAATCTCGATCCCGCGGCCGTGCAGGCCTTCATCGACGAGGATTGCGAATTACGCGGCAGGCTGCTGGTCAATCGCGCCACGGGCGGTCTGGTGAAGGCGCTGATGCCGGTGCACCTGTACGGCCGGTCGGCCGAGATGCAGCCGCTCATGGACATCGCGCGGCGCTACGGCCTGCGCGTGATCGAGGATGCCGCGCAGGCGATCGGCACGGAGTACGGCGGCGTGCGCGTGGGGTCGATCGGCGACATCGGCTGCTTCTCGTTTTTCCCGAGCAAGAATCTCGGTGCCTTCGGCGATGCCGGTCTGTGCACGACGCAGGACGGCGAACTCGCCGAGCGCCTGCGCGTGCTGCGCGTCCACGGCGGCAAGCCGAAGTACTACCATGCGCTCATCGGCGGGAATTTTCGCATCGACGAACTGCAGGCCGCGGTGCTGCGCGTCAAGTTGAAGTATCTGGACGGCTGGACCGCGGCCCGTCAGCGCAACGCCGCGTTCTACGACGACGCGTTCGCCGCCGCGGGACTCGGTGCGAAACTCGAGCCGCCGCGGGCCGTACCCGGCCAGCGGCACGTGTTCAACCAGTACATCGTTCGGGCGCAGCATCGCGACGGTTTGAAGTCGTTCCTGGCGGAGCGCAGCATCGGCACCGAGATCTACTACCCGGTGCCGCTGCACCTGCAATCCTGCTTCGATCACCTGGGATACGAAAACGGCGACTTTCCCGAGTCGGAGCGCGCCGCGCGCGACACGCTCGCGCTGCCGGTGTTCCCGGAGCTCGAGCCGTCCCAGCTCGCGCACGTCGTTGCCGCCGTGGTCGAGTTCTACGCGCAGGCGCCTACGACTTCTTGAAGTCCTCCGGCAGCAGCTGGTGCCGGGACAGCAATTTATAGAAGTCGGTGCGGTTGCGCTTCGCGAGACGTGCGGCCTGGCTGACGTTGCCCGCCGTGATCTGCAGTATCTGGGAAAGATAATTGCGCGTGAATTCGTCGCGCGCCTCGTCGAACGACGTGAGTCGCACCGGACTGCCGCCGAGCGCCTGTTGCACGATCTCCGCGGTGATGATGGCACCATGCGAGAGGGCGACGTTCTGGCGCACCACGTTGTAGAGCTGACGCACGTTGCCCGGCCACTCGGCCGTCGCCAGCAGTTCGACCGCCTCGGGCGCATAGATCTTGCGCTGGCCGCTCTCCTTCGCGATCTGTTCGAGAAAATGCGCCACCAGCAGCGGAATGTCCTCACGGCGGCGGGCGAGCGAGGGCACCTCGATGTGCACGACGTTCAGGCGGTAATACAGATCCTCGCGAAACTGGCCGCCGAGCGTGAGCTGATGCAGATCGCGGTGCGTGGCCGACAGGACGCGCACGTTGATCGCCCGCACCTCCGAACCGCCGACCAGACAGATCTGGTTCTCCTGCAGCACGCGCAGCAGCTTGACCTGCAGACGCATGGGCAGATCGCCCACCTCGTCGAGCAGCAGCGTGCCGCCCTCCGCGGTCTCGAACAGGCCCTTCTGCAGCTGCGTCGCGCCGCTGAACGCCCCCTTCTCGTGCCCGAAGAGTTCCGACTCGAGCAGATTTTCGGCCATGGCGCTGCAGTTGATGGTCAGGAACGGCTTGTTCCGGCGCGGACTGGCATCGTGAATGGCCCGCGCCAGCACCTCCTTGCCCGTGCCGCTCTCCCCGGTGAGCAGCACTCGCGCGTCGGTGCCCGCCACCATGTTGGCCTGTGCCAGCTTGTCCTCCATGAGCTGATTGCGGGTGACGATGTTCGCCCGCCAATCCTCGTCCACGTGCGCGAAGCCCGATACCTTGAGCGCCTTCTGCACGTGGTCCAGCAGATCCTGCTTGTCGACCGGCTTGGTCAGAAAACCGAAGGCGCCGCATTGCGTGGCGTGCACGGCGTCGGGAATGGTGCCGTGGGCGGTGAGTATGATCACGCGCAGGCCCGGCCACCGGCTGTGCAGCTCCTTGAGCAGTCCGATGCCGTCCATCTGGTCCATGCGCAGATCGGTGATGACCAGGTCTGGCCGGAAACGCATGCAGGCCGCCAGCGCGGCCGCTGCGCTTTCCACCGCCTCGACCTCGTAGTTTTCGGCGCGCAGGCGAATGGTCAACAGCCGCAGCAGACCCGGGTCGTCGTCGACCACCAGGATCCGCGCCTTGCGCTTCTGCAGCAGGCCGCTGTCCCGCGGGGCGGGCGGCAGACCGAAGGCGAGGGGCCGGGTGGCGGCGATCGAGTAGGCGTTCAATACGGTCTCCGAGTTGCTCTAGGGAGTATGCGAACCATTCGCCCCGCGATCGTTGATGGAACGCTCGATATGCGTCACCGCGTCCAACTTGGCGCGCTCCTCGTCGAGCGCCTTGCGCAACCGCGCGTTTTCGTCCGACTCGGCCGCCAGCCGCCGGTTCGCCGCCAACAGCTTGTCCCGGGATTCCTGCGTTTCGTCGTCCCGCAACTGCTTGTTTTCGGCAAGCATGATCAAACGCTGGTTGACGTCCCGCAGTTCCACCTGCGCCAGCAGACGCTCCGCCGGGGCCAGAGTTTCGGGCGTCGCCAGCAATTCTGCCAGCTGTCGCTGAGCGGCGACGGGGTCCGAGCCCCCGTGGCCCGGCGTCGCGAGCGCGAGGGCGAGGGCGAGCCGGGTGCTGGGGGTGGGCTGCGAGGCGACCCCTTCCCGGGCGTGCTCGAGCAGCTCCGCCTGGCGGGCCGGGTCGCCCTGCGCCACGGCATCCATGATCGCGAGCAACGGCTCCGCCGGGCTGGTCTCGCGCGTCGGCTGCGCCGCCACCACCACCGGCGGGGGCGGCGGCTTGTTGGCGAAGGCGCTGCAAGCGCCCAGCACGGCATATAGCGCACCGCCCGCGACGAGGCGGGCGCAAGGTTCAAGCCGCATGAGCTGCTTCGCTGTGAACGGCGGCGGCGTGCCGCAACGGTAAGCGTACGCGAAAATGCGCCCCCCCGGCCCGGGATTCGAAAATTTCGACGCTGCCGCCATGCGCATCGACGAACTCGGTGACCACCGACAGACCAATCCCGGTGCCTTTCACGTGACCGCCCTGGGGCGCCTTTCCCTGATAGAAGGCCTCGAAGACGCGGGCGCGCTCTTCCGCCGGAATACCCGGTCCCGAGTCCATGACGTCGAGGATCAGCTGATCCCGTTCTCGGCGCGCATGCACCCAAATGGTGCCGCCGCGGGGCGTAAACTTGATGGCGTTGGAGAGTAGGTTATCGAGGATCAAGCGCAGCTTGGCCCGGTCGGCGCACGGCGTCAGATCCTCGATCTGCACGTCGAGACGCACGCGTTGCGCCACCAGCGACAGTTGTTGGTGTTCGAGGACCGCCTTGACCAGCGGCCGCAATTTGAATTCGGTGATCTCCAGACCCACGCTCTTGGCCTGCCAGGCGCTGAACGACAGCAGATTCTCGATGAGATGCTGCAGCTTCATGCCGTTGTCGCGCAAGATCCCCATGACTTCGCGCTGACCGCTCTGCAGCTCGCCCACCGCGCCGTCCATCAAGAGTTCGGTGCCCTCGCGGATGTTCGCGAGCGGGGTCTTCAACTCGTGCGACATGTGACGCAGGAACCGGTTCTTCTCCACCGCCAGTTCCAACAACCTCAGACGCAGCCATTCGAGCTGCGCCGCCAGGCGTTCCAAGTCCGCGGGACCACGTATGGCGATGGGGCGCGAGAAGGTGCCGCGACCCAGTTCGCCGATGGCCCGGTCGATCGCGCGGATGGGCCGGCCGAACAGAAAAGTGAACAGGCCGACCGCCACCAACGTGATGGGCACTAGCAGCAACGTCTGCCAGAACAGGTTCTGCTGCGCATGGTCGGTCGCGAGCAGCAGCCTCTTCAATTCGCCGTCGATCTGCTCGGTGATGCGTTTCGACACCCCGGCCGCGACCTCCGACAGGTGCGGAAAGGCATCGATCAATTCTCCCATCCGGGCCGACGTCGGGGGCACGGAACGCAGCTCGCGCGCCAGACGCTCCGCCTCCTCGGTCAGCAAACGGGCGTCGGTCCGGGTTTTGCCGTCGAGCGGGAGTTCCTCCAGCTCGTGCACGGTGGCACGCAGCCGTTCCTGGGTGCGCGCGTACACGTCGAGCAGCTCGGCATTGCCGATGATCTGGTACAGACGCGCCGTGCGTTCCAGCGCGCCGATCTCCTCGAACATGCGCTGATTGTTGCGCGTACCCTGCATGCCGTGAACCACCAGCTGCTCGCTGCGGTTCGAGAGCCGGTGCATCTGCACGGCGGCATTGACGATGGCGAACAGCAGCGGCGCGGCGACGATCGTGAAGCCGATCAATATCAGTCCGCTCAGGGACTTGGGTCTGGGCAATCGCATGCTGGTCATTCTAGCAGCCGCCCAATGGCAAGAGAGTGACGCCATCGTACCTGTAGACTCGGGTCCATGAACGTCGATGCTCCTTACGCGCGGTTGTCACCCGAGGTCGTGCTCGATGCCCTGGAGGCTGCCGGGCACCGCTGCGACGGCCGTGTGCTCGCCCTCAACAGCTACGAAAACCGGGTATATCAGATCGGCACCGAAGACGGGGTCCCCGTCATCGCCAAGTTCTACCGCCCCTCGCGCTGGAGCGATGCCGCCATCCGCGAAGAGCACGCCTTCGCGGCCGAGCTCGCCGCGCAGGAGATTCCGGTGGTCGCGCCGCTGGTGCGGGACGGCGAGACCCTGCATACGCATGCGCAGTTTCGCTACGCGGTATTCCCGCGACGCGGCGGTCGCTGGCCCGAACTCGGTACGGTGGACGACCGCGAATGGGTGGGGCGCTTCCTGGGCCGCATCCATGCGGTGGGGCGGGCAGGGCGGTTCCAGGAGCGCGGCCGCCTGGACGCGTCGGCCCTTGGGCGAGAGGCGCGGGATTTCGTGCTGGACGGGGACTGGATGCCCGATTACCTGGCCGACAAATATGCCGAGGTCACCGACGCGCTGCTCGACGAGGTCGACTCTCAGGCGTTCGAATGGGGTGGCGCGCGTTTGGGGCGCATTCTCGGGGACTGCCATCGGGGCAACATCCTGTGGACCGAGCAAGGCCCGCATTTCGTCGATTTGGACGACTGCCTCACCGGCCCGGCCATGCAGGACCTGTGGATGCTGCTGGCCGGCAATCTGCAGGAAATGCGCACCGGCCTGGTCGACCTGTTGAAAGGCTACGAGCAGTTCCTGCCCTTCGACCGCAACGAACTCGGGCTGATCGAGCCGTTGCGGTCGCTGCGCATGATTCATTATTCGGCGTGGCTGGCGCGGCGCTGGCACGATCCGGCGTTCCCGAGGGCGTTTCCATGGTTTGCGGAGCCGCGTTACTGGGAGGAGCATCAGCGCGCGCTCGCGGAACAATTGGCCGTGCTGCAGGGGCCCCGGCTCGAGTTATGATCCGACTCATGAAAGGAGTCGTGCCGGTACTGCTCGGTTTGTCGCTGTTGGGCGCCTGTCACCCCGATCCAGGGCCGTCGGCCGCCGCCGCCCCGGCTGCGTTCGCACACGCGGCTGCGCCCAAACCGGGGGTGACCGCGCAGCAATCCACCCGGGGCATGGTCGAAGCGGCGGAAATCGGCAAATCGCCGTTGGCCGTCACCGTGAAATTCGACCTCGCCGGCCGGCCCGAAGTCGGGCGGCCGCTCGATGTGGTCATTGCGCTGGTGACCAGGATCGCGGGGGGGCCGGCATCCCTACAGGTGAAGGGCTCGGACGGTGTATCCCTCGCGCCGGCCGGAAGCCACCTCGAACTTGCCGCCGTGGACCCCCGCAGCGTGTATCGACAGACCGTGACGGTGACGCCCACCCTCGAGGGCGTGCAGCTCGTCACGGTCGACGTCATGCTGCACCACGACGACGCGAGCGAGAGCGGCGAGTTTGCGATTCCGTTGATCGTGGCCGCCGGCCCACGCTGAAACTGCGGCGCACGGGCGCACAACGCTCTATACTGAGCCGTTTCGCCGGGGCTCTCACTTGACTCAGAAACTTCGCAATATCGCCATCATCGCGCACGTCGATCATGGCAAGACCACGCTGGTGGATCAACTCCTGCGCCAGTCCGGCACGCTCGATGCGCGCAAGGATCTGCAGGAACGGGTCATGGATTCGAACGTGCTCGAACGCGAGCGCGGCATCACCATCCTCGCCAAGAACACCGCCATCAACTGGGGCGAGTTCCGCATCAACATCGTCGACACCCCGGGTCACGCGGATTTCGGCGGCGAGGTCGAGCGTGTGCTCGCCATGGTGGACTGCGTGTTGCTGTTGGTCGACGCGGTGGACGGGCCCATGCCGCAGACGCGATTCGTGACTCAGAAGGCGTTCAAGCACGGTCTGCGTCCGATCGTGGTGATCAACAAGGTGGACCGTGACGAAGCGCGTCCGGGCTGGGTGCTGGATCAGACCTTCGATCTGTTCGACCAGCTGGGCGCCACCGACGAGCAGCTCGATTTCCCGGTGGTGTACGCCTCGGCCTTGCGGGGCTTCGCGGGTCTCGACCCGTCGGTGCGGGACGGCGACATGCAGCCGCTGTTCAAGACCATCGTCGATCACTGTCCGCCGCCCGACGTGGATTCGGACGGTCCGTTGCAGCTCCAGGTCACCCTGCTCGACTATTCGAGCTATGTCGGTGCCATCGGGGTCGGTCGCATCAAGCGCGGCACCTTGAAGAAGGGCATGTCCGTCACCGTGATCAGTCGTGAGGGCAAGACGCGGCCCGAACGCATCACCCAGGTGCTGGGTTTCCACGGCCTGACCCGGGTCGAGGTCGAGTCCGCTTTCGCCGGCGACATCGTAGCCTTCGCCGGCATCCCGGAGCCCAAGGTGTCGGACACCGTCTGCGATCCCCTGCACGTCGAGGCGCTGCCCAGCCTCACCGTCGACGAGCCGACCATCAGCATGACGTTCGAGGTGAACACCTCGCCCTTCCTCGGACGGGACGGCAAATTCGTCACGAGCCGGCAGATCCGCGAGCGGTTGGACCGCGAATCCATCCACAACGTGGCACTGCGCGTGGAGCCCACGGCGGACCCCGACAAGTTCATGGTGTTCGGCCGCGGTGAGTTGCACCTGGGCGTGCTGCTCGAGAACATGCGCCGGGAAGGCTTCGAGATGGCCGTGTCGCGTCCGCGCGTGGTGATCAAGCAGATCGACGGCGTGGCCCACGAGCCCTACGAACAGGTGCTGGTGGACGCCGACAGCGATGCGCAAGGCGCCATCATGCAGGCCCTCGGCAGCCGGGGCGCCGACCTCAAGGACATGCAGGCCGACGGCCGTGGCCGCGTGCGCCTCGAGTACATGGTGCCCTCGCGTGGATTGATCGGCTTCCAGACCGAATTTCGCACCATGACGCGCGGCACCGGCCTGTTGCATCACGTGTTCGATCACTACGGCCCGGTGGTGCAGCGCGAACTCGGTCAGCGTCCAAACGGCGTCCTGATCAGCAACGGCCAGGGCACGGCCCTCGGCTACTCGCTGTTCAGCCTCCAGGAGCGCGGTCGCCTGTGCATCGGACCCGGTGAGGAGGTCTACGAGGGCATGATCATCGGCATGAACAATCGTGACGATGACCTGGTGGTCAACCCTCTCAAGGGCAAGAAGCTCACCAACATGCGGGCTTCCGGCAAGGATGAGGCGGTGGTGTTGTCGCCGCCGATCCGCTTCTCCCTCGAACAGGCCATGGAGTTCATCGACGATGACGAACTGATCGAGGTCACCCCGAACAGCATCCGTCTGCGCAAGCGTTTCCTGTTGGAGAGCGGTCGCAAACGCGGCGGCCGTGCGGCCATGGACCAGGCTTCCTGATCATTTAGCCGTTCGACTCCGAAAACGAGACTCCCGTCACGCCTTGGTTACGGGATCGCCCTAACATCCCTTGCGCCATTTGGTCATCCGCGGCGTTACTTAGAAGATTAAGTAAAGGAGATGCGATCGGTGTCGAGGGATAACGGAGCGGCCGTGCGCAGCGAGCCGCGGCTGGCAGCGCGGGCTTTCAACGAGCTGTTGACGCAGCAGCTCTCGACGGCGAGGCAGACGGGCGAACTCGACCTGGCTGCCCTGCTCGAGGCGGTCAGCGCCCACTACGATCGCATCGATGCAGAGCGGCGCGGCGTGGTGCGGGCCATGCAGCTCATGTCCGAGGAGGCGCAGGCGCTCACGCGGGAGATCCGCGAGGAGACGGCGTCCCACCTGCAGGCCATCCTCGACAACGTCAAGGATGCCATCGTGACGCTGGACGCCACCGGCCACATCGAAAGTTTCAACCCCACCGCCGAGCGGGTGTTCGGATACGCCGCCGCCGACGTTCTCGGCCGCACCCTCGACTATCTGCTGCCGGATTGCGGTTCGAGCCAGGGCGAGCTGCTCGAATTCCTCGAGCGCGGCGCCGCCAAGATCGACGACACGCACGTCGATCTCGCCGCTCATCGGGCCTCGGGCCGCTGCCGGGACGGCACCCGGGTGGCGGTGGAAGTTGCCGTGAGCAAGGCCCGCCTCAACGGCGGCGTGGGCTTCATCGTCTGCATCCGCGACAGCATGGAACGCCAGGCGGCGGAGCAGTCGCTGCGCGACAGTGAAGCGAAGTTTCGCGGCTTGTTCGAGAGTGTCATGGACGGTGTCTACTGCAGCACCCGCGAGGGGCGTCTGTTGGTGGTCAATCCCGCCCTGGTGCAGATGCTCGGTTATGCGTCCGCGCAGGAGTTGTACGCCGTGCCGGCAGCGTCGTTGTACTGGTACCCGAGCGACCGCGACACTTACGTGCGCCGCATGGAAGCCGACGGCGAGGTGCGCAACGACGAGTCCGTACTGCGGCGCAAGGACGGCACGATGTTGGTGGTGGTCGACAACGGCCGTGTGGTGCGCGACAAGGAGGGCCGCATCGAAGGCTTCGAAGGCACCATCGCCGACATCACCGAACGCAAGAAGGCGGAAACCGCGGTGTTCCAGGCAAAGGAGCGCGCGGAGGTCACGCTGCGGTCGATCGGTGACGCCGTGATCACCACCGATTCGCAGGGCCGCATCGATTACATGAATCCCGTTGCGGAAAGCCTCATCGGATGGGAGAACCGCGAGGCGCAGGGGCAGCTGATCGGCGCCGTGTTGACCGTGGTCGACGAGAGCACCCGGGAAACGTGCGAGAGCCCGGTGGTGCGCTGTCTGCGCGAAGGTCAGGTGCTCGGCCTCGCGCAGCATACCGTGCTCGTCAACCGACGCGGCCAGGAGATCGCGATCCAGGACTCGGCGGCGCCCATCCGCGACCGGGCCGGCAATCTGATCGGCGCGGTGATGGTGTTCCACGACGTCAGCAAGGAACGCCGTCTGCACCGGGCGCTCCATTACCAGGCCAGCCACGACGCGCTCACGGGTCTCATCAACCGCCGCGAGTTCGAGAATCGCCTGACGGCCGCGGTGGAGAGCGTGCGCCAGGACGCCGCGGCCCGGCACGCCCTGCTGTATCTGGACCTGGACCAGTTCAAGGTGGTCAACGACACCTGCGGCCATCCGGCGGGCGATCTGCTGCTCAAACAGATCACCGGCGTGCTGCAGTCGCGGGTGCGGGCCGGGGATTCGCTGGCGCGCCTGGGAGGCGACGAATTCGGCATCCTGCTGCAGGCGTGCACGCTCGAGCAGGCGATGCGCCTCGCGGAAGGGGTGCGGCAGGCCATCCGCGACTACCGTTTCAACTGGCACGACGACGTGCTGGCCGTGGGCGTGAGCATCGGCATCGTCGAGATCACCCCCGAGACCCCGACGGTGGCGAACGTGATGAGCGCCGCCGACGTGGCGTGCTACACGGCGAAGGATCAGGGGCGCGACCGCGTCCAGCTGTATACGCCGGACAACGTGCCCGAACGTCACCGCGAGATGCACTGGGTGTCGAAGCTCACGCGGGCGTTCGACGAGAGCCGTTTCGAACTGGTGTACCAGCCCATCGTACAGATCGGCTCGGTCCGCCGCGAACCCGAACACTTCGAACTGATGCTGCGGCTGCGCGACGACACCGGCACCCTGATCGCGCCCGCGGAATTCATCCCCGCCGCCGAACGCTACAACGTCATGCCGGCCATCGACCGCTGGGTCGTGCGCCAGGCGCTGGATGTGTTCGTGCATCGGCAAAGCACCGGCGTGCCGCCCTATACCATTGCCGTCAACCTGTCGGGCACGTCGTTGAACGACGAGCGCTTCCTCGAGTACCTGATCAGTGAACTCGGTTCCTCGAACCTGGCGCCGGGTGCGCTTTGCTTCGAGATCACCGAAACGGCGGCCATCGCGAACCTGAACAACGTGGTGCACTTCATGCGGGAACTGAAGACCCGCGGCTGTCACTTCGCGCTGGATGATTTCGGCAGCGGGTTGTCCTCGTTCCTGTACTTGAAGACGCTGCCCGTCGACTACCTCAAGATCGACGGGCAGTTCATCGAAAACGTGGCCCGCGATCCCGTCGATCGCAGCATGGTGGAAGCCATCAGCCAGGTGGGCAGGGCAATGGGCATCCATACCATCGCCGAGCGGGTGGAATCGGCGGAGGTGCTGACGGAACTCGGCCGCCTAGGGATTGGCTTCGCGCAGGGCTTCTTCCTCGCCGCGCCGCGTCCCGCGCACGACTTTCCTTACCTGCGCGACAAAGGGCGCGCCGCGCCAGCGCGCTAGGCGGTGCCCCTGCACGTCGAGGACCGCGGCGATGCGGGCCAGCGGTGGCAGCACCGTACGCACGGTCTGCGGCGTCAGGACGTCCTCCCAGACGGCGATCGCATCGCGCGTGCGACCCCGTTGCAACGACGCGAGACAGCTCAACATCCGCGCCTCGTCCCGACCCAGCGACAGGTCGTAAGGGTCTCGGAACCCGAGTTTGAGCTCGGGACGCAGAGCAGCCGCTCGGGCCAGGAAGCGGAACGACACCTCGAAGGCACAGAAGGCGTCCACTACGTTCATGTACGCGAACACCGGACCCAACAGACGCCATGGCAGCGAGTGGTCGGCATCCGCGACAAAGGCGTCCCAACAGCGGCAGACGCCGATCACGAACTGCTCCGGGGTCGACAGGCCGCGAACCGTCAGGGTGGAGAGTCCGTCGAAATGCCGTTCGTGCAGGTGCTTCATGAGTTCCTCCGTTGCCGCAGGACTCGATGAAACGATAAGCCGGTCTAAAAGTAAATAAGAATTATTCGCATTTAG